>NZ_JBHVVP010000003.1:0-270131 GCF_042882605.1 Streptomyces sp. NPDC058198
CAAACCCGCACCCGGGATCCGGTCCGCACGCGCCGTAAATCATGCAGTCCAGGACACCACCCCTGCCCGGCACCCGGCGACAACCCGCACCCGAACACCGGCCCCCGCCCAAGACCACCCGTACCCGGCCAACCGCCGGACGGCGAAACGCCGGACGGCGGCCCCGGCCAAGACAACGGGTTCAGATGCCCGCCGCGACCGACAAGTCTCGCTTCAGTGCCGCCAGTACCTCCGTGCCGGCCGCGCGCGCCGTGGACAGGGCCGTCGCGTCCGCCACCGGGATCACGACCTCCAGGTAGCACTTGAGCTTGGGCTCCGTGCCGCTCGGGCGGACGATGACGCGGGCGCCGTACGCGCCCTCCAGGCGGTAGCGCAGGCCGTCCGTCGGCGGGAGGGCGTCCGTGCCCCGCGTCAGGTCCTCCGCGGAGGTGACGGTCAGACCGGCCAGCACCGTCGGCGGGTGCGCGCGCAGCCGGTGCATCGCGTCCGCGATCAGCGACAGGTCCTTGACGCGGACCGAGAGCTGGTCCGTGGCGTGCAGGCCGTGGGTGACGGCGAGATCGTCGAGGAGGTCGGTGAGCGTACGGTCGTGCGCCTTCAGCTCCGAGGCCAGTTCGGCGACGAGCAGCGCGGCCGTGATGCCGTCCTTGTCGCGTACGCCGTCCGGGTCGACGCAGTAGCCGAGCGCCTCCTCGTACCCGTACCGCAGACCCTCGACGCGGGCGATCCACTTGAAGCCGGTCAGCGTCTCCTCGTAGCCCAGCTCCGCCGCCTCGGCGATCCGGCCCAGCAGCGAGGACGAGACGATCGACTCGGCGAAGGTGCCCGTCGCGCCCTTGTGGACGAGGTGGGCGGCGAGCAGCGCGCCGACCTCGTCGCCGCGCAGCATCCGCCAGCCGCCGTCGGCCGCGTCGTCGGGGACGGCCACCGCGCAGCGGTCGGCGTCCGGGTCGTTGGCGATGATGAGGTCGGGCTGGACGCGCCGGGCCGTGGCGAAGGCGAGATCCATCGCGCCCGGCTCCTCCGGGTTGGGGAACGCGACCGTCGGGAAGGCCGGATCGGGCTCAGCCTGCTCCGCCACCAGGACGGGCGCGGGGAAGCCGGCCCGTGCGAAGGCCGCGGTGAGGGTTTCCGTGCCGACGCCGTGCAGGGCGGTGTGGACGACCCGCGCGGTCCGCGGCGTACCGGGTGTCAGGACGGTGTCCGTACGCTCCAGATAGGCGGCCAGGACCTCGTCCCCGAGGATCTCCCAGCCGTCGTCGGGGCGCTCCACGGTCTTCAGCGGGCCGATCGCGTCGATCGCGGCCGCGATCTCGCCGTCGGCGGGCGGCACGATCTGCGAGCCGCCGCCGAGATAGACCTTGTAGCCGTTGTCCCGGGGCGGGTTGTGGCTGGCGGTGACCTCGACGCCGGCGACGGCGCCCAGATGCCGGATGGCGAAGGCCAGTACGGGCGTGGGCAGGGGCCGTGGCAGCACGGCGGCGCGCAGTCCCGCGCCGGTCATCACGGCCGCGGTGTCCCGGGCGAAGTCCGCGGACTTGTAGCGGGCGTCGTATCCGATGACGACCAGGCCGTCGCCGTCGCCCTGGGCCTTCAGATACGCGGCGAGACCCGCCGCCGCCCGGATGACCACGGCGCGGTTCATCCGCATGGGGCCGGGGCCCAGCTCCCCGCGCAGTCCGGCCGTGCCGAACTGCAGCGTGCCGGAGAACATCTCGGCGAGGGTGCCGGGATCCCCGGCATCGATGATCTTGCCGAGTTCTTCGCGGGTGTCGCTGTCGGGGTCCTCGGCCAGCCAGGCCTTGGCTCGCGCGACGATGTCCTGCTGCTGCACGGTGGGGGGCACCTCCTCGCGCCGATGCCGGCGCCGCTCGGGATTGCTCGATCAGTGGTTGCCGCGGTACCGGGTCAGGGTGGAGTGCCCGGGCCTGATGTCATTCCCGGCTCAGATGCGCTCAAGCACCTGAGCCAGCAGGGCACCCATCTGCGTCGCCGAGTCGCGGCCGGCCTGGAGGACCTCCTCGTGGTTGAGGGGTTCGCCCGACAGGCCCGCGGCGAGGTTGGTGACCAGCGAGATGCCGAGCACCTCGGCGCCGGCCTCGCGGGCCGCGATGGCTTCCAGGACCGTGGACATGCCGACCAGGTCGCCGCCCATGACGCGGACCATGTTGATCTCGGCCGGGGTCTCGTAGTGCGGGCCGGGGAACTGGACGTACACGCCCTCTTCGAGGGCCGGGTCGATCTCCTTGCACAGCGCGCGCAGCCGCGGCGAGTACAGGTCCGTCAGGTCCACGAAGTTCGCGCCCACGATCGGGGAGACGGCCGTCAGATTGATGTGGTCGCTGATCAGCACGGGCTGGCCGGGGCGCATGCCCTGGCGCAGTCCGCCGCAGCCGTTGGTCAGGACGATGGTCTTGCAGCCGGCGGCGACCGCGGTACGTACGCCGTGGGCGACGGCGGCGACGCCGCGGCCCTCGTAATAGTGCGTACGGCCCAGGAAGACCAGCGCGCGCTTTTCGGCGATCTTGTACGAGCGGATCCGGCCGCCGTGGCCGGGCACGGCGGCCGGCGGGAACCCGGGGAGCTCGGTCACCGCGAACTCCGCCTCGGGGGCACCGAGGGCGTCGACGGCGGGAGCCCACCCTGAGCCCATCACAATAGCGACGTCGTGGGACTCGGAGCCGGTGAGCTCGCGCAGGCGAGCCGCGGCGGCGTCGGCGGCGGCAAGGGGGTCGGCGGATCCGTCGGCGTTGGCCGGGATAACAGATGCGTTCACGCGGATGAGGGTAGCCGGTAATGCCCTACGCGCGTAGATGATGTGCATACACGCTTGACATCGTTGTGCTGTCGTTTCCGACGAAACGCCCGGTCCGAGGGGCGGGTGCGGCTCAGCAGGGGCGCTTGCGCAGTTCCATCACATAGTCGTGCGGGGCGCCGGCCGATTCCGCCGCGTCGGCCAGCTCGCCCAGGTAGCGGGCGGAGGGCAGACCGCCCTCGTAACCGTTCAGGACATACATCCAGGCCGGCTCCTCGCCGTCCAGGGTGTGCACCCGGACGCGCATCCGGCGGTAGATGTCGAGCCCGACGCCTTCCCAGCGGTCCATGGAGTCCTCGTCCATCGGAGCGATGTCGTACAGCGCGACGAAGACCTGCGAGCGCGGGGCCTCCACGACCGTGGCCAGCGCGCCCTCCCAGCCCATCTGCTCTCCGCCGAAGGTGAGCCGCCAGCCGTTGAGCCAGCCGGTGCCGCGCAACGGGGAGTGCGGGGCGCGGCGGGTCATCAGCCGCGCGTCGAGGTTGCCGGCGTACGCGGCGTAGAGCGACATGAGGTCGAGGGTACGGGAGGTGCGGGCGTGGCCGCCGGTGCACCGGCCCGTACCTACGGCTTCCCTCGGGGAGGGCCCCGGGGCGAAGCTGCTTGAAGCGTGCGGGACAATGGAGTACGTACTGCATCCCCCGGGGGACACCCCGGAACCCCGGCCGGGGTGGCAGACGGGCCGGGTTGACAACGCGAGGCGGACTTTTTCGTGACCCGGATCGTGATCATCGGTGGCGGACCCGGCGGCTACGAGGCTGCCCTGGTGGGCGCCCAGCTCGGCGCGGAGGTGACCGTCGTCGACTGCGACGGCCTCGGCGGCGCGTCGGTGCTCACCGACTGCGTGCCGTCGAAGACCCTCATCGCGACGGCCGAGGTGATGACCACCTTCGACTCCTCGTACGAGGAGCTGGGCATCATCGTCGCCGACGACACCCCGCCCCTCGAACAGGCGGCCCGCGTCGTCGGTGTCGATCTGGGCAAGGTCAACCGACGGGTGAAGCGGCTCGCCCTCGCCCAGTCCCACGACATCACCGCCTCCGTCACCCGGGCCGGCGCCCGCGTCATGCGCGGCCGCGCCCGGCTCCACGGGCAGCAGGCCATGGACGGCTCCCGCCAGGTGATCGTGACCACGGCGGACGGCAGCGAGGAGTCGCTCACCGCCGACGCCGTACTGATCGCCACCGGCGCGCACCCGCGCGAGATCCCGGACGCGCTGCCGGACGGCGAGCGCATCCTCAACTGGACCCAGGTGTACGACCTCACCGAGCTCCCCGAGGAGCTGATCGTGGTCGGCTCCGGTGTCACCGGTGCCGAGTTCGCCGGCGCGTACCAGGCACTGGGCTCGCGGGTCACGCTCGTCTCCTCGCGTGACCGGGTGCTGCCCGGCGAGGACCCGGACGCCGCCGCCGTGCTGGAGGACGTCTTCCGGCGCCGCGGCATGAACGTGATGTCGCGCTCCCGCGCCGAGGCCGCCAAGCGGGTGGACGACCGGGTCGAGGTCACCCTCTCCGACGGCCGGGTCATCACCGGTACGCACTGTCTGATGGCGGTCGGCGCGATCCCGAACACCGCGGGCATGGGCCTGGAGGAGGCCGGCGTCCTGGTCAAGGACTCGGGCCACATCAAGACCGACCGGGTCTCCCGTACCTCCGCGCCCGGCGTCTACGCCGCGGGCGACGTCACCGGGATCTTCGCGCTCGCCTCGGTCGCGGCCATGCAGGGCCGGATCGCGATGTACCACTTCCTGGGCGACGCGGTGGCGCCGCTCAATCTCAAGACCGTCTCGTCGAACGTCTTCACCGACCCGGAGATCGCCACCGTCGGCTTCAGCCAGGCGGATGTCGACGGCGGCAAGATCGACGCCCGCGTCGTCAAGCTGCCGCTGCTGCGTAACCCGCGCGCCAAGATGCAGGGCATCAGGGACGGCTTCGTCAAGATCTTCGCCCGTCCGGGTACCGGCATCGTGGTCGGCGGAGTGGTCGTCGCGCCGCGCGCGAGTGAGCTGATCCATCCGATCTCGCTCGCGGTCGACAACAATCTGACGGTCGAGCAGATCGCCAACGCCTTTACGGTGTACCCGTCCCTGTCGGGCTCGATCGCCGAGGTGGCACGGCAGTTGCACACCCGCAAGACGGCCGACGAGAGCTGACCAACCGGCCCGGATGACCGGTGAGATCGTTCTATACCACTTGGGACGCTCGTCTGTGTACAACTTCTGTTATTCGGCGCAAACTGCTGAAAGCAGACGGTCGTTGGGGTTACTGTCAGTTTCGTGTTCGCTGCAGAACGTCGCCAATTGATCCTCGAAATGGTGCGCGCCAACGGGGCCGTGTCGCTCCGTGAGCTCGCCCGCGTCGTCCAGACCTCCGAAGTGACCGTACGGCGGGACGTGCGGGCGCTGGAGGCAGAAGGACTCCTCGACCGCCGGCACGGCGGTGCGGTACTGCCGGGCGGATTCACGCGAGAATCCGGCTTTCCGCAAAAGTCCCATCTCGCAACGGCGGAGAAGACGGCCATCGCCGACCTCGCCGCGAGCTTCGTCGAAGAGGGCGATGCCGTGGTCGTCGGCGCCGGTACGACCACGCAGGAGCTGGCCCGCCGGCTCGCGCGGATCCCCGGGCTGACCGTCGTCACCAACTCGCTGCTGGTCGCACAGGCGCTGGCGCACGCCAACCGGGTCGAAGTCGTCATGACGGGCGGCACGCTGCGTGGCTCGAACTACGCGCTGGTCGGCAGCGGGGCCGAGCAGTCCCTCCAGGGGCTGCGGGTCACCCGTGCGTTCCTCTCCGGGAGCGGGCTCACGGCCGAGCGTGGGCTGTCCACGTCCAACATGCTCTCGGCGAGCGTCGACCGGGCGCTGGTGCAGGCCGCGGCGGAGGTCGTGGTGCTGGCCGACCACACCAAGCTCGGCACCGACACGATGTTCCAGACGGTGCCGACGGACCTGATCAGCCGGCTGGTCACCGACGAGCCGCCCGCGCACGACGACCGTGCGGCGACCGAGCTTCAGGCGCTCGCGGACCAAGGGGTGCAGATCGCGGTGGCGGGCGCGGCGGCCGGTTCCGGCGGCGACGCCGTTCCGCCCGGGCGCCAGGCCCGCCGGGATGTCCCGCTCCCGGGACAGCGCCGTACGCACGCGGCGGGTCCGGGGCCGACGCTGCGGAGCGCGGGGACACCGCTCGCCCCGCAGGAGCCGGGCGAGCGGGCGCGCGTGGCGGACCTGCGTCGCCGCTGACCGCGCCGCGGGCGGCTGCGGGGGGCTCAGGCCAAGGAGGGAGCTCGGCCGACGGGGGAGCTCAGGCCGACGGGGCTCGGAGGCCCGTCAGGGTCAGCGTCAGGAGGCGGTCGGCCAACTGCGGGTCGTCCGGTGTCTGTTCCGCGGCCAGGGCAATGGCGTTCGTGAGCTGCATCAGGTCGTCGATGGAGACGTCCGGCCGTACGTTGCCCGCCCGCTGCGCGCGTACGAGCAGCCGCTCGCCCGCCTCACGCATCGGCACGCTGCACTGCGACAGCGCCGAACTCGCGTCGTGCGAGGCCGACATGAGCGCCCGCGAGAGCCCGCGGTACTCACCCGCATGGGTGATGATGGCGCGCAGCCACTCCACCAGCGCGCCGCAAGGCCGGTCCGCCCCCGCGAGCTCGTGTGACCGCTCCAGCAGGGATGTGAGCGCCTCCTGGAAGACCGCGTTCATCAGCGCGTGCCGGTTGGGGAAGTGCCGGTAGAGCGTGCCGATGCCCACGCCCGCGCGCCGCGCCACGTCCTCCAGCGAGGCGTCCGTGCCGTGCTCCGCGAAGCTGATGCGGGCCTCGGTGAGCAGCCGCTCATAGTTGCGGCGTGCGTCGGCGCGCATGGGCCGCGGCGGTGCCTGTGCCGTACTCCTCGCCATGGCGCGGTCCCTTCTGTCTCCACCCGTGGCGTCAAGGATGCCATCGCGCGGCACGGCCGAGGCCCCGCCCGGATCAGACCGGGCGGGGCCTCGACGTACGGACGGCAGGGGTGTCAGTCCTTGATCTCGCAGATGGTGGCGCCGGAGGTGACGGACTCGCCGACGGCGGCGGCCAGGCCCTTGACGGTGCCGGAGCGGTGCGCGTTCAGCGGCTGTTCCATCTTCATGGCTTCCAGGACGACGACCAGATCGCCTTCCTTGACCTCCTGGCCCTCCTCGACGGCGACCTTGACGATCGTGCCCTGCATCGGGGAGGCGAGGGTGTCGCCGGAGGCCGCGGAGGCGGACTTCTTGGCGGCGCGGCGCTTGGGCTTGGCGCCGGCGGCGAGGCCGGTGCGGGCCAGCGACATGCCCAGGCTGATCGGCAGGGAGACCTCGAGGCGCTTGCCGCCGACCTCGACCACCACCGTCTCGCGGCCCGGCTCGTCGTCCGTGTCCACGTCGGTGGGGACGGCGAAGGCCGGGATGTCGTTGACGAACTCGGTCTCGATCCAGCGGGTGTGGATCTGGAACGGGTCGCTGGTGAACGCCGGGTCGGCAACCACCTTGCGGTGGAAGGGGATCGCGGTGGCCATGCCCTCGACGTCGAACTCCGCCAGCGCGCGGGCCGCGCGCTGCAGCGCCTGCTCGCGGGTCGCGCCGGTGACGATCAGCTTGGCGAGCAGGGAGTCCCACGCGGGGCCGATGACCGAGCCGGACTCGACGCCCGCGTCCAGCCGGACGCCGGGGCCGCTGGGCGGCGCGAAGGTGGTGACCGTACCGGGGGCGGGCAGGAAGCCGCGGCCCGGGTCCTCGCCGTTGATACGGAACTCGAAGGAGTGCCCGCGCACGGCCGGGTCGTCGTAGCCGAGCTGCTCGCCGTCGGCGATCCGGAACATCTCACGGACCAGGTCGAGGCCGGTGACCTCTTCGGTGACCGGGTGTTCCACCTGAAGGCGGGTGTTGACCTCCAGGAAGGAGATCGTGCCGTCCGTGCCGACGAGGAACTCGACGGTGCCGGCGCCGACGTAGCCGGCCTCCTTGAGGATCGCCTTCGACGCCGCGTACAGCTCGGCGTTCTGCGCCTCGGAGAGGAACGGCGCGGGGGCCTCCTCGACCAGCTTCTGGTGGCGGCGCTGGAGCGAGCAGTCACGCGTCGATACGACGACGACATTGCCGTGCGAGTCGGCCAGGCACTGGGTCTCCACGTGCCGGGGCCTGTCGAGGTAGCGCTCGACGAAGCACTCACCGCGGCCGAAGGCGGCCACGGCCTCGCGGACGGCGGAGTCGTAGAGCTCGGGGATCTCCTCCATCGTGCGGGCGACCTTGAGGCCGCGGCCGCCACCGCCGAAGGCGGCCTTGATGGCGATCGGCAGGCCGTGCTCCTGAGCGAACGTCACCACCTCGTCCGAGCCGGAGACCGGGTCGGGGGTGCCGGCGACGAGCGGGGCGCCGGCGCGCTGGGCGATATGGCGGGCGGCGACCTTGTCGCCCAGGTCGCGGATGGCCTGCGGGGGCGGGCCGATCCAGGTCAGGTCCGCGTCCAGGACGGCCTGGGCGAAGTCGGCGTTCTCCGAGAGGAAGCCGTATCCGGGATGGATGGCGTCCGCACCCGAATCCTTCGCGGCCTGAAGCACCTTGGCCATGTCCAGATAGCTGGCAGCCGGGGTGTCACCGCCCAGAGCGAATGCCTCGTCGGCCGCGCGGACATGCAGGGCATCCCGGTCCGGGTCGGCGTAGACGGCTACGCTCGCGATCCCGGCATCCCGGCAGGCACGGGCAACGCGGACAGCGATTTCGCCACGGTTGGCGATGAGCACCTTGCGCACGATGGCTCCCTCCTTGAGACAAGCTGAGTTTAGGGACTGCCGACACGCCCGCTCGACCCGTCCCGAGTGGTGAGCTTGCCCACACAGAGAGTGATCCGAGGCTCGCTCAGGTCGCGAAATCCCTTGTGACACCACGGTACGCCGGGATCCCCCGTCGCACAGTAGCGGTCGGATGTGGTCCAGCTCTCTGTCCGAGTGCCCCTCGGCCGATCGTGTTTCTTTGTCGAGTCCCTACGAATGGCCCAATGATTCTTTGCCCCTGCCCGGGCTCTTGTCCGCCGGTTTACCGATTAGTAGCGTGCGCGATGTCGTCTGTACTACCGGTAACAGGGGAAGAGGGTGGGTGCCGTGGCGCGCAGACCGGTGGCCTGGTTGGCCGCGATCGTGCTGCTGGTGGAAGGGCTGGGCATCGTCCTTGTCAACGGCGTGCTGGCCACGGTCGTGGACAATCAGCGGATGTCCCTGGCCGGGCTCGACCCTGATGCCATGTCGATCGGCACGTGGGTGATGGGCGGCGTCTTCGGTGTCTACCTCGCGCTGTGCGCGGGGATTCTGGTGCGTACGGCCGTCAAGGACCGCGCCCCGGGCCGCTTCGGCAGGATCGTGCTGATCGCCTGCGCGGTCGTGCACGGGGTGCTGGGCGCGGTGACGGTGGGCCTGGTGGGCTGGTCGGCCTTCGCGTTCATGATGGTAGTGGTGGGGCTGATCGTGCTGGTGCTGCTGGCGTACGGAAGCGAGCCGCAGCGCCGGGACACGGAGCCGGCGCCCGCGAACGGCCCGGCCGCCGCCTGAGCCCAACCATCCTGCGCGCAGGGCAGGTTCAGACCCACAGATCGGTGATCGCGACCCCCTGCTCGGCGAGCAGCCGGCGCAGCAGGGGCAGCGAGAGGCCGATGACATTGCCGTGATTGCCGTCGATCGACTCGACGAAGGGCGCGGAGCGGCCGTCCAGGGTGAAGGCGCCCGCGACATGGAGGGGTTCGCCGGACGCGACATAGGCGGCGATCTCGGCGTCCGTCGGGCTCCCGAAGGTGACCGTGGTCGAGGCGGTCTCGGAGGCGCGCTGGCCGGTCGCGGTGTCGATCACGCAGTGGCCCGTCCGCAGAATGCCCGCGCGGCCGCTCATCGACTTCCAGCGGGCGGTGGCCTCCTCGGCGTCGGCGGGCTTGCCGAACGCCTCGCCGTCGAGTTCGAGGACGGAGTCGCAGCCGACGACCAGAGCGCCGGCCGCGTCGGGCCGGCCGGCCACCGCGACGGCCTTGGCCTCGGCGAGAACACGCGCCAGTTCGGCGGGGGTCGGGGCGGACAGCGCGTCCTCGTCGACGCCGCTGACGATCACCTCGGGGGCGAGCCCGGCCTGCCGGAGCAGTCCGAGGCGGGCGGGGGAGGCGGAGGCGAGGACGAGCCGGCGGCGCTGATCAGTCATGCGGGACATCGTAGGTCGCGGGGTGGAGGCGGGGCCCCGGGTGGTTCCTCTCAGCGCAGGCCGAGCACGATCATCGCCAGAAAAACCGCGAGGGCGAGCAGGACGCCGGCGCGACGCATCATCGACTGCGTCTCGCGCAGTTCCTCGGGCGGTTCGTTCTCGGGCTCGGACCACAGCATGCAACCGATCCTCCGGCCGACGCGCCCGGAGCGCCTGAGTACCTGTACTCAGGCGCCGCGGCACGCACCAGGTCGTTATCCGGGCCAGTACGTACGCGCCCACGCCCGTGGCCCCGGGCGAGGGGTTCGATGCCGGGCGATCCGGGTGGGGGCCGACCACTCGGGGGGAGGCTCGGCCGCGCCCGACGGCGAGTTGGCCACCGCCGCCGCGCGGGCCTGGACCACCGCCAGTGCGGCGGCCAGTTCCTCCCGGGTCGGGTTTCCTCGTACGACCTTGATCATCGCCAGGTCCCTTCCTAGAAGCTGGGAACTACGGGCTAGAGAGGGATGTTGCCGTGCTTCTTGGGAGGCAGGCTCTCCCGCTTCGTACGCAGCTGGCGCAGGCCCTTCACGATGTGCCCCCGGGTGTCCGACGGCATGATCACCGCGTCGACGTAGCCGCGCTCCGCCGCCACATACGGGTTGAGCAGCGCGTCCTCGTACTCCTGGATCAGCGCGGCACGCGCCGCCTCCTGCGCCGCCTCGTCCCCGGCGGCGGCGATCGTACGGCGGTGCAGGATGTTCACCGCGCCCTGCGCGCCCATCACCGCGATCTGCGCGGTCGGCCACGCCACATTGAGGTCGGCGCCCAGGTGCTTGGAGCCCATGACGTCGTACGCGCCGCCGAAGGCCTTGCGGGTGATCACCGTGATCAGCGGGACGGTGGCCTCGGCGTACGCGTAGATCAGCTTCGCGCCGCGCCGGATGATGCCGCCGTACTCCTGGTCGACGCCCGGCAGGAAGCCCGGGACGTCCACGAACGTCAGCACCGGGACATTGAAGGCGTCGCACGTACGGACGAAACGCGCGGCCTTCTCCGAGGCGTTGATGTCCAGACAGCCCGCGAACTGCATCGGCTGGTTGGCGACGACACCGACCGGAAAGCCCTCGACCCGGCCGAAGCCGGTGATGATGTTGGGCGCGAACAGCGCCTGCGTCTCCAGGAATTCACCGTCGTCCAGCACATGCTCGATCGCCGTGTGCATGTCGTACGGCTGGTTCGCGGAGTCCGGGATCAGGGTGTCCAGCTCGCGGTCCTCGTCCGTCGGCTCCAGCAGGGCCTCCTCGGGGAAGGCGGGCGGCTCGGAGAGATTGTTCGACGGCAGGTACGACAGCAGGGACTTGACGTACTCGATGGCGTCCTTCTCGTCACCCGCCATGTGGTGCGCGACGCCCGAGGTGGTGTTGTGGGTACGCGCGCCGCCCAGCTCCTCGAAGCCCACGTCCTCGCCGGTCACCGTCTTGATGACGTCAGGGCCCGTGATGAACATGTGCGAGGTCTGGTCGACCATCACCGTGAAGTCGGTGATCGCCGGGGAGTAGACCGCGCCGCCCGCGCACGGGCCGACGATCAGGCTGATCTGCGGCACGACACCCGAGGCGTGCACATTGCGGCGGAAGATCTCGGCGAAGAGACCGAGGGCGGCCACGCCCTCCTGGATACGGGCGCCACCGCCGTCGTTGATGCCGACGATCGGGCAGCCCGTCTTGAGCGCGAAGTCCATGACCTTGACGATCTTCTCGCCGTAGACCTCGCCCAGCGAGCCGCCGAAGATCGTGAAGTCCTGGGAGTAGACGCAGACCGGGCGGCCGTCGACCGTGCCGTAACCGGTGACGACCCCGTCTCCGTACGGGCGGTTCTTCTCGATGCCGAAATTGGTGGAGCGGTGCCGGGCGAACTCGTCCAGCTCGACGAAGGACCCCTCGTCGAGCAGCAGGTCGATCCGCTCCCTGGCGGTCAGCTTGCCCTTCGCGTGCTGCTTCTCCACGGCGCGCGCGGACCCCGCGTGCGTGGCTTCCTCGATACGGCGCCGGAGATCCGCGATCTTGCCCGCGGTGGTGTGGCTGGCTTCGGCGCCGTGGGCGGTTCCGTGGGCGATTTCCGGCTCGGACATCGGGATGCGGCTCCCTGCGGGGTCACGGATGCGGGTTCAGGTGCGGGCTGGGACGTGAGGGGCGGTTGCTACTGATCCGTAGGGTATCGGCGCGGATACCGTTCGGCAGTGCGGTGTTTGCCACACCTAGGGTGGCTTGCATGACGGAGCCGAATGACCCTTCAAGCCGCTGGTCCGACCTCGAACGCCCCCCGCTGAACGTGCGCGCGCTGCGCCACGGGCTGATCCGGCCCGGCGGTCTGTGGACCTCGCTCGACGTGGTCACCGCCACCGGATCCACCAATTCCGATCTGGCGGCCCGGGCCGCGGCCGGAGTGGCCGAGGGCGCGGTGCTGGTCGCCGAGGAGCAGACGGCGGGGCGCGGACGGCTGGACCGGCGGTGGTCGGCGCCGGCGCGCTCGGGGCTCTTCTTCTCCGTACTGCTGCGGCCGGGGGCCGACGTGCCGGTGCACCGCCTCGGCTGGCTGCCGCTGCTGACCGGGGTGGCCGTCGCGACGGGGCTGGCGCGGGCGGCCGGCGTGGACACGTCCCTCAAATGGCCCAACGACCTGCTGGTGACCGTGGACGGTGAGGAGCGCAAGGCGGGCGGGATCCTCGCGGAGCGCGCGGGGGACGACGCGGTCGTCGTCGGCATCGGCCTGAACGTGTCCCTCCGGACCCCGGAGCTGCCGGTCCCGACGGCGGGCTCACTGGTGCTGGCGGACGCGGTGTCCCTGGACCGCGACACGCTGCTGCGGGCGGTGCTGCGGTCGCTGGAGCGGTGGTACGGGGAGTGGCGGGCGGCGGGGGGCGACCCGGGGGCGTCCGGGCTGCAGGAGGCGTACGCGGCGGGCTGCGCGACGCTGGGGCGCGTGGTGCGGGCGGAGCTGCCGGGGGACCGGGAGCTGGTGGGCGAGGCGGTGGCGATCGACGGGGACGGCCGTCTGGTGCTGAGGACGCCGGACGGCGAGAGGCACGGGGTGGGCGCGGGCGACATCGTGCACGTGCGGGGCGCGTAACGCCGTCCGGCGGGGGTGCGGTGGTCTTGGCCGGGGGCCGGTGTTCGGGTGCGGGTTGTCGCCGGGTGCGGTTCGCCGTCCGGCGGGGGTGCGGCTCGTCTTGGGCGGAGGCCGGTGTCCGTGTGCGGGTTGTCGCCGGGTGCCGGGTAGGGGTGGTGTCCTGGACTGCATGATTTACGGCGCGTGCGGACCGGATCCCGGGTGCGGGTTTGTCGAGCGCCACAAATCACGCTTTACGTCCTGGACACCACCCCTACCCGTCCCCCTTCACCTCCCGCACAGACCCCCGGGCCCCAGGCCCACGAGCCGCTTGGCGCGGGCCCACCGGCGGGAGGGGGTCGGGGGTGCAGGAGGTGCGTGTCCGGACGTAGAGCGTGATTTGTGGCGCGCGACGGCCCGCACCGTTCAACCGGTCCGCAGGGCGCCGTAAATCATGCAGTCCGGACACGCGCCTCCGGAACCCCCGGCACCCGCACCACGACGTACGGCCCGCACCCCCCGCCGGAAGGCGAAGCGCGCATACGCTGGTGGGTGGGACGTGAGCCAGGGCACATCTGCCGTATCGTTGAGGCGATCCACGACAGATCGGCAGGGCAGTGCGCAGGGAACGGGCAGGAGGCGGCTGGTGACCGTCGACGATTCGACTTCCGGCGAGGACGCGCAGCCGCCGTCGGACTCCTCCGGTTACCCGACCCCGCACCACGTCGTCGACCACACGGTAGAGCCGACCGACGACCCGCTCGCCATCCGCCTCGAACAGCTGATCCTCGGTGCGGAGCGCCGCTACACGCCCTTCCAGGCGGCCCGTACCGCCGGCGTCTCGATGGAGCTCGCCTCCCGCTTCTGGCGGGCCATGGGCTTCGCCGACATCGGCCAGGCCAAGGCCCTCACGGAGGCGGACGTCCTCGCGCTGCGGCGGCTGGCCGGTCTGGTGGAGGCCGGGCTGCTCAGTGAGCCGATGGCCGTGCAGGTCGCCCGGTCGACCGGGCAGACCACGGCCCGGTTGGCGGAGTGGCAGATCGACTCGTTCCTGGAGGGGCTGACCGAGCCGCCCGAGCCGGGAATGACCCGTACCGAAGTCACGTACCCCCTGGTGGAGCTGCTCCTGCCCGAGCTGGAGGAGTTCATCGTCTACGTCTGGCGGCGCCAGCTCGCCGCCGCGACCGGCCGTGTCGTGCAGGCCGCCGACGACGAGGAGATGGTCGACCGGCGGCTGGCCGTCGGCTTCGCCGACCTCGTCGGGTTCACCCGGCTGACCCGCCGGCTGGAGGAGGAGGAGCTCGGCGAGCTGGTCGAGTCGTTCGAGACGACCTGCGCCGACCTGGTCGCCGCTCACGGCGGCCGGCTGATCAAGACGCTCGGTGACGAAGTCCTGTTCGCGGCGGACGACGCCGGTACGGCCGCGGAGATAGCGCTGCGTCTCATAGAGACGATGACCCATGACGAGTCGATGCCGGCGCTGCGCGTCGGCATCGCCTTCGGCACGGTCACCACGCGGATGGGCGACGTGTTCGGTACGACGGTGAACCTCGCGAGCCGGCTCACGTCTATAGCCCCGAAGGACACGGTCCTGGTCGACGGCGCGTTCGCGGAGGACCTGATCCGTTCGGGCGAGGCCCCGGCCTCCGAGGCCCAGGCGTCGGAGGCAGCCGCGAAGGCGGAGAAGGAGGGCGAGGCGCCGCCCTCGTACCGCTTCGGGCTCCAGCCGATGTGGCAGCGGCCGGTGCGTGGTCTGGGCGTCGTGGAGCCATGGCTTCTGGCCCGCCGTACGACTTAGGATCGGCTCCCGGTGAACCATCGTTAACCGGGAGGGTGTGGTCATGGCCGAGGCCGAAGAGACTGAGCAGCGGTTCGGGGAGTTCGTTGTCGTACGGCGGCACGGTTTTGTCGCGGAGCTGGTCCTCGACCGCCCCAAGGCCATGAACGCCGTGTCCACGGAAATGGCCCGGTCCCTCGGGGCCGCGTGCGCGGCACTCGGCGCCGATCAGGGCGTACGGGTCACCGTGCTGACCTCCACCCATGCGCGGGCCTTCTGCGTCGGCGCGGACCTCAAGGAGCGGAACTCCTTCAGCGACGCCGAGCTGGTACGGCAGCGGCCGACCGCGCGGGGCGCGTACACCGGCGTACTGGAACTGCCGATGCCGACCATCGCCGCGGTGCACGGCTTCGCGCTGGGCGGCGGCTTCGAACTCGCGCTCGCCTGCGATCTGATCGTCGCCGACAGCACGGCGGTCGTCGGACTGCCGGAGGTGTCGGTCGGCGTGATCCCCGGCGGCGGCGGTACGCAGCTGCTGCCGCGCCGGGTCGGCGCCGCGCGCGCCGCCGAGCTGGTCTTCACCGCGCGGCGGGTGGCGGCCGCCGAGGCGCGGGAGCTGGGTCTCGTCGACCAGCTGGTGGACGAGGGCGCCGACCGGGAGGAGGCCCTCGCCCTGGCGGACCGTATCGCCGCGAACTCGCCCGTCGGCCTGCGGGCCGCCAAGCGCGCGCTGCGGCTCGGCCACGGACTCGACCTGCGCGCCGGTCTCGAGGTCGAGGACGCGGCCTGGCGCTCCGTCGCTTTCTCCGGCGACCGGGCCGAAGGTGTGGCCGCCTTCAACGAGAAGCGGAAGCCGGAGTGGCCCGGCGAGTAAACGCGGCATGATCGTGATCAAACCATCCCAATCCGCCCTAAGCTGGGGCAATGGGAGTGGATGGTCGACTGCGATCCGTGGTGGCACTGGCGCAGGCGATGGCGTCGGCCCACACACCACGTGATTCCTGGCGGGCCGCGGCGCAGGGCGCGTGCGAGGCGCTCGCGGGGAGCTTCGCGGCGCTGTCGGTGTGGGAGCGGGACGTCGGACGGCTCAAAGTGCTCGTGAACGCGGGGGAGCGGGCCGAAGGGGAGGACGAGTTCCCCGAGGACGAGGCGTACCCCGTCCACCAGTTCCCCGAGATCGCGGAGTTCCTCCATGAGCGGTGGGCGGGGGGCGGCGGCCCGAACGCCTGGGTCGAGACGGCGGCGGGCCCCGCCTCCGGGGATCCCGGCTACTGCCAGCAGCGCGTCGCCGCGCTGCGCCGGCGCGGCCGCGGCTGCTGCGTCGTCGCCCCGATCGTGCTGCACGGCCGGGCCTGGGGCGAGCTGTATGTGGCCCGGCGCCGGGGGGCGCCGGTCTTCGGCGCGGACGACGCGGACTTCGCGACCGTCGTCGCGTCCGTGGTGGCGTCCGGGATCGCCCAGACCGAGCGGCTCGAAGAGGTACGCCGCCTCGCCTTCACCGACCCGCTGACCGGGCTCGCGAACCGGCGCGCGGTCGATATGCGGCTCGACGAGGCGGTGGGGCGGCATCGGGAGGACGGGGCCGTCGTCAGCCTCGTCGTCTGCGATCTGAACGGCCTCAAGCGGGTCAACGACACGCATGGGCACGCGGTGGGTGACCGGCTGCTGGAACGGTTCGGCTCGGTGCTCTCGGTGTGCGGCGCGCGGCTTCCCGGCGCACTCGCGGCGCGGCTGGGCGGGGACGAGTTCTGTCTGCTGACGCTCGGGCCGACGGCGGACGAGGTGATCGCGGTGGCGGGCGAACTGTGCACGCGGGCGGCGGAGCTGGACCTGGGGGAGGGGGTGGCGTGCGGGATCGCCTCGACGGGGGATCCGATCGGGGAGGTCAGGTCGGCGCGGCGGCTGTTCCGGCTGGCGGACGCGGCCCAGTACCGGGCGAAGGCGGCGCGTTCACGGGAGCCGGTGGTGGCGGGGCGGGACGGCGCGGTGCTGCGGCTGGCGGACTCCCCGCCCCCCAGAACGGGCGACCGCCGACGCTTCCGCGACGCGCCCCCGTCGACGTGAGGCCGGCGGGCGGTGCGGGTCGCCGTCCGGCGGGGGGTGCGGGTCGCCTCCGGCGGGGGTGCGGGCTGTTCGTCGTGGTGCGGGTGCCGGGGGTTCCGGAGGCGCGTGTCCGGACTGCATGATTTACGGCGCCGTGCGGGTGCGTTGTCGGGTGACGGCTGATCGTGCGCCACAAATCACGCTTTACGTCCGGACACGCACCTCCTGCACCCCCGACCCCCTCCCGCCGGTGGGCCCGCGCCAGGCGGGTCGTGGGCTTGGGGCCGGGGGGTCTGTGCGGGTGGTGGAGGGGGACGGGTAGGGGTGGTGTCCAGGACGTAGAGCGTGATTTGTGGCGCTCGACAACCGGTCACGTGACTTCCGGTCCGCACGCGCCGTAAATCATGCAGTCCAGGACACCACCCCTACCCGGCCCCCGGCGACAACCCGCACCCGGACAACCGGCCCCCGCCGAAAACAACCCGCACCCCGCCGGACGGCGACCCGCAGCCGAAGACCGGCCCCCGCCCAAGACAACCCGCACCCCCGCCGGACGGCGACCCGGTAGTGACAGGTTGAGATTCAATCCGTACGCTCCTGAATATGGATATGCACACTGTCGTGGTGGGGACGTCCGGGACGACCGCCGAGGACGTCATCGCCGTGGCCCGCCGCCGCGCCCGGGTCGAGCTTTCCGCCGAGGCCGTCGCCGCGCTCGCCGCCTCGCGGGAGGTCGTGGAGGCGCTGGCCGCCAAGCCCGAGCCCGTGTACGGCGTCTCCACCGGGTTCGGCGCACTCGCGACCCGGCACATCGGCCAGGACCTCCGGGCCCAGCTGCAGCGCAACATCGTGCGGTCGCACGCCGCCGGCATGGGCCCGCACGTCGAGCGGGACGTCGTCCGCGCGCTGATGTTCCTGCGGCTCAAGACCGTCGCCTCCGGGCGCACCGGCGTACGCCCGCAGGTCGCGCAGACCATGGCCGACGTGCTGAACGCCGGGATCACGCCGGTCGTGCACGAGTTCGGCTCGCTCGGCTGCTCGGGCGACCTCGCGCCGCTCTCGCACTGCGCGCTGACTCTCATGGGCGAGGGCGACGCCGAGGGCCCCGACGGCGTCGTGCGGCCCGCCGGTGAGCTTCTCGCCGCGCACGGCATCGCCCCCGTCGAGCTGCGCGAGAAGGAGGGCCTCGCGCTGCTCAACGGCACCGACGGCATGCTCGGCATGCTGGTCATGGCCCTCGCCGACCTGCACCGCCTCTACACCTCCGCCGACATCACCGCCGCGCTGAGCCTGGAGGCCCTGCTCGGCACCGCCAAGGTCCTCGCGCCCGAGCTGCACGCGATCCGCCCGCACCCCGGCCAGGGCGCCAGCGCCGACAACATGCTGCGGGTGCTCGCCGGGTCCGGTCTCACCGGCCACTACCAGGAGGACGCCGCTCCCCGCGTCCAGGACGCGTACTCCGTACGCTGCGCCCCGCAGGTCGCCGGCGCGGGCCGGGACACGCTCGCGTACGCCAGGATCGTCGCCGACCGCGAGCTGGCCTCCGCCGTCGACAACCCCGTGGTCCTGCCCGACGGCCGCGTGGAGTCCAACGGCAACTTCCACGGCGCCCCCGTGGCGTACGTCCTGGACTTCCTGGCCATCGCCGCCGCCGACCTCGGCTCCATCGCGGAGCGCCGTACGGACCGGCTCCTCGACAAGAACCGGTCGCACGGGCTGCCGCCCTTCCTCGCCGACGACGCCGGTGTCGACTCGGGCCTGATGATCGCCCAGTACACCCAGGCCGCTCTGGTCAGCGAGATGAAGCGGCTGGCCGTGCCGGCCTCCGTCGACTCGATCCCGTCCTCCGCGATGCAGGAGGACCATGTCTCCATGGGCTGGTCGGCCGCGCGCAAGCTCAGGACGGCCGTCGACAACCTGACCCGCATCATCGCGGTGGAGCTGTACGCGGCGACGCGCGCGATCGAGCTGCGGGCCGGTCTGACGCCCGCGCCCGCCTCGCGGGCCGCCATCGACGCGCTGCGCGCCGCGGGCGTCCAGGGCCCGGGCCCCGACCGCTTCCTCGCCCCCGACCTGGCGGCGGCGGACGCGTTCGTACGCGCGGGCGGTCTGGTCGCGGCGGTGGAGCCGGTGACGGGACCGCTGGCCTGATGCGTACGGGAACGTGCGGAAGGGGCCGTCCGGCGTGCCGGACGGCCCCTTCCGTAGGGTCGGAGCGTGTGCGGGTCAGAGCGTGTGCGCACCTCTGCGGACCGAGTACGCGACGAATGCCGCGCCGAGCGCGAGGAAGGTGCTTCCGCCGATCAGATACGGCGTGGTGTCCACGCTGCCCGTCTCGGCAAGGGCCGGCTGTGCGCCGTCCGGCCCCTCGGTGGTGAAGCTCTGAGCGGATGCCGCTGGCTGCTGCCCCGGACCGCCCTGCTCGACGGTGGCGTTCGCGGACGGAACGAACCACAGTGCGCAGAGCAGTGTCCCGGCGGCGGTGGCTGTCAGCAGTGGCCGGCGTACGACGGACACGGAATCGATCCCCCTTGTGACGACGCCGAATTGGCTGGGTGGGCTGATGCTAGTGAAAGCAGCGGGTCGCAGGAAAGTCGAGAGGGTCCGGAGCCCTACGCTCCGTCGTATGACCACTTCAGAGACATCACGGTATGTACGGCTACGGGTGGAATTGGTGCTGGAGATCGACGACCCCGGAAAACTGGGCGGCGCGGCCCTCGCGCGCATCGTCGCGGACGAATCCCTGCCGGACGACGAGCGCGCGCTTGCCGAGTCGACGGTGCGGGAAGACGAGGCGGAGGCCCTCGCGTATCTCGTGGAACCGTTCGACCTGGTCAGAGAGGTTCCGGGGGTGGAGCTCGCGCAGGCCTCCTGGACCAGTGAGCAGATCGAGTACGACCCCGACGCGATGGAGTGGGACCTCGATGACGACGACGAGGACGACGCGTACGACGGCGACGAGGACGGCGAGAGCAGCGGTGAGAGCGGTGGTGGGGTCCGCGCTGGTCGGGTATAGCGAGCGAGCGTGACACTCTGGTAAGCCCCGGACCGCCGCAGCCGACGGGCCGGGGCTTACCCACGTGCAGTGGCTAGTGGTATGCACCACATCTTCGGCTGATGTGGAACCGGACGAACCAGTACGGGTGTTCTTAAAGGTTATCGGCAGGGTAATCGGCGATGATGGAGAAGCGTGTGATGACGGACAGCAAGCGGCGCAGGGGCCTCGTGGCCGCGTCCGCACTGCTCGGCGGCGTACTGGTGCTCACGGCTTGTTCGGAGGGCCAGGCCACCGACGGCGGTGGCGCCGACAGCTCGAAGAAACCGTCGTCGCAGGCCCAGGTCGATGAAGCGGCCGCCAAGGAGACCTCCGAGGCCCAGATAGCCATCGCGCCGAAGAACGGCGCGACGAATGTGGGCATCAACAACGACGCCAAGGTCTCGGTCACCAAGGGCAGCCTCACCAGCGTCACCATGACCACCGCGGACGGCACCGCCGTCCAGGGAACCCTGGCCGCCGACGCCAAGAGCTGGCAGCCCGACGGTCAGCTCCAGCGCTCCACCACGTACAAGATCGCCGCGACGGCGAAGGACACCAAGGGCCGCGAGGCCCATGAGAACGGCTCCTTCACCACCGTCTCGCCCACCAACAGCTTCATCGGGAATTTCACCCCCGAGGACGGCTCCACGGTCGGCGTCGGAATGCCGGTCTCGATCAACTTCGACAAGGCGATAACCAACCAGAAGGCCGTGCAGGACGGCATCACGGTCACGTCGAGCAGCGGCCAGCAGGTCGTCGGCCACTGGTTCAGCGGGCAGCGTCTCGACTTCCGTCCCGAGCAGTACTGGCAGGGCGGCTCGACGGTCACCCTCAAGCTGAACCTCGACGGGGTCGAGGGCGCCGGCGGCGTCTTCGGTGTCCAGCAGAAGACGGTCACGTTCAAGATCGGCCGCAACCAGGTCAGCACGGTGGACACCAAGGCCCACACCATGACCGTGGCGCAGGACGGCAAGACGATCAAGACCATCCCGATCTCCGCCGGTTCGCCCGACAACCCGACGTACAACGGTCAGATGGTGATCTCCGAGAAGTTCAAGGAGACCCGGATGAACGGTGCGACGGTCGGCTTCACGGACGACGACGGCAAGGGCGAGTACGACATCAAGGACGTCCCGCACGCCATGCGGCTGTCCACGTCGGGCACCTTCATCCACGGCAGCTACTGGGGCGGCTCGGCCTTCGGCAACACCAACACCAGCCACGGCTGTGTCGGCCTGCAGGACGTGAAGGGCGCGGGCGACCCCAACCAGCCGGCCGCGTGGTTCTACAACAACTCGCTCATCGGTGACGTGGTCGTCGTCAAGAACTCCCCCGACAAGACCATCAAGCCCGACAACGGTCTCAACGGCTGGAACCTGAACTGGGCCGACTGGCAGGCCGGCTCCGCCGTCTGACTCCGGCCCGCCCCACCCGATGTCGATACGGGTGCGGGGAGCGGTAACGGCCGCGGAAGCGGGTTGAGCCGAGCCGATTCGGCTCTCTCCCGCCCCGGCCCGTCCGATGCGTACGCGAACGGCGGCGGCACCCTCACGGTGCCGCCGCCGTTCGCGTTCTCATGCGGCTCTCACCGCAGCCTCAACTCCTCATCACGAGCGGTGCCTAGCTTCACCTCATGTTCTTCACCTACCTCCGGCGCGAGCTGCGCCGTCGCAGAAAGGCGGCGCTCGTCGTCGCCTCTGGGCTCGCCCTGGGCATCGCGCTGGTGATCGTCGTCAGCTCGGTCTCCGCCGGTATGAGCCAAGCGCAGGACAAGGTCCTGCAATCGTTGTACGGCCTCGGCACGGACATGACCGTCACCAAGGCCGCTGCCCCGCCCGGCGAAGGCGACACGACCCGCCGGCCCCGCTTCGAGTTCGACGCCAAGGGCGACGGCGACGCCGAACAGAGCAGTGACCGGGTGCTGGTGCAGGGCTTCCAGACCCTGGCCTCCTCGACCGTCACGAAGGTCGGCGACCAGAGCGGGGTCGCCGCCGCGGTCGGCGGGCTCAGCCTGAACGTGCTGAAGGTCAACGGCGAGTTCAAGCCCGGCGAGTTCACCCCGCCCGAGGGCGGCGCACGGACCGGCCAGGGCGGCGGTACGGGCGGCGGCGGAGGCGAAGTCCGGGGCGGCGGAGCCGCGTTCGACGTCAACTCCTACTCGGTGTACGGCACCGATGTCACCGCGCCCGCGCTCGGCCCGCTGACCTCCTCCAAGATCACCGACGGCCGTACGTTCGAGAGCACCGAGACCGACGCGGCGGTGGCGGTCGTGGACAGCGCGTACGCCAAGGAGAAGAGCCTCGCGGTCGGCAAGACCGTCACCATCTCCGGGACGAAGTTCAGCATCGTCGGGGTCGCCACCGCGGACAGCGGGGACTCCGCCGCCAACCTCTACATCCCGCTGAAGCGGGCCCAGACCCTGGCCGACTCCAAGGACAAGGTCACCACGGTCTACGTCAAGGCCGCCGACTCGCAGCGGATCGACAGCGTCAAGTCCGCCATCCAGAAGAACATCTCGGGCACGACGGTCACCACCTCGGCGGATCTCGCGGACACCGTCTCCGGCTCCCTGTCCACCGCGTCCGACCTCGCCGCGAACGTCGGCAAGTGGCTGTCCATCGCCGTGCTGATCGCCGCCTTCCTGGTGGCCGGCCTGCTCACCTCCTCCGCGGTCAGCCGCCGGGTACGGGAGTTCGGCACCCTCAAGGCGCTCGGCTGGAAGAGCGGCCGGGTCACCCGCCAGGTGGTCGGCGAGGCGCTGGTGAACGGACTGCTCGGCGGCGTACTCGGTATCGCGCTGGGCCTCGGCGGCGCCTATCTGGTCACGGCCATCAGCCCGACCCTCACGGCGCAGCTCGGCTCCACGGGCGGCGGCGGTGGCGGGGGTGGCGGCGGTGGCGGTTTCGCCGGGGCCATGGGAGGCGGCGGGCCGGCGCGGCAGACCGCGTCCAAGGGGCTCGACATCGCCCTCACCGCGCCCGTCTCCCTCACCACCATCGGCATCGCCGTGGCGCTCGCCGTCGCGGGTGGCCTGATCGCGGGCGGCTTCGGCGGCTGGCGCGCCTCCCGGCTGCGCCCCGCGGACGCGCTGCGCCGTGTCGAGTAGGACCGCCGGTCCATCTCGCGCGACCTCACCATCCTTGTGCACAGCAGGAGTTGAACCATGTACCAGCTCAGCGGCGTCACCAAGCGCTATATGCGCGGCAAGAAGACAGTCAACGCGCTCGCCGGGGTCGATCTGACCATCGAGGACGGCGGCAGGCTCGTCATCCAGGGCCCCACCGGCGGCGGAAAGTCCACCCTTCTCCAGATGCTCGGCGGCCTCGACCGGCCGACCGAGGGCAGTATCGAATTCGACGGGGTGGACCTGGCGAAGCTGCCCGAGGCCCGGCTCACCAAGGTCAGGGCCGAGAGCATCGGCTTCGTCTTCCAGAGCTTCAACCTCATCCCCACGCTGACCGCCCAGGAGAACGTCGAGACGGCGCTCGTGCCGCTCGGCCTCAAGGGCGCCGCCCGGCGCGCACGGGCGGCGGAGGCGCTGGACTCGGTCGGTCTCGGCGAGCGGCTCGGCCATGTGCCGGGTGAGCTCTCCGGTGGCCAGCAGCAGCGCGTCGCCATCGCCCGCGCCCTGGTGAAGCAGCCGAAGGTGCTGCTCGCCGATGAACCCACGGGAAACCTCGACGAGTCGATGCGTGACGAGATCATGGAGCTGCTGGAGGGCCTCTGGAAAGAGCACGGCCTGACCTTCATCATGGTCACGCACGACAGCTCGATCGCCCGCCGCGCCCCACGGCTCGCCACGATCCGGAAGGGACGGGTCACGGTCACCGAGAACGCGGCCGCCTGAGGCGCACCGCCGGCACGGGCCGCGCTGCCCGTCACACCTCGGTCGTAAGGGGTGCTTGTGCTCCGCGGGGCGTCTGTGGCTCCAGGGAGTCCGTGTGGCGCCCGGGAGCCCTAGTGGTACCCGGGAGTCTGCGTGGCGCCCGGGAGCCCGTGTGGCGCCTGGGGCGCAAGCATCCGGCCCGGTCCCGTCCGGCCGTCCGGACGTCCCCGTAACTCGGGGGCGTCACCACCCTCGTACGCGTAGGTTCGGTCCATGCTGATCACTCTGGGAAGCCCGCCCTCGGACGCCGAGACAGACGCCTGGCACGCGGTGATCATCGCGGCGCATGTGCTCGATCTGCCGGCCTCGGTGCCCGAGCCCGGCAAGGCGGAGACCGTGGGGAAGCTGCGGGTGCCGCCGGCCCACGGGAGAAACGTTCATCTCGCGGCCACGGCGCCGGACGGCTCGTACCAGGGCGTCGCCTCGCTGCTCCTCTCCACCGACGAGGAGAACCGGCACACGGCCTTCCTGGACGCCCTGGTGGTGCATCCCGACTTCCGGCGGCACGGCGTCGGCGCCGCGCTCTGGACCGCGATACGCCGCGAACTCGCGGCGCAGGGCCGGGCCTCGGTCTCGACGGTGCTCGAACTCGGCGGCGCGGGAGAGGCGTTCGTCGACAGTCTCGGCTTCTCGAACGTGCTTCAGCTCGGCTGGTACGTGCAGCGCGTCCGGCAGGCGATGGATGAGATCCCGCAGCCCGCGCTGCCCGACGGCCTCCGCTTCGTCCACTGGTCGGGCGTCGTCCCCGACGAATCCGCCGAGGCGCTCGCCGTGGCGCACGAGGCGATGCGGGACGCGCCGACCGGCGACATGGACGAGCGGCCGCCACGCTGGGACGCGCAGAGAATCCGGGCCGCGGCCCGGCTGATCGAGGACCGCGGCGGGGTGCTCCTGACCTCCGCGGTGCTCGACACCACGGACGGCGACGCCGTCGTCGCGTACACCGAGGTCGTCCTGCGCGACCCCGCGGACACCCGCGCGCTCCAGTACGACACGGTGGTCGTCCCCGCTCACCGGGGCCGCGGGCTGGGGCGCGCGGTCAAACGCCATCTGCTCGGGAGACTGAGCGAACTGCGTCCCGGCGTACGGGAGATCAGCACGACCGTCGCCGACGACAACACGGCGATGCTGGCCGTGAACGAAGGCCTGGGCTACCGGCGCGAACGCCCGGCCGGGGTCTTCCAGGTAAAGCTTTAGGGCGCGGCGGGGATCAGCCCTGGCTGCAGCCGTTCGTGTCCCGTGGTGTGTCCCGCCCGGGCGTCGGGCGGGACACACCGGGCCTTACCGGAGCCGCTGCCCCGCGTCGGTCGCGTCGGTCGTTTCGGGGACGACGTGGCCGGACCGCAGTTCCAGCCGGGCGCCGCGGAAGCCGGCGCGGAAGCGGCGGTCGTGGGAGACCACCACCACCGCTCCCTCGTACCCGGTCAGCGCCTCCTCCAGCTCCTCCACGAGGCTGAGCGCCACATGGTTCGTCGGCTCGTCGAGGACGAGCAGATCAGCGGGGCGGGTCACCAGCCTGGCCAGCTCCAGCCTGCGCCGCTGGCCGGCCGAGAGCGCCGCGACCGGTACGGCCAGGTCGTCCTGGCGGAAGAGGCCGAGGCCCAGCAGTTCGTCCGCGTACTCCTCCGGCAGGCCGGGACGCCCCGCCGCGAACGCCCGCAGCAGCGGGAGCCCGGACGGTGCGGCGGGCAGCTCCTGCGGCAGATAGCCGGTCAGGGCCGGACGGCGCACCGAGCCGCTGTCCGGCTCCAGTACACCGGCCAGGACCCGGAGCAGCGTGCTCTTGCCCGCCCCGTTGGGACCGGTCACCAGCAGCCGTTCGCCCGCCGTCACCCGCAGACCGGCCACCCGCAGCCGGCCCGCGACCACCACGTTCTCCAGCTCGGCCACCACGCCCGCGCCGAGAACGCACTCGGCGGCCGCTCCTTCCGCGCCGCCGGAGCGCAGCGTCGCCGAGAACCTCAGTGGCTCCGGAGGCGCCGGCACCGGCTCCTGACGCAGTCGCCACAGCCGCTGCCGCGCCGCCCTGACGTGCCCGGAGAGCTTCGCCTCATGTGACCGGCGGAACTTGCCGAAGCCCTCGCGCGGGTCCTTGCCGGTAGCCGCGAGCCGCTGTCCGGCCGCGCTGACCAGCTCTTCCGTACGGGCCACCTCGGCCAGCCACTCCTGGTGCTCCTGCTCCCGGCGGCGGCGCGCGGCGGCCTTCGCCGTCCGGTAGCCGAGCCAGCCGTCGCCGTACCGCGTCACCGTCCGGGTGTCCCGGTCGACATCGAGGATCGTCGTCGCGATCCGCTCCAGGAACGCACGGTCGTGGGTGACGGCCAGCACCGTCCCCCGATGCGCGATGAGCCGCTCCTCCAGCCAGCCGGTGGCCCGGAGATCGAGATGGTTGGTGGGCTCGTCGAGCAGCAGCAGCTCGGGCGCCGAGGCCAGCACGCACGCCAGCGCCAGCCGGGACTGCTCCCCGCCGGAGAGCGAGCCCAGCGGGCGGTCCCGTGCCACCCGGGCGAGCCCGAGTCCCTGGAGCGCGGCATCGACCCGGGCGTCGGCCCGGTAGCCGCCGCGCTCCTCGTACACCGTCAACAGATCGCCGTACGCGGCCAGTTCGTCGTCGCTCGCGGTGCCGAGTGCCGCTTCGGCCGCCCGCAGTCCGCGCTCCATCTCGCGCAGATCGGCGAGGGCCGCGTCGACGGCGTCCCGCACGGTGCACGCGGGATCGAGGTCGAGGGTCTGGGCGAGATGGCCGATGCCGCCGGGGAAACTGACGGTGATCTCACCGCTGTCCGGCCGCTCGGCCCCGGCCAGCAGCCGCAGCAGCGTCGACTTGCCGGAGCCGTTCTCCCCGATGATTCCGGCCTTCTCGCCGGGACGTACGGTCAGCGACACCTGGTCGAGAACCGACCGGTCGCCGTACGCCTTGGACACGTCCTTCATCGCCAATTGGGCGCGCTCGCGCATGCTTCTTCCTGGATTGTCACGCCCTGGTGCAGGGCTGGACCGACTCGGGCCTGAGGAGCGGGCCCGAAATCACAGGAAGTAGTAGTGAACGAACATGGCGACGAGTGTAGCCGCGCCCCGTCGCGGAGGCCCCTGGAAAGAGACCGGGCCTCCGCGGCGGGAATTGCCTCTATCGGGGATTTCCGACGAGCTGGACCGGGCCGTTCAGGGTGTTCGCGGTGCAGCCGGGGCCCGACAGGGTCAGCCGCTGCTTCGTGTTCACGATGGACAACGGACCGGTCAGCGAGGTGCCGCACAGCTGCACGGTGCCGGCGCCGACCGCCTGGACGGGCCCGGTGATGTCGGCGCCCTTCGCCACCAGGCCGGCGCCGGCGACGACCACGACAGGGCCGGTCAGCTTGGTGCGGTCCAGGCAGGTGACACCAGAGGAGACGACCAGCGGGCCGGTGTGCGTGCCGGTCAGCGTCTTCGTGCAGGCGGGCGTGGGCGCGACCCGGCCGCGGAAGTCCAGGGCGTAGGCGAGCTTGCCGGGCTTCGCGTCGGAGATCGGAGCGCTCAGCTTCCCGAACTCACCGCCGGTCGGCTTCTTCCCGTCGTTCCACTCGTCCATCCGGCCCAGCTCGTCGGCGGTGCGCCCGTCGGCGATGACGGTGTCACCGGCCACCCCGGACATGGCCTCGGAGGCGGTGCGGACGGCGCCGAGGTAGACGGCGGAGTCGTTCAGGTCGTACGTGCCGAGGTCCACGCGCTCGCGCAGCCAGGTGCCCCACAGGAACTCCAGGTACTCCGCCGCGTCGTCGGGAGCCTGGTAGCCGATGTCGCGCGTGAAGTAGACGAGGCTGCGGTAGCGGTCGTCGTGGAAGCTCGCCAGGCCGAGGCGGCGCGGGAGCTGGTCCGTGGTGATGGGGCGGTTGTTCTCGTCGCGCAGCCAGACCCACTTGCGGTCCTGCATGGTCTGCCAGAAGGCGGCGGGCGAGAGGTCGCTCAGATTGCCGGTGACCCGCAGCCGGATGTGCGTCGAGGGGCCGCCGTCGGACGTCTCCAGGAAGGACGTCAGGGTGTGGTGCCCGTCGGTGAGATACAGCTCGCCGCCGGGGCCGACAACGACCGTCTTCATCGCGGCCCGCGTCTCGTCGGTCTCCTCGCCGACCGGGACGGTGCAGGTGAAGCTGGCCGGGTCGGCGAGCGTGGCGCCGGCCTTCACCGTCGCCGCCTCCTCCTGGCCGTTCGTCTCGCACCAGTCGTCGAACCGCTTGTTGAAGTCGCCGTTCTGCTCGTCCTTGGCGCTGCCGTACCGGCCGAGCTTGTAGTAGATCTGGTCGAAGCCGATGGAGGGCTGGGTGGGGCGCAGCTGGTCCAGCGTGACGTCGAGCAGGTCGCCGGCCTGCGCGCAGAGCGCCGTGCCCTTCGCTCCGGAACAGTCGGGGCCGCTCGCCGCGGCGGCCGGGGCACCGCCCACGAGGACACTGCCCAGCGCGAGCGCGCCCGCGGCCAGCCCTGCCGCCAGGCCGCGCGCCGTGCCACGAGCGGCGCCGCCCGGCCGCCTGCCGGTCCGTATGGATTCCCTGCTCGGCAGGGGCTGCGTACGGGCTGAGCCGGTCATATACGGTCTCCACGTGGCGTGTCGGCGTAACCGCGCCGCCCGTACGAGCGGCGCGGTCGGGGGTCGTGCGTATCCACTCACCCCTCCCCGTCCCGCCCGGTGACTCCCGGCCGTCGGGAGGGTGGCAGCCAGGTGAACGCTGACACCCGACGGTGCTGTACGGCGGGGCGGGACGCAAGGACGCCTCCGGCAACCGGAGATGCTCCGGGGCACCCGGACGCCATGGGGACAAGGGGCCGCTCTCCGGGCCGAGTTCAGCGCCGGGGCCCGGCCAGCGCGTACGCCGGTCCGCCGACGGCCGCGAGGAGCAGCGCCGTCCAGGTGGCGGCGGCCGTGCCGGACGGCTGGAGCATCCAGGTCGCCACCTGCTCCGCCGCCCCGCCCGTCGACGGTACGAAGAGCGCGACCGCGCACCAGCCCAGCGGCAGGGTCCAGGCGGACCGGCCGCCCCACACCGTCGCCGCGAGCGCCGCGACCCCCGCCGTGCCCGCGCTGTTCCGTACCACCTGGCCGGTCGGCACCGGCCCGTCGACCGTGGTCAGCAGAGCCAGCAGCACGGCCCCGGCGAGCGCGCCGATGAGCAGCACATGCGCCGCGCGACGGGGTGCCCAGCGGATCGCCGCCGTACGGTCGAGGGCCAGGTCCTGCCCGCTCAGCCCGGTCGTGGCCGCCGCCACCGCCGTGGTCAGCAGCAGGGTGTGCACCCTCGGGTCGCCGGGCGTCGCGCCTTGGGCGAGCGGCCACGCCGCGAGGGTGCAGACCAGGACCGCGGCGAGCGAGGCGGGCACCTGACGGGAGCGCGCGTAGAGCGTCAGCCACCTCACCGAGGACCGCCGTCCGCCAGCACCGTCAGCAGGTCACCGTCGCAGGACAGGGCGGCCGTTCGCAGGGCGGCGATCCGTAGCCGCTGTTCGTCCGCGGGCAGCGCGCGCAGGGCGTTCCAGGCCGGACGGGTCAGTGCGTCGACGTCGGCGCGCAGCCACAGCGTGCCGGCCAGGGGCTTCAGATCCCCGGTGAACCAGGCGGCGGCCACGGTCCGCGCGGCCAGTTCGCGCACCACCCGCGTCTCGTCGTACGCACGCAGTTCCTCCTCGGTCGGGTCGGTCAACTCCGCTTCGAGACACGGCGCTGTTCCCGCGCCGCCCAGCAGAGTCCGGGTGGACTCGTCCCCTGTGGTGTGGTCGAGAGCCTGGGCTTCGAAGTCGACGGGTACGACGTCGGCGGTGCGCGGCCGCTTCGTGTCCCGGGGCCAGGCGTCGACGCTCTCGTGCACCGCCGACGGCGGGTCGGGCAGCCGGCCCAGCAGGCGCAGCGCTTCCTCGGCGGGACCGGTGAGCGCGGCCAGCCGTTGCTCGTGCAGCCGGGTGACACAGACCCGGCCGTCGCAGACCAGTTCCGCCGCCGCCGTGTCGACCACGTAGTTGCGCTCCGGATCCGAGGGCAGGACCGGCAGTGCGACCGCCGCGCCCAGCACCATCGGCAGCAGCGCGAGCAGCCGGGCCCGCGGCTTCCCGGCCACCAGCAGCAGGAATCCGGTGGCGGCCACCCCGAGGAGCCAGAGCGCCTGTCCGGCATTGACGCGCCAGGAGACGGTCAGGAACTCGCTGTGCACCAGGGACAACGACGGGGTGAGCAGCATGATCCCGTTGGGCACCACGTCCTTCAGCACCACGTCGCTGAGCAGGACCGAGGTCATCAGCGCCGCCACGGCGAGCACCGGAGGGGTGAGCGCGGACGGCAAAGTCCTGGTGACACCCATGCCCAGCCAGGCACCGGCGACCATCGCCAACGCCCCGACGAGCAGGATCGGCAGCCAACTGAGGCCGGTGTAACCGTCGTTGACGAGCGCCCGCACCCCGCCGTACCCGAACACCAGCAGATAGGCGACGGACAGCGTGAGCGCCGACGCGCCCGCCGTCCTGGCGGCGCGGTGCCACGGGGGCCGCGAGGTGGCCGAGAGGAGCTCGGACGTGCCGGAGCGGTGGTCCCGTAGCCCCTGCACCGCCCCGCCGGCCACCGCCAGAGGCCAAAGAATCACCAGCAGGAACCGCTCCCACCACGCGGTGGATGTCCACTGCGCCGTCCAGCTCTCGGCGCCCTTCGTCCACGGTCCGCTCATCAGCTCCAGACCGGCGAGCGAGCCCACCAGGAGCAGCCCGCCCAGCCACAGGGCGGTCGACCGGCGCAGCTCGGTCCGCAGGATCCGTGCCTTCGCCGGGGTCTTCCGGCCCACCGGAGCCACCGGGTTCCCGGGGGCCTCGGCCGTCTTCGTGGACACCGGGTTCACCAGGCACCCCTGTCCGGCCCGGAGCGCATGAGCAGCGCCGCGTAACCGCGCTCGATCGGGCTGTCGCCCGGGTCGTCCGGGCCCCCGGCGTCGGCGAGTTGGTCCGGGGTGCCCCGGAACACCAGCCGGCCGTCCGCCATCAGCACCACATCCGTACAGGCGGCCGCGACATCCTCCACGAGATGGGTGGAGACGACGACACAGCTGTCCGTGCCGAGTTGCTGCAACAGCCCGCGGAAGCGCAGCCGCTGCGCCGGGTCGAGACCGGCCGTCGGCTCGTCGAGCAGCAGAATCACCGGGTCGTTGACGATGGCCTGGGCGATCCCCACGCGCCGCACCATGCCACCGGAGAGGGTCTTCATCCGGTCGTCGGCCCGGTCCGCGAGGCCGACGCGCTCGACGGCGCGCTGGACCGCCGCCGGGATGTCCGCCCCGGGGACCTCCTTGAGCCACGCCATGTACTCGACGAACTCCCGGACGGTGAAGCGCCGGTAGTACCCGAACTCCTGCGGCAGATAGCCGATCCGGCGGCGCAGCTCGCGCCGGCCCTCCTGGGCCCCGGCGGCCGTGCCCAGCAGTTCGAGGGTTCCTCCGGCCGGGCGGAGGACCGTGGCGAGAGCCCGGATGAGGGTGGTCTTCCCGGCGCCGTTCGGCCCGAGCAGACCGTGCACGCCGGTCCCGAGGGTGAGATCCAGGCCGTCGACGGCCGTCTTGCGGCCGCCGGCCCCGACGGTCAGTCCCTCGGCCCGGATCTCCCAGGCGTAGGCCGTGGGCGCCACCTCGGCGGCGGTCACACCGCGCGTCATGTCGTCGTTCCTTCGGTCATCGGTGCGGGCCTCTCTTCTGCGTGTACGTGTCAGTGGTGGGCGCGTGTCAGCGGCGCGCTTGAGTGGTGAGCGCGCTTCAGCGCGGCGGGCGCGTGTCAGCGGTGAGCGGCCAGGAGGGTGTACGCGCCTCTGCGGGCGATCACGACCACCGTCCCCAGCGCGAAGAGAGCGCCCCACACGGGCAGGACGTCCGTCTCCAGGGCGAAGGACGTACGGCTCACGGCCAGGGTCGGCCCCACGATCACCGCCGCCCAGACCGCCACCAGCCCGAGCGCGGCGCGCGTCACCCCGATCAGCCCGCCGAGCGCGAGCGTGCCGGTGGTGAAGGCCAGACAGGGCAGCAGCCACTGCGCGACCGAGGTGCCGGTCAGCCACCCCGCCACCAGCAGCACGGAGATCACCAGCACGAGTACGGAGGTCGTACGCCGGAGCACCAGGTGCAGCCCGGCGCGCGGCGTCGCGGCGGTGAGTTCGTACGCGGGATCCAGCCCGCGCGCCCAGGAGGCGGCGACGCCCAGCACGGGCAGCACCGGAGCCAGCAGCACCACCACCGAGATGCCGTGGCCGGACTGCCCGGCGGACTGTCCGCTCGTCAGGTCGAGGAGCACGGCGAGTGCGATGACGACAGCGGTCATGCACAGCCACGGCACCATCACCGGCGACGCCCAGGTCGAGAGCGTCAGGGCCCACCGGCGCCGTGGCGGCATCGGGTGGACGCGTGGCAGCAGGGGTGCCAGCTCCGACCAGACACCGTCGACCAGCGCGGTCACCGCCGGCGCCCGCTCGCCGACGACGGCGGAGAGCCGGCCTCGGCACACCGCGCACGACTCCAGATGGGCTTCCAGCGCCCACACCTCGTCGCTCGCGATCCCCGTATCGCCGCGCGCATAGCGGCTGATGAGCCGTTCGGACGCATGTTCCACGCTCATGACAGCGCCTCCCGCATCGCTCTCCGTGCCCGCCGGGCGCGGGTCTTGACGGTGCCTTCCGGCAGCCCGAGCAGGACGGCGGTCTCCCGTACGGACAACCCGTCGAGGACCATGGCCCGCAGTACGTCCCGCAGTTCGGGAGCCAGCCGTCCCAGGGCGTCACCGACCTCACCGTCGACCCTGGCGGCGAGCATCTCGTCCTCGGCCGCCGGTGCGGCGGTCCTGGCCGGCTCGGCGGTCAGGGCGGCCGGCAGCCTGGCCTGGTGCGCGCGCCGGCGGAAGGCGTCGACGAGACGGCGGGCCGCGATCGTCCACAGCCAGCCGACGGCGGTCCCGCCGACCGCGGCCCCCGCGAACGCGCTCGCCGCGCGCCACACGGCCAGATACGTCTCCTGCATGACCTCGGCGACGATCTGCTCATCGGCGCAGCGCCGGCGCAACCGCACCGCCAGCCACGGCGCCGTACGCCGGTAGAGCTCCTCGAACGCGGCGCGGTCGCCCATGGCGACGAGCCGGACGAGTCTCTCCTCGTCCAGCTCCGCTGGTGTCTTCCTGCTTGCTCCCACACCCTCAAGACGCCCGGGCCCGCCGCCGGGTTTTCCTGCGGGTGTGTCCTGCGTCACAGTACGTGGACGGTGCCTGGATGGTGCCAGTGTCCCGTCTCAAGCGACCTGCTCCAATCTCAGCAAAGCTGATCCGATCCGGGCCGTGACCTTGGGTTTTCACGTGGTCGGGGCGGTCTTGGATGCGGGAACGATGGTGACCGCATCGGCGGGCGGGGTGACGGGCTGGGGCCAGGTGCGGTGGTGGGCGCGTTTAAGGCCCCAGTTGGGCATTTTGCGCTCGCTTGTCCCGTGCCGCATGGATCTCCGACACCGTCTCGGCCACCGTGCACGCCCCGGTGGCCGCGGCGAAGACCGCATGTGTGCCGCACTCCGCCAGGCCGGGCCCGCGCCCGGCCGGGCCAGGAGCGCGAATCGCGCTGTCCGGTGCGGCAAGTGGGAGCAGCGGGGGCGTGAGTTGACGGTGCGGCGCTCGGTAACCGGCGTGCGCACACTGTTGACAAACCGGTGACATGCTTGAAAACTCGCACTGCTCCACCGCATTACATGGACTGAACAGCTCAAATATGTGCGGTTCTTTTGCAAGATAACGGCAGGCTTGTCGTCCTGTTCATCTGCGACCCTGCCGCCCCCACCCCCACGGCAATCACTCTGTCGACCCCACGGAAACAGAGGACACCATGAAGTCGAAGCAATTGAGACGACGCCTGCTCGGCGGCGTACCCCTGGCCGGTCTGCTCGTCGTCGGGCTGCTGCCCGCCCCCGTCGCCGCGGCCGACATCACCCGCGGGACCGACAGCGCGTTCGCGCGCCCGGCTGCGGCCGAGCGCGGAGCGACGCTTCCGTACGTCGGGTACGAGGCCGAAGCCGGCCAGTACGAGGGCACGTTGCTGGAGGCCGACCCGGAGCGCACCTTCGGGCACACCAACTTCGCCAGCGAGTCGTCCGGGCGCAAGTCGGTACGGCTCAACAGCACAGGCGAATTCGTGGAGTTCACCTCCACCAACGCCGCCAACTCGATCGTCGTGCGCAATTCCATACCCGACGCGCCGGGCGGCGGCGGCATCGACGCCACCGTGAGCCTCTACGCGGACGGCGTCTTTGTGCAGAAGCTGGACCTGTCGTCCAAGCACAGTTGGCTGTACGGCAACACGGACGACCCCGAGTCGCTGACCAACACCCCCCAGGCCGACGCCCGCCGGCTCTTCGACGAGTCGCACGCGCTGCTCGACAAGAGCTATCCGGCGGGCACCACGTTCAAGGTGCAGCGCGACGCGGACGACACCGCGTCGTTCTACATCGTCGACCTGATCGATCTGGAGCAGGTGGCGCCCCCGGCGAGCAAGCCGGCCGAGTGCACCTCGATCACCGAGTACGGGGCGGTGCCCGACGACGGTCAGGACGACACGAAGGCCATCCAGGACGCCGTGACGGCGGACCAGAACGGCGACATCGAGTGCGTCTGGATCGGGCCGGGGCAGTGGCGCCAGGAGCAGAAGATCCTGACCGACGACCCGCTCAACCAGGGCCAGTACAACCAGATCGGCATCAGCGATGTGACGGTCCGGGGCGCCGGCATGTGGCACTCGCAGCTCTACACCCTGACCGAGCCGCAGAATGCGGGCGGGATCAACCACCCGCACGAGGGCAACTTCGGTTTCGACATCGACAAGAACACCCAGATCTCCGACATCGCCATCTTCGGCTCGGGCCGTATCCGTGGCGGCGGCGGCGCCGAGGGCGGAGTGGGGCTCAACGGACGCTTCGGCGAGGGCACCAAGATCTCCAACGTGTGGATCGAGCACGCGAATGTGGGTGTATGGGTCGGCCGTGACTACGACAACATCCAGTCGCTGTGGGGCCCGGCCGACGGACTTGAGTTCAGCGGGATGCGGATCCGCGACACGTACGCCGACGGCATCAACTTCACCAACGGCACCCGTAATTCGTCGGTGACCAACTCGTCCTTCCGCACCACCGGTGACGACTCGCTGGCCATCTGGGCCAACCGGTATGTGAAGGACCCGGCGGTCGATATCGCGCACGACAACTCGTTCACCAACAACACCATCCAACTGCCCTGGCGTGCCAACGGTGTCGCCATCTACGGCGGCTACGGCAACAAGGTCGAGAACAATCTGATCGCCGACACCGCGAACTACCCGGGCATCATGCTCGCGACCGACCACGACCCGCTGCCCTTCTCCGGCGAGACCCTGCTTGCGGGCAACGCGCTCCACCGCACCGGCGGCGCGTTCTGGGGCGAGGCGCAGGAGTTCGGTGCCATCACGATCTTCCCGGCGAGCCGGGACATCACCGGCGTCACCATCCGGGACACCGAGATCCTGGATTCGACCTACGACGGGATCCAGTTCAAGAACGGTGGCGGCAACGTACCTGACGTCAAGATCAGCAACGTGGAGATCGACAAGTCCAACAACGGCTCCGGCATCCTCGCGATGGGCGGCGCTCGCGGCAGCGCGACACTGACGGACATGACGATCACCAACTCGGCGCAGGGCGACGTGCTGATCGAGCCGGGATCGAGCTTCGTGATCACGGGCGGCCCCGGCACGAAGAAGGTGCCCGAGTAAGCCCGGAGCAGGCTTGATTCGGGATCGGTACCGCTCGGCGCCTTCCGTCTGTCCCAGGAGACAGCGGAAGGCGCCGAGTGCGTGAAGCGGGGATTCATGTGCTTCTCGGAGTCCGGTGATTTCCTGTGCTCCCCGCAGCCTGCCCCAATTGCTCCCGGAGGCCCGTCCCCTGCCTCGGAACCACCCCACACCGTCCCGGCGCACCGAGTCCCGCCGCGTCGTGAGCGCTACGGCCGGGAAACGGCGCCCTGCTTCGGCGCACCGCAGCGGGGCGCCGTGGCTGTGGCGGTCCCCGCCGGATCGGGCCGCCTGGGCGACCCGCACGGGGGCGCAGGTCGTGCAGGTGGCGCGACGCGCCCCCGGGAAGGCAGGCGTCCCCAGCCCGACGGACTGCCGCATGGGCGGGGACGTGACCTGAGCGTGGTCACCGCGGACAGCCACGCCGCAGTTCACACAGACCACGCTGCCGTGCGCGGCGAGAGCGCCGGCCGCGACTGTCCTCTTCACCCGCGCCAACGGCGCGCCCCGGGCTCCGCGCAGCTCACCACGTCCGGGGCAGAGCAGGTTCAACGAGACAGGACAGCCAGGCCGCGGCTGTGGAGCGGTGGCGCCAAAGAGATGCCCTCACCGGCCGCCCTCAGCTCGGCAACGCGGTCAACTCCCAGAAGGAGAAAGCCCGATGACCACCCTGTCCTACGCTGTCAGCGATTCGGCGACGATGCTGCGCCGCAACCTGAAGCACGCGCTGCGCTACCCCTCCATGACGGTCTCGGTCGTCGCGATGCCGGTGCTGATGCTTCTGCTCTTCAACTATGTCTTCGGCGGCGCCCTGGGCACCGGCATCGCCGGCACCTCCACCGGCGGCAACGACTACATCGACTACGTCACCCCCGGCATCATCCTGATGGCCGCGATGTCCGGAGCCGTGGTCACTGCGGTCGGCGTCTGCGTCGACATGACCGAAGGCATCGTCAACCGGTTCCGCACGATGGCGATCTCCCGGGCGTCGTTCCCCTCGCCTGGTGCACCGGTCTCAGCCTGCTCGGCTACCTCTGGGCACGAACAGCCTTCAACCGCGACGCCGACCGCTGACCGCGTCGGCGCCGGGCTGTGGCTGGTCTGCTCAGGCGGTCCTGGCGATGCCAATCGGGCACGAGACGCCGGTGCCGCCGATGCCGCAGTAGCCGCCCGGGTTCTTGTCCAGGTACTGCTGGTGATATGCCTCCGCGGGATAGAACGCGCGGCCCTCCGCCGGGAGGATCTCCGTGGTGATCATGGAGTGGCCGGAGTCCGTCAGGACCTGCTGGTAGGACTCGCGGGAGGATGCCGCGGCCGCGGCCTGGGCGGGGGAGTGGGTGTAGATCGCCGAGCGGTACTGGGTGCCCACGTCGTTGCCCTGGCGGAAGCCCTGGGTCGGGTTGTGGGACTCCCAGAAGATCTTCAGCAGCTCCGCATAGGAGACGATCTTGGGGTCGTAGACGACGCGGACCGCTTCCGTGTGGCCCGTGAGGCCCGAGCAGGCCTCCTCGTACGAGGGGTTCGGCGTGCTGCCGCCCTGGTAGCCGACGAGGGTCGTCCAGACGCCGTCCGTCTGCCAGAAGATGCGCTCGGCGCCCCAGAAACAGCCCATGCCGAAGTCGGCGATCTCCAGGCCTTCGGGGTACGGGCCGAGCAGGGGGTTGCCGAGGACCGTGTGACGGGAGGGCACCGAGAACTCGGGCTCGGGGCGGCCCGGCAAGGCCTGCTCGGGGGTGGGGAGCTCGGGGGTGCGGCGGGACAGGAACATTTCAGGTCTCCTCGGCTGTGGGGTCCTGATGGATGAACGTATGGACGGCACCGGTCATTCCGCCGCGCGGTCCCGCGCTCTCACCCCGCCTTGCGGACCGTGGCCTCGCGGGCGGCCACGTAGAAACGCTTCTCGTAGTAGCGCCACGGCAGCGCGTCCGTATAGCCGTCCACCAGCCGGAACTGCTCCAGCGCCGCGTCGTACCGGCCCTGCCTGTACAGGAAATACGCGAGCAGATGGCGCAGCTCCACCAGGCGCGGGTGGTCGGCGGGGGCGGCCGCCGCGTCCACGAGGGCCGCGTCGACCAGGGCGGTCAGCCCGGGGTCGCGGTACTCCGCGTCCTTCACCGAGTCGTTGAGACGGGCCTCGAACCACGCGATCAGCGGGAACGCCGACAGCAGGCTGCCGAGCGGGGCGTCCGCCGCCGCGCGGCCCGCGAACTCGCGGGCCTCCTCGTCCGAGCCGCACCACTTGGCGCACCAGTACTGGAGCGCCATGAAGTGGGCCTCGTAGTGGTGCGGCGCGCGGGCCGAGACCTCCGCCCACACGCGGTGCATCTCCTGGGGCGAGTAGCCGAAGCCGGTCGCCGTCGCGATCTCGGTGATGTACGGGGTCGGGTCCTGCGGATTCAGTTCCGCGGCCCGCGCGATCTCCTCGCGCGAGCGCGCCAGCGTGCGGTGGAAGGCGTCGAACTGTTCACCGCTCGTGTTCTTGGCCCAGTCGCCGCCGCGCAGCTCCCACGCCAGGACCACCGTGCTGCGGGCCCGTACGACCGCCGCGTCCGGGTCGTCGGGGCGGGCGCTCTCCCAGGCCAGGAGCCAGCCGTCGTCCTTGGCGGCGGCGGCGCCGAGGTCGTACGCGTACATCGAGCGCCGCTCCCAGTCCTGGCCCGTGTCGGCGAGGAGGGCGGCGGCCTGCTGCCAGTCACCGGCCCTGACCCCGGCGAGGGCGCGCTCCCGTTCGGGTATGGGAGGCCCGGCGTGCTGGTCGTCCAGCTGCTCCGGGGGCAGGAAGCCGAGTTCCGCGGAGCGTGCGGACCGTTTGAAGGGGTGGGCGTCGGTGAGCGAGGACGCGCTGCGGCGGCTCTTGAACCAGAAGTAGACGCCGGTCGCGATGATGATCAGCGGGAGGAGTCGGGCCATGGGGATTCCACCAGTTCGGTGTCGGGTGCCGGAGTGAAGTGTTCCGGAATGGGACGCTCCACAACAGAGCGTGCCGGAACAAAGCGCTCGTGAACAAAACGCCGGTGAACGAAGCGCTGGTGAACGAAGTGCTCGTGAACGAAGCGCTGGTGAACGAAGCGCGGCGGACGGCGGGTCATGCGGCGAGCAGCTTGCGCAGCGGCTCGCTGTCCGGCTGGTCGGCGACCGCCGCGTCCAGCGCCGCGCTCAGGGACTCCTCGTACCCCTCGGGCAGGCGCAGCCGCGCGGACTCCGTCCAGGAGAGCTGCCAGTGCGCGCGGCCGGCCCGCGTGAATTCGGTCGCCACCAGCTGGGACAGGCCGCGGCGCAGCGCCGGGCGGGCGAATTCGCGGGCCGCGCGGCCGGTGGCCGCCCGCGCCTCCTCCGACGCGGGCAGCTGCTCGGCGAGCTGCCAGAGCGCGCCCGCGTCGATCACGCCGAGCAGGGAGGACAGCGACGGGTCGCCGGTGACCGCGGCCGTCGCCCGGCGCAGCGGCTCCGCCGACCTGTTCGCGTAGGCGGTCATGGACTCGTGCACCAGCTCGGGCCAGTCGGCGCGGCGCATCCTCAGCGCTTCGGGGGTGAGGACGGCCAGTTCGAGCGCGGCGAGGGTCTGGTCGGGGGAGCTCAGCAGGCCGAGCGAGGGGTACGCCGGCTCGAAGGCGCGGCCGTCGTCGGGCAGTGCCTCGATACGGGCGACCCGCTCGGCGATCGGCGGATGCGAGTCGTACGGCGAGGAGCGTTCGGTCGGCAGGTCGCGCCGCATCGCGTCCAGTTCCTCGTGGCGCGCCGCCAGCAGACGCCGGATGCCGCCGAAGACCTCGCCCCGAGGGGGCAGCAGTCCCGCGTCGACGCCGAGCGTGGCGTACGCGTTCATGTAGAAGCCGTGCGCGGCGTCGAGGACGGGGATCTCACGCAGCGCGGAGGCCGTCGCGTCGCGCCCCGCGATCCTGGCGGCGGCCCGGTCGGCCGCCAGCTCCTGGCGGCGGGAACCCGACTCGGTGGCGCGGATGTAGACCTTCGCGTACGCGGTGTAGATCCCGGCCATCGCGCGGTAGGTGATACCGGCGCCCGCGGTGTCGACCTCCTTGGCCGACTTGCCCCTGGCCAGGGCCTTCGCGGCCTTCTTCTCCTGCCGGGCCCGCTCCTTGGCGGCCGTCTTCCCGGCCTTCTCCTCGAAGTGGGCGACGGTGCGCAGTACCTGGATCCGGCCGCGCACGGTGATGGCGGACAGCCGGGTGTCGGCGTTGCTGTAGTGGCCGAGTTCATGGGCGAGTACGGCCCGCAGCTGCGCCTCCGTCAGCCCGGCCATGAGCGGCAGGCCGAGGTAGAGGCGGCGCCTGCCGCCGCGCAGGCCCAGGAAACGGGCCTCCTCGCTGACCGCCGCGTTGGCGTCGCCGAACAGGATGATCTCGTCGGGGGCGCGGGTGCCGACCTGGTCGGCGAGGGTGCGTACGGTCTGCCACAGCCGCGGCTCCTGCGCGTCGGTGACCGGCAGGCCGGAGAGCCCGTCGTCCTTCGGCGTACGGAGCAGCAACATGCCGTGCACGATGGGGATCGCGAGGAGCGCGGTGATGAAGTAGAGCTTCAGATAGACGCTGCCGGGGGTCCAGAGCGTCGCGGTCCAGTCGGCGACGGCGAGAGCGCCGAGCATGACGAGACCGAGCAGATAGAAGCCGGCAAGCAGGACGAGGGCGCGCAGCGCGCGCAGAGTAGCGCCCATCGGACAGTTTCCCCCCACAGGAAATGGACATCATGATCGGCCGTGGGGGGGAGGTGGAGTATCCCCTACCGCGGGTAACGAGGGCAATGCCCGCGCGGGATCGACGCCGTGACGCCGCCGGTGTCAGTGCGGCAGCGTCGCCGGGCTGCCGCCGTTCGCCTCGTAGCCCGCCACCGCCAGCGCCCGGTACACCGTGTACTCCGCCGCCGGATCCCCGTTGTACGTCCACGGCAGCGCCCCGACGTGGCCGTCCACCCGCAGCAGCTGGTTCATGGCCTCCGCCCAGCGCTCCGACCGTACGAGGAAGAGGATCAGCAGATGCCGTACGTGCGGGAGCATCGGGTCGTCCTGGCGTGCGGCGTGGACCGCGAAGAGCGCGCCCTCCACCGCCTTGGTGACCACCGCGCTCCGGTAGAAGCCCTGCACGAGATTGATCTCGGGCAGATGCTCGTACACCGCGAACAGCGGCAGCGCCGCCAGCAGCGACCCCTGCGGGGCGCGCGCCGCGGCCGTCGTCGCGACGTGGTCGGCCTCCTCGCGGGAGCCGTGCCACTTCTCGCACCAGTAGTGCAGCGCGGCCAGATGCGCCCCCATGTGCGCCGGGGCGCGGTCGATCACCTTCGCCCACAGCTGGTCGAACCGCTCCGGCGGATAGCCGAGTCCGCGCCCGATGGCCAGCTCGGTGATGTAGGGGACGGGGTCGCCGGGCGCCAGCAGGGCCGCCTGACCGCAGACCGCGAGGGCCTCCTCCAGGATGATCCGGAAGTCGTCGGTCCCGGCGGCCGAGGACCGCCACGCCTGCTGCACCAGGAACTCCGCGTGCACGGCCGCCCCGCCCGCGTCCTTCGGCGACTCCGACCGCCACGCCCGCAGCCATCCGCCGCCGACGCCGGGCCGCTGCTGGAGTTCCAGTGAGGCCGCCCCGGCGAAGGCCTGGACGCGCTGCCAGCGCACCTCGCCGTCCTTGCCGGTGCCGGCGAGCAGCTGCGCGGCGGCCCGCCAGTCCTGGCCGCGCTGGACGACATCGAGCACGTCGAGGAGGTCCTGATCGGGTCCTGGCAGCCGGATGTCCAGCTCCTCCTGCCGTACGAAGCCGTAGTCGGCCGGGTCGGCGGCGTCCGGCGAGCCGGGGGCGACCTGGTGGACACCGCCGCGGCGGCGCCTGACGTACGGGCCGATGACCGCGGCCAGCAGGCCCATCGCGATCAGGAACCAGAGAATCTCCATGGCCCCATTGTCCCGGACGGCCCATCGCCCGGTGCCGCCCGGTCCCGCCGGTCTGTGAGCGGCGCTACGCTCTGGCCTCATGAGCCACCAGCACAGCAGCGAGCAGCACCACTTCGAGACTCTCGCCATCCACGCGGGCAATACCGCGGACCCGCTCACCGGCGCGGTCGTCCCCCCGATCTATCAGGTCTCCACGTACAAGCAGGACGGCGTGGGCGGCCTGCGCGGCGGTTACGAGTACAGCCGCAGCGCCAACCCCACCCGTACCGCGCTCGAGGAGAACCTGGCGGCCCTGGAGGGCGGCCGGCGCGGGCTCGCCTTCGCGTCGGGGCTGGCGGCCGAGGACTGCCTGCTGCGTACGCTGCTGGCGCCCGGCGACCATGTGGTGATCCCCAACGACGCCTACGGCGGTACCTACCGGCTGTTCGCGAAGGTCGTCTCCCGCTGGGGCGTGGAGTGGTCGGTCGCGGACACCTCGGACCCGGCGGCGGTCCGCGCCGCGCTCACCCCCCGTACGAAGGCGATCTGGGTCGAGACCCCGTCGAACCCGCTCCTCAACATCACCGACATCGCGGGCCTCGCGGGCATCGCGCGCGCGGCCGGCGTGAAGCTCGTCGTGGACAACACCTTCGCCAGCCCGTATCTGCAGCAGCCGCTCGCGCTGGGCGCGGATGTCGTCGTCCACTCGACGACGAAGTACATGGGCGGGCACTCGGACGTGGTCGGTGGCGCGCTGATCGTCGACGACGCCGGGCTGGCCGAGGAACTGGTGTACCACCAGAACGCGATGGGCGCGGTCGCCGGACCGTTCGACGCGTGGCTGGTGCTGCGCGGGATCAAGACGCTCGCGGTCCGGATGGACCGGCACAGCGAGAACGCGACGCGGATCGCGGAGATGCTCACCCGGCACCCCCGTGTCTCCAAGGTTCTCTACCCGGGCCTGCCCGGGCACCCGGGCCACGAGGTCGCCGCCAAGCAGATGAAGGCGTTCGGCGGGATGATCTCCTTCCAGGTCGCGGATGGCGAGGAGGCCGCGGTCGCGGTCTGCGACCGCGCGAAGCTGTTCACGCTGGGCGAGTCCCTGGGCGGCGTCGAGTCCCTGATCGAGCACCCCGGCCGGATGACGCACGCCTCGGCGGCGGGTTCGGCGCTGGAGGTGCCGTCCGACCTGGTCAGGCTCTCCGTGGGCATCGAGTCGGGCGACGACCTGCTGGCGGACCTGAAGCAGGCGCTGGGCTAGGTCTTCCTGTCGTTCTCTACGCCGCCGGTGGATCATCGGCGGCGTAGGACTACCAGCCCTCCAGCGGTGGCGTCGTCTCCGTCGGCGGCGCGGACCACGGGTCCGTGGCCGACGCCCAGACGGTGAACACGATCACCGCGGCGACCAGCAGCATCCACAGCACGCGATGCGCGGTGCGGCGGCGGTTCAGCAGCCGGGTGCCGCGTTCCGTGGCCCGCAGTACGAGATCGGCCGGTACGACCGGATGCGGCAGATCCAGCATCCGCCGGACCTCGGCCTCCTTGCGGTCGGCGCTATTCATGAGCGGGCCTCTCGGCGGCCGCGCCGCCGCCGGAGGCAGCCCGCGTCCCACCCGCCGCCGGCCGGCCCGTCGGGGACTCCCGCATCATCGTGACCGCCCGGGCGCAGATCGCGCGGACCCGTTCCACCGGGAGGCCGATCAGTGCCGCGGTCTGCTCCTCGGCCACGCCCTCGTACAGCCGCAGCACCAGGACGAGGCGTTCCTGCGGGCCGAGCCCGGGCAGGACACCGCCCGCCCGGCGGCCACGGCGGCTGTGCCAGGCCCCACGGGCGAAACGCAGGGCCAGTTCCTGGCGGGTGCGGTCGTACGGATCCTCGCCGCGCAGCCGGTCCCAGTCCGCGTACGTACGGGCCAGCGCGTCGGTCAGCAGCCGCTGGGCGCGCGGGGTGGCGTCGGCCGGTTCGCCCGTCAGCAGCGCGGCCGCATGCAGAAGCCGGCCGGCCGCACCCGCTACGAACGCCTCGAACTCCCGGGCCCGCCGGCGATCCGTGACCACCTGCCGCTGTCGCACGACCTCATATGAGGCCAGTCAGGGGGCCAGGGTCAAGAGGGCGTCCCCGGTTCCGTCCCCGGTTCCGTCCCCGGTTCCGTTTCCGTGCCCTTCTCCGCGCCAACCGTCTTCTCCGCGCCGGCCGTCCCGTCCGTCTCGTCCGGCCCCGCGTCCGCGGCCGCCGGAGCGGCGGCCCGTGCCGACAGCGCGCCGTTGAAGCGGGTGAGCAGGGTGGCGAAAGAGTTCCGCTCCTCCTCCGTCCAGCCGTCCGTGACCTGCGCCATCAGCTCCCGCCGCGACGAGCGGACCTCTTCGAGCCTGGCCAGTCCGCGCGCCGACAGCTGGAGCACGACCGCGCGGCCGTCCTCCGGATGCGAGGTGCGCTTGACCAGACCGGTGTCGACGAGCGGCGCGACCTGCCGGGTGACGGTCGAGGAGTCGATGCCCATCCCGGCGGCCAGCGCCTTGACGCCCATCGGGCCTTCCAGGTCGAGCCGGTTGAGCAGCAGATAGGCGGCGCGGTCCATCGAGTTGCGGACCTGGCCGACACCGCCGAGCCGGGTCTGTTCGGCCCGCCGGGCGAAGACGGCCACCTGGTGCTGGAGGGCGTCGAGGAGACGGGCGCCGTCCGAAGGTTCGGAGGCCGTCTCCGCGGAGGCCGACGCAGCGGAAGTCATGTCCTGAATGGGGGGCATGGCTGGGGGCTCTCTCGTGCGGTGGTCGGTTGGTGGGGGACAGAGTACGCGGCAACGACCCGGCCCGTACCGGCGCTGAGCAAACCAGTGGCCAGGGCTTGGACAGCCACCGCCGCCGGGCCCGTGAGCTGCGAGACTTGCGGTCATGAGCTTCGGTACGTCCCGCCCCGCGCGTTCCCTGATCCTCGATGACATCCGAGGGGCGCAGAAGATGCTCTCCGGCGTGGCGAGGATGACCGCGATGGAGGGGAGCCGGTATCTGACCCAGCTGGTCGGCGCCCCGGTCCATCTGAAGTGCGAGAACCTCCAGCGGACCGGTTCGTTCAAGCTGCGCGGGGCGTACGTGCGGATCGCGGGCCTGTCCCCGGAGGAGCGCGCGGCGGGTGTCGTGGCGGCCAGCGCGGGCAACCACGCGCAGGGTGTCGCGCTCGCCTCCACCCTGCTGGGTGTCCGCTCGACGGTGTTCATGCCGGTCGGGGCGCCACTGCCCAAGGTCGCGGCGACCCGGGACTACGGCGCCGAGGTGCGGCTGCACGGACAGGTCGTGGACGAGACGCTGGCCGCCGCGCAGGAGTACGCGCGCGACACGGGCGCGGTCTTCATCCACCCCTTCGACCACCCGGACATCATCGCCGGCCAGGGCACGGTCGGTCTGGAGATCCTGGAGCAGTGCCCGGAGGTGAGGACGATCGTCGTCGGCATCGGCGGCGGCGGGCTGGCCGCGGGCATCGCCCTCGCGGTGAAGTCGGTACGGCCCGATGTGCGGCTGGTCGGGGTGCAGGCGGAGGGCGCGGCGGCGTATCCGCCCTCGCTCAGGGCGGGCCGGCCGATGGTGATCGAGGCGCCGCAGACGATGGCGGACGGCATCAAGGTGGGCCGCCCCGGCGACGTACCGTTCGAGCTGATCCAGGAGCTGGTCGACGAGGTACGTACGGTCTCCGAGGACGACCTGTCCAGCGCCCTGCTGCTCTGTCTCGAACGGGCGAAGCTGGTCGTGGAACCGGCGGGGGCGAGCCCGGTGGCCGCGCTGCTGAGAGATCCCGGGGCCTTCCGCGGTCCGGTGGTCGCGGTGCTGTCGGGCGGCAATGTGGATCCGGTGCTGATGCAGCGGATCCTGCGGCACGGCATGGCGGCGGCGGGGCGCTATCTGAGCCTGCGGCTGCGGGTGACGGACCGGCCGGGGGCGCTCGCCACGATGCTCGGGGTGCTGTCGGTGGCCGACGCCAATGTGCTCGATGTGAGCCATGTGCGGACCGATCCGCGGCTCGGTCTCGCGGAGGCGGATGTGGAAGTGCACCTGGAGACGAAGGGCCCGGCCCACTGCGCGGAGGTCGAGGCGGCGCTGCGGGAGGCGGGCTACACGATCCTCGGCTGAGGCCGCGCCGGAAGGATCCGGTGTATCCCTTTCTTATCCCTTGTGGGTCGCGATGTATCGCGTTACCGTTCCGCTCCTGGCTTGCCACGACCGGGCTTTCGCAGATGCCGGTCGTCGGCGGTCGGCAAACCTAGGCTCTGCGTGCGCAGCGCACCGACAGCAAGTCGCCACCCTTGGAGAACCCACATGCCAGGCGCCATCTATGCCGAAGGCCTGGTGAAGACCTTCGGTGAGGTAAGGGCTCTGGACGGCGTCGATCTCGATGTACCCGAAGGCACGGTCCTCGGGCTTCTCGGACCCAACGGCGCCGGCAAGACCACCGCCGTACGGGTCCTGACCACCCTGCTCCAGCCCGACAGCGGCACCGCGGTGGTCGCGGGAATCGACGTCCTCAAGAACCCCGACGAAGTACGCCGCTCCATCGGCCTCTCCGGCCAGTTCGCGGCGGTCGACGAATATCTGACCGGCCGGGAGAACCTCCGGATGGTCGGCCGGCTCTACCAGATGAGCGGGCGCGACGCGAAGGCGCGCGCGGACCAGCTGCTGGAGCGCTTCCATCTCTCCGACGCGGCGGACCGTACGGCCAAGACCTACTCCGGCGGGATGCGCCGCAGGCTCGACCTCGCCGCGGCGCTCGTCGTCTCCCCGCCCGTGATGTTCATGGACGAGCCGACGACGGGCCTCGACCCGCGCAACCGCCAGCAGCTGTGGGGGATCATCCAGGAGCTGGTGGCCGGGGGTACGACCCTGCTGCTCACCACCCAGTATCTGGAGGAGGCCGACCACCTGGCCCATGACATCTGCGTCGTGGACCACGGCCGGGTCATCGCCCGCGGCACCGCCGACCAGCTCAAGGCGCAGATCGGCGGCGAGCGCGTCGAGGTCGTCGTCCACGAACGCGAGCAGATCGAGCCCACCCGCGGGGTGCTGGCCGGCTTCGGCAAGGGCGGCGAGGTGTCGGTCGCCGAGCACACCCGCAAGCTGACCGTCCCGGTCAGCGGCGGCGCCAAACTGCTCGCCGAGGTCATCAGGGAGCTGGACAGCCGCGGTGTCGAGATCGACGACATCGGTCTGCGCCGCCCCACCCTCGACGACGTGTTCATCTCGCTGACCGGCCACGCGGCCGAGGACGCGGCCGAGTCGAAGGAGGACAGGCAGTGACCGTCACGGAAGCCACCGGGGTCGCGGCCCCCAGACCCCGCGGCGGACTCGTCCAGTCGGTGGGCGACTCGCTGGTCGTCGCGAGACGCAATCTGATCCGTATGACCCGGATCCCCGAAGTGGTCCTCTTCGGACTGATCCAGCCGATCATGTTCGTGGTGCTGTTCAGCTATGTCTTCGGCGGCTCTCTGGAGGTCGGCGGCAGCACCAGCGCCGACGTCTACCGCAACTTCCTGATGGCCGGCATCTTCGCCCAGACCGTCACCTTCGCCACGGCGGGCGCGGGCGCCGGAATCGCCGACGACATGCACAAGGGCCTCATCGACCGGTTCCGCTCCCTGCCCATGGCGCGCGGGGCCGTCCTCACCGGCCGTACGCTCGCCGACCTCGTGCAGACCGCGCTCACGGTCGTGGTGCTCGCGATCGTCGCCGTACTCGTCGGCTGGCGTATCCACGAGGGTGTGCCGAAGGCGCTCGGCGCGTTCGGGCTGCTGCTCCTGCTCGGTTACGCCTTCTCCTGGATCGGCGCGCTGATCGGCCTCTCCGTCAGGACGCCGGAGGCCGCCACCTCGGGCGGGCTGATCTGGCTCTTCCCGGTGACGTTCGTCTCGAACGCCTTCGTGGACACCAGCAAGATGACTCCGTGGCTGCGGCATGTCGCCGAGTGGAATCCGTTCAGCGCCACCGTGCAGGCGAGCCGGGTGCTGTTCGGCAACCCCGGGGTCTCCCAGTCCGACGCCTGGCCGATGCAGCATCCGGTGTGGGCCTCGCTGCTCTGGTCGATCCTGATCATCGTGGTCTTCCGGACCCTGGCGGTCCGCAAGTACCGCTCGGCCACGGCCTGACGCCTGACGCCCGGCACCGGAAGCCGCCGGGTCTGTGGACAGAAGAGGGCCGCGGGGGAGCTCCCCCGCGGCCCTCGCCGAAGTGTGGCTCAGCCCGTGTAGGGCTTGGCCGCGAGGATCTTCACCGCGGCCTTCTTCCCGTTCGGCAGCTCGTACTCCGCGTCGTCGCCGACCTTCTTGCCGTTCACGCCGGAGCCAAGAGGGGACTGCGGGGAGTACGTCTCGATGTCGGAGCTCGCGTACTCGCGTGAGGCCAGCAGGAAGGCGAGGGTGTCGTCCTCGTCCCCGTCGAACGCGATGGTCACGACCATGCCCGGCTCGACGACGCCGTCGTCCGCCGGGGCCTCGCCGACCTTCGCGCTCTGCAGGAGCTGGGTCAGCTGCCGGACCCGGAGCTCCTGCTTGCCCTGCTCCTCCTTGGCCGCGTGGTACCCGCCGTTCTCCCGCAGGTCGCCCTCCTCACGGGCCGCCGCGATCTTCGTGGAGATCTCCGTGCGGGCGGGACCAGACAGGTATTCCAGCTCGGCCTTCAGCTGGTTGTACGCCTCCTGGGTAAGCCAGGTGACGTTCTCGCTGGTCTGGGTCACAGCTGCTCCTCGTAGGTACTGGGATAACAAAGCAACGCCCTACCCAGAAGGATGTGCCTTCTCGGGTGGGCGAAACCACGAGCCTAACAATTTCGTGGCGCGAGGGGGAGGACGAATGCCGTCAGAATTACATCGGCGCAGGTCAGCGAGGAGACGTGCGGTCGGAGGGACGGCGGGTCCAGCGGCAGCCGGGCAGGGTAGGCCGGGCGGAGACAGTCCGGCGTACGGCCCGGCGGTGGCCGGCCGGGGTCAGTCCGACGTACAGCCCAGCAGCTCGGTGCTGGTCGCGCTCTGCGTCGTACGCAGCGTGACGACGCGGTCGATCCGGGTCTCGCCGGGACCGAAGCGGACATCCTTGCGGCCGACCTCGGCGCCGCTCTCGGCGAGGGAGCGCAGCGTGCAGATGCCGGTGGCATCCCGGTCCTTGCGGACCTCGAGATGCGCCTCGACCGAGGTGGCGGACACCCTCTTGAACTTGATGAGTTCTCCGGAGACACTCCGGTCCACCACATAGTGGTAGCCGAACCAGCCGATCATGGCGATCAACGCGACGCCGAGAACCGCGCCCACGATCTTGAGCTTGTGGTCCGCGCGCTCGTCCGCCGAGCGGCCGTAGCGGCCCGGGGGAAGCTCCTCGCGTACCACGGCCATGATCGTTCCTCTCGGATTCGGGCAGCCGGAATTTTCCGCCCCCCGATATCCGTCACTATAGAAGCCGTCTGATGCGACAAATCACTGAGGATCGAGTCTTGACTGAGCAGCTGCGATTGATGGCCGTTCACGCCCACCCCGACGACGAGTCGAGCAAGGGCGCGGCCACCATGGCCAAGTACGTGTCCGAGGGGGTGGACGTGCTGGTCGTGACCTGCACGGGAGGCGAGCGCGGCTCCATCCTCAACCCCAGACTCCAGGGTGACGCCTATATCGAGGAGAACATCCACGAGGTCCGCAAAAAGGAGATGGATGAGGCGCGCGAGATCCTCGGCGTCGACCAGGAGTGGCTGGGCTTCGTCGACTCCGGGCTGCCCGAGGGCGACCCGCTGCCGCCGCTGCCCGAGGGCTGCTTCGCGCTGGAGGACATCGACGAGGCGGCCGGTCGGCTCGTACGGTCGATCCGCTCGTTCCGCCCGCAGGTCATCACGACGTACGACGAGAACGGCGGGTATCCGCACCCCGACCACATCATGACCCACAAGATCTCGATGGTGGCGTTCGAGGCGGCGGCCGACAAGGAGAAGTACCCGGAGGACGAGTTCGGGCCGGTCTGGCAGCCGCAGAAGCTCTACTACAACCAGGGCTTCAACCGGCCGCGCACGGTCGCGCTGCACGAAGCGCTGCTGGCGCGCGGACTGGAGTCCCCGTACGGGGACTGGCTGGAGCGCTGGAAGGAGTTCGTCCGCGCGGAGCGGACGCTGACCACGCATGTCCCGTGCGCGGACTTCTTCGAGATCCGCGACAAGGCCCTGATCGCGCACGCCACGCAGATCGACCCGGACGGCGGCTGGTTCAAGGTGCCGATGGACATCCAGCGGGACGTCTGGCCCACCGAGGAGTACGAGCTGGCGAAGTCCCTCGTCGATACGTCCCTCCCCGAGAGCGACCTCTTCGCGGGCATCCGCGACAATGCCTGATATGTATGCGACCCAGGCACTGACGCACGTGATTCCGCTCGCCAAGGAGCTCGACGAGAACAAGGTGACACCCGGACTTCTCGGGTTCGTCGTGTTCGCGGTGATGGCGGGCGGCGTGTGGCTGCTGATGAAGTCGATGAACCGCCATATGGCCAAGGTCGACTTCGAGGAGTCCCCCGCCTCGGAGAAGGTGTCCGCCGCTCCCGCGGCGGCCGCTGCTCCGCACGGCGAGTAGCGCGTCCCGCACCCCGCACCCCGCGTCCCGTACCCCGGCCGCCCCCTCGGGGCAGCCGGGATACCGGGCCCGGGCGGTCAGGAAGGCGTGGCGCCCACCGGGACGCCCATGACCTCGCGCGCGTGCCGGTTCGGGACCATGCCGAGCTGCCAGGCCTGCCAGCCGTCCTCCAGCGTGACGCCGCGGGCCAGCATGACCGAGAACGCTTCCACGCAGTCCTCCAGCTTGCCGTCGCGGGAGGCGTGGCGGGCGGCGGCGAGATCCGACAGCTCCTGTTCCGCCACCACCGAGCCCACCTCGATGCCGCCCGCCGAGGCGTACGGCAGCAGGGTGCAGCGCAGAAAGCGGGACCAGTCGGCGCCGCGCCGGTCGCCGTACGAGGCGAAGAGCGCCGTCGCCTCGTCGCACAGCGGCAGCGCCTGCGCCGGGCGGCTGTTGCCCGCCTCGATGATGGCGAGCTCCAGACAGGTCCACGCCTCCCCGTGCGCCACCCCGATACGGCGGAAGTCCGCGCGGGCGTCGACCAGCAGTTGCCGCGCGAAGCCCGAGTTGCGGAGATTGCCGGTCTGGGCGGCGCGCTGGTCGCGGGTGACCCGGCCCGAGTGGTGCCGGGCGCAGGCCAGACCGTACACATCGCGCATCCGCGAGAACATCGTGCGCGCCCGCTCCAGCTCCCGTACCGCCTGGTCGCGGTCGCCGCGCTCCTCCAGGGCCTGGCCCAGGTAGTAGAGCGTCCACGCCTCGCCGCGCGCGTCCTCGTTCTCCCGGTGGCGGGCGAGCGCCTCGCTGAGCTGGTCGACCGCCGGGGCCGGCTCGCCGTCCACCAGCCGCGCCCGCCCCAGCTGCGTCATCGCCCAGGCCTCACCGCGGCCGTCGCGGGTCCTGCCGTACAGATCGAGGGCCGCGCGCAGCTCCCCCTCCGCCCGTGGCACGTCGCCCATGCGCAGACACACCTGGCCCAGCTGGAAGTGCGTCCAGGCCTCGCCGTGCACGGACTCGCTCTCGCGGTGCAGCACCAGCGCCGTGGAGAGCAGCGTGTGCGCCTCGTCGAGATGGGCGCGGTCGCGCTCGACCGCGGCCAGCGCGTGCAGCGTCCAGGCCCGGTCCGCCGCCAGCTCCTGCGACGACTGGAGCTCGATCGCCTCGCGCAGCTTCGCCGACGCCTCGGTCAGATTGCCCTGGTGGTGCAGCGTGATGCCCAGCGAACACAGCGCGCGGGCCGCCCCCGCGTCGTGCTGCGCCTCCCGGTACAGGTCGACCACCGAGGTCAGGGTCGTACGCGCCTTGTCCAGCTCACCGAGCTGCCGGGCCGCGATGCCCGTACGCCACTGGACCGAGCGGACCAGCAGCCCCTGCCCCACCGCCTGCGTCAGATCGTTGATCTCGCCCAGCCGGTAGAGGTCCCCGCGCAGCAGGCAGTAGTCGCAGAGCGCGCCCAGCAGGTTCAGTACGGCCTGCTGGTCGACGCCCTCGGCATGGCGCAGCGCGGCCGTGATGAAGCTCGACTCGTCGTCCAGCCAGCGCAGCGCGGCGTCCAGCGAGGAGAAGCCGTGCGCGCCCGCCGCGCTCTTGAACAGATCCGCGCGGGTGGACGTCTTGCCGTCGACCAGCCGGATCACGGAGTCGGCCAGCTCGGCGTAGTTCTGGATCAGCCGCTCCTGCGCGGCCGTACGGTCCGCCGCCTCCTCCTCGTCCAGCAGCCGTGCCTGCGCGAAGGTCCGCACGGCGTCGTGCAGCCGGTAGCGGCTCGCCCGCACATGGTCGATCAGCCCGGCCCGCGACAGCGTGGCGAGCAGCCGCCCCGCCTCCTGCTCGTCCGTCGCCAGCAGCGCCGCCGCCGCGGCCGCGCCCAGCGACGCGCGACCGGCGAGCGCCAGCCGGCGCAGCAGCCGGCGGGCCTGGTCGCTCTGGTCGGTGTAGCGCAGCCACAGCGCGCGCTCGACCGGGTCCACCGGGCCGTAGGAGGCGAGATCCGAGGCCAGCTGATGGGCCGTACGGACGCCCAGCGAGGACCCCGCGACCCGCAGCGCGAGCGGCAGACCGCCGCACAACTCCCGTACCTCGTCGGCCGCCTGGGCGTCGTACGGGCCCGCCGCCGACTCCGCCGACTGCGCGGCCACCGCCCGCAGCAGCTCCTCGGCGCCCGCCCCGTCCAGCGCCTCCACCGGCAGCTGGTGCACCCACGCCGGGACATCGGCCGGCAGCTCCATGGGGCGCCGCGCCGTCACCAGCACCAGACTGTCCGACCGCTCGGGCACCAGCGTCCTGACCTGCTCGGGGTCGGACGCGTCGTCCAGGACGACCGTCACCGGAAGACCCGTCAGATGCTGGTGGTACAGCTCGCTCAGCCGCCGTACCTGCTGCTCGGGGGACGACCGCTCGCGGAACAGCAGCTGCTCGCGCGGCGCACCCAGCCGGTTCAGCAGATGCAGCAGCGCGTCCCGCGTCGACAGCGGCGGCTCACCCGCCCCGCCGCCGCGCAGATCGACGACGCACGCGCCGCGGAACTGGTCCTTGAGCTGGTGCGCGGCCCGTACGGCCAGCGTCGTACGCCCGGAGCCCGGGTCGCCGTACAGCACGACCACCGTCGGCTTCGTCTCCGTCGACGCGCGGGCCGCGTGCACCCACTGCGCGATCCGGGCCAGTTGCCCACGACGGCCCACGAACGGCCCGGCCGGCTGCGGCAGATGACCGAAGGACTGCTCCAGCACACTGCGCCGGCGCGCGGCCGCGCTGCGGTCCCCGCCGCGCAACTGCGGGACGACGGAGGACTTCTTCGCGGTGCGCCGGGTCGCGGATGTCAGCACCCGCTGCTGGTCGAGGAACGGGCGGATGCCCCGTACCTCCAGCGCCGTCAGCCACTGCAACCGCAGCTGCTCGGCGCCGCCCGGGCGGCCCGCGGCGCCCGCTCTGCGGTGCGCGGCCGGCCAGTGGGACGCGGTGACCTTGGCGACGGTGGTCGCGGCCCCGGCGACGGCGACGACCGCCCCGGCGCCGAGCGCGGTGCCCGGCGCCGTACCCAGCGCGACATCCGCGCCGATCGCCGCGACGGTGGCAACGGCCGTGACCAGGACGGGCGTTCCGAGGGACTGCTTGCTGAACCGACCGGACAGCGGCTGCTGTTCCGCCTCCGCCGCGTCCAGCGCCTGTACGTAGGCGGCGTACTCCTCGCCCGCGCCGCCAGCGCCGGCCGCCATGGCGTCCAGGGCGCTCCGCCCGCGCGCCAGCAGCGCGTTCCCTTCGGTCCGTCCGCCGGAGCGCCGTACCTCTTCCTCGACGGCGCGTACCAACAGCCTCTCCGCTTCGGCCCGGTGGCTTTCCCGCATGTGCGTCCCCCTCCGAGAGCTTCGGGTGAGGGGACATTGTCCTGCGCGCGGAGCGTGAACGCGAGGGAGCCCGCCGCGTGTACAGGACGGAGTGGACCCGCACGTCCGTTCCCGACGTCCTTCACCGGGCCTTCCGCGCGCCGTCCCCCGCCGTTACTGTTCCGGACCCCGGACGGGGCTGGACTGGCGTCCGCACCGTGGCCGACGCGACCCAAGGGGAGACCATGCACGACGAAGACGGCGGAGTGCCGCGCCGAGGCGGCCTGGCCGGTCGCGGTATCCGGATACGGATCGCGCTGGGTACGGCCGTGGTGCTCGCGGCCGTCAACCCCTGGACCGTCTCGGACGTGGCGCAGGCCGCCGCTCCGGCGGCGCCGGTCTCCGTCTCCGCCCCGACCTCCGCTTCCGGTTCCGGCTCGGCTTCGGTGCGGTGGACGACGGAGCGCGTGGCTCCCGGCGTACAGGTGCGCACCGGCGTCATCCGGAACACGGGTGTCACGCCGGTCTGGACGGTCACCGTCCAGGCGCCCGCCGTCAACCGGCTGACGGGCGCCCCGACATGGGCCCCGCTGTCCGACCGGACCTGGGCCGACACCACCGCGCGGCAGCTGACCGACGCCGGTTTCCGGCCGCGCGTGGAGCGGGTGCCGTGGGAGGGCTACGCGGACACGCCGCGCGGCACCATGGGATGGCAGGTGCGGGTGGGCTCGTACGCCACCCAGGCCGAGGCGCAGAGCGCGAGCCAGGCGGTCACCGCGGGCGGGTTCCGGGTGGCGGTGGAGTGGACGGGCTACGACGGCCGGCAGGCCGCCGACCGGCAGAGCGTCCATGTGGCGGTCATCGACCCCGCCGCCTTCCGCGGCACCGTCGAGTCCACCCACGACAGCAGTGTCGCGGACCGTGAGACGACTTCCGCGGTCGCCGCGAGGACCGGCTCCCTGGTCGCCGTCAACGGCGGCTTCTTCATCACCGCCGACGCCGACGGAGTGCAGGGCACGAACGCCGGTCTCGCCGCCTACGACGGCACGCTGGAGTCGATGGCCTCCGGTACGCGGGCCGCGCTGATCCTCGCGGACGGCGGGCGGCGCCCCCGTATCGCCGACCTGTCCACCACGGTCACCGCGCGGGCGGGATCGTCCAGCTACGCGGTACAGGGCATCAACCGGGTACCGGGCAAGGTGCGCAACTGCGGCCGCCCCGGCGCCACCCCCACCGAGCTTCCCCGCCACGACCTCACCTGCGCGGAGGCCGACGACCTGGTGAAGTTCACCCCGAGGTTCCGTGCCGCCCTGCCCGAGGGGGCCGGCACCCAGGTCGTGCTCGACGCCACGCACCACGTGGTCTCCGCCGGCCCACGTGGCGGCACGGTCCCGGCCGGCGGCTCGGTACTCCAGGGCATCGGCGCCGCGGCCGACTGGCTGTCGGCGCACAGCCGGAAGGGCGAGCGGATCTCCGTGCGCGAGGACATCCGCGACACCGCCGGCCGACGGGTCGAGCTCGGCTCCCGCGACAGCATCGTCAGCGCCGCGCCGACCCTGGTGAAGAACGGCCGGGCCGACATCGACGCCACCGCCGAGGGGACGCTCGACCCCCTCGACCTCTCCTTCGGCTTCGCCTGGTCGAACGTACGCCAGCCCCGCACCATGGCCGGCATCGACCGACGGGGACGCCTGCTCCTGGTCACGGTGGACGGGCGACAGCCCGGCGTCAGCGAGGGATTCACCCTGGCCGAGGGCGCGACCTTCATGCGCTCCCTGGGAGCGGAACAGGCCCTCAACCTGGACGGCGGCGGCTCCAGCGCGATGGTCGTCGGCGGCAAACTCGTCAACATCACCTCCGACGCCACGGGCGAACGCCCGGTGGGCGACACGATCCAGGTCCTCCCACCCCACCACGACTGATCCAGCGGCCTTTCCTAAGGCGCCGCAGCGACACTCACCCGGGCCAGGCGGCGACGACGTCGCGAGGTCCCCACACCAGGTCGACACGATCGGTTCCCGTGATGCCCGTGGTGCCGCTGAGGGTGGCGACGACCAGGCCGCCGGTGTCCGGGGCGAATCCCAGCATCTGGGCCGCGCCCTGCTCCAGGGCGGCCAGGTCGTGGTGGTCGAAGGGGCGGCCCAGCCATTTGACCGAACCGGCGAAGAAGAGGGTCCGAGCCACCGGCGCGCGGTCGCCGCCGATCAGGTCGATCTCCGGGCTGAACCGGCGGTTCCACCAGCCCCCCACGACCTCGGTCTCCGGCCAGGGGAAGTCGCCCGCGGCAGCGGCGAGTTCGAGCGATTCGCGGATCAACGGCTCGACGGAGCGGCCCCGCCAGGCCGCCCAGCGCCGTATTTCCGCTTTCCCTTGTGCTCAGTCATGAGGGAATAATCTTCCAGCGCTGTCAGATGGCTCCCAGGTCGACGGTGACGGAGAAGGGCGCGGCAGCCTTGATCATGCCGGTGAACATCTCTCCGTCCCTGTAGGCCTTGGTGGCGGGGTCGAGAACGTAGGTGTAGACGATCGGGACACCGGTGGCAGCCTGTTCGACCCGCCAGTAGAAGGGGATGCCGGCCTTGGCGTACTGGTCCACCTTCACGATCCGGTCGGTGGTCTCCGAGCCGGGCGACACGACCTCGACGACCAGGAGTACGTGTTCGGGGCGGGTGGGCGTGAGGTCGATGGTCTCCGCCCGGTAGACGACGACGTCCGGACGGCGGTTGGTGAGTGGAACGTCCTGAAGGCGGACGTCGAAGTCCGTGTCGGCGTTCCAGTCCGGGCCTGCGGCGGAGTCCAGGGCATTGGCCAGGATCCGGGCCAGCCGATTGTGCCGCTTGGACGCGCTCGGGCTCACGACGACCATCCCGTCCACGATCTCAATGCCGACACACTGCTCCTCGGACCAGGAGTCGTACTGTTCTGCGCTGATCTGCAAGTGCATCCATGCGGGTGCGACCATCTCGGCGGTCATGGCGTACCTCCTTCGAGGATGCTCGTCAGTTCCGGTGCCGCCCGGCTCAGCCTACTGTCCGGCGTGCCCGATTCGGGTGAGAGCGGAGGCCCCGTCTCTGCGCCAGTGCGCTGACAACCCGGTCGACCGGTGAGGGCACATTCTCTGGTTGAGGCCTGATCTACCAGGCTGCTGGGCGTCGCATGAGAGGGTGATTACCGTGAACCGCTTGGGTGGCACGACCTCGCCTTATCTGCTTCAGCATGCCGAGAATCCGGTCGACTGGTGGCCCTGGGGGCCGGAGGCTTTCGAGGAAGCGCGGCGGCGTGATGTACCCGTTCTGCTGTCGGTCGGCTACTCGGCGTGTCACTGGTGTCATGTCATGGCGGGCGAGAGCTTCGAGGACGAGGCGACCGCCGGCTATATGAACGAGCACTTCGTCAATATCAAGGTGGACCGCGAGGAGCGGCCGGATGTCGACGCCGTCTATATGGAGGCCGTGCAGGCCGCCACCGGGCAGGGTGGGTGGCCCATGACCGTGTTTCTGACGGCCGACGGCGAGCCCTTCTACTTCGGTACGTACTTCCCGCCCGCGCCCCGGCACGGCATGGCTTCCTTCCCGCAGGTTCTGGAAGGCGTGACCGCCGCGTGGACCGGGCGGCGCGAGGAGGTCGCGGAGGTTGCCGGGCGGATCGTACGGGAGCTGGCCGGGCGGTCGCTGGCGCACGGCGGGGGCGGGGTGCCCGGCGAGGAGGAGCTCGCGCAGGCGCTGCTGGGGCTGACCCGGGAGTACGACGCGCAGCGGGGCGGGTTCGGCGGGGCGCCCAAGTTCCCGTCGTCGATGGTGGTGGAGTTCCTGCTGCGCCATCACGCGCGTACCGGCGCCGAGGGTGCGCTCCAGATGGCCGCCGACACCTGCGAGGCGATGGCCCGCGGCGGGATCTACGACCAGCTCGGCGGCGGGTTCGCCCGCTACTCGGTGGACCGTGACTGGGTGGTGCCGCACTTCGAGAAGATGCTCTATGACAATGCTCTGCTGTGCCGGGTGTACGCGCATCTGTGGCGGGCCACCGGCTCCGATCTGGCGCGGCGGGTGGCGGTGGAGACCGCGGACTTCATGGTGCGGGAACTGCGCACACCCGAGGGCGGGTTCGCCTCGGCGTTGGACGCGGACAGTGATGACGGCGGCGGGAAGCATGTCGAGGGCGCCTTCTACGTGTGGACGCCGGAGCAACTGCGCGCGGTGCTGGGGGAGTCGGACGCGGAGTTCGCGGCTCAGTACTTCGGGGTGACCGAGGAGGGCACGTTCGAGGAGGGTGCCTCGGTGCTCCAACTCCCGCAGGACGGCGGGGTGGCGGATGCCGGGCGGGCCGAGTCGGTGCGGCGGCGGCTGCTCGCGGCGCGCGAGGAGCGGCCGCGGCCCGGCCGGGACGACAAGATCGTGGCCGCCTGGAACGGTCTCGCCATCGCCGCGCTTGCCGAGACCGGCGCGTACTTCGACCGGCCGGATCTGGTGGAGCGGGCCACGGAGGCCGCCGATCTGCTGGTGCGGGTGCACCTGGACGACGCGGCGCGGCTCGCCCGTACCTCGAAGGACGGCAGGGCCGGCGCCAACGCGGGTGTGCTGGAGGACTACGGCGATGTCGCGGAAGGATTCCTGGCGCTCGCGGGGGTCACCGGCGAGGGCGCGTGGCTGGAATTCGCCGGGTTCTTGCTGGACATTGTTCTCGACCGGTTCGTGGGGGAGGGCGGGGCGCTGTTCGACACCGCCGATGACGCCGAGCGGTTGATCCGCAGGCCGCAGGATCCGACGGACAATGCCACGCCGTCCGGCTGGACGGCCGCTGCCGGGGCGTTGCTCTCGTACGCCGCGCACACCGGCTCGGAGCGTCATCGCGACGCCGCCGAAGGGGCGTTGGGCGTGGTGAAGGCCCTGGGGCCGCGGGCGCCGCGCTTCATCGGCTGGGGGCTCGCGGTCGCCGAGGCGCTGCTGGACGGGCCGCGTGAGGTCGCCGTCGTGGGGCCGGCGGGCGACGCGGGGACGGCTGAGCTGCACCGTACGGCGCTGCTGGGTACGGCCCCCGGCGCGGTGGTCGCGGCCGGTGCGGCGGGCAGCGACGAATTCCCGCTGCTGACGGACCGTCCGCTCGTCGACGGGCGGCCCGCCGCCTATGTCTGCCGGCAGTTCGTGTGTGCGGCTCCGACGACCGAAGTCGGCGTACTGAGGGGCGAGTTGGCTGTTTTCGAGTAGGGCGTGGCCGGTTTCTGACCGGTGGAGAATCGGACTGAAACGCAGCATTCACCCAATCGGCCCTACGGTCGTCACAGGTCCCCCTTATTGTCTTCACAAGAGGCACAACGGGTGCGCATGGGGGACCTGCGCGCAGGGGGATGACGGGTGAGCCGGCGGCCGGGGGGCCTGCCGTCGGTTCGCCCTGGCCGAGGGGGGCCTTGTGTTCACGTCCGTGTTCATCGCTGCCGTTTCACTGGCGCTTTTCTGGATGGCCGCGTTCACGCTCTGGTGGCAGATGCACGCCTGGCGTACACCCGAGACGCTGGCCGCCACCAGATTCGACCGGCCCGACGGCGGCCGGGAGAGATCGTTCTCCCTGCTTCTGCCCGCCCGGCACGAACAGGCCGTGCTGGAGCACACCGTCGAACGGCTGCTGGAGTCCAGCCACACCGACTTCGAGATCATCGTCATCGTCGGACACGACGACCCGGAGACGGCGGCGGTCGCCGAGCGGGCCGCGGCCCGTGATCCCGGCCGGGTCAGGGTCGTCGTCGACACGCACGAGGCGAAGAACAAACCCAAGGCGCTCAACACCGCGCTGCCGTACTGCACGGGTGAGGTCGTCGGGGTCTTCGACGCCGAGGACCAGGTCCATCCCGAGCTGCTGACCCATGTCGACCACGCCTTCCGCTCCACCGGCGCCGATGTCGTCCAGGGCGGCGTCCAGCTGATCAACTTCCACACCAGCTGGTACAGCCTGCGCAACTGCCTGGAGTACTTCTTCTGGTTCCGCAGCCGGCTCCATCTGCACGCCCAGAAGGGCTTCATACCGCTCGGCGGCAACACCGTCTTCGTACGGACCGATGTCCTGCGCGAGGCCGGCGGCTGGGACCAGGACTGCCTGGCCGAGGACTGCGATCTGGGCGTACGGCTCTCCAGCACCGGCAAGAAGGTCGTCGTCGCCTACGACTCCGACATGGTGACCCGCGAGGAGACCCCGGGCTCACTGATGTCCCTGCTCAAACAGCGCACCCGCTGGAACCAGGGCTTCCTTCAGGTCTACCGCAAGAAGGACTGGCGCCAACTGCCCACGCGCGGACAGCGGATGCTCGCCCGCTACACCCTGATGACTCCGTTCCTGCAGGCGTTCACCGGTTTGATCATCCCGTTGAACGTGGGCATCGCGCTCTTCCTCGACGTACCGGTGACGATCGCGTTCGTGACGTTCCTGCCGCTGGTCACCGCCATGGTCACCTTCGTCTTCGAGATCGTCGGGCTCCATGACTTCGGCAGGCAGTACGGACTGCGGGTCCGGCTCACGCACTACCTCAAGCTCATCGTCGGCGGCCCCTTCTATCAGGTGCTTCTCGCCGGCGCGGCGATCCGTGCCGTCTGGCGTGAGCAGCGGGGACGCAGCGACTGGGAGCTGACCAGTCATGTCGGCGCGCATCTCATCCGAGAGGACGTCCACGCGTGACCTCCACCCTCCCCGCGGTGACGACGGAGCTCGAACCGGCCGTCACCGCGCGGCCCGGTCATGCTCGGGCCGGCCGGGTTCCCAGCGGCAGACACCTCACGGTCCGGCCGGTGGTGCGATTCCGGAGCTCACGCGCCGATCTGGTGCTGTGCGGGGTGCTCCTCGTCGCGATCCTGCTGGTCCAGGGCTGGAACATCCAGCACTATCCGACGCTCAGCGACGACGAGGGCACCTATCTCGCGCAGGCCTGGGCGGTGCGGGAAGGCAAGGGCCTCGCCCACTACACGTACTGGTACGACCATCCGCCGCTCGGCTGGATGCAGATCGCCTTTCTGACCTGGCTGCCGTCACTCTTCTCGCCCGAGTCGATGACCGTCGCCCCGATGCGGTTCTCGATGCTGCTGGTCAGCGCGGCCAGCGCGGTGCTCCTCTACGTGCTGGCCCGGCGGCTGTGGCTGCCGCGCTGGGCGGCCGGCCTGGCCATGGTCCTCTTCGGGCTCTCCCCACTGTCCGTGGTGCTCCAGCGGGAGATCTTCCTCGACAACATCGCCGTGATGTGGCTGCTGCTCGCGTTCTGCCTGGCGGCCTCGCCCAGCCGTCATCTCTGGCACCACTTCGCGGCCGGACTCGCGGCCGCCGTCGGGGTGCTGACCAAGGAGACCATGCTGGTCGTGCTGCCCGCGCTGCTGGTGACGATGTGGCGGTTCGGCCATCGGGACACCCGGAAATTCGCGCTCACCGGCGCGATCACCGCCTGCGCGCTGACCGGGCTCTTCTATCCGCTGTTCGCCCTGCTCAAGGGCGAGTTGCTGCCGGGCGCCGGACATGTGTCGCTCTGGGACGGGATCACGTACCAGATGAGCCGTCCCGGCTCCGGCTTCGTACTCGACCCCGGCAGCGGTTCGTACGGCGTCCTCCAGTCCTGGCTGTACTACGACCGGGTGCTGCTGCTGGGCGGTATCGCCGGAGCCGCCCTGCTGATGGTGACCTTCCGCTGGTCGGTCACCGCGCGGGCGCTGGCTGGCCCGGCGCTGGCCGTACTGATCCTCACCGCCGTCGCCCTGCGCCCGTCCGGCTATCTGCCCGCGATGTATGTCATCCAGGGACTGCCGTTCCTGGCGCTGGTGCTGGCGGGCGGCGCGGCGAGCGTCACCCACGCCGTACTGCGCAGACGGCGAGGCCCCCAGGAGGGGCGGACGCTGACCACCGTGCGCTGGACGGTCCTGGTGGCGCTGGCCGCCACCGCGGCCGTGTATGTGGCGCCGCGGTGGTACGACGGCAACCGCACCGCGCTGACCGCCGACGCCAACGCGCCCTACCGGGCGGCTGCTTCCTGGATGGCGAAGGAAGTGGCGGACCCGTCCCGGGCCCGGGTGCTCGTCGACGACGCGCTCTGGCTGGACCTGGTGCACTCCGGGTATGAACCGGGTCTCGGCGCGATCTGGTTCTACAAGGCCGACCTCGACCCGGCCGTGACGGAGACGATGCCGGGCGGCTGGCGCGACCTGGACTATGTGGTCGCCTCCCCGACCGTACGGCGCGACGCGCGCGACCTGCCCACAGTGCGGGACGCACTCAACCATTCGACCGCCGTCGCCGTCTTCGGCGAGGGTGCGGACCGGATCGAGATCCGGCAGATCGTGGGAGGCGAACGATGAGCATTCTTCCCCCCATCGGTGCCGGGGAGCTCGGCGATCCGGACCTCGAAGCGACCGCGGTGGCCGAGCCGGGAGCCGTCACCGTCATCATCCCGACCTTCAACGAGTCGGGAAACATACGGGAGTTGCTGCGGCAGCTGACCGACGCCGTACCGGCCAGGCTGCCCTGCGAGGTGCTCTTCGTCGACGACTCGACGGACGACACCCCCGAAGTGATCGCCGCTGCCGCGCAGGACTGCCCGTTCCCGGTCGGTGTGATCCACCGGGACACCCCGGAGGGCGGCCTCGGCGGGGCCGTCGTCGAGGGGCTCAGGGCCGCCGGATCCGACTGGATCGTCGTCATGGACGCCGACCTCCAGCATCCGCCCGCCCTCGTCCCTGACCTGGTCGCGGCCGGTGAGCGGGAATCCGCGGACCTCGTCGTCGCCAGCCGCTACCTCGCCGGCGGAAGCAGAGCCGGGCTGGCCGGCGGCTACCGCGTCGCGGTCTCGCGCGCCGCGACCTGGCTGACCAAGGGGATCTTCCCGGGGAGGCTGCGCGGGATCAGCGACCCGATGAGCGGCTTCTTCGCGATCCGGCGCTCCGCGGTCAGCTCGGAGGCGCTGCGCCCGCTCGGCTACAAGATCCTGCTGGAGCTGACGGTGCGCTGCCGGCCCGAGTCGCCGGCCGAGGTGCCGTTCGTCTTCCGCGACCGGTTCGCGGGCGAGTCCAAGTCGACGGCGCGGGAAGGGCTGCGGTTCCTGCGCCACTTGGTGGAGCTGCGCACGGCCGCGCCGCTCGCCCGGATGATCGCCTTCGGACTGATCGGGCTCACCGGCTTCGTACCGAATCTGCTCGCGCTGTACGGACTGACGGCGCTGGGCCTGCACTATCTGCCGGCCGAGGTGCTGGCCAACCAGTTCGGCGTGGGATGGAACTTCCTGCTGATCGAGGTGCTGCTCTTCCGCAGCCGGCGGGCGCACCGGCACTGGGCGGACCGGGTGGGCCGGTTCGCGCTGCTCGCCAACGCCGATCTGCTGCTGCGTATCCCGCTGATCGCGCTGTTCGTCTCCCAGTTCGGCATGGGGGTGCTGACGGCGACCGGGTGCGCGCTGCTGGCGACGTTCGTGCTGCGCTTCGTGGGGACGGAAGCGCTGGTCTATCTGCCGAAGCGGGGCCGTGAGCCCGGCCGGACGCGTGCCGGGGTGCGGCCGGGGAGCCCGGAGACAGGCGACCGTGGCGACCGTGTCGAGAAGGAGGTCAGCCGGTGAGACGCTTCCGTACATCACCTCTCCGTACGTCACCTTTCCGTGCCGCGCCTGCGCGGCGCCGGCGTCGTACCGCGCTGCTCGCCGTCGCCGCGCTGACCGGCGGGCTGCTGCTCAGCGCGCAGCAGCCGGCCGTGGCCGGGGCGAACCTCGTCAAGAACCCCGGCTTCGAGACGGCGGGCACCGACGGGATGCCGTACTGCTGGGAGCGGTCCGGATGGGGCGACAACGACTTCACCTTCGCCACCGTCGCCGACGCCCACTCCGGCGCCAAGGCGCTCAAGGTCGAGCTGACCCGCAGGACCGAGGGCGACCGCAAGGCGCTGATCACGGAGTCCGCGGCGTGCGCGCCCGGTGTGGTGGCCGAGCGGCAGTACGACCTGTCGCTCTGGTACCGGTCGACGACCCCGGACGCGGCGATCACGCTCTTCCGGCATGACACCACGACGGGCTGGCAGTACTGGACCGACCTCAAAACCCTGGACCTGAGCGCCGGTTACCAGCGGGCCGAGGTCCGCACCCCGGTCGTCCCGCCCGGCACCGACCGGATCAGCTGGGGCGTTTCGGTGTACGGCACGGGCAGTGTGACCACCGACGACTACGGCATGGAGGAGGTCGCCCCGCCGCCCGTCGAGCCCGAGTGCACCGGGACCACCGAGGAGTGCGCCGACGGAAAGTGGGAGGTCCTGCCGACGGAGAATCCCGTGCGCTCGATGCACTCGGTGGTGCTCCACAACGGCAAGGTGCTGCTGATCGCCGGCTCCGGCAACGACCCGGAGATGTTCGAGGCCGGTACATTCACCTCCGCGGTGTACGACCCCGAGGACGGTTCGTACCGTACGATCCCCACCCCCGACGACATGTTCTGCTCCGGCCATGTCCAGCTGTCCGACGGCCGGGTCCTGGTGATGAGCGGCAACAAGGGTTATCCGTCGGCGGACGGCACCCTCGGCTACCAGGGCTACAAGGACTCGTACCTCTTCGACCCCGCCACCGAGACGTACAGCAGGACCAATGACATGAACGACGGCCACTGGTACCCGTCGGCCACGATCATGGGCAATGGCGATGTGATGTCCTTCGGCGGGCTGCGCGAGGACTCCACCGGTTCGGTGACCGCCGACCGCTGGTCGGCCGCGCAGGACAAGTGGCTGCCCGCCTGGCAGGTCAACCAGACCTGGTCGTACTGGGGTCTGTATCCCGCGATGATCCTCTTGCAGGACGGCCGGCTGTTCTACACGGGCAGCCATTCCTTCGGCAACGGCACCCCGGGGACGGGGTCCTCGGTCTACGACTACGACGCCAACACGATCACCGATGTGCCGGGGCTGCGGAACAAGGACGAGCGCGACCAGTCGGCGAGCGTGCTGCTGCCGCCCGCGCAGGACCAGCGGGTGCTGACCATGGGCGGCGGCAACATCGACTCCAACCCGGAGGCGAACCGGCTCACCGACCTCATCGATCTCAAGGAGCCCAACCCCCGCTACACGCCGGGCCCGCCGCTGCCGCAGGGCACGGTCGACCTCGGCAACGGCCCGCAGCCGCAGACCGGGGAGCAGGGCAAGATGTACGGCTCGGCGGTGCTGCTGCCCGACGGCAAGGTGCTGGAGACCGGGGGCGGGCTGCACAACCGCGCCAACACCGTCTACGAGTCCTCGCTGTTCGACCCGCTGACGGACACGTTCGACCCGGTGGCGGTGGACCCCGAGGCGCGCGGCTACCACTCCTCGGCGTTCCTGCTGCCGGACGGCCGGGTGATGACGACGGGCGACAATCCGGGCAACGGCTCCTGGAACCACAAGGTGTCGCTCTACACCCCGCCGTATCTGCTCAAGGGGCCACGGCCGGAGATCACGTCGCTGTCCGGCAACCAGTGGCAGTACGGCGACACCCAGCGGATCACCGTCGACCGGCCCATCGCCAAGGCGGAGCTGATCCGGCCGGCCGCGGTGACCCACTCCTCCGACCCCAACCAGCGGTTCGTGGACCTGCCGCTCTCCGTCGACGGGAACACCGTCGATCTCAATGTGACGAGCAATCCCAACCTGGCGCCGCCCGGCTGGTACATGCTGTTCGCGGTCGACGCCAACGGCGTTCCCTCGGTGGCGCGGTGGGTGCACCTGGGCGGCCCAGCGGCGCTCGCCGGGCAGCCCGGGGAGTCGGGGCAGTCGGGGCAGTCGGGGGAGTCGGCGCATGTCCATGACTTCGCCGGGGACCTGGCGAAGACCCCGAGGAAGCCGCGCACGGAGCGGACGTCGGAGCCGGTGGGCCCGCAGGTCGCGGGCTGCGACCGGCACTACGGCCCGGCGGGCGTCTGCGTCCCCACGGTCTTCCCCGCGACGGTGAGGGCGACGACGAAGGCCCGCTGTGCGTGGCTCGCGGCGAACGACTACGGACGGCTGAAGCTCAACGGCAAGGACGATCCCCTCCGGCTCGACCCGGACCGGGACGGCACGGCCTGCGGGAAGGGGGACCTGAAGCGGGCCAAGGGTTGAGTGCCCCGACCGGACAGGAGTTGGTGTTCACGGCGGCCGCGGCTGACGCGGCGGTCGTGGACACCCGCACTTCATCGCGATGCCGGGTGCCGGTCATTTCTTCCGCTCCGGGTGTTCCCGGTCACCGCTCTACGATGCGATCGTGGTCGACAGCGCGATGGGGGGCGTTGATGTCCGACATGAATTCCGGTTCCGGTTCCGGTTCCGGCCGGCCCGGGCTGCGGGGTATGGAGCGGCTTTCGCGGGAGCTGCCGTACGGGGTGGAGCTCTTCCATCTCCGGCCCGAGGGCAGTGTGCTGTTCGCCGACCGCGACGGGGCGCGCGAGCTCGGGCCGCGGGAGGAGTTCCTCCGCTTCATCGACGAGGGGCAGTTCGCCCACTACCTCGTCGGTGACGCGCGGACCTCGCCCGAACGGCCGTCCAACGCCACCTTCAAGCTCGGGGTGGTGGGTCCGCGCAGCGCGTTCACCCCGCACGCGCACGGCGGCGAGCACATCGTGCTCAGCCTCGGCCACGCCGCCTGCGGTCTCTACGACGCCCCGCGCGGCCGGGTCACCGAGATCAGGCTCTTTCCCGGGGCGATGATCCGCATTCCCGAGATGATGCCCCACTCCTTCGCCAATCGCGGGGCGAAGCCGCTGAACATCCTCGCCGCCAACACCGGCTTCGGTATCGATCACGAGGACTACGCCATCACCGCCGAGGAGGCCGAGCGCCGCGCCGCGCCTGATGCCGTGGCCGACGGCCGCAGTGCTCTCGGCACCGTCGACCGCGTCGCCACCGACTACGGGCTGCTCGCCGCCGCGCTGCGCGACATCGAGCGGATCCAGCGCGTCAGGGGCGTCGGCGCCACCTCCGTGAAGGAGCGCCTCGCCGCCGGGCTGCGCCGCGTCGCGGCCGCACTGGAGGGCCCCCGATGATCTGTCCCCACTGCGAGCGGAATCTGCTCCTCAAGGAGCGGCCCGGCCGCGTCTGCTCCAAGTGCGGGCGGCGGTACGCCCTGGATCCCAAGACCAACTCACTGCGGCTCAGCGACGCACGGATCAAGCGGCTCGTCGAGAAGCTCACCGACGGCGGACAGCTGACGATCTCCGTCAACCAGCTCTGGGCGGCGGCGGCACGCACGACACAGAAGGCCGGGAAGTCGATCGCGGGGGGCATCGGCTGCACGGTGTTCGGGGTGCCGGTCGCCGTCGCCCTGATCGCCGCCGGAGTCTCCATCGGTGGGGCGGCCGTCGTGCTCGTCGTCCTCGGCGCCCTGCTCCTCGTGTCCGTCGTCGGCGCCGTGGTCTCGACCGTGAGCGACCGGCGCGCGCTGAACGAGAGCACGCTGAGCACCTTCCGCACCACCCTGCTGACCGACTGGAAGCAGATCTACGGTTCGCTGCCGCCCGGGGTCATCGAGCACTACACCGCCCCGGCCGTCCAGCAGCCGGAGGGCGCGCATGTCGCGCTGCTCTGCCACGACAAGTCCATCGCCGCCTGCCTGATCGCCAACGAGATCCCGCAGCGGTACGGAGTCGCCGTCGCCACCGAGATCCAGCAGCTCCCTGACGCCGTGCCCGTCATCGTCCTGCACGACGCGAGCCCGGCCGGCTGCCAGCTGCCGCTGCGGACCCGCGCGGCGCTGCCGGGCCGGAGAGTCGTCGACGCGGGGCTGCCGCCGCGCGCCGTGATGAACGCGAAGGGCGCGGTGGCGGTACGCCGTCCCAAGCCCGCGCCGGACCTCATCGGGCGGCTGCGCGACAGCGGCACGCTGACCGAGGCCGAACTCGCCTGGCTGGCCAAGGGCTGGACGGTCCTCCTCATCGCCGTGCCGCCCGTCAGGCTCATCGCCGCCGTCGTCAGGGCCGTCGAACGCGTCGGTGCCACGACCGACCCCGACCGGCGCAGGGCCGAGGCCGTCGGCTTTCTCACCTGGCCCGGAGAGAGCGGCCGATGACCGCGCGCACGACCGCCGGCCTCGGCGACCGTCTCCTCGGCCGCGCCCTCAGCATCGCCGTGGCCCGCGCGGGCGCGCCTGGCCGGATCCGGTTCACCGAGCGGCAGCTGTACTACGAGCTGTGCCGCGTCCTGCGCCCGCCGCACGCCGTGCCGCGCGCGGTTCCGCTCACGCCGGCCCCGCCCGTACGGTACGAGCGCTTCGCGGAGGCGCTGCGCCGGAAGGGGGAGGTGCCGGGGCTGCTGACGCCCGTTCCCGCCGGTACCACGGGTGCGCGGCGCGAGTCCCGGGCGCCTCAGGAGCCCGATCTCTACGACTACGGGCTGCCCCGGCTGCTCGTCTGCCAGAGCCGCTCCGTGGCCCGGATGCTCCTCGCGAACGATGTGCATCTGGAGGCCGCCTGCCCGGTGTTCGCCTCCGACGACCTGCCGCTCGACCCCCGGCTGGTGGCCGGGCTCGGCAGCGTCGAGGGCGCCACCGTGCACGTCCTGCACGACGCGAGCGTGGCCGGGATCGCCCTCACCGCGCGGGTGCGCGCCGACGTCCTGGGTGTCCCCGGCGTCCCCAGTGGCCCCGGTGTACGGGTCGCCTCGATGGGTCTCGTACCCCGGCACGCCGCCGCGCTGCACCTGATCTCGGTACGTGGCCCGGCACCGGAGGCCGGCCGGGACACCCTGCCGTCCGCGCTCGAACCGCGCGAGCTGGAATGGCTGGCCGGAGGGCGTTTCGCCGAGGTGGAATCCGTCCCCCCGGCGCGTCTGCTGCGCACCGTCCTGCGCCTGGTGCGTGGACCGAGGACACCCGGCCACTCCCGGTGGACCGGGCTCCGCGAGCTGCGTACGGCGGGATTCATGACATGGCCGACGAACCAACCAGGCGACAGAAGGACACGAGGCGATGAACCGGCCACGGTCGATCCCGTACCGAGATGAACTGCTCGCCGACGGCAGCGTGCACCGCAGGTACGAGGACGGGCACGAGGAGTGGCGGCGGCGCGACGGCGGCACCCGGGTGCACTGGCAGGACAACCGGGGCGCTTCCGGCACCGACGAAGCGCTCGGCCGGCGGATCATCAAGCGCCTGCACGCGGACGGCACCGCGACGTACGGCCGGGACATCGGCTACGGACGTACGCTCTGGGGCCAGGGCGAGACGGTGCTCGTCAACAGGACGTCGTTCGGCGGCCGCATGGGCGTGCTGCTGGGCGGACTCGGCCTGGTGACCCTCGCCGTCACAGTCGCCCAGTATCCGCCGGTCAGCCTCAGTCCCGAGGAAGAGGAGGAGCTGCGGCAGCAGGCGGCCCAGAGCTCCTCCTCCGGTGGTGACGGGGGCGGCGGGGACGCCGGCGGCGGTGATGGGGGCGGTGACTGGGACTCCGGTGACGGCTGGAACTCCGACGACGGCGGCGGCTGGAGCGACGACGACTTCGGATGAGCCGCGAGGAGTGAGCCGTACGGCGTACGACTGTTGATCGGCAGGAGGAGGGTGACCATGGCGCGGTTCAGCGCCTGCCTGGCGGCGGACCCCGAGCGGGCCAGGGACCAGCTGGCGGCGACGGGCGCCTCCGTACGCCCCGACGGCCCCGCGCTGGCGCTGATCGAGGACGAACCGGGCCACGCCACCGGGCCGTTCACCGCGTACGGACGCACCGCCGTCGGCGAGGTCACCCTGCACAACCGGCCCGAACTGCTCGCCGCGCTCGCCGGGGCCGGCGCCCCCGCCCCGCCCGACTGCCCGGACGGCGAACTGCTGCTGCGCTGCTGGGCGCGGCTCGGCCCGGCCGGGATCCGCGCGGCCGAGGGCATGTTCGCGCTCGCCGTGCGGGAGAACGACGAACTCGTCCTGATCCGCGACCATATGGGCGCCCGCACCCTCTTCTACGCCCGCGCCGAGGACTGCTGGGCCGCGTCGACCTCGCTCCGCGCCCTGCGCCGCTGGCCCGCGCTCGGGACAGGTCTGGAACTGGCCGCCGTACGCTCCTTCCTCACGTTCGCCTACCTCCCCGGCGAGGAGACGCTGCTGCGCGGAGTGCGCGAAGTGCTCCCCGGGCGCTGTCTGCGGCTCTCGGTGGACGGAGCCGTGGCGGAGGAGCACTACTGGGAGCCGGAGGAGCGGATCGAGGACGACGGAGCGCCGCCCGAGATCTACGCCCTGCGCCTGCGCGGGCTGCTGGAGGAGGCGACGGCGCGGCGGCTGCCGGCGGCCGAGGCGGTGGGCGTACTGCTCTCCGGCGGCGTCGACAGCTCGCTGGTGACCGCCCTCGCCGCCAAGCTGCACGCGCATCCCGTGCACACGTACTCGATCAGCTTCGGCGACGAACTCCCCAACGAACTGGGCTACTCGGGTCTCGTCGCCACGCACTGCCACACCCGGCACCGGGTGCTCACCGTGTCGGGCGCCGCCGTCGCCGCGCGCCTCGCGGAGGCGGCCGCGCTGCTCGACAGCCCCGTGGGCGATCCACTGACCGTGCCCAATCTGATGCTCGCCGAGGCCGTGGCGGGCGACGGGCTGCGCGTCGTGCTCAACGGGGAGGGCGGCGACCCGGTGTTCGGCGGGCCGAAGAACCTGCCCATGCTCGTCCAGGAGATGCACCGCGACGACGTGGCCGGCGGGGACGCCGACGACGCGCGCGAGACCGCGTATCTGCGCTCGTACCGCAAGTGCTTCACGGATCTGCCCGAACTGCTCACCGCCGAGGCGCTGGACGCCCTCGCCACCGCGCCGCGTCCGCAGCGGTTCGTCACCCCGTATCTGCGGCCCGGGGCCAGGGACGGCCGGATGGACCATCTCCTCAACCAGCTGCTGCACTGCAATCTGCGGACCAAGGGCGCCCACCACATCCTCACCAAGGTCGAACGGCTCACCGCCTCGCGGTCCATCCAGGGCCGCTCCCCGCTGTTCGACCGCCGGGTGGTGGACCACGCCTTCGCCACACCGCCACGGTGGAAGCTGAACGGCGCCGTGGAGAAGTGGGTGCTGAAGGAAGCCGTACGGGACCTGCTGCCCGGGACGGTCGTGGACCGGCCGAAGAGCGGGATGCGCGTACCGGTGCAGCAGTGGCTCGGCGGGCCGCTGCGCGAGCTGGCCGGCGATCTCCTACTGGGCCGGGAGGCACGCGCCCGCGGGCTCTTCCGGCAGGACACCGTGCGCTCGTGGATGCGCGGTGAGGGCGCGCTGCTGCCCAGGCAGGGCGGCAAACTGTGGCTCGTGCTCACCTTGGAACTGTGGCTGCGCGCCTACGACGTCAGCTGATGGAGGCCCCGTTGGACACCTCGCAGAACCCCTCTCCCGCGATGCCGTCGGACCGGCCGGCGGGCACCGTCCCGCTCATCGACCCCCGTACGGGCCGGGTGCGCGGCAGCTCCGCCGTCGCCCGGGAGCGGGAGGTCGGCGCCGTGGTCGGCGCGAGCCGCCGGGCCTTCCCCGGCTGGCGGGCCCTGACACCGAGGGAACGGTCCCGGCGGCTCGACCGCCTCGCCGCTCTGCTCGAGGAGCACGCCGCCGCGTACGCCGCCCTGGAGCGGGCGGGCACGGGCAAGCCGGCGGACGAGGCGGCCGGTGAGGTGGAGCAGGCGGCGGACCTGTTCCGCTTCTACGCCTGGGCGGCGCGCACCCAGTCGGCTCCGGCCGCGGGAAGCTTCGTCGCGGGCCATGAGAGCTGGGTGCGCTGGGAGCCGATCGGTGTCATCGGGGTGGTCGTCCCCTGGAACTACCCGCTGATGATGGCCACATGGCGCTGCGCGCCCGCCCTCGCCGCCGGGAACACGGTCGTGGCGAAACCGGCGGAGACGACCCCCGACTCGCTGCTGCTGTTCGCCGACCACGCGCGGGAGGCGCTGGGCGAGGACGTCGTACGGACGCTCCCCGGCGACCGGGAGACCGGGCGTCTACTGGTGGCGAGCGAGGTGGACATGGTCGCCTTCACCGGAAGCGCGGCGGCCGGAGCCGACGTGGCGGCCCGCGCGGGCACGAAGCGCGTCAGCCTGGAACTGGGCGGCAACAGCCCAGTCATTGTCCTGCCGGACGCGCCCGAGGACACCTGGACCGAGCTCGCGCGAGCGACCACGTACAACGCGGGGCAGAGTTGCGCCGTCCCCGCGCGGGTGATCACGCTCCGCGAGAACTACGACTCCGCCGTGGCCCTGCTCACCGACGCGATGCGCGAGCGCCGGGCGGGCCGGGACTTCGGCCCGCTCAACAACGCCGACCAGGCGGCGCGGTACGACCGGATCGTGGCGGCCTCCGCGGCGAAGGTGACGGCGACGGCCGAGATGACCCTCGGCGAGGGCGAGGAGGGCGGCTTCTGGCGCCCCGCGTGTGTGCTCGCGGATCTGCCGGACGACGATCCGGCGGTGGTGGGGGAGGTGTTCGGCCCGCTGCTGACGGTGCAGGCGGCCGAGAGCGTCGAGGACGCCGTCGCCCTGGCGAACGGGGTGCCGCAGGCGCTGGCCGCGAGCGTGTGGACGCGGGACGTGGCGGCGGGACTCGACCTCGCCGGGCGACTGAACGCGGGCGAGGCCTGGCTCAACTGCCATCTGGTCCAGACGGCGGAGCTTCCGCACGGCGGCCGGGGCTCCTCGGGCCATGGCACGGACCTCAGCACGCTGGCGCTGCACGAGTACCAGCGCCCGAAGACGATCACGGCGCGCGTGCGGCTCGCGCCCCGGTTCCGGTGACGCGGAGGCTGATCCGGCGCCCCCTCGGACCGTGCGGCCTCGGACCGTGCGGCCTCGGACCGTGCTGCCTCGGGCCGCACTGCCTCGGGGCGTGCCCCCTCAGACCGTGCTGATCGTGGCGAACGCGCCCCACAGCACGGGGGAATGCTCGACCGTACGCAGCTCACGCCAGGCGGTCAGGCGCTCCCGCTGCCAGTCGTTGTGGGCGAGCACGGCGTCCTCCCGCTCGTGCGCGGAGTCGATCGCGCAGACCGCGTCCTGGAGCGGGCGGGCCACCGGGTCGGCGCCCGCGAGCCGGTGGAAGGCCAGGTCGGTGGGGAGCGTCCAGCGGCCCGCGGTGACGGTCTCCGCGCCGCCGTGGATCATCGCGGTGGCCAGCCCGAGCGCCTCGCCGAACCGCAGATCCCCGCCGCTCTCACAGGCGATGAGAGCCACCCGGCTGGGAATCGGCCACCGGGTCCTGCCCGGCTCCGGGACGGCGTCGGGGTCGGCAACGTTCCGGTCGGTGTCGGCGTCGAGTCCGTAGGAGCCCAGCAGCAAGTCCTTTGCGGACAGCGGGCGGTGGGCCCGTACCGGCGCGGCGAAGCCGATCGTGTCCGCCGTGCAGGCCAGGTGCAGCTGGGCGTTCTCGCTCAGCCCCGTGCCGGGCGCCGCGGCGGTCACATGGCCGACGTACAGCAGCCGCGCCGCGCCCGCGCGAAGCGCCGAGCCCAGCCACTCCCGGTCCAGATCGGTGCGGCGGAACGCCTCGACCGGCTCCTGTACGGCGGGCCGCCAGCGTCCCTCGGCCGCGTACCCGGCGACCATCCGGGCGACCGGCGCGTCGGCCGCCATCCGCCCCAGCACCGAGCCGAGACCGGAGTCCGCCCGGAACCCCGGCACCCGCGGATCGAGGACGCCCACCACGGGCAGGTGCCGGGTCGCCGCCCAGGGACGGGACGGCCTGGCGGCGGCGTGCACGACGCTCACCGGCGCCAGGAGGCTGATGTCCGCGATCTCCACCAGCCGCACCTGCGGATCGGGTGCCAGCAGCTCCCACGGGACCTGCGCCACGCGCGGCGACGGCTGGATCCGCAGATGCGGGCGTACCCCGCTCCGGTACAGGTCGTACAGCTGCTTGGCCAGGCCGTACGGCAGGAAGGTCCGCGCCAGCCTTTCGGCCAGGGCGAGTTCACTCTCGTACGAGGCGAAGGCTCCGGCCGTCAGCGCGTGCCCGAGCGCCTCGCCGGGCAGCGCGTCGTCCAACGCGTTCAGTGTCTCGGTGAGTTGGGCCTGCGGGACGAGCCCGATGCCCGTCGCCGCCATGTCGTGGGTCCACCGCCAGGAGATGTAGAGGTCCCCGGCGTCCGCCATCCGGACCAGCGCCGTCGGCTGCGCCGCCACGCCCTCCTGCCGCCAGGACCGCCCCCGGGGGCTCGCCGCGCTCACCATGTCGGCACCACCCGGGTGTCCCGGACGCGGCCGCCGTACCGGGCCTCCGCCTGGGCGATGTACGGGTCAAGCGCCACCGCGCCGGCCGGGTTCAGCGCCAGCCGCGGCGGCGGGGAGACCCGCAGCCCCACGCTCGCCGCGACATCGGCGAGGGCCGCGCCGAGCTGGAACGTGTCCATGGAGTCCCCCTGCGCGTCAGTTCCGGGACCGGGGTCCGGGAAGGTCAACGGCCCCAGGAACTGCGGGGGTTCCAGTGTCGGGCCGCCCGCCGCGCCGTCGCCGGCGGAGGTGTCCATCAGCGGGGTTCCCGCGCACTGCGATTCGATCAGCTCGCCCACCAGCCCCGCGGCCCCGGCTCTGACGGCGAGCCGGAACGCCAGCCGCATGGCGGGCGCCGCGATCTCGCGGTTCCACCGCTCGCGCTGCGCGCCGTTGGCCAGGGTGAACCGCACCGCGTCGATGGCGAGCGCCGCCGGCACGGCCAGTCCGACGGCCCGGCCCAGCAGCCCGGGGTCGGGGGCGGAGCCCGTGGACAACCGGTCCTCCAGCAGCGTGGCGTGGAAGAAGTCCGCCTGGGCGCAGCGCAGTCCGGACCGGCTCGCGGCGAAAGCCGCCACGGCCTGCGCGAGTTGGGCCTCGCTCTCCTCGTAGCGGCCCTCGGCGTGCAGGACGGCCGCGAGCCGTACCCGCACCTCCGCGGCGGCGACCACCGCCCCGCACTCCTCGAACCGCGCCACGCCCTGGACGTACAACTCACCGGCCCCGGCCGGATCCCCGCGCAGCGCGGCCAGCAGCCCGAGCAGGTCGAGGCCGATGCCCGACTGGTGGCTCATCCCGGCCCGGTCGAAGAACGCCTGCCCGGCGGTGAGCAGCGGCTCCGCCTCATCGAGGCGGCCCGACCGCAGATAGATCTGGGCCAGGCTCTGCCGCGCCTCGGCGACCCCGGCCGGGGTGTCCGCCGCCTGGAACGCGGTGACCGCCTGGTGCGCGAAGTCCTCGGCGAGCTCAGGCCGGCCGGTCGCCAGGCCGATCGCCGACAGATTCATCAGCGGGCGCCCCGCCAGCTCGGGCTGATGCCTTAGGACCACATCCAGGGACTCGGTCGCCAGCTCGTTCGCCCTGGCCCACTGCTCGCGCTGGATCGTGAGGGCGGTGAGCGAGACCAAGCAGCTGATGAGCAGATCGGCGGTGTCCGGCCCCAGGAGCGTGGTCTCGTCCGCCGGGGAGGCCAGCAGGGCGCGGGCCTGCTCCAGCGCGGTGTGCGCCCCGTCGAAGTCCCCGCTGTGCAGCAGGGGGTGGGACAGGTTGACCAGTGCGGAGGCGCGGAGCACGGTGACGGCCGCGGTGACGGTGACATCACCGGCGACCACCTCGGCCAGCAGGTCGCACAGCCCGAGCGCCTCGCGGAACGAGGCGACCGCCGCCGGGTGATCGCCCAGCCGGTCGGCCGCGCTCGCCCGGTTGATCAGGGCCTGGGTCCGTACGTCGAGGGTACGGGCGAAGGGCGCGGCGGCCTCGACGGCCCGGTCGAACAGGCCGTGGGCGGCCGGGTATTCGCCACGGAGGAAGGCGTCGTTGCCCGCGTCGATGAGCGCGGACATCCGCGCGATCTCCTCGGGGCCAGGTTCGTCGCGGGAGGCGGAGGTCATCAGAAGTCCGTGTCGTCGGACGCCGCCGCGATCTCCGCGCGGAGCAGCGAGCCGGGGTAGTCGGCCGAGTCCCCGGCGCTGGTCCCGCTGGCCATGGCCCTGGCCCTGGCGAGTCGGCTCCGGGCGAGGTCCCGTACCCGCGCCCGTACCGCCTCCTGCGCCGCCGGGTCGTCGGGCGGTCCCGGCGTACCGAACCCCGGCAGGTAGATGTCGACGGCCAGCCCCGCGCCGCGGGGGTCGGGACCTCCTGTCCCCGCGTGGTCGAAGGGGGCGTCACCCAGCCAGGAGTCGGCCACCAGGCGCAGGCCGAAGTCGAGCTGATCGGCCGCCCCGCTGACGGCCGCCCGGGGCGTCAGCAGCGGGTGCGCCGGGGGCGGTCCGGGGGCGGCGACGACGGCGACGGTGACGGTCGTGCGCGCGTCGGCCCGTACGACCACCCAGGACACGGCCCGCTCGGAGGCGTCGACCAGCCCCGGCGGGTAGCGGCGCCAGTCGGAACCGCCCGTGCCACGGGCGAGCGTCAGGCCGCCTTCCGGGTCCGCCGTCGCGGACGCCGGGCCGGCGGCGAGCGCGTAGTCGGTCGCGCGGGGCGTGACGTCGGCATCAGCGTCCGCGTCGGCGTCGGCGTCCGCGCGGGTGTCGGCGTAGGACCGGACCGGCGGGTGCGAGTCGGTCGTCTCTTGTGCGGCGAAGAGCAGATCGCACTCCTCGGTCAGGTCGCCGATGTCCTGGTCGAGCAGCCGCTCGTCCAGCGCCGGGATGGAGTCGATCAGCGACGCCGGCCACCAGCGCGCCGCCCAGTGCGCGAACGCCAGCCGGCGGGCGCTCGCCACCAGCCCCGGCAGCGCGGGCGCCGCTTCCGCTTCCGCTTCCGCGACGGCCTGGGCGGGCGCCGCTTCCGTGACCGCCTCATTGGCGTCGGCCAGAGCCAGCGCGACCTGTTCGCCGTAGACGGCCCAGACCCACTCCTGGGCCAGGCCGACATCGTCGAGCACCGCCGCCGGGGCGGCCTCCAGGGCCAGAACGCTCCAGGTCAGATGCCCGCCGGCCACGTCCAGCACCGCCACGTCCACCCCCGGCGCGGAGTCCAGGACGTTCGGCGCCGATCCGCCGCCGCTCCCGTCCGGGGCCAGCGGGGTGATGACATGCAGCCGCCCGCCCTCGGCGCGCCCGATCCGTACGGCGCCGGCCATCAGCCCGTCCCCTCCTGGGCGAGGTGGACGCTGAGCGCGTGCCTGACCCGGCTCCGGTGGTCCAGGATCACCGAGCGGGCCACGCCGTCCAGGACGTCCCACAGTTCCTCGACAGGGCCCATCGATGCCTCCCGTACATCGCGTCCGTGCAGCCGCACCCACAGCCGCCGCAGATAGGCCCGCCAGGGCGTACGCAGGTCCTCCGCGATCCGCGCGAGGGGCTCGGCGACGGCGTCCCGGCCGGTACGGGCGCCCGGGTCAACGGCGAGCCGGCGGGCCTGGAGGACGTACGCCTCGCGGCGCCAGCGGCTGTTGACCGCCCGGTGCGCGCCCGTCCCGGCGTCGTCGCCTCCCGCCGCACCCGTGTCAGCGCCGGTTTCACCCAAGGGGCGCAGCCCCAGGGCGAGTTGGGCGCCCACGGTGGCGGCGACGCGCAGCGACTCGTCGGTCAGCGCCCAGGGGGCGCAGCTCCGGTGGATCTCCCGCCGGACGAGTTCGGGAACGGGCGCGAGGCCGGCCCGGTCGCTCGACGCCTGCAACACGGTGAAGACCCGCTCGTGGACCGTACGGTCGAACGGCAGCCCCAGGGCCGCTTTGGAGGCGGAGCCGCCCAGCCGGGGCATGACCGGTATTCGATGGGCCGTCAGACCCATCTCCCTGGCGGGTCGTTCGGGCTCCGGCGGCGTACCCCACAGGGCGCGCCCCGCCGCCGTACCGACGCGCTCGTCGACCAGCCGTACCAACGCCGCCTCGCCCCTGGCCCGGTGCTCTCCGAGGTCCCCGCCCTGGGTACGGGAACGGGGCCGCCCGGCCGGACAGGCGTCGAGGACGTCCCGTACCCCTGCCGGCGTTCCGCCCTCCAGCCGCCCAGGGGCGCGGTCGGACCACGCCGCCTCCAGGGCCGCGGTCAGCCCGGCGGTGTGCGCGGGGTCGGTGAGGTACTCCCTGAGCGCCCGCGTGGTACGGCCCTGGGCGGAGCCGTGCACCTCGCGCAGCGCGTCCTCGGCGGTCCGCCGGCCGGTCGCGGGCTCGGGCGGCCCCGCGGTGGCGGCGAGTTCGAAGCAGAGCTGGAAGTACAGGTCCTGCGGGTTTCCCTCGGTGATCCGCAGCCCCCTGCGCACCTGTTTGAGCAGAGTGAACCAGGCGGCCGTGGAGCGCAGCACGTCCGCCGCCGCGTGCGTCAGCGTGGCCAGCAGCGCCGCTCCCTCGGCGGTCACCAACGGGCCCGCGCACTGCGGGTGGAGGACGGGCCGGATCACCAGCGGATCGAGGATGAGCTTCACCGTCCGGCTGAGCGGCCCTCCCTGGGCCCCGCTCAGCGGGCCGACCCCGTCGAGCTCGCGCCACACCTCGTCCACCACCATCGCCCGGGGCCGTGCGCCACGCGCCCCGGAATCCGGCGTCCGCACCCCTGGATCGGGCGTGCGCGGACCGGCCGCTCCGTGCGCCTCCGGCGCCTCCACACCTCTCCGCATGGCCTCAGGCTAGGGGCGGGTGCTGGGAGTGCCAAACCTGGGATTGGTAGGCCCGGCGCGGTTCCTACTGTCCCCGTATCGGCCGGTCGGCGACGGCTACGGCCCCCAACGGGAAGGACGGACCATGAAGAAGCTCATCCGGATCGCGGCGCTGCTGTTCCTCTTCGGCTCGATCGGCTACTACCTCTGGCAGGGGTTCACCCGGCCCGTTGACGAGGGCTTGGAGTTTCTCGCCTGGGTCGGCCCGCAGATGATCGCGCCGATCATCGCCCTCACCGTGACGCCCATCGCGTTCGCCTTCACCGGCGACAGCGTGATGGCGGCGCTGTCCGGCCGGAACAGCGCGGCGTTCCGCAACGCCCTGGTCGGCGTCGGGACCGTCACCGCCACGCGTCCCACCGGGATGACGCTCAACGACCAGCCGGAGCTGCGGATCGACCTGATGGTGGAGGGCGCGGACGGCGGCGTGTTCCCCTCCTACGCCAGGGCGGTCGTGCCGATGACGGACGTGGCCATGATCAAGCCAGGCACGGTGCTGCCGGTGCGCTATCTGCCGGGCCGTACCGACCGGGTGGAGCTGGACCGCTCCGGCGACTTCGCCCAGGCGCAGGGCGCCCTGAACGAGGCGATGATCCGGCAGGGCGTCACCACCCGGGAGAACCTGGAGATCGCGCAGCGCGGGGTGGCCGCCCAGGCCGTGGTGCGCTCCCTGGAGGTTCCCGGCGAGATCCGCAACGGCAACCCGAGGCTCGTGGTCGGTCTGGGGGTCACCCGCCCCGACGGCTCCACGTTCACGGTCGAGGTGGTGAAGTACCTGCCGCCGCGCGCTGTTCAGCAGGTCCAGGTGGGCCGCGTCGTGAGCGTGCACTACCTCCCGGAGAACGAGTCCGCGCTGGTGTTCGCCCTTCCCGCCAACTCGTAAGTACGGTGTCCGGCCCGGGACTTCAGAGGCGCAGGCCGCCACCGGGACTTCAGAGGCGCAGGCCGCCTTCGAGGCTGTCCAGTGCCTGGTTGGCCAGGGCGAGCAGATCGTCCTGGCAGCCGCGCTCGCCCCAGTAGAGGGAGACCTCGCGCAGGGCGCCCAGCACGGCCGCGACGGAGATCCGCAGCCCCAGGTCACCGGCTTCCCTGCCGGTGCGCTCCGCGAGCACATCGGTGAGCAGCTTCGCCGTCACCGACATGGTCTCGGTCATCCTGGCGCGGACCGCCGGGATCTCGGCCATCAGCGTGGTGCGCTGGACCAGCTCGTCGTACTCGCCGGTCAGGAGGGCCTCCAGCGCCTCGACCAGGGTGAAGCGCAGAGCCGCCAGCGGAGGTTCGCCGGCCGGCCGGGACCGCAGTACGGACACCATGACCGGGCCGTACTCGTCGGTGAGGACGATGTCCTCCTTGGCCGGGAAGTAGCGGAAGACGGTGGAGGGGGAGACCTCCGCCGCCTCCGCGATCTGCTCGACGGTCGTCGCCTCGTACCCCTGCTCGGAGATCAGCCGGTAGGTGGCCCGGCGGATCGCGCTCCGGGTCTTGAGCTTCTTGCGCTCGCGCAGCCCCAGCTGGGGCCGCTGTTCCGCGAGAGGGAGATGAGAGAAGACGGCCATGGTTCTCATTGTCCGGTATTCGGCAGCGCCGGAACCACGCGGTTTCGGTCGCGGAACCGGCGGCCGCCAGGTCCTGTCCGGTCAGGAGTGCTGATAGGCGACGAGCGAGATGCCGACGAAGTGCACGACGAAGGCGGCCAGGGTGAAGGAGTGGAAGACCTCGTGGAAGCCGAACCACCGCGGTGACGGGTTGGGGCGCTTGAGGCCGTAGATCACGCCGCCGGCGCTGTAGAGCAGCCCGCCGACGACCACCAGCACGAGTACGGCGATTCCGCCACTGCGCAGGAAGTCGGGCAGGTAGAAGACGGCGGCCCAGCCCATCGCGATATAGCAGGGGGTGTAGAGCCAGCGCGGGGCGCCGACCCAGAACACCCGGAAAGCTATGCCCGCCGCGGCGGCCGCCCACACCGCCCACAGCAGCGTCCTGCCGGTCGTGTCGGGCAGCAGCAGCATGGTCAGCGGCGTGTAGGTGCCCGCGATGATCAGAAAGATATTGGCGTGGTCGAGCCGGCGCAGCACGGCCTCTCCGCGCGGGCCCCAGGTGCCGCGGTGGTACACGGCGCTGACTCCGAACAGCAGGCAGGCGGTCAGGACATAGATCCCGCAGGCGACCCGGGCGCGGGTGGAGTCGGTCAGCACGATCAGGGCCAGCCCCGCGATCAGCACAGCGGGGAACATCCCCGCGTGCAGCCAGCCGCGCAGCTTCGGTTTGACCGGGCTGGGCAGCTGGATCTCGACCGGTCCCCCTTCCGGCTGCGGGGAGTTCGCGAGCGAGTCGGATGCGGCATGCGTCATGTCTTCATGCTACCTACGGAACCGTAGGTAACGGTCCTGCGCAAATCGGCGCGCGCGGCGACGGTGTGCGGCGCGAAATGTCGCGTGAACGCCGTGTCTGTGCCTCCTGGATGACGCCTGCCCGCAGCCCGTGTGCGGCCGGAGTGGCGATGCTCACGTGTGAGGTCCTCTGGACATATGGGCGCAGGAGTCGGATGATCAAATGAGTGCGGTCGGCACCGGATGAGCGGGCTACGAAGCATCCGGGTCGCAGCCCCCAAGGGGCATAAAACCAAAAACCCCTCATCAAGGAGCAATCGTGGCGCGCGACATCGCGGCTCCCACCACCGTCCCCACCAACCACCAGGAGTTGATCTCCTGGGTAGACGAAATCGCAGCAATCACGCAGCCGGACAGGGTGGTCTGGTGCGACGGTTCCGAGAGCGAGTACGAGCGCCTGTGCGGGGAGCTCGTCGCCAAGGGAACGTTCAAGAAACTCGACCCCGTCAAGCGGCCGAACTCCTACTACGCCGCCTCCGACCCCTCCGATGTGGCGCGCGTCGAGGACCGCACCTTCATCTGCTCCGAGCAGGAGGAGGACGCGGGCCCGACCAACCACTGGAAAGCCCCGGCCGAGATGCGCGAGATCTTCACGGGTGACGACGGCGTCTTCCGTGGTGCGATGCGTGGGCGGACCATGTACGTGGTGCCCTTCTGCATGGGCCCCCTCGGCTCACCGCTCTCCGCGATCGGGGTCGAGATCACCGACTCCGCGTATGTCGCGGCCTCCATGCGCACGATGACCCGGATGGGACAGCCCGTCCTCGACGAGCTGGGCACCGACGGCTTCTTCGTCAAGGCCGTCCACACCCTCGGTGCGCCGCTGGCCCCGGGCGAGACCGACGTCCCGTGGCCCTGCAACTCCACGAAGTACATCTCGCACTTCCCGGAGTCCCGCGAGATCTGGTCGTACGGTTCCGGCTACGGCGGCAACGCCCTGCTGGGCAAGAAGTGCTACGCGCTGCGCATCGCGTCCGTCATGGCCCGTGACGAGGGCTGGCTCGCCGAGCACATGCTGATCCTCAAACTCACCCCGCCGCGGGGCGAGTCCAAGTACGTCGCGGCCGCCTTCCCGTCGGCCTGCGGCAAGACCAACCTCGCCATGCTGGAGCCGACCATCTCCGGCTGGACCGTGGAGACCATCGGCGACGACATCGCCTGGATGCGGTTCGGCGAGGACGGCCAGCTGTACGCGATCAACCCCGAGGCGGGCTTCTTCGGTGTCGCGCCGGGCACCGGCGAGCACACCAACGCCAATGCCATGAAGACCATGTGGGGCAACTCGGTCTTCACCAACGTGGCGCTCACCGACGACGGCGACGTCTGGTGGGAGGGCATGACCGAAGAACCGCCCGCGCACCTCACCGACTGGAAGGGCAACGACTGGACACCGGAGTCCGGTACGCCCGCCGCCCACCCCAACGCCCGTTTCACCGTCCCGGCCGGCCAGTGCCCGATCATCGCGCCCGAGTGGGAGGACCCCACGGGCGTGCCGATCTCGGCGATCCTCTTCGGCGGCCGCCGCGCCTCCGCCGTACCGCTGGTGACCGAGTCCTTCGACTGGCAGCACGGCGTCTTCCTCGGAGCCAATGTCGCCTCCGAGAAGACGGCGGCCGCCGAGGGCAAGGTCGGCGAGCTGCGCCGCGACCCGTTCGCCATGCTGCCGTTCTGCGGCTACAACATGGGCGACTACATGGGCCATTGGGTCAAGGTCGGCCAGGACAAGGACCAGTCGAAGCTGCCGAAGATCTACTACGTGAACTGGTTCCGCAAGAACGAGGCGGGGAAGTTCGTGTGGCCCGGCTTCGGCGAGAACAGCCGCGTACTGAAGTGGATCGTGGAGCGGCTGGAGGGCAAGGCCGAGGGCGTCGAGACCCCGATCGGCATCCTGCCGACCAAGGAAGCCCTGGACACGGACGGCTTGGCACTCTCCGGGGCCGAACTGGACTTCCTGCTCTCGGTCGACAAGGAGGTCTGGCGCGAGGAGGCTTCGCTCATCCCCGAGCACCTCAACACCTTCGGTGACCACGCGCCCAAGGAGCTGTGGGACGAGTACCACGCGCTCGTCCAGCGCCTGGGCTGATCCCGCGCCCCCGGAGCCGCGACGCACAACCCTCTTCGCGGCTCCGGGGGTTCGCTAGGCAGAATTGCTGTCGGTGCGAGCGAAAATGCCCTTCAGAAGCCCCGTGGACTGACCGACCTCGATCAGATGACCGTCGGGATCGCGCAGATAGCAGCGCACTTCGGCGATGCGGTCGATCGGCGGGGTCAGGAACTCGGCGCCCTTGGCGCTCCATTCGGTATAGCAGGCTTGGATGTCGGCGACCCGGAGGTTCATGAAGCTGGAGACGGTATTCAGGTCGTGGGGCGTGACCAGCGTGACGTCCGGCTTGTCCGGGGTGGGTCCGCCGCCCGGGTTCATGATGATCCAGCTGTTGGCGAGCTTGATGATGCAGGGATTCTCCGCGAGGACTACCTCGCCGCCGAGCACCTCGCTGTAGAAGTCCCGCGAACGCGCCACATCACCCACCGTCAGGAAATGCGTCAGCAGAATACCTTCGCTGGGTGCTGGAAGATCTTCCCTTTTCATGAATGCCTCTCTTCGCCGTCCGCGGTACCGATTCATTGTCGGTATTCGTGTGCGAAGAGATGAGGGGCACGCCGCTCGCCGGGGCGGGATATCCCCCGATGCCGATGCCGATGCCGATGCCGATGCCGGATGGGTGGCACCCGGTCCGCGCGCCTCCGCGGCCTGCGGACCGGGGCCGTCAGTGGGCGCCGACCAGTCGCTGGTCCCGGAGGTCCGGGAGTGCGGCGGTGTGCGCGTCCATGCGCTCGGCGGAGAGGATCGCGGCGGCCGTGTCGGCGCGTGAGGCGGCGACGACCAGGGCGCGGCCCGCGAGCGCGAGGGCGCGGCGGTGCAGGTCGGCCGGGGCGGCGCCGGTGAGTCCCGCGTGGCGCGCCGGCGGGGTGCCACGGAGCCTGGCTATCTGCCCGGCGATGCTCTCGGCGGCCTCGTCGAGCCCGAGCTCGTCCGTGACGGCGAGGAGCGCGGAGAGATGTCCGGCGAGCTGGATGTCCAGCTCTTCCTCGCGGCTGCGGTGCGGGAAATCGGCGTCGGCCATCGTGTGGAGCGACTTCGTGCGGATCGGCTCGTACATGGGATGGCCTCCTGGCGTCGTCAGGAGACCATCCTACATTGGATCCAGTCTAAAGTTGAGTGGAGTCGGGATTGGATTCCTCGCGGGGCCGGTGCGCGGCGCCGTTACGGCTGGGAGTAGCCGTCCAGGAAGTTGCCGATCCGGGTCACCGCGTCCGCGAGATCCTGCGCGGCGGGCAGCGTCACGATCCGGAAGTGATCCGGCTCCGGCCAGTTGAACCCCGTACCGTGCACGACCATGATCTTCTCGGACCGCAGCAGGTCGAGCACCATCTGCCGGTCGTCCTTGATCTTGAAGACCTTCGGATCGAGGCGCGGGAAGAGATAGAGCGCGCCCTTGGGCTTGACGCAGGTCACGCCCGGGATCTGGGTCAGCAGGTCGTACGCGGTGTTGCGCTGTTCCAGGATCCGGCCGCCGGGCAGCACCAGATCCTTGATCGACTGCCGGCCGCCGAGCGCGGTGGCCACCGCGTGCTGCGAGGGCATGTTCGCGCACAGCCGCATATTGGCCAGGATCGTCAGACCCTCGATGTACGAGGCGGCGTGCGCCTTCGGGCCGCAGACCGCCAGCCATCCGGAGCGGAACCCGGCCACCCGGTAGTTCTTGGAGAGCCCGTTGAAGGTGAGGGTGAGCAGATCGGGCGCGACGGCGGCGGTCGGGGTGTGCGTGGCGCCGTCGTACAGGATCCGGTCGTAGATCTCGTCGGAGCAGACGACCAGGTGGTGGCGGCGGGCGATCTCGGTGAGCGCGCCGAGCATCTCGTCGCCGTACACCGCACCCGTCGGATTGTTCGGGTTGATGATCACGATCGCCTTGGTCCGATCGGTGATCTTCCGCTCGATGTCCGCGAGGTCCGGCATCCAGTCGGCCTGCTCGTCGCACCGGTAGTGCACGGCCGTACCGCCCGCGAGCGAGACGGACGCGGTCCACAGCGGATAGTCGGGGGCGGGTACGAGCACCTCGTCGCCGTCGTCGAGCAGCGCCTGCATCGACATCTGGATCAGCTCGGAGACACCGTTGCCGAGGTAGATGTCCTCGACGTCCAGCTCGATGCCCTTGGTCTGGTAGTGCTGCATCACCGCGCGCCGCGCGGACAGCAGCCCCTTCGCGTCCCCGTAGCCGTGCGCGTCCCCGAGATTGCGGAGCACGTCCTCAAGGATCTCGGGCGGGCACTCGAAGCCGAAGGCCGCGGGGTTGCCGGTGTTGAGCTTGAGGATGCGATGGCCCGCTGCTTCCAGCCGCATCGCCTCATCGAGGACCGGGCCCCGGATTTCGTAACAGACGTTGGCGAGCTTCGTCGACTGGATGACCTGCATGGCGGCCACCTTACGGGGGCGCCACCGGCGCCGCGCGGTGTCTTCCGCCACGCGGACGCCCCGCCGGACAGGACCTACGCCGACCGGGGCATCCGGAGGTCAGCCCGCCACCGCGCGCAGGGCGCCGGGGCGGCGGCCGGTGAGGGTGTCCAGGGCCGCGGAGGTCGCGTCGTCGGCGGGGAGATGGACCACCAGGTGCTGGCCGTCGGCGTCGGGGAGGGAGAGCGTCTCGTGGATCAGCCGCAGCTCGCCCGCGCCGGGGTGGGCCAGCCGCCGGCTGCCCGCGTGGGCGAGGATCACGGGCGCGGCGGTCCAGCGGTCCGTGAAGGGGGTGCCGGCGGTGAGGGTCAGCTCCTGGACGAGCACCGCGAGGTGGGAGTCGTCGGGGACGGAGTCCGTCTTGAGGCGGGCGACCAGCTCATCGGCGTCGCGGGACCAGTCCGGATGGGCGGTGCGGGCGCGCGGGTCCGTGAACAGGTACCGGACGATGTTCGGCGTGGGGGAGTCCAGCAGACCGAGGGGGCCGACGAGCTGCTCGTACCCGGTGGTGAAGGCGAGCACATCGGTCAGCCGGTTCAGCAGAACGGCGGGCGTCGGCTCCAGCCGGTCGAGCAGGGCGCGCATGGTGGGCCGCACCACCCGCGCCGGCGGCCTGCCCGCGCCCGGGCACAGCTTGAGCGTGTCGTTGGTGGCCTTGACGGCGTGCAGCAGGGCGAAGCGTTCGTCGGCGGTCAGCCGCAGGGCGTCGGCGAGCGCGGCGAGCACCTGCGGGGACGGATTGCGGTCCCTGCCCTGTTCGAGCCGGGCCAGGTACTCGACGCTGATCCCGGCGAGCGTGGCCAGCTCGGAGCGGCGCAGACCCGGGGTACGGCGCCGGCTGCCGGACGGGAGCCCGGCCTCGGCCGGCGTCACGGCCTCGCGGCGGGTGCGCAGGAAGAGGCCCAGATCGTTGTCGCTCACCGTACGCAATGTACCGGCGTGTACCGGCCCGGGGCCCGCCGGATCATAGCCCTGCCACTACTAGCCTCGGCCCGGTCTTCCTCGGCGCGGACTTCCACGGCAGGTTGGGCCGGGGCTCACCGGCGATTTCTGCCTTTCCGCCGCTCGCGGCCCCTCTCCGCTCTTCCATGTACGTCCTCCGAGGGGTCTTCCGTGTTCATCGCCTACGCCGTTGTCGGCATCCTGCTCGCCGCTGCCCTGACGTTCTCCGCACTCGCCACCTTCACCCGGCAGGAGAAGGTCGTCGGCTCGATGTCCGCGCTGGGCGTGCCGGACACGTGGTTCCCCCGGCTCGCCACGCTCAAGGCGCTGGGCGCGGTGGGCCTCCTGGCCGGGCTCTGGGTGCCCCTGATCGGAGCGGCCGCCGCGATCGGCGTGATCCTCTACTTCATCGGCGCCGCGATCACGCACCTGCGCGCCAAGGACTACGCGATAGCCCCCGTCGTGGTCCTCGCTCTGCTGGGTGCGGCGGCACTGGTCCTGCGCCTCGCCTCCGCCTGACGGGCGGTCTCCGGCCCGCGCTCAGGCGCCGCGCCGGACCGACCGCCCGGCCAGGACATCCGTACGGCGGCCGTCCTCGATCACGAAGCGGCCGTCGATCAGTACATGCGGGATTCCCGTCGGCAGGGTGCGCGGGACGTCGAAGGTCGAGCCGGCCGCGACCGTGTCCGGGTCGAAGAGGACCAGGTCGGCGCGGTAGCCCTCACGGATCAGGCCGCGGTCGGTGAGGCGCAGGCGGGCGGCCGGGCGGGAGGTCAGGTGGGCCACGCACTCCTCCAGGGTGAGAACGCCCAACTCCCGTGCGTACCGCCCCAGATACTGCGGGAAGGTGCCGTAGGCGCGCGGGTGCGGCTTGGCGCCCTGGAGGATGCCGTCGCTGCCGCCCGTGTGGACGCGGTGGCGCATGATCTGCCGGACGTTCTCCTCGTGGCCGACATGCTGGAGGATCGTCGAGCCGAGCGCGTCGTCGATCAGCAGCCTGCGCGCGGTCACCCACGGAGCCTCACCGCGCCGCCGCGCCGATTCGGCCACCGTCCTGCCGATATGGTCCGCGAGGCCCGGGGCGGTCACCCCCGAGATCTCGATGGTGTCCCACTCGATGGGCACGCCGTGGCAGCCGTCCGCGCCGATGACCTCCATGTGGTGGCGGATCTTCTCGGCGGCGCTCTCGTCGCGGAGCCGCTCCAGGATCGCGTCGGGGCCGCCCTCGCTCGCCCAGCTGGGCAGCATCGCGACCAGCGTGGTGCAGCCCGGGGTGTACGGATAGGTGTCGAGGGAGATGTCCGCGCCCGCGTCCAGCGCCGTGTCGAGCAGCGCGAGCAGCTCGGGAGCCCTGCCCTTGTTCACGCCGAAGTTCATGGTGGCGTGGGCGAGATGGAGCGCGCAGCCCGCCCGCTGAGTGAGCGTCACCATCTCCTCGTATGCCTGGAGCGCCCCGGCGCCGTACGAGCGGTGGTGCGGGCAGTAGTAGCCGTCGTAGTCCGCCACCACCCGGCACAGCTCGGTCAGTTCGGAGTCGTTCGCGTACATCCCCGGCGTGTAGGTCAGCCCTGAGGACAGACCGACCGCGCCCTGTTCCATGGACTCGGCCACCAGCCGCTTCATGTGGGCCAGTTCGGCGTCCGTCGCGGGCCTGTCGTCCCAGCCGACCGCGTACATACGGACCGTGCCCTGCGGGATCAGATAGGCCGCGTTGACCGCGATGCCCCGGCCGTCGAAGCCGTGGTCGAGCCGGTCCAGATACTCGCCGACCGTGCGCCAGTCGAAGTCGATGCCGGACCCGTCGCCGTTCCAGCCGGTGATCGCCTGCCTGACCTGGGCGAGGGTCGCGTCGTCGACGGGCGCGTACGACAGGCCGTCCTGACCGATCACTTCGAGGGTCACGCCCTGCGCGGCCTTCGCCGAGTGGTCGGGGTCGCGCAGCAGCGCCAGATCGCTGTGCGCGTGCATGTCGATGAAGCCGGGGGCGAGGGCCAGCCCGGCGGCGTCGAGGACGCGGGCGCCGCTGAGGCGCGCGCCGCCGGCTTCCCGCCGTATCCCGGAGATACGGCCCGCCGTGACGCCGACATCGGCCCGGTACGACGCCCCGCCGGTGCCGTCGACGACGCGTACGTCGCGCAGGACGAGATCCATGGCCGGCCCCCTCAGAAGAACGTACGGACGAAGTCGATGACCGTGCCGTCCGCCTCCACCAGCGGGATCAGCTGCCACTTGTCGAACGACGTACACGGATGCGAAAGCCCCATCCCGACCCAGTCGCCGACCTCGAGATCCGCCTCGGGCGTGGTGGCGAGCCAGCCGTGCTGGTCGGACAGGCGCGTCACCGTGACACCGGCGGCCGGGCGGATCTCGCCGGTCCTGCCGTCCCGTACGACCTGGGCCTCGGGCAGATCCAGGTCGTACGCCGCGTCCCGCTTGCCGGCGTTGACGAACGCCTGGGCGTCGGAGGGGCGGGAGACGACCTGCGCCCAGAGCCGGAAGGCGGGCTGGAGGGAGCCCTCCTCGGGGACGCGGTTGAAGGGGGTGAGATGCCGGTAGTGGCCGTCGTCGTGCGAGACGTACGCGCCGGAGCGCAGCAGCTTCAGTACGGGACGGGACAGGGCGGGGATCTCGGCGAAGACGTCCGCCACCGCGTCGAACCAGGCGCTGCCGCCCGCGCTGATCACGATCTCGTCCTGCGCGTCCGTGAAGCGGCCCGCCGTGTCGAAGTCGGCCGCCAGCGCGGTGAGCCGGCGCAGCCAGGCGCGGACGGTGTCGCTGTCGGCGGCCGGCACCTCGCCCTCGTAGCCGGCCACTCCGGCCAGCCGCAGGGTGGGCGCGGCGGCGACCGCGTCCGCGACGGCGGCGCACTCGGCTTCCGTACGGGCTCCGGTACGGGCGCCCTCGCCCGCGCCCAGCTCGACCACGACCTCCACCGGGCGGGCGGCGCCCGCGGCCCTGAGCGCCTCGTCCATCAGCTCGACGCCGCGCACGGAGTCGACGTAACAGAGGAAGCGGAAGCCGGGGTCACTGTCCAGCTCGGTGGCGAGCCAGCGCAGCGCCGGCGCGTCGACCAGTTCGTTGGCGAGGAAGATCCGCTGGATCCCGAACGCGCGGTAGACGCGGGCCTGGTGGGGTACGGCTGCCGTGATGCCCCAGGCGCCGTACGCCAGTTGGCGGGCGAAGAGCTGCGGCGACATGGAGGTCTTGCCGTGCGGGGCGAAGGCGAGGCCGTGGCGCTCGGAATAGGTCTCCAGCAGGGCGAGATTGTGCTCGACCGACTCGGCGGACAGGGCGAGGACGGGGGTGGTGAAGCCGCCGGTGAAGAGGGAACGGCGCTCGGCGGCGAGCGCGCCGACCGTCAGGCCCTCGGCGTCCGGCGGGAGCGCCTTGAAGCGGTGATCGACGGTCTCGTCGGTCAGCCGCCGGTCGCGTCGCTCGTCCGTCCGTCGGTCCGCGGCCATGGGAGCCTCCCCTAGTCAGTGGCGTTGCAGCATTTGCAACGCCCATTGCGCATATCGCTCACCGCTGTCTAACATCCGAGCCGACACCGGGTCAATGGTGACCCTTTCCCCGATCGGCCGAGCGGCGAGGAGCCCCAGAGTGACCGGAACCGTAGACGTGGACGCCCACCCGCGCGTGGATGTCGTCTGCCTCGGTGAGTCCATGGTCACCTTCCTGCCCTCACGGCCCGGCCGCCTCGCCGACGTCCCCTCCTTCGCCCGTACGATCGGCGGCGCCGAATCCAATGTCGCCTGCGCGCTGGCGGCCGCCGGGCACACGGTGAAGTGGGTCAGCCGGGTCGGGGCCGACGGCTTCGGTGATCACCTGGTCGACGCGGTCGCCGCGTACGGCGTCGATACGTCGGGCGTCCGGCGGGATCCGGACCGGCCGACCGGTATCTATTTCCGTACGGCGACGGACCGCGCCACCGACGCCCATGAGGTCGCCTACTACCGGGCGGGCTCCGCCGCCTCCGCCATGTCCCCCGGGAACATGCCGAACGAGGACCTGTGGTCGGGGCGCGTCCTGCATGTGTCGGGCATCACCGCCGCGCTCTCGGACGACTGCCTCGCCCTGATGCGCGAGCTGACCCGACGCGGACCCGGCCGCCCGCCGGTCTCCTTCGACGTCAACCACCGCCCGGGGCTGTGGCGGGACGGGTCGGGCGCCGGCGTCCTGCTGGAGCTGGCCCGCGGCGCCGACCTGGTCTTCGTCGGCGAGGACGAGGCGGCGGAGGCCTGGGACCTGCACGGCGCGGACGCGATCCGCGCGGCGCTGCCCGAGCCGGAGACGCTCGTGGTCAAGCGCGGCAGCGCGGGCGCGACGCTGTACACGCGGGAGGCTCCGGCGGCGACGGACCGCGACCCCGTCAGCTCCGTGCCCGCGCCGCACGCCGCCACCGTCCCGTCCGTGCCCGCGCTCCGCATCGACACCGTCACGTCCGTGCCCGCGCTGCGCGTGGACGTCGTGGCACCCGTCGGCGCCGGCGACGCCTTCGCCGCCGGCTTCCTCTCCGCGACCCTGCGCGGCCTGCCCGCCGCCGCCCGGCTGCGGCACGGCCACCTGATGGCCGCCGCCGCCCTCACCGTCCCCGGTGACCTCGCAGCGCCGCCCTCCCGCGCCCACGCCGACCGCCTCGCGGACCTCGACGCCGACGCCTGGGGGACACTTCGTCTCGGCCCCGGCTGGACGGCGGCCACGGAGCAGGAGGTACGTACCCCATGAGCCAGACAGTCGACCGGGCGCTGAGCATCCTGCCGCTGCTCGCCCGGGGCCCCGCCGACCTCGGGCAGGTCGCCGACCGGCTCGGCGTCCACAAGTCCACCGCGCTCCGGCTGCTCCGTACGCTCCATGAGCACGGGCTCGTCTACCGCCAGCAGGACCATCGCTACCGCCTCGGCGCGCGACTGTTCGCGCTCGCCCAGGAGGCCGTCGAGAACCTCGACGTACGCGAGATCGCCCACCCCCATCTCGTGGCCCTCAACGGGCAGTGCGGCCACACCGTCCATCTCGCGGTGTACGAGGAGCACGAAGTCCTCTACATCGACAAGGTCGAGAGCCGCTACCCGGTCCGGATGTACTCCCGGATCGGCAAGCCGGTCGCGATCACCGTCGCCGCCGTCGCCAAGCTGCTGCTCGCCGACCTCCCCGAGGCCGAGCGCCGCGCCCTCGCCGAGCGGCTCGACTTCCCCCTGTACACGCCCCGTTCGATCCCGAACGCCGCCGCCTTCCTCACGGAGCTGGCGACCGTACGCGAACAGGGCTGGGCCGCCGATCTCGGCGGCCACGAGGAGTCCATCAACTGCGTCGCGGCCCCCATCCGCGGTGCGCAAGGACGGGTCGTCGCCGCCATGTCGGTCTCCGCGCCGAATGTCGTCGTCACCGCCGAGGAACTCCTCACCCTGCTCCCGCTGGTGCGCCGCACCGCCGACGCGATCAGCGGGGAGTACTCCGGAACCACCCACCCCAAGGAAGCTTCATGAGCGACAAGACCCCCAAGACCGCGCTGACCCCGGCCACGCACACCGCCCCGCCCGCGAAGTTCTCGCACGGCGTCCGCAAGGGCAACATCCTCCAGGTCGCCGGCCAGGTCGGCTTCCTCCCGGCCGTCGAGGGCCAGGCGCCCACCCCGGCGGGCCCGACCCTGCGTGAGCAGACCCTCCAGACCCTGGCCAACGTCAAGGCGATCCTCGAAGAGGGCGGCGCGAGCTGGGACGACGTCATGATGGTGCGCGTCTACCTCACCGACGTCGACCACTTCGCCGAGATGAACGCGATCTACAACACGTACTTCGAGGAGCAGGCGCTGAAGGAAGCGCCCTCCGCGCGTACGACGGTCTATGTCGGCCTGCCCAAGGGGCTGTTGATCGAGATCGACGCGCTGGCCGTCCTCGGCTGACCCCTCTCTCAGGGAACCCGCGGCGCTGAGTCTGATCATTTAGTCGACGATCTTCGAGCAGACGTAGCCTTCGCCCCCGTCGACCTCGTACCAGGAGTAGCGGGTGGTGTCGTTCTGGTACCGGCGGCAGGAGACATCGCTCTCGTCCGACGGCATCGCGTGGTAGCCCGTGATCTGCATGACGTACGAATATCCCTCGGGGACGGTGTCGGCGCCGCAGCTCCATACGGTCCGGAGATTGCCGTCGCCGGCCCCGTCGCTGTCGGCCTTGGCGATGAAGCACTGGCCGACCTCGTACCGGCGGGTGAGGCAGAGCGTGGTGACGACGCTGTCGTCGCCCACGTTGCTCCACATCTCCTCGTCGGCGTCCGTATCGCACTCCCAGTCGGAGTCCGAAGTGGCGAACGCGACGCGGTTGTAGGCGTCGGCGGCGTCGCAGTCGACGCGTTCCGGTGCGGGGTCGTTCCAGCCCAGGCGTCCGTCGTCGTGCGAGCTGAGACAGTCTCCGGTGTCCACGGCCAGGAAGGCGAGGTCCGTCTCGTTCGGGGTGGGTGCGGCCGGTGTGGGGGCGGGATCGGTGTAGGAGCTGTAGGAGGAACCCCCGCTGCTCGACGAGCCGCTGGTGGAGTCGTCGGCGTCCCAGGGCTGCCAGATGAACATGAGGACGGCCACGCCGACGAGGAGCCAACCCCAGCCCGAGGACGACTTCTCGGCGGTGGCCGCGGGCGTCGTCGGGCGGGGGTTGGCGGAGGCGGTCCGCCTGGTGGAAGAACCGGCGGTCTGCCCTGCGGAAGAACCGGCGGTCCGACCGGCGGAGGCACCGGCGGACGAACCGCTGGAAGAACCGGCAGCGGCGCGTGGTCCGGCGGCGGGACCGGGCCGCGCCTGCCCCTCCCGCTCGGCCCGTTTCCGCGCGGCGCTTTCCTGTTCGGCCCGCGCCTCGGCCCGCTCGCGGGCACGCCGCTCCCGCTCGGCCCGCCGCTCGGCGCGTTCCCGTTCCGCCCGGTCGTGCTCGCGGGCGGCCCGCTCCTGCTCCCGGGCGGCGCGCTCCTTCTCCTGTCGCTGTTTCTCTTCCTCTTCTTCCTGTCCGGCGGCGCGGGTGTACTGCCGGGTCGGTCCGGGGCCCCGTACCCCGCGCGTACGGTCGTCCGCGGCCGGGTCGTCCGCGTGCGCGCCCTCCGCGCCGGCGCCCGGCTCCGGGCCCTCCCGCAGCGTCCGCCCCTGCCGGTCGTACTCCTCGATCAGCGCCGTCCAGCGCGGTGGCAGCCATCTGCTGCCGCTCTCCGACACCGGAAGACCGACGAGGCCCGATTTGAACTGGGCCAGTACGTCCGCGGGTTGGGGCCTGCCGGCCGGGTCCGCCGCCAGGCAGGAGCGGATCAGCTGGTTCAGCTCGCGCGGCAGCCCGCTCAGGTCCAGCTCGCTCCGCGACACCCGGGCCAGCAGCCCCAGGGTGTCGCCGTCCGGGGCGTACGGCGGCCGGCCGACCGCCAGATGGAAGAGGGTCGCGCCCAGCGAGTAGATGTCGGAGGCAGCCGTGGACGGCTCGCCCCTGGCCTGCTCGGGGGAGGTGAAGGCGATGGTGCCGAGGGTGAGGCTGGTGCGGGTGAGGTCGCTGGCGTGCGAGATCCCGAAGTCGATGACGCGCGGGCCGTTCAGCGGGAGCAGTACGTTCGGCGGCTTGATGTCACGGTGGACGATGCCCTGGCCGTGCAGGGCGACCAGCGCGGCCGCCACCCCCGCGCCCACCCACCGCACCGCCGAGGCGGGCGGGTGACCGGCCGTCCGCACCAGTTCGTCGAGGGACGGCGCGGCGATGTATTCGATCGCCATCCACGGGCGGGCCGCTTCGGCGTCGGCGTCCAGCACCCGCGCCGTATAGCCGCTGTCCACCCGCTGGGCCAGCGCCACTTCGCGGGCGAACCGCCTGCGGTCGGTGTCACTGACGAGCCCTTCGGCGAGCAGGGTCTTGACCGCCACCAGCCGCCGGTCGGCGGAGCGCGCCAGATAGATCCGGCCCATTCCGCCCGAACCGAGCCTGCCGATGATCCGGTACGACCCCAGGGTCGCCGGATCGTCCTCGCCCAGCCGCATGATCTTTACCCCGGACATGCCCCAGCTCCCCCCGCCGTGCCCCTGCCCCCCGCTGCCCCGACGTGTCTCCCGACGTCGCGCCGCGGTCCCCTGGTGCCCTGAGCTTCCCACGGTCCCGCCGTGTTCGCCGCGCGATGGATAACACGCTCGGCGCCGCCGCCCCGTTCCCGCCGCGGATCCGGAATTCACGAGGCATGGTTGCCCGCTGCCCCGCATGCGTCAACAATGCGCATGACAAAAACGAAGGTACTTCGTTCACAGAGGGGATCCCCCACATGAAGAAGCCTCTCCTTGGTGCGCTTCTCGCCGTCCTGCTCCTCGGAGCGGGGGCGGCGCCCGCGGTGGCGACCAGTCACGACGCGGGCGCGCCGGCGCTCACCACCACGGCCGAGAGAGCCCCCCAAGTCAAGGTCAAGGCGGTCGACTTCGCCGGGACGGTGGCGCTCAGCAACTGTTCCGGCTCTGTCGTCCGTACCCCGGCGTCGCAGCCGAGCGACCCCGCGCTGGTCCTCTCCAACGGCCACTGCCTGGAGAGCGGCTTCCCCGCGGCCGGCGAGGTCATCGTCAACAAGCCGTCCTCCCGCACCTTCACCCTGCTGAACTCGGCGGGCACCGGCGTCGGAACCCTGCGCGCGAGCAAGGTCGCGTACGGGACGATGACCGACACCGACGTCTCGCTCTACCAGCTCACCACCACCTACGCCCAGATCCAGAGCACGTACGGGATAGCGGCGCTGGAGCTCAACGCCGCCCGCCCGGTGCAGGGCACCGCCATCAAGGTGGTCTCCGGCTACTGGAAGCGCATCTACAGCTGCAACATCGACGGTTTCGCCTACCAGTTGAAGGAGGGCGCGTGGACCTGGAAGGACTCGGTGCGCTACACCTCCTCCTGCAACACGATCGGCGGGACCTCGGGCTCGCCGGTGATCGACAACGCCACCGGCAAGGTCGTCGCCGTCAACAACACCGGTAACGAGAGCGGCGGGCGCTGCACGGACAACAACCCGTGCGAGGTCGACCAGAACGGCAATGTCACCGTGCGCCAGGGCATCAACTACGCCCAGGAGACCTACGGGATCGTGGCGTGCGTCGCCGCGGGCAACCAGATCGACCTGTCCCGCGCGGGCTGCACCCTGCCCAAGCCGTAACGGCCAGCAACCCGGACAGCGGCGCCGCCGGGAAGGCGGCGGCGCCGCGCGGTCATGGCACAGGCCGGTCACGGGGGTGGGCCTCGTCCATACTGGTCGGCGAAAGCGCCGACAGGGCGGCGAGCGAGGGCCGGGGAGGCCGCACATGGTGCACATGGACCGGAACAGCGGACGGGACAGCGACATACCGGCCCCGCCCCCTCAGCCGGGCTTCGGCCCGCCGCCCGCGGCCTACGCGCCGCAGCAGCCGCATCCCGCGTATGCCGCCCCGCAGCCTCACCCCGCGTACGCCGCCCCGCAGCAGCAGTCCTATCCGGGGTACGGCCCGCCGCAACCGCAGTACGGCGCCCCGCAGCCGCCCGCCGGGCCCGACTTCCTCGCGACCGACCGCCGCAACGCCGTGGTGGTCGACGCCGCCGGTGTGTCCTTCGAGGCCAACGGCGCGACCGCCGAATTCGCCTGGCATCAGATCCGTACCGTCCACCACAAGGCGGGCAACCACGGCTATGCCCTCATGGTGGCCGTGGTGCTTCCCGACGGCAGGTTCTACGAGTGCGTGGTGAACGCCCGTAGCCGGTCGAAGCTTCAGCAGTGGCTGGCGCAGCTCGGCCCCGTCCTCGCCATGTATCTCGCGCGCAGCGGACGGTAGCCACCCCGGCCCCGCCACCGAACCCTCACCGACGGCCCTCTTGCGCGATCACTGACACCGGGATTTGGTGACGTGAGTCACGTACGGGGACGAGCGGGAGGCGAAGAAACGCATGGCAGGAACTACGGACACCGGCATGGACGAGGCCGTCTCCCGTCCACGCAAGTCGAGTTGGACCTATATCGGCCCCGGCATCGTCGTCGCGGCGACCGGCGTCGGCGCGGGCGATCTGGTCGCGACGCTCATCGCGGGCAGCAAGTTCGGCTACACCCTGATGTGGGCCGCGGTCATCGGCTGTGTCGTCAAGATCTCTCTCGCCGAGGCGGCGGGCCGCTGGCATCTCGCCACCGGACGCACCCTCTTCGAGGGCTGGCGCAGCCTCGGCCGGTGGACCACCGGGTACTTCGCGGTGTACGTCCTCGTCTGGGGCTTCGTCTACGGCGCCACGGCCATGTCCTCCAGCGCCCTGCCGATCGTCGCGCTGTTCCCGGACGGCCCCGGCCTCAAGACCTGGGCGGTCATCACCGGTCTCATCGGCCTGGTCTTCGTCTGGTTCAACCAGTACGCCGTCTTCGAGAAGGTCATGACGGTCCTGATCGGCGTGATGTTCGTGGTGGTCGTGTATGTCGCGATCCGGGTCGCCCCTGACCTCGGCGCCGCCTTCGCGGGGCTCGCCCCGGTCCTGCCGGACGGCTCACTGCTCTACACGCTCGGTCTGATCGGCGGCGTGGGTGGCACGATCACCATGGCGGCGTACGGATACTGGGTCAACGCCAAGGGCTGGACCAACTCCGGCTGGATGAAGGTGATGCGCCTGGACAACCGGGTCGCGTACATCACCACCGGCCTCTTCGTCGTCGCCATGCTGATCATCGGCGCCGAGCTGCTGCACAGCTCTCATGTCGCCCTCACCACCGGCGACCGCGGCCTGATCGACCTCGGCACCATCCTGGAGGACCGCTTCGGCCCGGCCACCGCGAAGCTCTTCCTCGTCGGCTTCTTCGCCACGTCCTTCTCGTCGCTGATCGGCGTCTGGCACGGCGTGAGCCTGATGTTCGCGGACTTCGTGGAGCAGATCCGCAAGGAGCGCGTGGGGCTGGCGGCGGACGAGGGCACGGGGGCGGCGAAGGAGGTCGCGGCCGGCGAGCGGGAGCGCTCGGTGCCGTTCCGCGCGTATCTGCTCTGGCTGACCTTCCCCCCGATCTCGCTGCTCTTCCTCGACCAGCCCTTCGGTCTGGTCGTGGTCTACGGCGTGCTGGGGGCCTTCTTCATGCCGTTCCTGGCGCTCACCCTGGTCTGGCTGCTCAACTCCTCCCGTACGCCCGCCGAATGGCGCAACGGCATCCTGAGCAATGTGATGCTCACGGCGGCGGGACTGCTGTTCGTGGTGCTGTGTGTCCAGCAGGTACGGGACATCCCCTGGTAGAGGAAGAAGCTGGGGCAGACACACGGCAGCGCCGTCGGGTGGGGTTTCGACGGCGCTGCCGGCCCTGTGGGGGGCTTGTTCGACCGGCCGCTGTCCTGGCCGGTCGGGTCTGGTGCGTTCGTGCGGTGCGGTTGCTGCAGTGCGGGTTGGCTACGGAAGGCCGTGGACGTGCGCGCCCACGGCGTCGGACCAGGCGTTGCCCGCGGCCGCGTCCCAGTTGGTCGACCAGGTCATCGCGCCCCGCAGGCCCGGGTAGGTCTTGGCGGGCTTGAAGGAACCGCAGTTCGTGCCCCGCGTCAGACAGTCCAGGGCGTTGTTCACGACCGAGGGCGCCACATAACCGCTGCCCGCGCCGCTCGGCGAGGCCGGTACCCCGATGCCGACCTGCGACGGGTCGAGGCCGCCCTCCAGCTGGATACAGGCGAGCGCGGTGAGGAAGTCGACCGAGCCCTGCGAGTAGACCTGACCGTCACAGCCGAGCATCGAACCGCTGTTGTAGTACTGCATGTTGACGACGGTGAGGATGTCCTTGACGTTCAGCGCGGTCTTGAAGTACTCACCGGCCGTCGACTGCATGTCGATGGTCTGCGGCGCCATGGTGAGGACGAATCCCGGGCCCGCCTTTGACGCGAGCGACTCCAGCGCCTGCGTCAAATAGGTGGAGTTGAGGCCGTTCTCCAGGTCGATGTCGACGCCGTCGAAGCCGTACTCCTGCATCAGCGCGTACACCGAGTCGGCGAAGGCGGCGGCGGAGGCGGAGTCATTGATGGAGACTGTGCCCTTCTCGCCGCCGATGGAGATGATCACGGACTTGCCGGCGGCCTGCTTGGCGGCCACGTCGGACTTGAACTGGTCGACGCTGTAACCGCCGAGGCCGGCCGAGTCGAGAGCGAAGGTGACCTGGCCCGGTGTGCCGGTGGCGTCGGCGAAGGCGACCGCGATGATGTCGTACTGGTCCTGGACCTCGCCGAGCGTCTGGACGGTCGCGCCGTTGTTGAAGTTCTGCCAGTAGCCGGTGACGGCGTGAGCGGGTACGGCGGCGGGCGCGGCGGCCGCTGTGGGGGCGGGCCCGGTCACCGTGCCGGCCGCCTGGGCGGCGGGTATCGCGAGTCCGGCGGCGGTGAAGACGGCCGCGACGGCCAGAGCGGCTTTCAGCCTGCGGGGACGTACGTTCCTCTGCACTGCATGGCCTCCGTGGGGGGAGTGTGCACGCCGCACCGCGCAGTGACGCACTGCGTGGACGCACGGCGTGTGAGGGGGTTTCGGGACGGTGGCCACCGTTGGTCCTCCAAACTGGTCCAGACCATTGTTCTTGTCAAGGGCCCGCACGGGATCCCGGTGGATCCGCTCCCGTGACGGCCTGTCCGCCCCACCAGCGGTGCGTCGGGTTCCGCGGCAGCGCCGCCGGGGGAGCGGCGGCGCTGCCGGTATGAGGTGCCTGTTACGGCAGGCCGTGGACGTGCGGTCCGACGGCGTTGGACCAGGCGTTGCCCGCCGTCGCGTCCCAGTTGGTCGACCAGGTCATCGCGCCACGGATACCGGGGTAGGTCTTGGAGGGCTTGAAAGAACCGCAGTTGGTGCCCCTGGCGAGGCAGTCCAGCGCGTTGTTCACGACCGAGGGCGCCACATAACCGCTGCCCGCGCCCCGCGTGGAGGCGGGCACTCCGAGGCCGACCTGCGAGGGGGCGAGGCCGCCTTCGAGCTGGATGCAGGCGAGCGCGGTGAGGAAGTCGACGGAGCCCTGCGAGTAGACCTTGCCGTCACAGCCGAGCATCGAACCGCTGTTGTAGTACTGCATGTTGACGACGGTGAGGATGTCCTTGACGTTCAGCGCGGTCTTGAAGTACTCGCCGCCCGTCGACTGCATGTCGATGGTCTGCGGGGCCATCGTCAGCACCAGTCCCGCGCCGGCCTTGGCGGACAGCTGGCGCAGGGCCTTCGTCATGTACGTGGAGTTGAGGCCGTTCTCCAGGTCGATGTCGACACCGCTGAAGCCGTACTCCTGCATCAGCGCGTAGGCGCTGTTGGCGAAGGCGGTCGCGGAGGCGTCACTGTTGACCGCGACGCTGCCCTTCTCGCCGCCGACCGAGAGGATCACGGACTTGCCCGCGGTCTTCTTCGCGGCGATGTCCGCTTTGAAGTCGGCGACGGAACCGTAACCGACGGCCGGGTCGAGATTGAAGGTGAGCTGGCCGGGCGTGGCCGTCGCGTCGGCGAAGGACACGGCGATGATGTCGTACTGCGACTGGACGTCACGGAGCTTCTGGACGGCCGCGCCGTTGTTGAAGTTCTGCCAGTAGCCGGTCAGCGCGTGCTTCGGCACCGCGGGGTTGCCCGGGTTCCCGCCGCCGCTCTCGGCGGTCTTACCGGTCACCGCCGAGGACTTCGCGGACTCGCCGGCCGCGTTGGTGGCGCTCACCTGGAACTGGTACGAGGTGTTGGCCGCCAGCCCGGTCACGGTCGTGGAGGCGCCGCTCGCCGACTGGATCTTCGCGCCGCCCTGGTAGACGTTGTACCCGGTCGCCCCGGACACCGCGCTCCAGTTGAGCGTGACGGACGAGGAGGTCACGGACCCGACCGCGAGCCCGGCGGGCGTGCCGGGCACCTGGGGCTGCGGGTCGCCGCCGCCACCGCCGTCGGGGCCGAACACGGACACGTCATCGGCGTAGTACGCGCTCTGCCCGTACCACCCGTGCGTGTAGACGGTCACCGACCTGGTCGAGGCGCCGGTCCTGAAGCTGGTCGTGAGCTGCTTCCACCCGGAGCTGTCCGGCGTCCAGGCCGACACATCGGTCGTCCCGGTTCCTTCGGCCCCGAGATACGCGTACCCGCCCTGCACCCAGGCGCTCAGCGTGTACGTCGAGTTCGGCTGCACGGCCACGGCCTGTGTGCACTTGGCGTTGTCCTGCCCGGCGGGCGTGGCCCGCAGCGCGGCGGCTCCGCCGTGCACGGGCGAGCCGACCGTGGCGCCGCTGCCGGCGGAACAGGTCCAGCTGCCGAGCCCGGACTCGAAGCCCGCGTTCTTGGCCACGTTGATATCGGCGGCCTGCGCGGTCCCGACCAGCCCGGTCAGACTCAGCGCACCGGCGGCCACCACAGCCACCGCTCCGCCGATCCAGGTCCTTATGCGTCTTCTACCGCCTGGTGCACGTTCCACTTGCTGCCTCCGCTGGGGTTTCGGGGAAGGAGGTACTCGAGAGGGGGAACGGTGGCCACCGTCGGGCGTAAAACTGGTCCAGACCAATCGAGTTGTCAAGACCTGTGGCACAAGGCCGTATACGAGAAGGCGTCGCCGCCGCCTCACTCCTCCTGGAGCCGGTCCGCCGCGTAGCCCGCCACACAGCCCACTACCAGTACCGCGTTCGACATCAGCAGGCCCTCCGCCGCGAGGCCGTCCCACTGGAGCGACATGTTGAGGGCCTGGGCCGCCACCGGGACGGCGAAGGCCGCCGCCAGGTGCTGGAGCGGGGCGTCACGGAAGGGATCGCGGTGCAGGCGGCCGGCGGCCCAGGCCGCGAGCGCGATGCACACGGCGTTCGGGAGATGGATCAGCAGCAGCCGGCCGAGGAACGTCTCCAACCTGTCGTCCGAGGCCAGATAGTCGTAGACCAGCGTGGCCTGGAGATACTCCGTGAAGAGCAGGACGACGATGCCGGCCGCCCAGGCGCGCACGAGCGCGAACACCGCCGCCCCACGCCCCTCGTCCCGCTGGGCGGGCGCCCCCGGGTAGTCGTACCGCGTCATTGCCCCTGTCCTCCGATCAGATCGTTGTGTGTCAGGCCGGCGCGCGTCGCGTCGGCGCGCATCAGATCACCGTGAACGCGAACACCGCTGCGAAGCCGGCGGCCGCCAGCCCGCAGCCCGTCACCAGCAGCGCGTACTGCAGCACCGGTGACCAGCTGCCGCGGCCCGCGACCGTCGCCGTACGTTCGGGGTCGGCCGGGTCGTACGCCACCGTGACCTCGGAACCCACCCGTACCGAGCGGGTGGCCAGGTCCTCGAACTCGATCCTGCGTCCGTCCTGGGCGCTGAAGGTGAACACATGGCGCTGGGCGTCGGAGCGGTTGAACGGCTCGGTCTCGATCCGTACGCACACACCGGGCGCCCGGCCGCCCGCCCGCAGCGCCCGCGCCACCGCGGCCAGCCGGCGGGCGTAGTGGACCGCCAGCCAGCCGAACAGCAGGACCATGCCGACGAAGAAGACGTAGTCACCACCGGGAATCTCCATCGCGGCCGCCTACCTCACCGTGATCGAGTCGATGATCTTCTTCAGGTCGCCGTCGCTGAGCTTCCCCTTGGCCGCGTCGACCCGTACCGCGTACGCCTTCTCCGCGGAGTCGAGCCCAGCGATGATCACGCCCTTGATCCGGGAGCCCTTCTCGGTGAACTCGAAGTCGATGCGCCGGGCCTCCTCCGTGCCGTCGGGGCCTGCGACCTGGATGTCCCGCTGCTCCTGGAGCGTCGAGCCGAGAGCGATCCCCGCCTCGGCGCCGATCGCCGCCTCCTCCACCGAGTCGGCGTTGGTGAAATCGAGCTGGACCGTGATCATTCCGACGTCCTTGCCGCCCTCGGAGAGGGTCGCGGCCGCCGCGTTGTACTTACTGCGCCCGTCCGCGCTCTGCGGTGTGAAGGCCGGCGGGTGCGCGACCGTGACCGCCGAGGTCTTCAGCGTGCCCCAGCCCTCGGGCACCGTGCCGCCCGCGGAGTCCGCACCGCAGCCGGCCGTCAGCACGACGGCTGCGGAGGCGGCGGCCGAGGCCAGCCATCCGGTCATCTTCTTGCTGCTCATGGCGTGTGTGCTCCTGTCGCCCGGGTCAGTTCGCACAGTAGCTGTACGGAACGTAGCTGCGGCTGTCCCCGTGGGGGGCGCCCAGGAACTGCGCCTTGTCGAGGGTCTCTTCCTTCTTCTCCGTGGAGACCGAGAAGCCGAGGCTCAGTCCCAGGTTCAGCTCGAAGCCGTACTCCGCCGCGTCCGTCGCACCGGCGTAGTTCGTCCGGCTCGACAGGCCCTCGTCGAAGAGCAGCTGCCCGAACGGGTCGTCCGCGCCGGGCCGCTTCGTCGGCGCGTGGTCGTCGAACATGTAGGTGAAGGGCGCGGCGTTGTCGCCGCTGCCGTCCAGCCACTCCTGGGCGGTCCTGCGCTGCTGGTCGCCCGCCGCGCCTGGCGGGATGACCACGGAGTTGGTGACGACCTCGATGCCGGTGGACTGGTCGCCGCCCTTCACCCCGCCGCTGCCGCCGCGCTTGTCGTCGCCGCTCTTGCCGTTGTCGCCGCCGACCTTGACGCCGTCCTTCGTGGCGCCGGTCTCGACCGTACGGGTCATGTCGATACGCAGCAGCTCGCCGGTCTTCTTGTCGTGGGTGACCGTGATCGTGCCGGTCCGGGTGGTGGACGCGGACGACTCGCCGCTGAGGGGCCCGGCCTCGTAGCCGACCTTCGAGCCGTACTCGATGGCCGCGCTGTACGTGTACGCCTTGGTGCCCTTGAAGTCGTTGTCGGTCCAGGTCGCCTCGGGCGAGAACTTGAAGTTGCCGCCGAGCGTGGCGCTCAGCTTCTTCTCGTCGCCCGCCGACAGCTTGAGCCCGCCGGCCGCGCTGGCCTCAAGGCCGACCTTGCCGTAGCTGATGTGGCGGTTGCCGAGCTTGTCCTCGATGCGGTCCCGCAGCTTCTCCTCCTCGGCCATCGGGCCCTTGCCGAAGAGGTAGAGGATGCCGTTGCCGAGCCCGCCGCCCCGGGAGTTGGCGTGCCGGTTGGCCAGCTCGTACGTCTTCAGGTCCTCGATGTCGTCACGGAAGGACGCGGCCTCCTCCTCGCTGTCGAAGACCCAGGTGTCGCCGTTGGTGACCTTGATCCCGGCGCCGAGTTCGACCTTGTCGGCGCCGAACTTGCCTATCTTCGCGCCCGGTTTCCAGTCCTTCTTGGCGGCGACGGAAGCGGCGTCGGTGAAGGTCATCGTGACCTGCTGGTCGTTCTCGTCGACCTTGCCGTCCTTGTTGACGTCGGTCTTCGCCCTGAAGGTCTGCTGCTGGAAGCCGTATTCCTCGCCCCACTCGATGAAGAGGACCTTCGCCTTGGCGCCGGCCTTGTCGCTGATCGAGGAGATCTGGCAGAGGGGCGGCTCGAAGTCGGCGTCGGTTCTGGGGGCGGCCTCGTTCCCGGTCCCGCCGGAGCCGCAGCGGCCGCCGTCGATCACGCAGCGGATCTTCTGGCCGAGCGCATCACCGATGCCCGTCGTGCCCACCGCTCCGATGATCGCGACGACGACCACCACCATGCCGATGTACTCGGTGGCTGTGGTGCCCCGGTCCCGTCTCATCTGCTGTCCCCCTTGATGACCGCGTGCCTCTCGCACGCTCGATCGGAAGGGAGCGTACGGACAGGGCGGCCTCCCTCGCGTGGGCCCGTGGACCCAACCCGGACCCAAAGCGGCGTAGTTGTGTCAGGAGTCCCGCCCGATGAGTCATCAATTGAAACGTGAGTAAACAGCTGACTGCTTCGCCCGTTTTCGGTGGCGTCCTACCCGCGTGGACTGTTGCACTGAGAGCTGAAAGGTGTTCTCTGCACCGTAGGACGTGGATAAAGTGCGTGGGGCAGGTGCACGGAGCAGGAGAGATCTGCGGTCGCCGGGACTCCGGCGGCCGGAGCTGAACGGGGAACCAGCGTGCCGACCGCGATTGCTGTCACCAGCCCTGATCTGGTGTTACCACCGACGGATCAGCAGACGCCGACCGCGGCGCTGCTCCAGTCCCCGGACGCCCAGCCGTTGGAGGCCGCGCTCGCGGACATGCAGGTGCTTCTCGAACAGCACGGCTATGTCGTCGCCCTCTACCCGGCCAGCATCCCGGTGGCGCACCAGCGCCGGCTGCACACCATCCGGTCCGTCATGGAGAGCGACCGCATCGCACTGCTGAAGCTCGACCTGCCGCCCCTGGGTGTCGCCGTACTCGTGCGCCAGATGCGGCAGTTGTCCATCTGTGACTTCAGCCCGGGAGTCGTCGCCTCGGCGGCTCGCCTGCTCTCGCACTACATATACGCCGGAGCGCTGCTCAGCTCCGTCACCAAGCTCGACCGCGTTCCGGTCAGCCTCAAGACACATGCCAAGTCCTGGGTTCCCGGCTCCCAGTTCGCCGTACTGGCCAACCCCGTACCGCAGTTGGTCAAGATCGGCGGCGGAGAGCTCGCCGGTCCCGAGTTCGGTACGCAGCTGCTGATCGCCAAGGGGCAGTTGCAGTCGGAGTGGGTCAGCGAAACCCTGGCCCCCGCCTGGCGGGTGCAGGGCGTGCAGGAGGCGGCCCTGCCGGCCGGGTCGCCCCGTTGGTGGGGCACCAACAAGATGGTCGAGTTCGCCGCCTTCCTGCCGGACATCTCCGTCATCTACCAGCTGGTCTCGTCCGTGCGACGGGAATCGTGCTCGTGGTGCGGTATCGAACTCATAGGCGACCGCTGTGGGTTCTGCTCGGCCCCGCTCCACCCCGCCGAGAACCAAACCGACGCTCCAGGTGTCCTGAACCAGGGAGCCCCCATGCATCACGGCTCGTAAGCGACGACCGGTACCGCTCTCCGGACCGCTCACCCCGTCCGGACCGGCCGCCGCGGCTCAGGCACTTCGCACACCACGTTCCGATCTCTGTCCGCTCAGTCAACGCTTCTGAACGAGGTCTTCCCGCTCATGAATTCACGTCAGCGCCGTGGCGTCATACTTCTGCTCCTGTCAGTTCTCTGCGCCTTTGGTGTGTTCGCCGGCGTCCTGTCCGTGATCAGTGACGTGAACTCCAAGGTGGGTCCGGAGGTGACGGCGTACCGCATCAAGTCGGACGTGGCGCCGTACACGTCCCTGGACAAGGGCCAGTTCGAGAAGATCTCGATGCCGAAGCGCTGGCTGTCGGAGAACGCCGTCACGGACCTGTCAGTGGTGGAGGGCAAGATCGCCGTCAACCAGCTGAAGAAGGGATCCCTGCTCCAGGACGACATGGTCGTCCCCAGGCCGAAGATCGGGAATGACGAGCAGGAGATCGCCATCATGATCGACGCCGCGACGGGGGTCGCGGGCAAGATCAGGCCGGGTTCCTCGGTGAACATCTTCGCGACGTTCGCCGGCAGCAGGGAAGGGGAGGCGGACCAGTCGCGGATCATCGTCGCCAACGCCCGGGTCATCGATGTCGGCCGCCTCACCGCGCTGGAGCCCAACGAGGAAGACCGCGGTCAGCCCACCAACGCCGTACCGATCACCTTCGCGCTGAACACCACGGACGCCCAACGCGTCGCCTACGCCGAGTCCTTCGCCGAACACGTACGGCTGGCCCTGCTCTCCGACGGCAGCCCGACCACGCTGCGCCCGGGCGAGGGTACGTACGAGCTGAGCGAAGACAAGAACAAGTGAGGGCGGTATGACGACACGCATCCTCTCGGCCGTCGGTGACGCCGACGCGGCCCGGTCCATCACCACGCTGCTCAGCCAGCTGCCCGACGCCGAGCCCGCGAGCCCGGTGGGCGACTCGACGACGCTCCTCGACACCCTGGCCCGGCTGGCGGGCGAGTCGATCGACGAGCTGCCCGAGGTCGTGCTGGTGCACGAGCGGATCGGACCGGTTCCGGCGCTCGAGCTGATCCGCGAGGTGGCCCTGCGCTTCCCCGCGGTCGGGGTCGTACTCATCACCACGGACGCCAGTCCCGGGCTCTTCTCCGCCGCCATGGACTCGGGCGCGCGCGGGCTGATCGGGCTGCCGCTCAGTTACGAGGACCTGGTGACCCGGGTCCAGGCCGCGGCCAACTGGTCCATCGGGGTACGGCGCCATCTGGGCCAGGGCAGCGACGCCTTCACCGGCCCCGGCGGCACCGTGGTCGCCGTCGCCGGCGGCAAGGGCGGTGTCGGTACGACGGTGGTGGCGGTCCAACTGGCCCTGGCCGCCCACGCGTCGGGCCGGACCACCGCACTGGTCGACCTGGACCTCCAGTCCGGTGACATCGCCTCCTATCTGGATGTGCAGTTCCGCCGCTCCATCGTGGACCTGGCCTCCATCCAGGACATCTCACCCCGAGTGCTCCAGGACGCGGTCCACACCCACCCGACCGGGCTGGGACTGCTGCTCGCGCCGGGGGAGGGCGAGCGCGGCGAGGAGGTCACGGACCGGGTGGCCCGCCAGATCGTCAGTGCGCTGCGCCAGCGGTACCAGGTCGTGGTCATCGACTGCGGCGCCCTGATGAACAGCGCCAACGCCACGGCCGTCGAGATGGCGGACAAAGCGGTCCTGGTGACGACTCCGGACGTGGTGTCCGTCCGGGGCGCCAAACGCATGGTGCGGCTCTGGGACCGGCTGCAGATCCGTAAGGCGGAGGAGACGATCACCCTCGTCAACCGCTACTCGCGCAATACCGAGATCCAGCCGCCGCTGATCGAGCGAATCACCGGAACCCGCGTCGCGCGGGTGGTCGTCCCGGCGAATTTCAAGGAGCTCCAGGGCGTGGTCGACTCCGGCCGTATGCAGGACCTGGAGGCCAAGAGCACGGTCAAGCAGGCGCTGTGGGGTCTGGCCGCCGAACTCGGCCTGGTCACCGCCGCGGAGAACGAGGGCAAGGGCGGAAAGCTCGCGAACGACCGGGGCTCGGTCGCCTTCGGGCGGCGTTCGCGCGGCACCACATCCAGAGAAGGGAAGAGGGGGACAGGGGGATGAGAACCGTCAGGTTCACCAGGCTCAGGAACCTCACCAGGCTCAGGAACCTCACCAGGCTCAGGAACTTCACCAGGCTGGGCAGGGACCACGACCGAGGTCAGACGGCGGTCGAGTTCATCGGCATGCTGCCGATCATTCTCGGCACCTGCATCATGCTCTGGCAGGCCGTACTCATCGGCTACGCCTACACGCTGGCCGGAAACTCGGCGGACGTGGCCGCGCACGATGTCGGCATCATGCGCGCCGGCGACGGCTGGGCGGCGACGTGCACCGAGGGTGCGCGCAGGGGCCTCGCCGACCATGACTTCACCCTCGCCGACGCGGAGTGCGACCTGGACGAGGAGCACCGCTCGGTGCGAGCCAAGGTCGAGGTGTCCGTTCCGGTGCTGTTCCCCGGCTTCATCGACTTCCCGTTCAACGTGACCGGCGAAGCCAGTTCGCCGCAGGAGGGCTGACCCATGCTCGCAGCCGTCGAACGAGAACGGGGCCGTGGATGGGGCCGCGGAAGAGACCGCGGCAGGGGCAGGGACCGGGGCCAGACGGCCGTCGAGTACATCGGCTTCCTGCCGTTCCTGATCCTGATCGGGATCGTGGTCATCCAGCTGGGCATGGCGGCGTACGCGATCCAGCAGGCCGGCACGGCGTCCCGTACCGCCGCGCGCATCGCCTCGCACAACAACGCGGGCGACCCGGTGGCGGCGGGCAGGGCCGCGGTCAGTGACTGGATCCGCGACGGAACCCAGATCTCCATGGCGGGCGGTTCGTACGACGCGGCGAAGGCGACGGCGCGGGTGGAGATCCCGAAGATCATCCCGTGGATCGACTTCGCCCCGATCGAGCGGTCGGCGACGATGCCGCGCGACTGACCGACGTACGGATCGACGGAACAGCCGAGCACGGAATAAGGAGTTGGGACAGATGGGTCTTCTGGAGCGCAGGGGCGCCCCCGAGGAGAACGGGGGGAACCGTGAGGACGGCCATCTCGTCGCCAGCTACCGGTCGAAGCTGCTCCAGGAGATCGATCTCGCGGAGATGTCCGCGCTCGCGGCCGCCGAACGCAGGATCCGCCTGGAGCGGGTCCTCGGCCACATCATCAGCCGCGAGGGCCCGGTCCTCTCCACCGTCGAACGCGCCCAGCTCATCCGGCGGGTCGTCGACGAGGCTCTGGGCCTCGGCATTCTCGAACCCCTCCTCGAAGACGCCTCCGTCTCCGAGATCATGGTCAACGGCCCGGACCAGATCTTCGTGGAGCGCGGCGGCCGGGTGGAACTCCTGCCGATGCGGTTCGCCTCCAACGATCAGCTGATGCAGACCATCGAGCGCATCGTCTCCACGGTGAACCGCCGGGTGGACGAGGCGAACCCCATGGTCGACGCCCGTCTCCCGAGCGGCGAGCGTGTCAACGTGATCATCCCGCCGCTGTCCCTCACAGGCGCGACCCTCACGATCCGGCGCTTCCCCCGCGCCTTCACGCTCCGCGAGATGATCGGCCTCGGCTCGCTCGACGAGCACATGCTCTATCTGCTCTCCGGACTCATCCAGGCCAAGCTGAACGTCATCGTGTCGGGGGCCACCGGTACCGGAAAGACGACCTTGCTCAACGCCCTCTCCGGACTGATCCCGGAGGGCGAGCGCATCATCACCATCGAGGACTCGGCCGAACTCCAGCTCCAGCAGTCGCATGTCATCCGGCTGGAGACCCGCCCTCCGAATGTGGAGGGCAAGGGCGAGATCACCATCCGTGACCTGGTCCGCAACTCTCTGCGTATGCGCCCGGACCGCATCATCGTCGGTGAGGTCCGAGGCGGCGAAACGCTTGACATGCTCCAGGCAATGTCAACCGGTCACGACGGCTCGCTCGCCACCGTCCACGCCAACAGCGCGGAGGACGCGCTGATGCGACTGCAGACCCTGGCGTCCATGTCCGAGGTCGAAGTCCCCTTCGTGGCACTCCAGGACCAGATCAACAGCGCCCTGGACGTCATCGTCCAGCTGACCAGGCATGGCGACGGTTCCCGCCGGATCACCGAGATCGCCATCCTCGACTCGCACGGCCGCGAGCCCTTCAAGATCACCTCGGTGTGCCGCTTCGTCGCGCAGCCCATGGCGGCCGACGGAAAGATCTACGGAGAGTTCGAGTACTACCCGGTCCCGCGCAAGATCGCCGACCGCCTCTACATGGCGGGCCAGCCGATCCCGCAGGCCTTCGGTGTCGCCGCGTCCGACGCACAGCTCGCCACCCGCGAAGCCAAGTAGCCAGTAGGAAGACAGAAATGGATAACCTCGCTCAGCTGACGATCGGTGCCACGCTGGTCTTCTGCGTGCTCGCGGTCGCGGGCGTCCATGTATTCGTGTCGGGCAAGGCCCAGCGCGAGGCGCTCGTCCACCGCCTCTCGTCCACCCAGCAGATACCCGTGGTGGGGCGCCGCAGGCGCTTCCAGGGCGTGGACCGCAGGCTGAAGAAGACGGGTCTGGGGAAGAAGGTCGAGATCAAACTCTCGGCCACCGGACTCGATCTCACACCGGGTGAGTTCTTCGTCTACATGCTCGCCAGCATCGTCGGGTTCTGGTTGATCGCCACTTCCCTCCTGGCCTCCTTCTTCGGCCCGATCGCCGCCCTGATCGGCCTCTGGGCGGCCTTCGCGTTCCTCAACTGGCAACGCCAGAAGCGCATCGAGCGCTTCATCAACCAGTTGCCCGAGCTGTCCCGCATTCTCGCCAATGCCACCCAGGCCGGGCTTGCGCTCCGGATGGCCCTGACGATGGCGGCCGACGAACTGGAAGAGCCGGCCGGTGAGGAACTCGCCAAGGTCGCCAACGCGCTGGCCGTCGGCCACTCCCTCGACGACGCCCTCGGCGAGCTGGCCGAACGTCTGCCCTCCCGTGAGCTGGTTGTGCTCGTGACCACTCTGGTTCTCTCGAACCGCTCCGGTGGCACCATCGTCAGCTCGCTGCGCAACCTCACCGAGACGCTGGAGGAGCGCAAGGAAACACGGCGCGAGGTACGCACCCAGCTGTCCCAGATCATGATGACGGCCTACATCGTGCCCGCGATGGGCCTCGGCTGCCTGCTCTTCATCGACAACCTGTACCCCGGCGCCCTCGACAAGATCACCGGCTCCGCCTTCGGACAGGTCACTGTGCTGATGTCCCTGTCTCTCTACGGGCTCGGCTTCTTCCTTGTCCGCCGCCTTGCCAAGATCCAGATCTGAGAGGGACGGACACCATGGAACTCCTGCTCGCACTCGCCGCGGGACTGTGCACCGCGGGCGCCTTTTACGGTCTCAAGCTCTACCGCGCCGACGCCAAGCTCCCGGGAGACCTGGCCATCGCCCTGGAGGTCGGCTCCTCCCGCACCAGTGCCGTCGGTTCCGGTATCGACCGCCTCGGCATGCGCTACGCACCCTCGGTGCTGCGCTCGATGGGCCCCAAACGGGTCAACAAGCTCCGTGTGCGTCTCGACATGGCAGGCAATCCGGGCGGTCTGACCGTGGACCGGTACGCCGCACGCCGTGTCGTCTACGGTGTGATGGGCGCGCTGGGCGCATTCTTCATGCTCATCAACGGACACCCGATCTTCGCTCTGGCCTTCGTCGGCTTCGGCATCTGGTGGATCGAGATCGGCATCTGGTCGGCGATGCGGGAACGCAAGGCCTCCATCGAGCGCACACTCCCCGACTTCCTCGATGTCCTCGCGGTGGTCGTGTCGGCCGGGCTGGGCTTCCGCCAGGCCCTCGACCGCGTGTCACAGAAGTACGAGGGGCCCTGGTCCGACGAGCTCAAGATCACGCTGCGTCAGATGGACATGGGTGTCAGCCGGCGTGATGCCTTCGAGCAACTCCGCAAGCGCAACGAATCCGATCAGGTGGCCCAGTTCGTCACCGCGCTTCAGCAGGGCGAGGAGCTCGGCGCCCCCATTGTCGACACGCTGATCGCCATCGCCAACGACATGCGGCGCACCGACGCCCAGAACGCACGCCGCAAGGCGGCCAAGGCCGTTCCGCAGGCCACCGGCATCGTGACGATGCTGATGGTCCCCGCGACCATCCTGCTGATCGGCGTCGGCATGTTCCTGGGATCCGGAATGGGCCTCGGCTGAGCAGCCACCGATCACCGAGGAAGGAGGGGGAGGACCGTGGCAGTTGATCCGGCGTCGAGCGGCGTCCAGTCTCTGGTCGCTCAGGGCGGCGCTCTCGTGGGCGGAGCGGCGGTGACCGGCGATACGGCCGAGCCCGCCCTGAAGATCCAGCTCAGCGCGCTTCAGGCCATGTGCCGTCAGGTCTTCGGTTTCCGGCTCGCGATGATCGGACTGGCCACCCCTTTCGCGCTCTATCGCACCGCGCCCGGCTGGCCCACCTGGCTCGTGGGTCTGGCCATCCTGATCACCTTCATGGGCTCGTATGTGCTGTTCCGTGACTGGGAGCGCTTCGGACCGTTATTGCTGCGGCACCCCGCCCTGCTCGGAATCGATGCCTTCTTCGGCGCTCTGCTGCTGTTCACGGCCACCCCGGCGAGCCCCCTCAGCTATGTGACCATCTGTACGCCGCTGCTGGCCGGTCTCGTCTATGGCTGGCGGGGCGCGGGATTCTTCGCCTCACTCACCGTGCTGATCATGGCCCTTGCCTATGTGGCCAATGAACAACTCGACGTATCTCTCATCGATTCGAGTCTCTTCCCGGGGCTCTGCGTTGTCGTCGGCGCTGTCGGAGTCACCCTGCGCGGCATGATGCTGCGCTTCGGGACGGCGACGGAGGCGCTCAGCGAGGTCCGGGCCCGCCTGGCGGTCACCGAGGCCGTGGACGGCGAACGGGCCCGCCTCGCGCGGGAGATGCACGACTCGGTGGCCAAGACACTGCACGGCGTGGCCATGGCCGCCGACGGTCTCGCCAGTTCGGCCGGCCGGATGGATCCGCTCACCGTCAGGCATCAGGCCGAACTCGTCGCACGCTCCGCCCGGCGGGCCGCCGCGGAGTCCCGTGAACTTCTCTCCGACCTGCGCCGCAAGAGCGATCTCGGAGCCGAGGGGGTGGATGTGATGTCCGAACTGAACGCGCGCGTCGATGACTTCGCCCGCCGGAGCGGCATCCAGGCGTCCTGCCACCAGCTCGGTGACACTCCGGTCCCCGAGGTCCCGCACGCCGTCGCCCGACACCTGCTCACCATTGCCTCCGAGGCGATGGAGAACGCCCACCGCCATGGCCACCCGACCTATGTGGATGTGGGAGCCGGAGTGGTGGACGGAGCACTGCGCATCAGGGTCTACGACGACGGCCGCGGGCTTCCGGCGGGCACCTCGCTGGACGAGCTCAGGCGGGCGGGCCATTTCGGTCTCGTCGGCATGGTCGAACGGGCGGCCGGCATCGGCGCCCGTATCCGGATCGGAAAAGGGCGCGCGGCCAAAGGCACCGAGGTCCGTCTCGAGTTCCCCCTCGGGGCCCTGCGACCGGCCTGGCAGCACGCACCGGCACCAACGCTCGAGAAGTAGTCAGTTCACCCGCACTCTCCACCCCACACCCCGAGAGGAGGCCGCATCATGCCGGACGACATGTCTTTCGCATCAGGGCAGCAGAACACGCCCTCGTCGCATGTCTCCCAGCACTCGTCGTCGCACAGCACTCCGATCCGTTCGGAGCACACACCCGCGCAGGTACCGATCCCTCAGCCGGCCGCAGCATCCGAAGGCTTCCCCGCTCTGCCCGCCCTTGAGTCCCAGCCATTGAGGGTGGTGATCGCGGACGACAACCCGGTCGTCCGGGCAGGGCTTCAGGTCCTGCTCTCGGGGCGTGATGACATCACGGTGGTCGCCGAGGCGGCCGACGGACGCCAGGCCTATGAAGCAACCCAGCAGCACCGTCCGGATGTCGTACTGCTCGACGTCCGCATGCCGGGCGTGGACGGCATTTCCGCGCTGCCGCACCTGGTGCCCATCGCGCCCGTGATGATGCTGACGTACAGCCGCGAGAGCGAGATCGTGCAGGAGGCGCTGCGCCTCGGAGCCGGCGGCTACTTGGTCCACGGGGAGTTCACCGCGGACCAACTCGTCGGAGCCGTCAAGGACATCAAGGAGGGCAGGGCCCACTTCACGGCGTCGGCGGCCAACGCTCTGCTGGCCCACATGCGTGGAGGCGCGCAGCCGGCGACCCCGCAGCAGCTTCCCGAAGGTCTCGGCGCTGTGTTCACCACCGGAGTGCCCTTCGGGACGGGACAGGCGGCCCCCACACCGCAGGGCGGTGCGACTGCACACGGTTTTCCGTTGCACGATGCACCCACATGGGGCCCCGATTCAGGCCATGGAGCGGGCAGTCAGGTACCGATTGCATTGCGAGGACCTCAAGGGTCTTCGCATGTGCAATCAAATGTGAGACAGTCGGTACCTGCGCAACAGCCACGTTCCAAGGAAGACTTCGGACTGAGTTCCAGGGAGGTGGAAGTGATGGACCTGATCTCGGCCGGAATGACCAATCAGCAGATCGCCGCCACCTGCTTCATCAGTGAGAAGACCGTCAAGAATCACATCAACCGCATCTTCGCCAAGCTCGGCAGCGCCAGCCGCAGTGAAGCCATCGCGATGTGGCTCGGCACGGCTCGCGGACGGGGCGACGGCGGCGGTACGGGGAGGGGTGCGGCAAACCATGGCTGAACGGGGGGCGGCGGGTCCGAGCCATGAGGCCCGGACCGTGAACAGGGGGGCCCAATCTTCGCTTTGGGCCTTGGATTGGGCCCTGGGGCCCTCTTCCGGAACCCCCGACGCGTCGTACATTTCTCGTGTCGAAAGCGGCACCGGCCAGGAGGAAGCCGGAACCGACGGAGACACCGAAGAGACTTACGAGTCGGCCGGCACACGGTCGGCCGAACGCGGAGGGGAACATCATGTCGAACATCGTTCTGAAGGCTGCCGTCGACACCAAGGTCCGTGTCAGTGGCTGGGCGAACACGACCGTCGAGGCGATGCAGCGCAAGGGCGACAAGGGCCAGACCGCGGTCGAGTACATCGGCATGCTGGTCGCGGTCATTGCGATCATCGCGATGGTCGCCACCATGACGGACATCGGCACCACGATCGGCAACAAGATCAAGGAAGTTGTCGGAACGGCCGGCTGACGATCGCCGTTACACGGAAGTACCGCGAGGCAGGGCAGGCTTTCCCCATCTACATCACGGTGGTGGCGAGTCTGCTCTTTCTCGCGTTTGCGTACTTTGTGGTCGGCAAGGTCGCCGACAAGCGCAACGATGCGCAGGGGGCAGCCGACGCCGCCGCGCTGGCAGCCGCGCAACAGGCTCGGGATCAGATCGGACGGGACCTTCTCGGTTCCATCCTCGACCCGGTCGACTGGAAAGATCTGCTCGATGGCCGAGGATTCGGCACCGGCAGTTCGTGTGCCGAGGCAGGACGGTTCGCGACGAGCAACGAATCCAGACTGACCGCTTGTGACCCGTACTTCGGCGCACGCTGGGGATTCACCGTCAAGGTCGAGACTCGGGACACCGTGGGCCGGTCGGTGATTCCCGGCACGGCGAACAAGAGGGGGAAAGCGACGGCCAGGGCGATTATCGAGCCCCGCTGCAGCTTCGAAGTGAAGCCCGCGCCTGACGACGGTGACGATCCGGGCAGCGGTGAGGAAGACGACAAGCCCGTGTTCCCTGGCGTGGTGCGCTGCGACTCGGGAGACTTGCCGATCGACCCGGAGAGTCATGACCCCCTGCCAGATCTGGCGGACCTCTTCAAGGTTCGCCTCGTCGAGTCCGATTGACCGAGTGAATGACTAACAGAGGAAGAGCAGAGATGAGCATGCGGAAGATTTCGCAGGCCCGACGGGCGGCGGCGGCCGTCATTGCGGCGTCGGCCCTCACTTTCACATTGGCTGCCTGTGGAGGAGACGACGGCAAGCCGAGCGAGTCCTCCAAGTCGAAGTCGGACTCGGCCACAGGTGATGCGCCGAAGGGTCAGGTCAGCGCCTCGCAGGAGCCGGAGACGGTGATCGTGACCCTCAAGGGCGACAAGGGGATCCTTCTCGACATCACTTCGGTCGTCCGTGACTCCGGTGGCTTCGTCACCGTCAAGGGATTCATCAGGAACCCCACGGACAAGGAGTATTTCGAGACCGCTTCCTGGACGGGCCCCGAACTCGAACTGATGAAGGGCGCCGGAGGCGGCTCGCTCGGCGGAGCCACGCTGGTGGACAAGACGGAGAAGAAGCGCTACTACATCCTGCGCGACACGGAGAACCGTCCTCTGGCCACCACCGGAATCCCGACCATCAAGCCCAACGCCAAGACGCCCGCCTTCATGCAATTCCCGGCCCCGCCGGACAGCACCACCGAGGTGGATTTCCAGATTCCGACCTTCCAGTCCGTCACCCTCAAGTTCTCGGGTGCGTGAGTCGATGTCGAAGCATCTCCCGAGGAGGAGCCTGGCCTTTGCCGGCTCACTCACTCTTGCCCTGACGATTTTCACGGGTCCGGCGGCCCTCGCCGATGGGCCCGACCCCACCCCTTCCTCGGTGGCCGGGACCGAGGTCGATCAGAGCGACCCTGATCTGGTCATGGTCGACGGTGCGACGCTCGCTCCGCCCAAGGTCCTCGAGATCAAGTCGGTCGTGGGTGACGAAGGCGGAAACGAGCAGCGTGAGGACTCGAACTCCAACGTCAAGTTCAATCTCCAGGCCGAGGTTCTCTTCGGAAAGGACAGCGCGAAGCTGAGCCCTGCCGCGAGCTCGCGTATCCAGGAGATCGCCGACGAGATCAAGAAGCAGAACACCACAAAGGTCCGGGTCTTCGGCTTCACGGACAACCTCGGCTCCTCGGCACACGGCGATGTGCTGTCCAAGCAGCGTGCCGATGCCGTTCAGGGTGAGCTGGTGAAGGCGCTCGGGGCTTCGGACATCACGTTCGAGATCCGCGGCTACGGCGAGCAGTATCCGATCGCCGACAACAACAAAGAAGAAGGCCGTAAGAAGAACCGGCGCGTGGAAGTTTCCTTCCCGCGCCTCACGGGTTGATCCGACGCACCCATGAAGTGGGTCTGTAGGGTCTCAAAAGTCGCTGCATAATCTCAGTGAGAACTGCACGGCGGCGGCATTTATGTCGCCGCCGTGAGACTCGCAGGTCGGGGCGTCACCTATTCGAGTGACGAGAACAGTGATCCATCCCGCTGGCGTTCGCCGCGCTGGCGCCTTGGCTGCACAGGAAGTTGATGTGTGGCTGGAGGTGTGCGGTGGGGGAATTCGCTACGTCTGTGAGCGTCCGTCCCGAGGGGCGTGCGGTGGTGGAGGACCGGGCCTGGAGCGAGGTGTCCGTCGAGCTCTTGGCGTCGGCGGTGCCGTGGCGAACGTTCCGCTGGTTCAAGGGGCAGAAGCACTACTCGGGTATCTACTGAAAGTTTCCACCTACCCCACCCTCGGCGCGGCAGCCCGTGACATGGGCGTCAACGGGCCCACCCTCGGCACTCAGATCAACCGCCTGGCCCGCGAACTGAGCCGAACGGGGTCGCCCCATGAAACTCACGCCACTAGGCAAGCGGGTCGTCAGGGCCGCAACGGGCTGGCTATCCGCACCGTGACTCCGATGAGACTCGGAACGCAGGGTCGGCTCGGCCTCCACCGTGATCTGGAGTGGAGGCCGTCCACCCCAACAGGAGCCGTTGTCAGCCCCAACTGGCAGAGTGCCCAACCATGGACACCTCTGAGTTCTGGACCATCATCGAGGCCGCCCGCTCGGCTGACGGGCCAGACAGGCCTTTCGTCGAAGCCCTGGTTGATGAGCTGGCCGCCCTCACCAAGGACGGCATCCTCCGCTACCAGGAACGCTTCGACGAGGTGCATGACGCGGTGCACCGATGGGACGTGTGGGCTGCCGCCTACCTCATCGGCGGCGGCTGCTCGGACGACAGCTTCATGGACTTCCGCGCCGGCCTGATCGCGCTGGGCCGCGACTGGTACGAGAAGGCAGCGGCTTGTCCAGACAGTCTTGCTGAGCACCCGGCAGTGATCGCCGCCACAGAGGCGCACCGTGACGAGGCTCTCTTCTACGAGGAGGTCAACTACGCCGCCAGCGAGGCGTTCAAGCGCATCACCGGCGATGGAGAGGACTTCTACGAGGCATGGGACGAGTACAGAGCCTCACGGGACAGTTCCGAACAAGACTCCGAAGGCATGGGCGAGGACTTCGACTTCGATGACCTCGATGAGATGCGACGTCGACTCCCGCGGCTCGCCGCCCTCTACCTCCGTGACACTCCATGACAGACCTCGCCAAGCGGCGACTCCGCATTGCGATGTCCGCCCTTTCCGGCGCTATTCCTCACGACCTCCACCGCCCTCCCCTTGGCTGGACCGGTGTTCGGGCATGGGAAGCCGAACATGTCCTTGAACTGCCTGAGCCATACCGCGCGTTCGTCGCGGAGATCTCCAACGGCACTCGGGGAGGTCCATCCGCTCCGCATGGGCTTCTCCCACTGGGACAACTCCCCGAGAGCTGGCAGAGCTGGGAAGCCGAGTGCTGGCTGAGCCCCGAACCATTCGATGGCACCGCGCTGCGGAAGCCTGCGGCGTCATTCCCCCTCGAGGAGGAATGGCAGTGGGAGTACGACTACTACGACCACGGCCAGCACTCGCCCCTACTGCATGGCATCTATCAGCACGGATCGATCCTCCTGGGCAGCAACCGCGGCCGTGAGTTCTGGATACTCGTCGTAACTGGACCTCAACGCGGCCGGGTGTGGTGGCTGGGGGACGGATGCGCGGCCCCCTACGCCGATGCGGGAGAAGAAGCAGAACCGGAAGTCGACTTCGTGTCCTGGCTACAGGACTGGCAGGCTGATCGAGGGTGGTGGTCTCAGGACCCGGAAGACCTGGACTGATCAGGAGCCGGGTTTGTCCTGGCCGGCGGAGATCGCTTGCCGGTGCGAGAGGGTGATGCGGCGCTGGGCCGGGTCGATGTTCAGGATCTTCACGGGGAGCGCGTCGCCGACGTGGACGGCCAACTGCGGATGGTCCGGGTGTCCGTCGCCCAATTCGGTGTTGTGCACCAGCCCCTCGAAGCCGTTCTCTTTCTCTTCGATGCGTACGAACACGCCGAACGGTACGAGCTTGGTGACGCGGCCGACGATGGTCTGGCCGATCAGCCCGGCGAGCAGTGGCATCGGGTCTTCGTGCAGGGCCTTGAGTGACAGTGACACCCGTTCGCGGATCGGGTCGACGTCGAGAATTTCGGCGCTGATCTCCTGGCCGACGGCAACGACGTCGGAGGGGTGGTTGAAGGGACGCCATGACAGCTCGGGGATATTGATCATCGCTTCGAAGTCACCGATGTCCACAAAAGTGACCCAGAAATCCGCGATCCGGGTCACCCGGCCGGTGACGATCGCACCTCGGTGAAGAGACTTGAGCAAGGCCCATTTCCGGGTGCTCGGGGTGGGGTCGATCTCCCAGCGGGCCCGTACCATTCCGTCGCTGTCGGGCAGGACGGCGGCGAGCAGCGGGACGCGTTCGTCGGCGTACATGGGCAGGATCATCGCGGCGGAAGCGTCGGAGAGACGGGCGGGCAGCTCCGGAAACTCGTCCTCGTCGGCGCTGGCGCTGTGCATCCGCCCAGCCCTGTCCTGCCAGACACACTCGACGTAGCCCTCGGCGGGGAGCGTGGTGAGGACCGCGTCGATGTCGGAGGACAGGTCCGGCCATACGGCCAGCCGGGCTCGGGGAGCGAGCCCGGCGCGGACCGTGTCGATGTTGTCGGGGGCGAGGCGGTGCCATCGCGTGGAGTTGTGGGCGTACTGCTCTTCGAGGATTCTGGAGTTGCTCCACTGCATCGACCAGCGCAGATGGGCCCAGAATTCGTCGTCGGCCGGCCTCTGGGGGCCTTCGTCCTCGGCTTCGAAGTCGTACGGAGAGGCGTCGGTCCGCTCCGGGAACAACCCGAGCGCGCGGGTCCGGGCCACTGCGGTTTCGCAGGGCCGACTGCTGCCGATGTACATGTACTGGTCCCAGCCCACGTGCACGGCGAAGGTGTCCTCCACCTCCAGCCGACACCAGGCGCCACCGTCGCGCAGCATGACCCGTACAAGACCCATCGCGGTACCGACCGATACCTCCGCACCATCGTGGAAACCATCCGGCCCGGTCGGGAAGAAAGCGTTCAGCCCGAAGCCGTCCATCGGTGACTCCAGCCCGAAGCTCACGCATGGCACCGGGAGATGAGGCTCGCGCACGGCCAGGCGCTCGATGCCCGTGTCTGAGGCGAACGCCTCGATCGCTTGAAGATAGGCACCCTCGACCTGGCCGTGGTCGCTGACCGTGTCCTCGGGACCGGTGTAGTGGCCGTGCTCATCACGGTCGGCGGGGGCGTACTTGGTAACGCGATAGACGTAGGGCAGCACGCCCCCATCTTCCAGCATGGTTCGGACGCGGCCCCGCGCAATGCCACTACGCACTGAGTGACCAAGCACTCAGATCTCGAATTCCGAGCCGATGTTGTTCCACATGAACTCGCCCCTCCAGTCCGCCTTGCCGACAGCCCATCCGAGCAGGGCGGTCAGGACCTTCTCCTGGGAGATGGTCCGCGTCTGATAGTGCTCGGCCGCTACGCCATCCCGGAACTCGAGTTGGTACGTGTTGTCGTCGCGCAGCAGTACCTGGATGTACCAGCTGCCCTCGATGCCCTCCTCCACGCTCTCAAGGATCAGATGAGCGTTCCCACGACGGAGGTTTGCCAACATCCTGCCTATCGTCGGCTTCGAAGGCTTCTCCTTCACGAGCCCAGCCGCATCGGTTGCAATCAGCATGGCGTGATCCTCCACCATGGCGCTGACAGCACCTCGGTGAGCAGGGAGAGCACTCCCTGGGACCATTGGTTGGTGACCACATGGATGCGCTGCTACTGGGACGAGGAGGACACCTGGTTCTACTTCGAGGTCGGTGCCGCAGGCTGGGTGATCCGACAGATCGAGCTCGAAGGGCCTGAACTGACCCCGATCGCTGCGGCCTCCCTCAAGGAATGGCAGCGCGCCTACGACGCAGGCCGTCTCGACGAGTACGACAACAGGTTCGGGATCACCGCCGAACTGCCCGTCTCCGAGTGGGAAGGCCACGACCCGCTGTCGCTCGCCTCCGAGGAATTCGAAGAGGTCTGGAAGACCGCCCGCCAGGACATCGCCGCCCGTCCGTCATGAGCGCCAAAGCGGTCGTGAGGAAATGCCACTTGTCCTGAGACAAGAGCCCCGGCCACTGCGTGAGACAACCTGAGAAACAGCTGGTCAGCGCGACGCCCTATGACGTGTGCCGCGAGACCCTACAGGGTCGTGTAAGGCCTCAAGGCTCGCTGCCTCATCGCAGCGCGAGCCGCGTGGCGGCGGCATTTGTGCCGCCGCCATGCGGACTCGCAGGTCGGAGCGTTACGGTGACGATCTCTGGAAGGCAACTACTTTCCACGACAGGGGAGTTAGGTCGGGCATGGCACGTACGGCGGCGGCCCGGTGGGCGGCGTGGACGGCGGGGGTACTCATCGTTGCGCTGCTGGCGGCGTGGACCTGGTGGCGGGAGAGCGACAGTGCGGCCCGCTGGCGCTTCGAGGAGGCCATGGAGACCTACTGCGGGGGTGTGCTGGCCCACGAGAAGGGCCCGCTGTTCGAGGGCCTGTGGCCCCGTACGGAGCTGATGAGCGATCTTGCCCTCGGTCCGGACGCGTACTCCTGCCTGCTCGGTGAAGCGCGGACGGAGGTGACCGTAGCGCTGCTTCGCGCCGAGGATTACCAGGACCGGGACTTGGAGCGGCTGCTGCCGCCCTTCAGTGGCAGCCTGCTGCCCGTACCGCTGACCGGCGGCTGGCGCGGTGCAGCCGACGGCGATTCGGTCCGGGTCCTGGTCAGCTGCCGGGGGGATGAGGATCTCGTCTCAGTGACGGTCGGCTCGTACCTCTCCCAGACCGCCTCCGAGGCGAAGGAGGCGCGGCAGGAGCAGGAGAGCGGCTGGCTCGACAGCGACCTGTACTGGGCCCGGTTCGCTGCCGCGACGGCCGTCAAGGCCTCGGCGCACTGGGGCTGCAAGGCCGAGGAGGGGAAAGCCCTGCGGGCGCTGCCCGCGGTCACCGGGCCCGAGCCGATCGCGGACGCGGACGGCACCTGCGGGGGCCTCCCCTTCGCCCGCGACGAGCGCCTGGACACGGTCGAGGAGACCGCGGCCGGTGGCAGCGCCCTGTACGAGATCTGTGAGGTCGGGGCCTCGCATTACTTCGACGAAACGTATGTCTTCTCTGCCCGTTTCGGCCCGTACGCGTCGCGCAAGCGGGGCCATGACACCACGCAGGCGGAGGCCGGAGCTGACGGCGGCACACTGTGGGCGAGCGCCCGCTGCCCCGACGACGCCGATCGCGCCCTGTTCACCGGGTCCGTGCCACCCGAGGCAGCCACCGTGTGGCTCCCCGGAGAGAAGGGCAGGGAGACCTTCGGACTGCCCGCCTTCCGGGAGTTCGCGGAACGGTCGGCCCAGCGGCACGGCTGCACGGACCTACGCCTGCCGACAGCCGGCTGAAGCCCTCAGTGGCCACCCCATGCCGGTACCGATTCGTCGCGGTCGGCGGGGTCGTATTTGGTGACGCGATAGACGTTGGGCGGCACGTCCCCATCTTTCAGCATGGGCTGCTGCCGGCCCGAGAAAATGCCATGGGGCCCGGGACTCAGACGCAGGAAGTGCCTTGAGGCACATGAGGGCATCGCCGTGAGATTTGCGAGGGTCGGGAGCATCTCAACCGGGCGAGCGCATCACAACCGGCTCTTGTCGAGCTGGCGTTATGGCCCACCATGGTCGCGTGACGACGTGGATGCGCTGCTACTGGGACGAAGAAGACATCTGGTTCTACTTCGAGGTCGATGCAGAAGGCTGGGTGATCCGGCAGGCCGAGCTCCAAGGGCCCGCGCTCACCCCGCTGGCTGCGGCGTCCCTCGACGAATGGCAGCGAGCCTATGACGCCGGCCGCCTTGAGGAGTACGACAACAGGTTCGGTCTCACCTCTGAGCTTCCCGTCCCGGAGTGGGAGGGCCACGATCCCGAGCAGCTGACCTCCGACGCCTTCGAGGAGGTCTGGGATGCCGCCCGGCGGCAGATCGCCGGCGCTGCTGGGCGATCGACGGCACCTGGGTGCGGGTCCTCACCGCGCTGCTGACCACAACAGTCACCGGGGCAGACCACCCGCGACTCGCGCCGAAGCGGGCCCCGCTTCTCCACACTGGTTACGACGACCTGGACCCACCATCCGCCCGGCGTAGCTCCCCAGCCGCAAGGACGACCTGCGCGGCCCCGGCCAAGCGCAAGGCTGGGATCGCGAACATGCTGCGCTGATCGCTCTCGAGGACGGCCACGTACTGGCTCTCCGTTCGACCGAGCCGCGTAGTGCGTCGGAACAGAGGCCCTGGCTTGGGCCCCAGGGCCCATGCCAGGGTGCCAATCAGCGGCTAACGTCCCGAAACATGTCGCGTACGGGGGTAGTTCGACGTCGGGTTGGCCATTGGCTGCTGAAGCGTTGGCCGCTGAAGCGTGGGCCGCGTACGGATGCGCGTCTGTTGGGGCTGCGCAGGGGGCAGTCGGGGCAGACAGCCGTCGAGTACGTGGGTCTGCTCGCGGTGGTGATCGCGATTGTCGGCGCGCTGGTGGCGACCGGCATCGGTCCGACGCTGGCGGACGGCATCAGAACGCAGGTGTGCCGGGTCGCCGGCGGGAGTGACTGCGGCGGCGGCAACGACACCGAAGCCGCCGGGGACCAGGGCGGTCAGGGAGCCGCCGACCCCGCCGCGGACACAGGTGGCACCGGAGGCACCGACGGCGCCGGCGGGGAGAAGACCCAGGCACAGCTGGACTACGAGAAGGCGCTGAAAGACCTTCAGGACGCCCAGGCCGCCGAGAAGTCGGACTCCGACAAGGCGAAGGAGGCCGCGAAGGAGCTGGCGAAGATCCTGGCGGACGAGCTGGGGATCACCGACGCCCTGGACTGCATCACCAAGGGCGACATGGGGGCGTGCACCGAGACGCTGATCAATGTGCTGCTCAGCGTCGTCGGCGGTGCGGTCGGCAAGCTCGCGGCGAAGTACGGGGCGCCGTGGAAGTGGAAGAAGGCCGTTCAGCTCGTCAAGAACCTCAAGAAGCACGGCGGGGATCTGTACGACGGTCTGACGGGGCTGATCAAGAACCGTAAGAAGGTCAAGGAAGCGGAGGGGAAACTCGCCGACGCCCGCAAGAAGCTGGACGGCGAGAAGAAGGACCCTCCGAAAAAGGACCCCGCGAAAGAGGAAGACCCCAAGAAGAACCCGCCCTGCACCAAGCACAGCTTCCTGCCCGGCACCCCGGTGCTGCTCGCCGACGGCAGCCGCGTCCCGATCGAGACCGTCAGCGTCGGTACGAAGGTCACGGCCACGGATCCCGCCAGCGGTCTGACGGCCACACGCGCGGTGACCGACACCATCACGACCTACAGCGACCGGGACTTCACCCGGCTCCAGGTCGTGGTCGACGGCCGGGCGGTTCCTCTCACGGCCACCGACACGCACCCGTTCTGGCTCACCGGCCGGGCCCGCTGGGTCGACGCCGGTGACATCCGGCCCGGCGACCGGCTGCGCACGCCGAGCGGAGCATCCCTCCGGGTCGCGTCGGTCTTCCGCTACACCGAGCGGCAGACCACCCATGACCTCACCGTCAGCGGCATCCACACCTACTACGTCGGCGTCGCCGCGCAGAACGCCCTCGTGCACAACTGCGACGAGTGGACCAGCAAGGGCAACCTCGACGAGCACTACGAGAAGCACGGCGACGAGATGGGGTACGAGTCGCAGCGCGAGTACGAGGAGGCCGCCAAGGACCTCTTGTGCGACTGTGACGGCGGTCGGCCGGGCGTCCTGGTCAAGGAGGCCTCGGAGGACGGCTCCATCCGCTACTTCGACCCCGCCACCGGGGAGTACGGCATGAAGAGCAAGAAGGGGATCATCAGCTTCTATAAGCTGGACGGCGGTCTGGCGGCGTTCAAGGGCATGCCGGGCACCATGCGGCCCAGGCGGCGGAGGATGCGGCGTGAGCGTGAATGACCATGACCGGGGCGGCCCCCCGTACCCCTGCGTCTGCTGCGGCCACACGGTCTTCGAGGACCCGCCCGGGTCCTCGATGATCTGCCCGGTCTGCAAGTGGGAGGACGACATCTCCCAGCTCCGCTGGCCGACGATGGAGCGCGGCGCCAACCGCGTCTCCCTCGTCGAGGCCCAGCGGAACTACCTCGCCTCGGAGGTGTCCGAGCTTCGCTTCGCGCACCGGGCCCGTCCCGCGGCCACGGGTGAGGAGCGCCCCCCGGGCTGGCGGCCCATCTCCGCCGACGAGGACTCCTTCGAGGACCCCCTCGTACAGGAACAGCCGTGGCCTGCCGACTGGACGGTGCTGTACTGGTGGACGGACCGCTTCTGGCGGCGCACCGCCTGAACGGGCCAGCGCTGCCGTTGGACGCGCCGCCGTTGGACCCGCTGCCGTTGGACGGGCTGCCGCCCGACGCCGGGCTGTCACAGCTAAGAGGAGGGGCGGGGGAGTAGTGGACGTGCCCTTTGGGGAGGAACTGCGGGCGGCGCTGGGCGCGCCACGGGGGGCACGGCGGCTGGGGAGCAGTCCGCGCTCGCTGGTGTGGCGGGTCGAGCTGGCGGACGGGACGCCCGCCGTCGTCAAACAACTCGTCGAAGGCCCCGGTGACGACGAGCGGTACGCCCGCGAGGTCGCCGCGCTGCGGCTCGCGGGGCGGGTGCGACCAGCCGTCGTACCGCGGCTGCTCGGTACGGACGAGCGTGCGCGAGTGCTGGTTCTGGAGCACGTGGAGCATCTGACCCCGGCCGAGGGGTGGCAGGTCGAGTACGCGGCGGCCCTGGCCCGGCTGCACGCGGCCGGCAGCGCGGCGGAGGCGGATGTGCTGCCCCGCTGGGCGGGGCCAACGGGTGACGACATCGACTCCTTCCTCGCCCTCGCCGGCGCGCTCGGTGTCCCCGTCCGGCCCCAGGTGCGCGACGAACTGGAGCAACTGACGCAGCGGCTCGGCCGGTTGCCCGGCCGGGTCGCCCTGCTGCACGGCGATCCGTGCCCCGGAAACGATCTGCACACCGCCGACGGGATCCGCTTCATCGACTTCGAGCAGGCGTCCCTCGGCAACGGGCTGATGGAACTCGCCTACCTACGGATCGGCTTCCCGACCTGCTGGTGCGTCACCGCCGCCCCGGAACCGCTGCTCCACGCGGCGGAAGCCGCCTACCGCTCCGCCTGGCGCGACGCGACCGGCGCCGAGCCGGAAGGCGATCTGGCCGACGCGTGCGCCGGGTGGCTGATCCGTGGCGACGCCCTCGTGCAACGCGCCCACCGGGGTACGGCCGACCAGTTGGCCAGGCTTCCGCGCCGGGACTGGACGTGGGGTACGGCCTCCGCCAGGCAGCGGCTACTGCACCGTCTCGGCGTGGTCGGACGGATGACCGCGAACGACGGCGACGCTGGTGACGGTGGTGACTGCCGTGACGGACGTGACTGCCGTGACGGCGCCACTCTGACCGGCCTGGGACGGCTCAGTACGGAGATGGCCGACCGGATGCGTACCCGCTGGCCCAGGCTGGGCCCGGTCCCGGTACGACGCCCGGACTGAGGGGTCCGAGGTTGGGTCCGGGGGCCCATGCGTGGCTGTGAAAGCCGTTGTTAGCTTGCGGAACAGCCACAGCCACAGCCACGGTCAGCCATGGTCAGCGGCGCCGTGCGGCGAGCGAGATGGGGTACGGGATGAGGAAGCGCACCGCGAGCATGGCACGGCGCATCACTCTGGCCGCGGCGGGCACCGCGCTCGCGCTGGGACTCGCGGGCGCCTGTGGGGGCGAGGCGAAGACCGACGGCCGGAGCGCGGCGGACCAGCCGGAGAAACAGGCAGACGCCGGTATCTCGACCCCGCCCAGCCGGTCGTCCCAGCCGCCACGGCCGTCCCAGCCGCAGCCGGATGTCACCGGCGCCGGTGCCAGTGGCGGCCGGGTGCTGACCCAGGCCGAGCTGGACCAGGCGATCCTCGCGGCCGGGGACGTGGCGGAGTTCGGCGTCGGCCCCATGGACGCACCACCCCCGCAGGGCGAGACCGCCGACCGGCCCGAGTGCCTGCCCCTCACCGCGCTGATCAACGGCAAGCCGGAGCCGCTCGCGAAGGCCGCCGCGTACCGGCAGCTCGTCGGTACGAAAGACGGCCGGCCCGCCGTCTCCGAGTTCCTCACCACGCACGGTGCGCAGGGCGCGAGCACTCTGCTCAGCCGGTTGCGCGCCGCCGTCACCGCCTGCGCGGACGGCTTCACCGCGACCGGCGGCGACGGGCCGTCCACGTACACGGATGTGAAGCGGCTGAGCGCGCCCGAGGCCGGGGACGACACGCTCGCCTATCAGGTGACGGGCGACTTCGAGGGCGATTCGGTCCCGCTGGTCTTCCATGTCGTACGGGTCGGCGGCACGGTGGCCACCTTCTACACCGCCAACTTCGAGGACGCCAGGACTCCACAGGTCCCGCCTGTCCTGCTGCTGACCCAGGCCGCCAAGCTCACCTAGGGTCCGGCGCCCTGCCGTACCCGCAAACCGCTATACGTCCAGGCTGACGCGGACACCCGGCCGCAGGCCCCACCGCGCCATCGCCCCGGCCTCCGCCTCCAGCACATGGCGCGCTCGCCACCGTGGCAGCGGCAGCCGTCCCGGCCGCAGCGTATGGACGTCGAGGACCTTCAACTCCTTGTCCAGGTAGGCCACATCGATCGCGAAGCGCATCCGGAAGGTGTGCACGCTGTTGCACGGGGTGATCAGCAGCGCGCCCTCGATCCCCTCGCGCCCGAGCAGGCCGCGCCGTCGCGCTCCGTAGGAGGCGGCGACCTCCAGATCCACCGAGCCGCTCACCGAGCCGTCCTGAGATCCGTCCACCGAGCCGTCCTGCCCCGCGACCGTCAACTGTCCACTGCCGTTACGCCATTTGCCCATGGCCGTAGACCGTAGCGCCCGGCGTACGGCCCTGAGTCCCGGACGGCACAGTCATACGGCGGACTCTGGGTCCTGGAGGGCCGCCAGTGGGCCCCTGGACCCATGACCGGGGCCCGGGCGCGGCTCTAGGGTCAGTGATGTGTACGCCACGCTGATCGCCGTCGCCCTTGTCTGGGGTGGAGCCACCGGACTGCTGCTGCCGCGCGCCGCGTACCGGCTCTCCGTCGAGCCGGAGGACACGTGGCGGGACAGCTGTCCGGCCGGACACCCGATCATCGGGCCCGCGCGCGGGTGGCTCGGCGGCGCCCGGTGCGCGACCTGTGACGCGGCCGTGCCGTCCCGTACGGCGGGAAGCCTCGGCGGCGATACGGCAACCCCCGATACGGCAACCCCTGACACGGCAACCCCCGACACGGGAACCCCCGACACCGGAAGCCAACACGCCCCGGTTACCGACGCCCCCTCCGTCCTCGTCCCGCTCATCACCGCCCTCGCCTGCGCGGCCCTCGCCGCCGCCACCGGCCCCCGCCCGGAGCTCGCCGTATGGCTGCTGCTCGCGCCCTTCGCCGTACTCCTCGCCCTCGTCGACCGCAATGTCCACCGGCTCCCGGACCAGCTGACGCTGCCCCTCGCCGCCGCGGCCGCCGTGCTGCTCGGCCCGGCCGCCCTGCTCCCCGGCGCCGCCGGCTCCTGGCCGACGGCGCTGCTCGGTGGACTCGTCCTCGGCGGGTGCTACTTCGTGCTGTTCCTGATCAATCCGAACGGCATGGGCTTCGGCGACGTCAAGCTCGCCCTCTCGCTCGGGGTCGTCCTCGGCTGGTACGGCTGGCTGGTGCTGTTCGTCGGGGCCTTCGCCGGGTTCCTGCTGGGGTCGCTGTACGGACTCGGGCTGATGCTGCTGCGCCGGGCGGGCCGCAAGTCGGCGATCCCCTTCGGCCCCTTCATGATCACCGGCGCCCTGCTCGGACTCGTCCTCGGCGGCCTCGCCGCCGCGTGACGTTCCGGTCGCGTGACGTTCTGTACGTTCCGTAGGGCGGCCTGAAAAGCGTTCGCCCGCGCCGGAACCGTCCTGCCACGATCGCTCCATGCCGCGCCCCCGTCCCCGTCCCCGTTCCTTCGAAGAGCTGATCGCCGAGGCCGAGGCGGTGTCCGTCGACGGCTGGGACTTCTCCTGGCTGGACGGGCGAGCCACCGAGGAGCGCCCCTCCTGGGGCTATGCCCGGTCGATGGCCGAGCGGATGTCCCGCGCCACCGCCGCCCTCGACATCCAGACCGGCGGCGGTGAAGTCCTCGCGTCCGTACCGGCGTTGCCGCCGCTCACCGTGGCCACCGAGTCCTGGCCGCCGAACATCGCGCGCGCCACCGCCCTGCTGCATCCGCTCGGCGCCGCGGTCGTCGCCGATCCGGACGAGCCGCCGCTGCCCTTCGCGGACGACGCCTTCGACCTGGTGGTCAGCCGCCATCCCGTACGCGCGTGGTGGGAGGAGATCGCCCGGGTCCTGCGGCCGGGCGGCACGTACTTTTCCCAGGAGGTCGGCCCGGCCAGCGTCTTCGAGCTGGTCGAATACTTCCTGGGACCGCAGCCGCCCGAGGCACGGGGGCACCGCGACCCCGAGCGGGCCAGGCACGAGGCCGACGCGGCCGGTCTCGACGTCATCAATCTGCGTACGGCGACGCTGCGCACCGAGTTCCTCGACATCGGCGCCGTCGTCTATTTCCTGCGGAAGGTGATCTGGATGGTGCCCGGCTTCACGGTCGAGGAGTACCGCGACCGGCTGGAGGCGCTGCACCGCCGCATCGAGAGCGAAGGCCCGTTCGTGGCGACGACGACACGCTTCCTGATCGAGGCGGTCAAGCCCGGCCGAGGACCGAAGCCCGACGCCTGAGGCCTGACGCTCCCACCGTCCCGCCGCCCGTCCCGCCGCGCTCAGGCGTGCGGTCCGACCATGACCTTTCCGACTGTCAGTTCCGGCTTCCCCTCAAGGATCTCGCCGGTCCGCTCCACCTGGGTCTCCAGCTCCCGCCGCTGCCCGGCGGTCAGCGTGCCCAGCGGTTCCACCGTCACCTCGATCCGCCGCCCGGAGCGGCGCTGGTGCCACACCCCGGCGACCGCGCCGTCCACGAGCAGTACGGGGAAGTTGCCGGCCTGCCCGCCCGCGAGAGCGCGTGCGTACGCCTCGCCGGCGAAGAGCCGCTCGCGGGGCTGCGCGGCGATGGAGTACGCGTCGAAGTAGGGGAGCAGCCGCACGCCCCGTACCGGTTCCGCCGGGAACGCGGTGTCGCCCGCCACCACCCACGCGCGGCCGTCCTCGAAGCCGGTCTCCTCGATGTCCCCCTCGGCGGCGAGCCCCGCGAACAGCTTCCCGGCCCAGGTCTTCGGCATGGCGAGCCAGCCGGCGAAGTGCCGCGGGGTGGCAGGCCCGTACGCGTACAGATAGCGGCGTACGAGCCCGGCGAGCGCGGCCGGTCCTGCCATCGGGGTGAAGCCGGGCAGCAGCCGGTGCGGATGGGTGTAGGTGACCTTGCGGCCGCGGTTGGGTCCGAAGCACAGCGCACCCCGGTACGCGGCCCGGTGCGTGATCTGACGCCAGCGCGGCCACTTCGTCTGGAAGGCGTCCATGACCCGGTCGCCGGCCCAGGACCCGGTGCGCGCGACGATCGCCTCGGTCAGCTCGTCCACGGTGAGCGCGGTGTCCGCCAGCGCGTCGGCGATGGCGGCGACGACGGCCTCCGACTGCTCCGGCGTCATCCTCACGTGCGCGGGCATCGGATCACGGCCCGTCGGCAGCGCGCCCAGCGCACCCGTCCACAGGGGCAGATCAGCCGAGGGCAGCAGATGGACGGTGCCGCGGGGGCCGAAGGTCTTCACCACACTGCCGTTCGTCCAGAGCGCGGTGCGTACGTCCGCGCGGGACGCGCCGTCCAGCCGGAGCGCGACGGAGAGCTCGGCCGCGGACAGTACTTGCGCGTGCGCTCCGAGCATGGCGCCGGCCACCGTCGCGGGGGAGGCGTTCTCGGCCGGGGCCAGCAGGCCCTGGCGCGCGAGCCGTCGGGCGCTCGCTTCGGTCCAGGTCACATCACGCGTCGTCATGGGGCGACCGTAGGAGCCGTACAGGTCAGTTTCTGTCCGCGTGTGTGCAGGGGGCGCCCCGGGTCGGGGTCGTTCCTCAGGGTTACGGCGCGGCGTGGCGTCTTCTCGCCACGCCGGGACGCGGAGCCCGTGAAAAGCCCGGAATTCCGGGCTTTTCACGGGCTGGACGGGTCTTCCGGAGCGTCATTCCGGCCTGTCCTGGCACGCGTCACCACTTACGAAGGGTTATGGTGGAAACCCCCCCTCGGGCCGGTCCGTATCCCCCCCACGGACCGGCCCGTTTTTTGTGCCGACGCGCAGCCGCACCGACGCGCAGCCGCACCGATGCACCGAGCCGACGCACCGAGCGCCCACGCACCGAGGTGCGCACGCGCCGTGGAGCGTCAGCCCCGGCCGGCCCAGATGTTCGTCCCGGCGGTGTCCACCGCGAAGCTGTCGATCTCCTTGAGCTCCTCGGCCGAGAGCTCCGCCCCGGCCAGCGCCGCGACATTCTCGTCCAGCTGCTTCACGCTGGACGCGCCGATCAGCGCTGATGTCATCCGCGGGTCGCGCAGGACCCACTTCAGCGCCAGCTGCGCCAGGGACTGACCACGCCGCCGCGCGATCTCGTTCAGCCCGTTCAGCCGCCGCGTGACCTCCTCCGACAGCAGATCCGGGTTCAGGGACTTGCCCTGTGTGGCCCGCGACCCCTCCGGAATCCCCTTCAGGTACTTGTTCGTCAGCAGCCCCTGTGCCAGCGGCACGAAGGAGATACAGCCCATCCCGGCCGTCTCCAGGGTGTCCAGCAGCCCGTCGTCCTCGATCCAGCGGTTGATCATCGAATAGGACGGCTGGTGGATGAGTGCCGGAACACCCATCTTCTTGAGCAGCCTGGCCGCCTCCGCGGTCTGCTCCGCGGTGTACGACGACACACCGACGTACAGGGCCTTGCCCTGCTGTACGGCGGACGCCAGCGCCCCCATCGTCTCCTCGAGAGGAGTGTCGGGGTCGAAGCGGTGGGAGTAGAAGATGTCGACGTGGTCGAGCCCCATCCGCTCCAGGGACGCGTCCAGTGAGGACAGCAGGTACTTGCGCGAGCCCCATTCGCCGTAGGGGCCGGGATGCATCAGATAGCCCGCCTTGGTCGAAATGATGAGTTCATCCCGATAGGCGGAGAAATCCTGTGCGAAGATCTTGCCGAAATTCAGCTCGGCGGATCCGGGCGGCGGACCGTAGTTGTTCGCCAGATCGAAGTGCGTGACGCCGAGATCGAAGGCGCGGCGCAGGATCGCGCGCTGCGAATCGAGGGTGCGGTCATCACCGAAGTTGTGCCAGAGGCCGAGGGAGACAGCGGGCAGTTTGAGGCCGCTGCGTCCACTGCGCCGGTACTCCATGGAGTCGTACCGGTCGTCGGCTGCGAGGTAAGCGGGGAAATCAGTCACGGTTCCTTCCCTATCACGGTCCTGTGACAGGCCGGGTTGGGAGACTGCGGGGCCCGCGCAGTAATGTGACGGCTTCGGGGTCCTTGGGCCGGCCCCAGGATCCCGCCAGCGGACGCGCCGGTCCCCATGGAATCGAGAGGTGGACGTAGTGAACGTGCGCGACCTGGTGTATCGGCTCTACGCACGCCGGGTGGAAGGCCGCCTCGATCACGCCCAGGTGCCCAAGCACATCGGTGTCATCCTCGACGGCAACCGTCGCTGGGCCAAGGCGTCCGGCGGTACGACCGAGCAAGGACACAAGGCCGGCGCCAGCAAGATCCAGGAACTGCTCGGCTGGTGCTCCGAGACCAATGTCGAGGTCGTCACCCTCTGGATGCTCTCGACGGACAACTTCGACCGTCCCGAGGAAGAGCTGACTCCCCTCCTCGGCATCATCGAGAGCGCGGTCCGCGCCCTGGCGGCCGACGGCCGCTGGCGGGTGCACCACGTCGGCACGCTCGACCTGCTGCCGTCCCGCACCCAGACCGTGATCAAGGAAGCCGAACAGGCCACCATCGGCAACAAGGGAATACTCGTCAATGTCGCCGTCGGTTACGGCGGCCGGCAGGAGATCGCGGACGCCGTCCGCTCCCTGCTGATGGATCACGCGAGCAAGGGCACCTCCTTCGAGGACCTCGCCGAGATCGTCGACACCGACCTGATCTCCTCGCACCTCTACACGCGCGGCCAGCCCGACCCCGACCTGGTCATCCGCACCAGCGGCGAGCAGCGCCTCTCCGGCTTCATGCTCTGGCAGAGCGCCCATTCGGAGTACTACTTCTGCGAAGTCTTCTGGCCGGCGTTCCGAAAAGTCGATTTTCTGCGTGCCCTGCGTGACTACGCGGCGCGTGGCCGACGCTACGGATCCTGACCTCTCCCCTTCTCCGGCAAGGCCTCCGAGAGTCTTCCGCCCCGCGCCCGCCTGACGTCACCCAGGCACCGGCCGGGCTCTTCACCCGAGGTTCATCCACCGTCCGTCATATGCCATGGCATGGCGGCGCGTGTTCGAGGGCATACCTCCTCCAGGTCGACGTCCGAAAAGTTCTGTCAGTGGATGTCGCATCTCAGCGGACGGCATGGGGCCGTCCGCCCGGGAGGCCCTTTGCACCAGGACGACCGTGCGGTGAGACGTACGGGCGACATGGAGGGCCGGAGCTCGGCCCGCGCATGGGGCCTGAGCCCGGCCCACCCGCCCGCGACGCCGTCGCACCCCGACCTCATCCGAGGGGGTACGTCCTTCCGTGGTGACCAGCACAAAGCGCCGCATGCCCGACAGGCGCACCTACGTTCTCGACACCAGCGTCCTGCTGGCCGATCCGAACGCCATGTCCCGGTTCGACGAGCACGAGGTCGTGCTCCCGATCGTGGTGATTACGGAGTTGGAGGCCAAGAGGCACCATCCGGAGCTCGGGTACTTCGCCCGGCAGGCCCTGCGCCTGCTGGACGACTTCCGTCTCCGGTTCGGCCGTCTCGATGCCCCCATCCCCCTGGGCGACCTGGGCGGCACGCTGCGCGTCGAGCTCAACCACTCTGATCCCGGCATCCTGCCCGCCGGCTTCCGATTGGGGGACAACGACTCACGGATTCTCGCGGTCGCGCGCAATCTGCAGGCCGAGGGGTACGACGTCACCGTCGTCTCCAAGGATCTGCCGCTGCGCATCAAGGCGTCATCGGTCGGACTTCTCGCCGAGGAGTACCGCGCCGAGCTCGCCATCACCGATTCCGGCTGGACGGGGATGAGCGAGCTGTCGCTCGCCGCCGATCAGGTGGATCTCCTGTACTCGGAGGAGACGGTCTACGCCCCCGAGGCGAGCGAGCTGCCCGTGCACACCGGACTGGTGCTCCAGTCCGAGCGCGGCAAGGCGCTCGGGCGGGTCACCGCCGAGGGCAATATCCGGCTCGTCCGCGGCGACCGTGAGGCCTTCGGGATCCACGGCCGCAGCGCCGAGCAGCGGATCGCCCTCGATCTCCTCCTCGACCCGGACATCGGCATCGTGTCGATGGGCGGCCGGGCCGGCACCGGCAAGTCGGCCCTGGCCCTCTGCGCCGGCCTGGAAGCGGTCCTGGAGCGCCGGCAGCATCAGAAGGTGATGGTCTTCAGGCCGCTGTACGCGGTCGGCGGCCAGGAGCTCGGCTATCTGCCCGGCACCGAGGCCGAGAAGATGAGCCCCTGGGCGCAGGCGGTCTTCGACACCCTCTCCGCGGTCGCAGGCCGTGAGGTGATCGAGGAAGTGCTCGGGCGCGGCATGCTCGAAGTGCTGCCGCTCACGCATATCCGCGGCCGCTCCCTGCACGACGCTTTCGTCATCGTCGACGAGGCCCAGTCCCTGGAGCGGAACGTTCTGCTGACGGTTCTGTCCCGTATCGGGGCGAACTCCCGGGTGGTGCTCACGCATGACGTGGCGCAGCGCGACAACCTGCGGGTGGGGCGGTACGACGGAATCGTCGCCGTCGTCGAGAAGCTCAAGGGACATCCGCTCTTCGCGCATGTCACCCTCACCCGCTCCGAGCGCTCGCAGATCGCCGCACTCGTGACCGAAATGTTGGAGGACGGTCAGATCTAGCCCCGTATCACCACAGTTGGCGCCGCCCGGCGAAGCCCGAAAGCTTAGCCGGGCGGCGCTATGCTGTACCGCCATTTCCGTGAATCCGGTGCGGCAAACGGGGTGTGAGCTTTAACACGCAAGGAAGAATTGCCTCGCGGCGTTGCCTTCCGGCAGAGTCTTGCTTCCGTCAGGCCCCGCATGCGGCAACACGCGCACCTTCAGAGGTGCAGCACCACACAACTCAACAACTGCCGCCGCATGCCGCCCGCGCACCACGCGGCAGTCCCCGCAGGGGGGTTGCCCACCGGGCCCGTGTCTCCCCGTGACCCAGTAATGCGGAGACCAGTGCCAGGGGCACGATCGCGTCCGCGAGGTCACGTATGCGGGCGATGCTGGAAGGACACCGTGTGAGCCGGATCTCGGTCCGGGGATTCGCCGTGGCATCGGCCACTGCGGTCACCACCGTCGGCGCCGTCGTGGGTGTCGCCTCGGGCGACCCCCAGGTCTCGGGCGACAATTTCGAGGCGACCGCAGCGGACATGACGCTCCTCGCAGACATCCCCGCAGGCCAGCAGGCGCAGGTGCAGACCGCGTCGCTGACACAGCAGGCCGACGCGCAGGCAGCAGCCGCCGACGCGACCGCGAAGAAGTCAGCCGAGGAATCGGCCCGGATTCAGGCCGCCAAGGACGCGAAGGCGAAGAAGGAAGCCGCTGACGACAAGGTCGAGCGCGAGCGCGCGGCCAAGGAAGCGGAGGAGCGCGCGAGCCGCGACGAGGTGCGTTCCGCCTCCGCTTTCGCCCCGCAGAGCTCCTACAGCGTCTCCCAGGTCCAGGCCATCGCCCGGCAGATGGTCTCGGCCGACCAGTTCCAGTGCTTCAGCAACATCGTGGACCACGAGTCCGGCTGGAACTACAAGGCTCAGAACCCGTCGTCCGGCGCGTACGGCCTCATGCAGGCGCTCCCCGGCTCCAAGATGTCCTCGGCCGGGGCCGACTGGCAGACCAACCCCGCGACGCAGATCAAGTGGGGCCTGAGCTACATGAACTCCGACCGCTACGGCAGCCCCTGTGCCGCCTGGGCGTACTGGCAGGCGAACGGCTGGTACTAGAACCACCCCGGCACGACCGGCGCTCAACCTTCCGAAGCCCCCCACCGTCCTACGGTGGGGGGCTTCGCACGTGTACGGTCGATTCGAACGGCTCCGGGGGAGTGAGTGGAGAGACCGCCTGGGGGAAGAGGGAACGTCATGTCCAAGGTGCCAGCGTGGCTCGGTCGGGTGGGTGCGGAACTGACCCGCATGGGGGAGCGCTTGGACGAGCGCCGGGCCGAGGCCGAGGCCGACGACGGTCCGGCCCCCCGTTCCGCGCCGGAGAGCATCCCGGCGCCGCCCGCGTACGCCCCCGCCGTCGCGGCCAAGCCCGATCCCGTCGCCGCCATCCCCTGGGGGATCCGGGTCGCGGGTGAGGTCGCCTGGCGGCTGCTGGTCCTGGCGGGCATGCTCTATGTACTGATGCGGGTCATCAGCGCCGTACAGCTGGTCGTGCTGGCCTTCGTCGCCGCCCTGCTCATCACGGCGCTGCTCCAGCCCACCGTCGCCCGGCTCAAGGGCCGTGGCGTGCCGCGCGCCCTGGCCACCGCCCTCACCGCCATCGCCGGGTTCGTCCTCATGGGACTGGTCGGCTGGTTCGTCGTGTGGCAGGTCATGGAGAACATCGACGACCTCTCCAACCGGGTCAGGGACGGCATCGACGAGCTGAAGCGCTGGCTGCTGAACAGCCCGTTCCATGTGACCGAAGATCAGATCAACGACATAGCGAAGAGCCTGAGCGACGCCGTCGGCACCAACACCGAGGAGATCACGTCCGCGGGCCTCCAGGGCGTGACCGTGATGGTCGAGCTGCTGACCGGTATGTTCCTCGCGATGTTCTCGACGCTCTTCCTGCTGTACGACGGCAGGAAGATCTGGCACTGGACGCTCAAACTCGTCCCGGCCCAGGCCCGCGAGGGCGTCGCCGGAGCCGGGCCGCGCGCCTGGCGCACGCTCACCGCCTATGTGCGCGGCACGGTGCTGGTGGCTCTGATCGACGCGATCTTCATCGGTCTCGGGCTCTACTTCCTCGATGTCCCGCTGGCGGTCCCGCTGGCCGTCTTCATCTTCCTCGGCGCCTTCATCCCGCTGGTCGGCGCGGTGATCTCGGGCGCCCTGGCCGTGGTCGTGGCACTGGTCACGCAGGACGTGTTCACCGCGTTGATAGTCCTGCTCGTCGTCCTCGCCGTACAGCAGATCGAGGGGCATGTGCTGCAGCCCTTCATCCTGGGCCGCGCGGTACGGGTGCATCCGCTCGCCGTCGTCCTGTCCGTCGCGGCCGGCGGACTGGTCGCGGGCATCGGCGGCGCGGTGGTGGCGGTGCCGCTGGTGGCGGTGACCAATACCGTCGTCGGCTATCTCCGCGCGTACAGCCAGGAACAGGACCTGCGGAACTCGCCCCGGCCGCACGGCGCGACGGCGCTCGACACGGCGCCGACCCCCGCGCCCGTGCCGAAGCCCGTCCCGGTGGCCGCGGCCGCGACCCCCTCGGCCACGCCCGCACCTGCGGAGGCGGCGAACGGCAAGGAGTGATCCCCGGTCCGGCCCCGCCGGCCCCGCCGGCCCCGCTCACGGGATGACCGGCCATACGTAAAGGCCCCGTGGACCTGGTGTCCACGGGGCCTTTGCGTATGTGTGGCGCTACTCGGCGGGAACGGCCTCGGCGAGGACAGCTTCGGCGTCGAGCGTCGTGCCCACCGCCTGGATCACCGAGGCGATCTTGAAGGCTTCCTGGATTGTCTCGCGGTCCACGCCCGCCTTGCGGAGCACCTGCTCGTGCGAGTCGAGGCACTGGCCGCAGCCGTTGACGGCGGAGACGGCGAGCGACCACAGCTCGAAGTCGACCTTCTCCACGCCCGGGTTTCCGATGACGTTCATCCGCAGTCCGGCGCGCAGCGTCCCGTACTCGGGGTCGGACAGCAGATGCCGGGTCCGGTAGAAGACGTTGTTCATCGCCATGATCGCGGCGGCGGACTTGGCGGCGGTGTACGCCTCGGCGCTCAGGTTCGCCCTGGCCTCCGGCTCCAGCTCGCGCAGTACCTTCGCCGAGCGGGAGGCGATGGCGCAGGCCAGCACCGTGCCCCAGAGCTGCTGCCCCGGCAGCTCGCTGTTGCCGATGACCGAGCCGAGGTTCAGTCGCAGATCCTTGGCGTAGTCCGGCAGAGCCGACTTCAGTTCGTCGAGTGCCATCGCCGGATCACTCGCCCGACAGGAGCTTGACCGGGTCGAGAGTCGTCTCGCCCTTGGTCCAGTTGCACGGGCACAGCTCGTCGGTCTGCAGCGCGTCCAGCACCCGCAGGACCTCCTTGGGGTTACGGCCCACGGAACCGGCGGTCACCATCGTGAACTGGATCTCGTTGTTCGGGTCGACGATGAAGACCGCGCGCTGCGCGAAGCCGTCCTCGCCCTCGATGCCCAGGTCGCGCATCAGCTCGTGCTTGGAGTCGGCCAGCATCGGGAAGGGCAGGTCGCGCAGGTCGGGGTGGTCCTTGCGCCAGGCGTGGTGCACGAACTCGGAGTCGCCGGAGAAGCCGAGGATCTGGGCGTCACGGTCGGCGAAGTCCTCGTTCAGCCGGCCGAAGGCCGCGATCTCCGTCGGACACACGAAGGTGAAGTCCTTGGGCCACGCGAAGACGACCTTCCACTTGCCCTCGTAGGTCTTGTGGTTGATCTCCTCGAACTCCTTGCCGCTCTCCAGCGAGACACAGGCGGTCAGTTCGAACGAGGGGAACTTGTCACCAACGGTGAGCACACGCACTCCTTGCGAGGGGAGGAAGTACCTTTTGGGGGCTTCCGGGGGGTGGGACGCATCACTGATGGTGGCACAGAGAACATTGATCATAGAAATAGCTAGACTCGGCTGTCGTGATCGGAGGTACCTATCAGTGGCGTCGATACCAGCCGCGCACCACGTCAGACAGCCCGGCCAGCGAGGCAAACAGCCCAGCCTGTCCCAGCTGCGCGCCTTCATGGCCGTGGCCGAGCATCTGCACTTCCGGGACGCGGCCGCCGCGATCGGGATGAGCCAGCCCGCGCTCTCCGGCGCTGTCTCGGCGTTGGAGGAGGTGCTCGGCGTGCAGCTCGTGGAGCGTACGACCCGGAAGGTGCTGCTCTCCCCGGCCGGTGAACGGCTCACGGTCCGGGCGAAGGCCGTGCTGGACGCGGTCGGCGCGCTGCTGGACGAGGCCGAGGCGGTACGGGCCCCCTTCACCGGACTCCTCAGGCTCGGGGTGATCCCGACGGTGGCGCCGTATCTGCTGCCGACCGTGCTCCGGCTGGTGCACGAGCGCTATCCGGAGCTGGATCTCCAGGTGCACGAGGAGCAGACGTCCTCCCTGCTGGAGGGCCTGGCGGCGGGCCGGCTGGATCTGCTGCTTCTCGCCGTGCCGCTCGGCCGGCCGGGGATCACCGAACTGCCGCTGTTCGAAGAGGACTTCGTACTGGTCGCGCCGGACGGCCACGAGCTGGGCGGGCGGCGGGACCTGCCGCGCGAGGCGCTGCGGGAACTGCCGCTGCTGCTGCTCGACGAGGGGCACTGTCTGCGGGACCAGGCGCTGGACATCTGCCGGGAGGCGGGCCGGGCCGGCGGTGTGCCCGTGACGACCACCGCCGCGGGGCTGTCCACGCTGGTCCAGCTGGTCGCCGGCGGTCTGGGGGTCACGCTGCTGCCGCGTACGGCGGTGCAGGTCGAGACCGGACGCAACGACCAGCTGTCGACGGGGTACTTCGCGGACCCCGCGCCGTCCCGCAGGATCGCGCTGGCGATGCGTACGGGAGCGGCGCGGGGCGGCGAGTTCGAGGCGTTCGCGGACGCCCTGCGGGAGGCACTGAGGGCGCTCCCGGTACGAGTGCTTCCCGCCAGGGCGTCCACGCCTGTCCAGGTCCTGTCCCGCGAAGATCCGCCGGACAGGACCTGGCTCTGAGCGCCGGTCAGGCGGCCTTCTGGCGTCGCTCCAGGGCCTTGGCGGCGCGGCGCCGCTCAGAGGCGGTGGCGTCGATGGAACCGGCGCCCTCGCCCGGCGCCCGGCCCCAGGCGGCGATCTTCCGCGCGGTCCGGGCCAGCCGGGCGTCCCCGGGCTTCACCGCGATCTCGAAGTGGCCTTCCTTCGGGACCTTCTCGTCGCCGCCCCAGCGGACGACGCCCTCGCAGTCCGCGAGGATGTCCCGGATGACGGTCAGCTCGTTCGGGAAGAATCCGCCCTTGGCGCCAACGGGATACATACCGGGCAGGATCGCGACCGCCGTTCCCGAGCGGTAGTTGCTCTCGTAGGGCTCCGTGATCTTCTGGCTGGTAATGGTGTGTCCGGTCACCTCGCCCTTGTCGAGTGTGGTGATCTCGTAGTGGAACCGTCGGAGCACATGCAGGAGCACCGTGGCGACGTCGCCGTCCAGCACCGGGACGGTCAGGGAGCCGGCCCCTTCGACGCGGTGCGACTCCGGTCTTTCGACGACCGGCCAGCCGTTGTCGGTGACGGCCGCGGCGGACTCGGGCGACTCGGCGCTTTCGGCGGCGGTGGCGAGGCCGCTCATGCCGCTCGCCCACAAGGTCGCGCCACCGGCGACGCCCAGTCCCGTGACGAGCACGCGGCGGCGGTCGACGGGGGGAGCCGGGGATACGGGGTCAGTCATGGACAAGCTCCTTCTTCTGCTTGACGGCTGCACGGAGGGCCATGGCGGCGCAGACAACGGCGGCTGCCGCGCACACGAAGAGCACCGGGCCGATCCAGGACGGCACGAGATCGACGGACGTTCCGTCGTTCCACCCGCAGACCGTGGACGGGGGGAAAAGGTCCTGTGTTATCGAATCCGGCCGGTTCGACGGTCCTTTTCCGGACTCCACCCCGCAGATTTTCGCCGCTTGCGTGAAACCGGCGAAAGCCCCCATGAGGTAGACGGGAACAGCGACGCTGATGCTGAGCGCCAAGCCCTTCACCCAGGTCGAGGGCTCCGCGCGGCCGCGGCGGGCTGCGGGGGCGTTGCTCATGTGGAGTCGCCCAGGCTCTCTTTCTGACGGGCGAGATAGCGTGCCTTCATCCGGGATTCCTGACTGGCGCGGTCCTTCAGGGTGTCGGCGAATCCCTGGCAGAATTCGGTGAGCTTGTCCGAGGGCAGCATCCACGGCATGAGTACGGAGCCGTTGCCGCCCGCGTTCTTGCTGATGAGGTACTCGCGCCCCAGCGCGATGGTGGGGTCGATTTCCATGGTCAGCATATAGCGCGTCAAGTTGGTTGCCGTTCCCGTGGACCCACTGAAACGCTTGGTGTAGTAGTCCTGGAAGCGCCGCACGCCGCCGCTGCCCGCGTAGTGATCGCGTATCGCCGTGACGATGTTCTTGCCGCTGCGGACCTGCTCGGCGATCAGATAGCCGTCCGCGTCCTCCACCAGGTCGTTGAACCCGAATGTGGAGTCCACGCCGATCTTTCCGAGCCTGTCCTGACAGTAGGTGTATCCGTTCGGATAGCTGCCGTTGTCGCGCCGCCACTCTCCGTAGAAAGTGAAGATGTCGCCTGCCCAGCCGCCCACATCTCCCGCACCGCCCCGGTCACTGCTGGAGGGCTGCTCCTTGACGTAGTGGGCGTTGGCGGTCGCCATCAAGTGCTCGGCGCCGATGAGGTGTCCCGTGAAGGGATCCGTGAATTCGTCATAGACGAACGCGCCGTGCTCGTTGGCGTAGGAGATGAAGCCTTCGTCCGGGTCGCCGATGAGTGCCCACCACGAGAGGTCTCCGTACTCGCGGTGCCGGACGTACTCCATGACGAGCTGGTCCGGGTCGCCCTTCCCGTAGTCGATGGCCAGCCCGTGCAGCATCTCGATGTAGGAAATGAACGGACCGGCGGGTGAGGCCTGTTTGTTCACACTGTTCTGGCCCTCGTCGGTGCCGGGCCTGTGAGCGTCCTTGTCGAGGTCGTAGGGGCCGTCGGCCGACGGGATATTGCTGATCTCCTTGATCTGTGTGAAGGACCAGTTCGTCGGCATGGGGAAGCCCAGGTTCCCGGAGAACCCCCAGGACATTCCGGAGATGAAGGAATACCGGGCATAGGTCTCCTTCGTGACCTTCGAGCACACGTTCCGCGATCCGTAGACGCCGTGTATGTAGCGCTTCCCCTTGCTGCTCAGCGCGGCCGACACGCCATGGAAATAGGGGATGATATTGGATGCGATCTCTTCGCTGGTCGCGTCGTAGTCCACCGCGAAATATATGACGGTGGAGCGGTTGAAGCCGTAGAAGGAGGCACGCTCGTGCGCCAGCAGCCCGTGCTGATAGCCCTTCGGATAATCGAAGTCCGAGAGGAGACGTCCGTTGTCCTGGAAGATGGGGAATACGTTCAGACCGGCCTTGAAGATATTGTCCAGCTCGCCGGGCTTGATGTACTTGTCTATGCTGTTCGGCGGCTGGTAGAGATAGCGTCCGACATAACGATGGCCCCCGTCGTAGAGATCACTGCCGATGGCGGGGGTGATGGTGAAGCGGGTGTCGCACCCGGGGACCACGCGGTCCGGGTCACCCGTCGACACCAGCAGCTGGGCCCAGGTCGCGAAGTTGCCGCGTTCCGACACCGCCAGGCTCGAGAACTTCTGGAACTCTTTGACGAATGTGCGAAGGGAGGAGTCGAACGTGCTCTTGAACGACGTGATGTAGCTCGTGGAACCGGTGTAGACAGGCTCGTTGAAGACGCAGGCGGCGGAGAAGATCTGGACGAAGACGCCGGAGTCTCCCTCGGCCACGGTGTGGTTCTTCAAGCCCGCCTTGGTCCCTTCTCCGAAGTTTCCGGTGACCTGGTCCTCGGGGATGCCGAGCTCGTACTGGATGGCCTTCATGAGCGCGGTCTGGACGTCACGCGAATAGATGCCGTCGCAGGGGCCCACATAGAACGTCGACTTGCTGAAGTATCTGCCGTTGAGCCAGCGCTGGATCTCCCGGACCTTTTCCGAGCCGCTCGTCAGGAGGACATAGGCGTCCATGGAGAGCAGGGCCTTGAAGACCTTGGGCTGTACCAAGCCGTTCGTGTCGTCGAGGCCGGCATTGCGCTTGAGCGAGGCGACCGACAGCATCACGTCGATGTTGTACGTCCCCTCGCCGTCACCGCCCCAGTAGCCTTTGCAGAACAGGGCGTGCTGGACGATCTTCCTGATGTTGGCATTCGGCTCGTCGAAGCCGATGTCGCCGCGAGCGGCCAGCTTCGACAGTGTGGTGGGGCCGAAGCTGTCGGAGAGGGTGGTGATTCCCAATTCGTGCTGCAGCGCGCGGGTCAGGGAGTACATCGTCGCCCAGCCGGTGGTGCCGGTCTCCGGGCACAGGGAGTACTGCGGAACCTTTCCGTAATACGTGGCGTTGACCCACTTCTGCGCGGCAAGGACCTTCTCGTCCACTTCAGGGTCTCCTTCGAGGTGTCTGGTTCGCAGAGCACGGCCCGGGCGGGACAGCCCTTAGTTGCAGGCGGTCGCTCCCCGGATTGCGTTGATGAGCGAGGTCGAGGAGGAAGAGGTGTTCTTCATGATCGCGGTAATGTCGCCGCACATCGCGTTGGTGAGGTGGACGGGGCCGGCGTACTGACTGAAATTGCCCTCGTCCTGAGCACACGCGCCACCGACGGTGTTGGGGCATATCTTGAGCTTCATGTACTTGGTGGCGCCGGTGTTGTTGTCGAAAATGGCACAGGCGTCCCACCGCGAGCCGGTCATCTTGGTGTAGCTGAAGAGAGTGCCCAGTCGGTTCTCGGCGGTGGGCAGCCGCTCCGCGTAACGGAGTTCATAACCGGTTCCGCACTCGACCGCTGCCGCCTGTGCGGCCTGCGGGTCCGCCGCCGCGACGGCTCTGGTATCGGCATTCGCCCCGGCGTTGAGCTTGACGCCGGCTGACGGGCCATTGATCGCCACGGCCTGAGGAGTTGTCAGAGCGAGGCATCCGACGACCGCCACGAGGAGGGCGAGGGTCGAACGCAGAAGGAGCTTGATTTCTTTGGTCATCCGAATATCACCTGTCGTTACGTTGAATTGGCCGAATCACGTACAGGTGGCGCGAAAACTCAGCAAGAACGGATTTACTCCCGCACGCCAGAGAGAGCTTAAGAGTGCACCGACGGGGCGTCAGGTGGTTTTTTCGCGTGCTCGTTCATGATGGAGATGTGAGGAAGCTGTGCGTAGTTGCCGTGCGCGTTCCGTATGGTCATCTCTGGTGATCAAGCGGGCGCCCGCGTTATGCGTTCGTGACTGTCCGTCGCGAGGCGAGTGCGAGGTGTGAAGCCAGTCACATGCGGGGGCCTGAGCCCCGGAGGCCGGAATGGCGGCGGGTGCCGGGCTGGAATCTTCGGCCCGGCACCCGCGTTACGTCACTCCGCCGTCAGATCGCCCGGCCGTCGGGTCACTCCGACCGCAGGCCCTCCGGCCGCATCATCCGCCACAGCGGCGGCATGCTGGCCGCCGTCACCAGCAGGATCACCGCGACGCCCGTGCCCGCGAAGGGAAGGAAGATCCATGGGTCGGTGACCTGTTTGGCGATCATGTGCAGTAGTACGGCTCCGAGGGTCAGCCCGCCCGCGACAGCCAGCGCCGTGCCGAGCACGACCGGTACGGCGGTCTGCCACAGCACCGACCAGACGAGCGTCGACCGGCGCGTGCCGAAGGCCACCAGCACCGACAGCAGGCGCTTGCGCTCCCGCAGTTGCTCGATCTGGGAGACGAGCATGCTCGCGGCGATCAGCGCCACAGTGGCCGTGCCGCCGATCAGCAGCCCGGTCTGCACGCTGGCGTACTGCTTGTCCCGCTCGACGTCCTTGACCGTGCGCACCCGCATCGTCGGGTCGAGCCGGGCCGCGGTGTTGCGTACGTACTCCTCGGCGTCCGGCACCCGGTCGTCGACCCGGAGTGTGGCGGTGGTCGAGGCCAGGGGCATCCGCCTCGGGTCGAGCGCCCCCGGGGTGGCGAAGATGCCGTCGATCTCGCGGCCCACGGGGTCCGTCCTGGCCTCGACCGTCCGGGCCGAAGCGGGCAGCGTCCACCGCACCGGCTTCGAACCGTCGTCCACGGAGCGGGTGTTGAGATCGACAGGCTTTCCGGGGCGGGCCGTCTCGTCCACCCAGTCGTTGCCCTCCTTCTGCCCGCGGATATGGGACACGAAGGCGTCCCCGTCCCGGCAGGACGGCAGCGCGGCGAGTTCCCGCAGGGTGGCGCAGGTGCCGATGGTCAGGGTGGTGGTGGGCTGGATCTCGTACGGGCCCACGGCGCCCGGCCGGGTCACATAGCTCTCGACCGTGCCGATGACCGCCGTGACCCCCTTGGTGCCGCGGAAGTCGTCGATCATCCGCTGGGCCAGCTTCCCGTCACCGGCCGAGGCGGAGACGGTGATGTTCGCCCGTGTCGGGTCCTGGCCGGTGGGCCTGAGGAAGTCCTCGTGCATCCCGGCGAACATCATCTGCAGGGCGATGGCGCCCGCCACCGCCACGGTGATACCGCTGACCGCGCGCGTCGCGGAGCCGCTGCTCAGCTGGAGCCTGCGGGCGGCGAGCTGCCAGGGCACGGGCCCGCCGCGCAGCAGCGACACGACCGCCTCGACCAGCCAGGGCAGCAGTGTGGTCAGCCCGACCAGTACCAGGATCGCGCCGGCCGCGATGGGGTACGGATCGGCCACGTTCCCCTCCCGGACCGTCCCGATCATGGCCAGGACCGCGATCCCGGAGAGGGGCATCAGCAGCCGCCACCACAGCCGGCGGCGCCGGGGCCGGATGTTCCGTACGACACCCAGCGGCTCGATGGCGACCGAGCGCAGCGCGACCAGCGTCACCACTACGGCCGCGACCGGTACGGACAGCACGATCAGCGTGGCGAGCGCCGGGACCGGGACCAGATCGGCCGGGAAGGCGCTCAGATTCCACAGTTGTACCCCGCCCGCCAGCGGCCGCGCCGCCAGGAAGACCCCGAGCCCGACGACGAGTCCCAGCACCGCGCCGAAGAGGGCCTCTCCGGCGGCGATGCGCCGGGTCATCGCGATGTCGGTGCCCACCAGCCGCAGCGCGGCGAGCCTGCGATCCCTGCGGTCGCCGCCGAAGCGGACGGCGGTGGCGATGAAGATGGCCACCGGCACCAGCAGGACGACACAGATCATGACGACCAGGACCACCAGGAGCGGGTGCAGCGGCTCGCGTGCGTCGTCGGAGCCGTAACCGGCCGTCCGGTTGCCGCCCATGGCGGGGGTCAGGGTGTCGCTGCCCGCGTAGTAGAAGAGCTCCTCCGGGCCGAGCAGGCCCTCGTCGGCGATGGTGCCGACGACGCGGTGGCCGAGCCGCTCCTTGAGCAGGGCGCCGTCAGGTGAGCCGAGCAGATCCCGCAGGGCGGGGGAGACCACCATCGCGCCGGGGCCCGGCAGTTGCGCGACGCCGGGCGGCAGCGGTGGCCTCGCACCGTCCGGACGCAGCAGCTGACCGCCGACGGTGTCGCCGCGGTACTCGGTCCCGGCGTCGATCCACACGAGGGTCGTGTCCGAGGGCCGCACCCACGCCTCGGACATCGCGTTGGGGGTGGTGCGGGCGCTGACCCGCTCGCTCCGGGCGTCGATCACCTGCGGTACGGACGCGGCGAAGAAGAGCAGCGCGACGCCGAGGCCGACCCCCAGGCCCGTCAGCAGCGTACGGACCCAGCCCTCGCGTCCACCGGCCGCGGCGAACCGTATGCCGAGCCCGAGGTCACGGATCCGGCCGCCGAAGCCGCGGCGCGCGCGGTCCGACGGGGCGCCGGGCGGGGGGCCGGGCGCGGGTGCTTTCCGGTGACCGAGGAGCGTCATAGGGCGTACTCCGGGTCGCGGGATTTTCCGTCGCGTACGACGACCTCGCGATCCGAGTAGGCGGCGACCCGCGCCTCATGGGTCACCAGCACGACGGCGGTGTTGGCGGACCTGGCCGCGTCGGTGAGCAGCTCCATCACCCGCTCACCGTTGAGGGAGTCGAGGGCGCCGGTCGGCTCGTCGGCGAAGATGACGCGCGGGGAGGTGACCAGCGAACGGGCGACCGCGACGCGCTGGCCCTGTCCGCCGGAGACCTCGCCGGGGCGCTTGGACCCCAGGTCGGCGACCTCCAGCCGCTCCATCCACTCCAGGGCGGAGCGCTCGGCGTCCCTGCGACGGGTGCCGGTGAGCCGCAGGGGCAGTGCCACGTTCTCCACGCAGGTCAGTTCGGGCACGAGCTGACCGAACTGGAAGACGAAGCCGAATTCGGTACGGCGCAGGGTGCTGCGCTCGGTGTCCGTCATCTCGGTCAGCGAGCGGTCGCGGTAGGCGATGGCGCCCGAGTCGGGACGGACGATCCCCGCCAGGCAGTGCAGCAGGGTCGACTTGCCCGACCCCGACGGGCCCATGACCGCGACGACCTCGCCGGGGTGGATGGAGAACGAGGCGCCGTCGAGCGCGGGGGTCGGGCCGTAGGTCTTGTGCAGATCGTGGGCCACGAGCAGCGAGCCGGCGGGCGTCATGAACGCACCTCCTCGGCGAGCTTGTCCAGCCGGGCGGCGGCCAGCTCCAGCCAGCGCAGATCCGCCTCCAGATGGAACAGCGCGTGGTCGCAGATCAGCTGATCCGCGAGATCGCCCTTGCGCTTACGGTCCGTCAGGACGCGCATCAGCCGCAGATGCTCGGCGCGCTGGCTGTCGAGCAGGTCGGCGGCGCTGCGGCCGGTGAGCAGCGCGAGGACGACCTTCGTGTAGAGGGTCGACTGGAGGTACGGCTCCGGCTTCTCCGGCTGGGTGAGCCACTGGGCGACATCGGTGACACCGGCCTCGGTGATCGCGTACCGCTTGCGCTCGGGGCCGCCGCCGGCCTCTACTCCGTCGACCTCGACGAGTCCGTTCTTCAGCAGCCGGGACATGGTCGAGTAGACCTGCCCGTAGTGGAGGGGACGGTCGTGGCCGAATCGTTCGTCGAAGGCCCGCTTGAGGTCGTAGCCGTGACGCGGTCCGGACTCCAGGAGCCCAAGGAGGGTGTGCCCGATTGACATGCCGCCGACTATACAACGTGTTTATAGTGGAGGCCGGGGCTCGGGCCCCGGCCCCGCGGCCGCCTCGCGCTCAGCCTTCCACGGCGTCCGGTGTTGGCTCGGGGGGTTTTCGGGGGCGGCCGCGGCGGGGGATCGGGGCCGCGTTGCCGGGGAGGCGGCCCGCCTCCGCCAGGGCCCGGCGGAGCAGGAACTCGATCTGTGCGTTGGCGCTGCGCAGCTCGTCGGACGCCCAGCGGGCCAGGGCGTCGTACACCGCCGGATCCAGTCGCAGGAGAACCTGCTTGCGTTCGGTCACTGGTAGAGAGTGCCTGTGTTCACGACCGGCTGTGCGGCGCGGTCCCCGCAGAGCACGACCAGCAGATTGCTCACCATCGCGGCCTTGCGCTCCGAATCCAGCTCGACGATGTCCTGCTCGGTGAGCCGGGTGAGGGCCGCCTCGACCATGCCGACCGCGCCGTCCACGATCAGCCGGCGGGCCGCGACGACGGCGCCCGCCTGCTGGCGCTGGAGCATCGCGGACGCGATCTCGGGGGCGTACGCGAGATGCGTGAAGCGGGACTCGATGATGTGGACACCGGCCGCCTCGACGCGGGCGTGCAGCTCGACGGCCAGCTTCTCGGTGATCTCCTCGGCGTTGCCGCGCAGCGAGAGCCCGTCCTCGTCATGGGCGTCGTACGGGTACTCGATGGCGATGTGGCGCACCGCGGCCTCGGTCTGGGTGGAGACGAACTCCAGGAAGTCGTCCACCTCGAACATGGCCTGCGCGGTGTCCTCGACCCGCCAGACCACCACCGCGGCCAGCTCGATCGGGTTGCCGTAGGCATCGTTGACCTTGAGGACCGCGGTCTCGTGGTTCCGTACCCGCGTCGAGATCTTGGCGCGCGAGGTGAGCGGGTTCACCCAGCGCAGCCCGTCGGTCCGGATCGTGCCGCGGTAGCGGCCGAAGAGCTGGACGACCCTGGCCTCGCCCGGCGCCACCATGTTCAGTCCGCACATCGCGAAGAACGCGGCGATCCCTATCAGTACGCCGATCACGATCAGCGCCGCCTTCGGACCGGCCGAGGCGAGCGTGGCGCCGAATACGACCAGGCCGACGCCGGCGACGAGGCCGAGCAGTCCGAGCAGCAGGGCGAGGCCGCCGCCGATGTTGTGGGCGGAGAATTCCCGGACCCGTGGTGCGGGCATCTCGGGCAGGTCGTCCGGCGTGGTGGTGCTGGTGGAAGGCATGGTCGTTCCCCGTTCCGCTCACTGTTCCGCCGTCCGGCGGTAGCTAGCATTGTGATTACACATTAACGGATGCCGCAACCCTCCGGCCCTCTCGTGAGTCGGTTCCAGTGAAGGGGGTGCTGATTGTCACGACCCAAAAGACCGGATCGGCGCCCTTTGTCATAGCGAGCGGTGTTAGCTTTCTGAGCTGATTCCGATGGGTGAGAGCTGCGAACGAGTCCTGACGACGAGAACGAGTCCTGACGACGAGACCTGAGAGCGGAGCGACACGGCGATGGGCCGAGCTGAAGCCAGAGAGGCCCGGCAGCGCGGAACGCGCCGGGCGCCGAAAGAGGGCGGCATACGCCGCTTCTTCACGCCGAAGAAGCTGCTGGGCACCTTCTTCGGCCTCTGCCTGCTCGCCATGGGCGGCTTCTTCGTGATCTACCTGGTGGTCCCCGTCCCGACCGCCAACGCGCAGGCCGAGATGCAGAGCAACGTCTACAAGTTCAGCGATGGCAAGATCCTCGCCCGTACCGGCAAGATCAACCGCGAGATCGTCGGCCTCGAACAGATACCCAAGGAAGTCCAGCGGTCCTTCGTCGCCGCCGAGAACAAGACCTTCTACAAGGACTCGGGCGTCGACATCAAGGGCACGACCCGCGGTCTGATGAACACGCTCTCCGGCAAGGGCAAGCAGGGTGGTTCGACCATCACCCAGCAGTACGTCAAGAACTACTACCTGAATCAGGACCAGACGGTCACCCGCAAGCTCAAGGAGCTGGTGATCTCCCTGAAGGTGGACCGGAAGATGAGCAAGAACGAGATCCTCGCCGGGTACATCAACACCAGCTATTACGGGCGCGGTGCGTACGGCATCCAGGCGGCGGCCCAGGCCTACTACGGCATCGACGCCGCCAAGCTGAACGCCGCGCAGGGCGCGTATCTCGCCGCGCTGCTCCAGGCCCCCAGCCAGTACGACTGGGCTGCGGCCACCGACACCGGCAAGAGGCTGGTCACCGAGCGCTGGAACTATGTCCTCGACAACATGGTCGAGCAGCACTGGCTGGACGCCTCGGTCCGCCAGGGCCTGAAGTTCCCCGTACCGCACGCGCCCAAGGCCGCCCCCGGTATGGAGGGCCAGACCGGCTATCTCGTCGAGGCCGCCAATGACGAACTCGCCCGCCAGGGCGTCGACAAGGCGGACATCGACGCCGGCGGCTGGACGATCACCCTCAACATCGACGAGAAGCGGCAGAAGGCGCTCGTCTCCTCGGTCGAAAAGCAGCTCGAAGACAAGATCGACCGCAAGAAGAACAAGACAGATGCCACGGTGCAGGCCGGTGCGACCTCCGTCGACCCGAAGACCGGACGGGTGGTCGCGCTCTACGGCGGCGTGGGCGCCACCCAGCACTGGATCTCCAACGCCACCCGCTCCGACTACCAGCCCGCCTCGACCTTCAAGCCGGTCGTGCTCGCCTCCGCGCTGGAGAACGGCTCCGAGACGCAGGACGGCCGGAAGATCGACACCGGCACGGTGTACGACGGCACCAGCAAGCGGCCGGTCGTGGGCAGCGACACCCCCTTCAACCCGATGAACGAGGACGACCGCGACTACGGCGACGTCGATGTCAGCACCGCGATGAACCGGTCCATCAACTCCGTCTTCGCGCAGATGGTCGTCGACGTCGGCCCCGGCAAGGTGAAGCGGACCGCGCTGGACCTCGGGATGCGGGACAAGAACTTCCCCGAGCGTCCCGCCATCACGCTCGGCACGATGAACGCCTCCACCTGGGACATGGCGGGGGTCTACGCGACCCTCGACAACCACGGCAGGAAGATCACGCCGACGATTCTGAAGTCCGCCGAGCACAAGGACCGTACGGTCGAACTGCCCGATCCGGTGGGCAAGCAGGTGGTCAGCCGGCAGACGGCAGACACCGTGACCCATGTCCTGCAGGGCGTCGTCGACAACGGTTCGGGCGCCGAGGCCGATTCCTCCGCCTACGACGCGGCGGGCAAGACCGGTACCTCGGAGAACAACAAATCCGCGTGGTTCGCCGGCTACACCCCGGAGCTCACCACGGTCGTCGCGCTGTTCGGCGAGTCGACCAAGGAGGGCGGCGGTCAGGTCACCCTGACCGGCACCGCCAACTCGGGCCGCGCCAACGGCGGTGGCTTCCCCGCCAGGATCTGGGCGAACTACACGCTGGGCGCGCTGAACGGCGGCTCCGACGCGCGGTTCGACCTGGACGTCGCGGAGCCCGTACGCAAGGCGCCGACGACGACGCCGAGCGAGACCGCACCGGAGCAGACGCCGAGCGAGACGCCGTCGGAGACCGCCCCGTCGCAGGAGCCCGACCCCACCGAGAGCCCGAGCGAGTCGGCGCCCGAGACGCCCCAGGAGACACCGCCTGTCACGCCGCCCACCGAGCCGGACGACGGCGGGATCCCGGACGGCACCGGAGGCCCCGGCGGCGCGGAGAGCGGCGGGCCCCCGGGCGCCGACGGCCTGCCCCGCCGTGACTCGGCGCCACTGCTCGGCTGAGACCGGGACGCGCTGAGACCGGGACGCGCTGAGACCGGGACGCAGCGCCGGCCCCGGTGGACGCACACGCGTCCGCCGGGGCCGGCGTCGTACAGCGGGGCAGGTCAGCCGCCGTTCGCCCGCTTGGCGATCCGGTCGCCGATCACCTTGTCGATGTTCCGCCAGTACTGGAGCGCCCGGTCCAGGACCGGCCGGGACACGCCCTGCGCCAGATGGCCCGCGACGTTCGACACCAGCCGGTCGCGCTGCGCGTCGTCCAGTACCTGGCGGACCTGTGTGCCCGCCTGGCCCCAGTCGTCGTCCTCGCGGTGCAGCCGGTACGCCTCGCGCACCATCTCGCCCGCCGCCGCCCAGCCCGCCGGGTCGCCGAACCTCTCCACGTCGGCCGCGGGGCCGCCGTACGAGTTCGGTGCGTACGGCATCGCCGTGTTCGACGGCTCGTACCGCATCGGACCGTCCTTGGCGTACGAGTTCACCTGCGTACGCGCCCTGTTGGGCGGCAGCTGGGTGTAGTTCGGGCCGATCCGGTAGCGGTGCGTGTCCGGGTACGAGAAGAGCCGGCCGAGCAGCATCTTGTCCGGGGACGGGCCGATGCCCGGCACCAGGTTCGACGGCTCGAAGGCGGCCTGCTCGATATGGACGAAGAAGTTGTCCGGGTTCTGGTTGAGGGTCATCCGCCCGACGTCGATCAGGGGATAGTCGCTGTGCGGCCACACCTTGGTCAGATCGAACGGATTGAAGCGGTAGTCGGCCGCGGCCTCGAACGGCATGATCTGGACCTTCAGGCTCCAGGTCGGCGCGTTCCCGGACTCGATGGACTCGTACAGGTCCCGGCGGTGGTGGTCACCGTCCGAGCCGGCCATCTCATCGGCGTCGGCCTGGGCGAGATAGCCGATGCCCTGATCGGTCTTGAAGTGGTATTTCACCCAGAACCGCTCGCCGCCGCCGTTCACCCACATATAGGTGTGCGAGCTGTAGCCGTTCATATGCCGGAAGGAGCTGGGGATGCCACGGTCGCCCATCAGCCACGTCACCTGGTGCGCGGACTCGGGCGAGAGGGTCCAGAAGTCCCACTGCATGTCGTTGCTGCGCAGCCCGGTGGCCGGGTGGCGCTTCTGGGAGCGGATGAAGTCCTGGAATTTGATCGGGTCGCGTACGAAGAAGACCGGCGTGTTGTTGCCGACCATGTCGTAGTTGCCATGTTCTGTGTAGAACTTGAGTGCGAAGCCACGAGGGTCACGCCAGGTGTCCGGGGAGCCGAGCTCACCGGCGACCGTCGAGAAACGGGCCAGCATATCGGTGCGTTTGCCCGGCTGGAAAAGGTCGGCCTTGGTGAACTGGCTGACGTCGTTCGTCACTTCGAAGACGCCGTAAGCGCCCGCGCCCTTGGCGTGGACCACTCGCTCGGGAACCCGTTCGCGGTTGAACTGGGCCATTTTCTCGATGAGGTAGTGGTCCTGCATCAGGATCGGGCCGTCGGGGCTGATGGTGAGCGAGTGTTCGTCGCTCTCCACCGGGATGCCGACGTTATTCGTCGTGTACGGAGTCTTGGGGGGTGACTCGGTCACGAGGTCCTCCCGTCGATAGAGGGCCCGGGCAACCGGGGGCAACCCGGGGGACGACAGTGGTCATATCGGTCGCATGCCCCAGTGAACCTCTACGACACCCCGTCGGCAACATTTGGATCAGGGCCAACTCTGTCCCGGTGCGCGGTCCGGACTATGTCCGGGTCGAGACCTCGAACCAGACGACCTTGCCGGTGGAGAGCCGGGTCGCTCCCCATCGCCGCGCCAGCCGGTTGACCAGGAACAATCCCCGTCCGCCCTCGTCCGTGTCACGGGCCCGCCGCTGCCTGGGCAGCTGCGGCGAATCGTCTCCGACCTCGCAGCGCAGTACGTCCGTACGGAGCAGCCGCAGCGTCACCGGACGCTCCGCGTACCGCACGGCATTGGTCACGACCTCGCTGATCAGCAGCTCGACCGAGTCGCTCAGCTCCTCCAGGTCCCAGCGGGCCAGCGCCCGCCTGGCCAGTCGCCTGGCCCGGCCCGGCGCCGCGTCCTCCGGCTCCAGGAACCAGTACGCCACGTCGCTCGGCGCGATCCCGTCGAAGCGGGCCGCGAGCAGCGCGATGTCGTCGTCACGGTCGCCGGGGCCGAGGACATCGAGGACGTCGTCGCAGAGCGCCTCCAGCGGCGGAGAGTGATCGGGACCAGTCAGCTGCGCGGTGGCCGCGAGCCGCTCCCGCAGCTGCTCTATCCCCGTCCACACATCACGCAGCCGCGACTCGACGAGCCCGTCCGTATAGAGGAGCAGGGTCGCTCCGGCGGGCGCGTCCAGCTCGACGGCCTCGAAGTCCACCCCGCCGACCCCGATCGGCGCCCCGGGCGGCACCCGGAGCACCTCGGCGCGGCCGCCCAGATGCAGAAGTATGGGCGGCGGATGGCCGGCGTTGGCGATGGTGATCCGGTGCGATACGGGGTCGTACACCGCGTAGAGACAGGTCGCCATCCGGTCGGTGCCGAGCCGCTGGGCCTGCTCGTCCAGGTGGTGCAGCACCTCCTGCGGCGGCAGATCGAGACCGGCGAGGGTCTGCGCGGTCGTGCGCAGCTGACCCATGATCGCCGCGGAGGTCATGGAGTGGCCCATGACATCGCCGACGACCAGGGCGACGCGGCTGCCCGGCAGCGGGATCGCGTCGTACCAGTCGCCGCCGACCCGGGCGGTCTCGGCCGCCGGCAGATAGCGGGAGGCGAGCCGCACCCCCGTCGGCTGGGGGAGGTTCTCCGGCAGCATCGTGCGCTGCAGTTCGTCGGCGATGTACGCCTCGCGTCCGTACAGCACCGCCTTGTCGATCCCCAGCGCCGTGTGCGTCGCCAGCTGCGCCGCGACCAGCAGATCGTTCGGCTCGAAGGCGGCCCGGTCGGGCCTGCGCAGGAAGACCGCCGCGCCGATGACCCGCCGCCGGCCGCGCAGCGGCGCGAGGATCGCGCGATGCCCGGTCGGTACGGTGCGGTCGGCGCCCAGCAGCTCGGGCAGCGCGGCGCGGGCCGCGGCCGAGTCCCCGAAGACGGGGCGCACGCCTCGCAGCACCTCGGACAGCGCACCGCCCGCGTGCACCTGGCACAGCTCGGCGGCCGGCATCACATCGGACTGCGGGTCGAGGATCGGCAGCCGGGCCCCGTCGGCGATCCGCAGCGGGATACCGCCGCCGTTCTCGGGATCCTCGTCGGTCAGCCGCAGCCGGTCCGTGCGCCGCAGCCGCAGGACGAACGGCGCCACCGGCCGCTCGTCGCCGACGGGCAGCGGGTCACGGAGATAGACGAGTATCGCGTCGGAGAACGTCGGGACGGTCGCCCGGCACAGCCCGAGCACGATCTCGTCCAGGTCTATGCCGCGCGCGATACGGCGGGTGGCGGCTCCCACGAAGCGCAGCCGGTCACCCTCGCGCCGCGCGGTCGCCGCGGGATCGGGCGCGGGCGCCGGCACCGAGGGCTGGGCGACGGCGGAGGCGGACCCGTCCTGCCGCGGCCGCGTGCGTTCCTGCGACCGGGCAACCAGGGGCTGCCGGCCTTCGTGGGAGGGGGGATGCTCCGTCACGCGTGGGATTCCGTCCGTCCGGGCCGGTGGTGCGATGCGAGCGCTTCGACAGGGTGGCAGTCTTCCCGCACTGCCCCACCCCCCTCGTTGTGGCTCACGGTCGTTGTGTCCTGCGGTCGTAGCGGCTAACGGTGTGACGTGGTGTGACTGATGGTCAGGCCGGGCGCTGCGCCCACCCGTTGACCGGCCGCGGTGTTCCGGAGGTCGATCCTACGTTTGCACCCTGGGGGCGCATCAAGGGTCTCATGACGTCGGCGTCGGCGCCCCTGTGATCACGGCGTTGGTCAGCACACATCAGGCCGGGGCCCCGGTCCACGAGGGGGCGCTGTCCCAGCCGTCCGGCAGCTGCGGCACCGTCCAGTGCGGCTCGGGCCGCCACTGCTCCCAGCCGTCGCGGAACGGAGCGCCCCAGGCGTCGATCACCTCGATCGCCCTGCGCCCGGCGTCCCTGACCAGCCGCGCCTGCTCCCGCCCCATCAGGCCGTCCTGCTGCGCCTGGGCGAACTCGTCCTCGTCGCGCCACCGCCAGCTGCGGTCCGGGTAGACGTCGATGTCGAGGAAGTGATCCTCGGAGTCGATCCCCCCTGACCAGCGGGTGTGCGGTTCTTCCAGGTTCACGTACCAGCTCTGGAACCGCCAGCCCCGCTCCCACCACAGCCACACCGACCAGGGCTCGCCGGGCCGCGCCAGCTTCAGCACACCCATGCCGTACCACCGGTCGCGCACCACGGTGCGCGGCTTGGTGTAGCGGGTGGCCAGCGGCTCGTGATGGACCGGTGTGCCGTCCGCGAGGACCGGCTTCACACACGGTGTGTCCGGCGCCAGCCACGCCGCGAGCAGTTCGTCGGTGTCCTGTACGACCGTGACGGGACGGCAGATGTGCACACGGTCTCCGGCATTTTCCCGGTACCGCCACAGAATCTGTGTGCCGGGCGCCCAGTGCCCGTTCGCTGCCGTCTCTGTCATGCGCAGATCCTAGGCCCTGGGCGGGTGGGGCCACCGGACCGCTGCGAATCACGTCGCGCATTTACGGCCTCGTCATCCGGAGCACATCCAGCGCCTCGTCGAGCTGCTCCAGGGTGAGATCCCCGCGCTCCACATAACCTGAGGCCAGGACCACCTCACGGATCGTCCGCCGCTCGGCCAGGGACGTCTTGGCGACCTTCGCGGCCTCTTCGTACCCGAGGTACTTGTTCAGCGGCGTGACGACGGACGGCGACGACTCGGCGTACTCACGGGCCCGCTCGACGTGGGCCGTGACGCCGTCGACCGTACGGTCCGCGAGCAGCCGGGAGACATTGGCCAGAAGTCGTACGGACTCCAGGAGGTTCTTGGCGATCACCGGGAGCATGACGTTCAGCTCGAAATTCCCGGCGGCGCCGGCCGTGGCGACCGTGGCGTCATTGCCGATGACCTGGGCCGCGACCATCAGCACGGCCTCCGGGATCACCGGATTGACCTTGCCGGGCATGATCGAGGAGCCCGGCTGCAGATCGGGGAGGCTGATCTCCGCCAGTCCCGTGCGCGGTCCCGAGGCCATCCAGCGCAGATCGTTGGAGATCTTGGTGAGGGAGACGGCGAGGGTACGGAGCTGGCCCGAGGTCTCCACGAGTCCGTCGCGGGCGCCCTGCGCCTCGAAGTGGTTACGGGCCTCGGTCAGCGGCAGCCCGGTCGCACGGGCGACCTCGGCGATCACGGCGGCCGAGAAGCCGGGCGGGGTATTGATGCCGGTGCCCACCGCCGTACCGCCGAGGGGAAGCTCGGCGAGGCGGGGCAGCGAGGCGGTCAGCCGCTCCGTGGCGTAGCGGATCTGCGCGGCATAGCCGCCGAACTCCTGCCCCAGCGTGACGGGGGTGGCGTCCATGAGGTGCGTACGGCCCGACTTCACGACCTCGCTGAACTCCTCGGCCTTGCGCTCCAGGGAGGCGGCGAGATGGTCCAGGGCCGGCATCAGCTCGCCGGTGACGGCGGCGGTCGCGGCGATGTGAATGCTTGAGGGGAAGACGTCGTTGGAGCTCTGCGAGGCGTTCACATGATCGTTCGGGTGGACGTCACGGCCGAGACGCTCGGTGGCCAGGGTGGCGATCACCTCGTTGGTGTTCATGTTGGAGGAGGTGCCGGAGCCGGTCTGGAAGACATCGACCGGGAAGTGCTCGTCCCAGCGGCCGTCCGCGACCTCGGCGGCCGCGTCCTGGATGGCGTCCGCGATGTCCTCGCCGATCACGCCGAGATCGGCGTTGACCTTCGCGGCGGCCGACTTGATCCGGGCCAGGGCCTCGATGTGGGTGCGCTCCAGACGCTGTCCCGAGACGGGGAAGTTCTCCACCGCGCGCTGGGTCTGGGCACGCCACTTGGCGTGCGCGGGGACCTGTACCTCGCCCATGGAGTCGTGCTCGGTCCGGTACTGGTTCTCGTCGGTCGTCATCGTGGTCGTACCTCCTGGCAACGTGAGCGTTCGGCCGGTCTCCGGTGTTCCCGGCGGAGCTGATCCCCAGTGTTCCCGTGAACGGGGGCGCCCTCCCCGGAGGAAGGCCGGGGAGGGCGCGTCGGCGGGGCCGGTCAGCCCAGGCCGGGGCCGCGGACCGGGATGCTGGTGAAGGTCGGGGCGGCGGCCGGCTCGGTGAAGAAGTCGTTGCCCTTGTCGTCCACGACGATGAACGCGGGGAAGTCCTCCACCTGGATCTTCCAGACCGCCTCCATGCCCAGCTCCTCGTACTCGACGACCTCGACCTTCTTGATGCAGTCCTGCGCGAGCCGGGCGGCGGGACCGCCGATCGAGCCGAGGTAGAAGCCGCCGTGCGCGCCACAGGCGTCGGTGACCTGCTGCGAGCGGTTGCCCTTGGCGAGCATCACCTTCGAGCCGCCGGCCGCCTGGAACTGCGCCACGTACGAGTCCATCCGGCCGGCCGTCGTCGGGCCGAAGGAGCCGGAGGCGTACCCCTCGGGGGTCTTCGCCGGGCCCGCGTAGTAGACCGGGTGGTCCTTCAAGTACTGCGGCATCTCCTCGCCCGCGTCCAGCCGCTCCTTGATCTTGGCGTGCGCGATGTCGCGGGCCACGACCAGCGGTCCGGTGAGCGAGAGCCGGGTCTTGACCGGGTACTTGGTCAGCTCGGCGAGGACAACGTCCATCGGACGGTTGAGGTCGATCTTCACGACCTGCCCCTCGTCCAGATGCTCGTCGGTGGTGTCGGGGAGGAAGCGCGCCGGGTCCTTCTCCAGCTGCTCCAGGAAGACGCCCTCGGCGGTGATCTTCGCGACCGCCTGACGGTCCGCCGAGCAGGAGACGGCGATGGCCACCGGCAGCGACGCCCCGTGGCGCGGCAGCCGGACCACCCGTACGTCGTGGCAGAAGTACTTGCCGCCGAACTGCGCGCCGATACCGATCTTCTGCGTCAGTTCGAAGACCTTCTCCTCCAGCTCCTTGTCACGGAAGCCGTGACCGGTGGCGGAGCCTTCGGACGGCAGCTCGTCCAAGTAGTGCGCGGAGGCGTACTTCGCGGTCTTGAGCGCGAACTCGGCCGAGGTGCCGCCGACGACGATCGCCAGGTGGTACGGCGGGCACGCGGCCGTACCCAGCGAACGGATCTTCTCCTCCAGGAACTTCATCATGGAGGTCTCGTTGAGGACCGCCTTGGTTTCCTGGTAGAGGAACGACTTGTTGGCGGAGCCGCCGCCCTTCGCCATGAAGAGGAACTTGTACGCGCCGCCGTCGGTCGCGTACAGCTCGATCTGCGCGGGCAGGTTCGAGCCGGTGTTCTTCTCCTCCCACATGGTGAGGGGGGCCATCTGCGAGTAGCGCAGATTGAGCTTCGTGTACGCGTCGTAGACCCCGCGCGAGAGGGCCTCCTCGTCGGACCCCCGCGTCAGCACGTTCTGACCGCGCTTGCCCATCACGATCGCCGTACCGGTGTCCTGGCACATGGGGAGCACGCCCGCGGCCGCGATATTGGCGTTCTTCAGCAGGTCGAGCGCCACGAACTTGTCGTTCGAGGACGCCTCGGGGTCGTCCACGATCCTGCGCAGCTGGGTGAGATGGGCCGGGCGCAGATAGTGCGAGATGTCGTGCATCGCCTCGGCGGCGAGCGTGCGCAGCGCCTCCGGCTCGACCGTGAGGAACGTACGGCCGTCGGCCTCGAAGGTGGAGACACCTTCGGCGGTCACCAGCCGGTAGGGCGTGGTGTCCTCTCCGAGCGGGAGCAGATCGGAGTACGCAAACTCTGGCATTACGGCCATTCCTCACTCGACAGACGGCGGCACGGCCTCCATTGGCGGCGCGGCTTCCAGCGTAGGGCGCCCCGGTCGCACCGCCCCTGTGAGGTAAGGCTCAGTTGTGCCGTTGTGGGACACGCTCGCGGGCCTGCTACTAGTCGCGATCTATCGCGTTTCGCTACCCTGGCTCCGTGGACCTCGAAAAGCACCCTCAGAAGCCGGTCGCACCGGTGGAGCCCGCGGGCATCCGGGCCTCCGACGCCGACCGAGACCGGATCGCGGACATCCTCCGGGAGGCCCTGGCGGAGGGCCGGCTGGACGCGGAGGAGCACGGAGAGCGGATCGACGCCGTCTACCGGGCGAAGACCGTCGGTGAACTGGAGCCACTGGTGCGGGACTTGCCGGCCGTCGGCGCCGGCGCGCGCCCCGCCGGGTCCTCGTCCGCGTCGTCGGCGTACGGATACGGCCCCGAGGACCCCATGGCCCCCGCCGAGAACCTGATCGCCGTCTTCAGCAGCACGACCCGCAGGGGCCGCTGGCGCATCGGCCGCAGGACCAACGCCTTCTCGCTCTTCGGCAATGTCGAGATCGATCTCACCGAAGCGCTCTTCGGCCAGCGGACCAGCGTGATCAACGCGACATCCATTTTCGGCAATGTCGAGATCCGCGTCCCCGAGAACATCTCGCTGCGCGGCAACGGCACCGGCATCTTCGGCAACTTCGAGGTCCGCTCGCTGGAGGCCGCGGAACCGGACGCGCCGGTCGTCGTCGTGAACGGCTACTCGGTGTTCGGCAATGTCGAGGCCAAGCCGAAGCGCGGCACGTGGGTCGCGGATCTGCACGACCGGCTGCGCAAGCACCTCGGTTCCTGACGTCTCCCGCAGGGCTGCCGCGCGGCGGCTGTCCTACGGCTGCCCTATGCCCGTCCACCGCTTCCGGCTGTTTCCGGCCAAAGCTGTCCTGTTGTGGTTAGGCGTCCGGAATACCGCACGGCGTTCCGGACTCCGGAACTGAGTGCCACTCAGTGCATAGGCGTGCGTACAGCGGGTAGGGAGAGCTGCATCGTCTCTCGCTCGCGAAGCCGTCGTCAGGAGTAGACCGTGCTGCATCCGCCGCATCAGCCCTTGCAGGTCGCCGCCGTTCCACCCCAGCGGAGTCCCGCTCGGGAGGATCAGGCCGGCCCCTGGCATTCGGAGGCGGTGTGCCGCCGGGACGAAGCCGGATTGTTCTTCGCCCCTTCCAAGGAGCCGACAGCCGCGAGGCTGGCGCGCGAGGAGGCCGCGAAGCGGGTCTGTGCCCGTTGTCCGGTCATGGTCGAATGCCAGGAGCACGCGTTGCTCCAGCCCGAGCCGTACGGAGTGTGGGGCGGGATGACCGCGGCCGAGCGCCGGGTGGCCCTGGCCCGCCGCAGGCGGCGCGAGGTGGAGCTGCGGAAGGCGGCCTCGGCGGGCGACCGGATCGCCGCCGCCGGCTGACCCGCGTCTCCGGCCGACCCGCCTCTCTTCTCGTACGCCACCACCCCTGCGCGCACACGGAAAGGGCGCCCCGCCGCACCATGGGGGCGCCCCTTCCGTACGCGCGACAGGCCGGACGGCCCTGGCCCGGTGGCTACTTGGCGCGGTCGAAGTCGATCGTGCTGTAGGCGCGGAGCTTCGACAGCCGGTGGGTCGAGTCGATCTGCCGGATCGTGCCCGACTTGGAGCGCATGACCAGGGACTGGGTGGTCGCGGTCTCCGAGCGGTACCGCACCCCGCGCAGCAGCTCCCCGTCCGTGATGCCGGTGGCGACGAAGAACACGTTGTCGCCACTGACCAGGTCGTCGGTGGACAGGACGCGGTCCAGGTCGTGTCCGGCGCCGATCGCGCGCTCCCGCTCCTCGTCGTCCTTGGGCCACAGCTTGCCCTGGATGACACCGCCGAGGCACTTTATGGCGCACGCCGAGATAATGCCCTCGGGGGTGCCGCCGATGCCCATCAGCAGGTCGACGCCGGTGCCTTCACGCGCGGCCATGATCGAACCGGCCACGTCGCCGTCGGAGATGAACTTGATCCGGGCGCCGGTCTCCCGGATCTCCTTGACGATGCCGTCGTGGCGGGGGCGGTCGAGGATGACGACGGTGACGTCGTCGGGGGAGGACCGCTTGGCCTTGGCGACCCGGCGGATGTTCACGGAGACGGGGGCGTTGATGTCGACGAAGTCGGCGGCCTCGGGGCCCGTGACCAGCTTGTCCATGTAGAAGACCGCGGACGGGTCGAACATGGTGCCCCGGTCGGCGGCGGCCAGGACGGCGATGGCGTTGGGCATGCCCTTGGCGTTCAGAGTGGTGCCGTCGATGGGGTCCACGGCGATGTCGACCTCGGCGCCCGTGCCGTCGCCGACGTGCTCGCCGTTGAACAGCATCGGGGCTTCGTCCTTCTCGCCCTCACCGATGACGACGACGCCGTTCATCGAGACCGTGGAGACGAGGGTCCGCATGGCGTTCACCGCGGCGCCGTCCGCGCCGTTCTTGTCGCCGCGCCCGACCCACCGGCCGGCCGCCATGGCGGCGGCCTCGGTGACCCGGACCAGCTCCAGGGCGAGGTTGCGGTCAGGAGCCTCGGGAGAGACCTCGAGCGGGGCCGGAAGTTGATGCTCGGTCATCGGAGCGCACCTTTCTGTACGACGACGGCCGGAAAAGAGGGTGATACGGACTCTATCTGTACATCGACAAATTGAGCAGAGGGGCCCACGTTTGAGCGCGGTGCCTTGATGCGACGATGGTGCGGTGGCAGGTATGCGAGGCAGACAGACGGTGCGGGACATGTTCCTGTCGATGGCGGTCATCGGGGCCGTCGTCGCCGGGATCTACGTGTTCATTCCGCATGACGAGAACGCCGACCCGGTGAAGGCGGTCGACTACCGGGTCGAGCTGGTGACCGCGCGGCGCGCGGCGCCGTATCCGGTCGTGGCGCCGACGGGGCTGACGGGGAAGTGGAAGCCGACGTCGGTCTCGTACCAGGGGCAGCGGGACGACGCGTGGCACCTCGGCTATCTCGATCCGGACGGCCAGTACGTCGCGGTCGAGCAGTCCACCGCGCCCGCGAAGAAGTACGTGGCGGAGGTCACCCTGCGGGCCGCCGACACGGGCAGGACGCAGCAGGTGGCGGGCGAGGCCTGGCAGCGCTGGGAGGGGCCGAAGTACGACGCGCTGGTCCGCACGGACGACGGGGGTGCGACGACCGTGGTCACGGGTACCGCGTCCTACGAGCGGCTCGCGGAGATGGCGGCCGCGCTGGAGTCCGAGAAGAAGTCCTGAGAAGAAGTCCTGAACCGCGCAGTCCGGTGAGCGCGCACGCGACGAGGCCGCCGCCCCGGGGAAAGGGGGCGGCGGCCTCGTCGTACGCGGGCTCGTGGGCCGGGCTCCATGGCTCGGGGCGCAGGGCGCGGGCCGCACGGCTCGGGGCGCGCGGCTCAGACGGTGGTGACGGCCTCGTCGAAGGAGAGGCGCGGGGAGCGGGGGAACGACGCGTCCTCACCGGGCTTGCCGATGTTGACGATCATCAGCGGGGTGTGGTCGTCGTCCAGGAACTCCTTCTGGACGCCGGCGAAGTCGAAGCCGGTCATGGGGCCCGCGGCGAGGCCGGCGGCCCGGACGCCGAGGATGAAGTAGCCGGCCTGGAGGGCGGCGTTCACCGAGGCGGACCGCTCGCGGACCGGGCGCTCGCCGAAGAAGGCGTCCTTGGCCTGCGGGAAGTGCGGGAAGAGCTGGGGGAGCTCCTCGTGGAACTCGTTGTCGGCGGCCAGGATCGCGACGAGCGGCGCGGTGGCGGTCTTGGGCCGGTTGCCCTCGGCCATGAGCGGGACGAGGCGCTCGCGGGCCTCGGCGGACCGGACCAGGACGACCCGCAGCGGCGACTGGTTGAAGGCGGTGGGGCCGTACTTGACCAGGTCGTAGATGGCCTGCACCTGCTCCTCGGTCACCGCCTCGTCGGTGAACGTGTTGGCGGTATGGGCCTCCCGGAAGAGGAGGTCCTGGGCGGCGGGGTCAAGAACGAGGGACATGGGGGTACCTTCCGAACGCGCACGTGATGAGCAATCGCGTTCACGGTACAAGTGGATAGGTTAACTTTCAACAAAAACCGGATTCAGGTGATCCGATTCACAGCCGCCCCGACGTCTTGTTTCGCCTCGCCCCCGCCCCGCCCCGCCCCGCTCCGTCTCGCCCAGCCCAGCCCCCGTCTCGCTACGCGTGCGGGTCCGCGGGGGAGTCCGGGGATCTGGCCGGGTCCGGATCCGCCAGGGAAGCGTCCAGTCGCGCCCGGGCGCCCTCCAGCCAGCGGCGGCACACCTTCGCCAGCTCCTCACCCCGCTCCCAGAGCGCGAGCGAGTCCTCCAGTGATGTGCCGCCCGCCTCCAGCCGGCGTACGACGTCGATCAACTCGTCCCGGGCCTGCTCGTAGCCGAGCGTGTCCGGGGTCGCCGCCGCTGTCCCGCTGTCCGTCCTGGCCATGTGATCCACCTTATGTACGCGCCTGAGTACGCGGTCCGACAACGATTGCGCGGTGGTGCGGGAGGCGGCTCACTCCGCGACCCGCACCGTGAACTCACCCTCCGCCACCCGGGCCCGCAGCTCCTCGGCCGCCGTGACGTCCGCCGGGGACCGTACGACCGCGCCGTCCGGCCGCTGCAACACCGCGTAGCCACGCTCCAGCGTCGCCGCGGGCGACAGCGCGACCACCCGCGCCCGGGTGTGCGACAGCTCCGAGTCCGCGCGGTCCAGCAGATGCCGCAGCACCCGCCGGCTCCGGTCGGCCAGCGCGTCCACCTCGGCCTCGCGCTCGTCCACCATCCGGTGCGGCCGCTCCATCGCGGGCCGGGCCAGCGCGTGGGCGAGACCGCGCTCCTCCCGGTCGAGCAGCCCCCGTACGGTCCGCAGCGCCCGGTCCCGCAGCCCCTGGACGCGGTCCAGCTCCTCGCCGACGTCCGGCACGGTCTTCTTCGCCGCGTCCGTCGGTGTCGAGGCCCGCACGTCCGCCACGAGATCCAGCAACGGCGCGTCCGGTTCGTGCCCGATCGCGGAGACGACCGGCGTGCGGCAGGCGGCCACCGCCCGTACCAACTGCTCGTCGGAGAACGGCAGCAGATCCTCCACGCTGCCACCGCCGCGCGCCACGATGATCACGTCCACCTCGGGCAGCCCGTCCAGTTCCTTCACCGCCTGGACGACCTGGGCCACCGCGCTGACCCCCTGCACCGCCGTGTTGCGGACCTCGAAGCGCACCGCGGGCCACCGCCGGCGCGCGTTCTCCAGCACATCGCGCTCGGCCGCCGACGCCCGCCCGCACACCAGCCCGATCAGCTGCGGCAGAAAGGGCAGCGGCTTCTTGCGGTCGGCGGCGAACAGCCCCTCCGCGCCCAGGGACTTCTTCAACTGCTCCAGCCGTACGAGCAGTTCACCGATGCCGACGGGCTTTATCTCGGTGGCCCGCAGCGACAGCTGCCCACGCGGCGCGTACCACTCCGGCTTGGCCCGCACCACGACCCGCGCGCCCTCGGAGACCACATCGGCGATGGCGTCGAAGACCTGCCGGTAGCAGGTCACGCTCACCGAGATGTCGTACGAGGGGTCGCGCAGCGTCAGAAAGACGACCCCCGCACCCGGCCTGCGCGAGAGCTGCGTGATCTGACCCTCGACCCAGAGGGAACCGAGCCGGTCGATCCACCCGCCGATGAGCCGCGACACCTCACCGACGGGCAGCGGGGCGTCCGGGGATGTATGGAGAGCCATACCCAGGAGCGTATCCGCCGCCTGTGACATCACTCCGAAAACGCCTCGACGACGCCCGGGGTGGTGAGGCCCGGGGCGGCGACGGCCGGAGCGGCGGCGCTACGGAGCGGGCTCGGGCCGCCCGTCCGGTGTCCGGCGCCCGCCCCGTCCCCGCTGGACCAGCAGCACCACCAGCCCCACCGCCAGCCAGCCCGCGCCCACCAGCTGCGCCGTGCCGGCGGCCTCCACGATCACCGCGATCAGGATCGCCGCGCCGGTCACCGGCAGCACCACCTGCGTGAACCAGCGCGGCGGCCCCTCCCCACGCCGCACCGCGAACCAGCCCACCACCGACGCGTGCAGCAGGACGAACGCCGTCAGCGCCCCGATGTCCACCACCGAGACCAGCCGGTCCAGGCCGTCGGGGCGCCGCGCCGCCCACACCGCCGCCACCAGCGTCACCACCGAGGCCAGCAGCAGGGCCACCCGCGGCACGCCCGAGTCCGTACGCGACAGCGCGTACGGCAGCCGGCGCTCGCGGCCCATCGCGAAGAGCAGCCGTCCCGCCGCCGCCTGCCCGGCCAGCGCCGCGAACGCCGCGCCGATCGCCTTGCTGACCGCCACCAGGTCATGCAGCCAGGTCCCGACCGAGGTGTCCACCGCGTCGTAGAACGCCGTGCCCTGCTCGGCCGGGTTCGCGGCCAGCTCCGCCGAGGTCATCGGCTCCAGCAGCGCCACCAGATAGGTCTGCGCGATGAACAGCACGCCCGCCAGCGCCAGACAGAACAGCACGGCCCGCGCCACCTGCCGCGAACCGCCCGTCACTTCCTCGGCGAACGAGGCGACGGCGTCGAAGCCCAGATACGACAGCACCGCGACCGACACCGCGCCGAGCACCGCCGTCAGGGAGAAGCCCGTGTCGCTCGTGAACGGCGTGGACCAGCCACGCTCGGCGCCGTTCCGCGCGAGCACCACGACGGCCGACACCACGAACACGAGCAGCACCACGATCTCCATCGCGAGCACCGCGAAGCCGACCCGGGCCGCCGCCCGCACGCCCCACAGGTTGAGCAGTGTGGTGATCACCACGGCGACAGCGGTCCACACCCACCGGTCGACGGAGGGCACCAGCGCCTCCATCGCGATTCCGGCGAAGAGATAGGCCACGGCCGGGATCAGCAGATAGTCGAGCATCGCCATCCACCCGGCGATGAACCCGGGCCCCTCGCCGAGCCCCTTGCGCGCGTACGCGAAGACGGAGCCGGCCTGCGGGGCGACCCGGACCATCTGCGCGTAACTGAAGGCGGTGAACGCCATCGCGACGGTCGCCACCACATAGACCAGCGCCACCGATCCGTGCGACCGGGCGTCGAGCGTGCCGAAGACACCGACGGGCGCCATGGGGGCGATGAAGAGCAGCCCGTAGACGACAAGGTCGCGGAAGCCCAGCGTCCGCCGCAGAGCGCCCCCGTCCGCCGTCCGGCCGTCCGCGCTCCGGCTGTCCGCCCCCCGGCCGTCCGCTGACTCTCCGTCCGCACCGGTGCCGGTGTCGGCCATCGCAGCCCTCCGTCGATCGCGTACGCCCCAGTGTCGACAGGACGGCTGAACTTTCGCCTCTTCCGGACGGCCTTACGATGGGACGCATGACTGCTACGTCCCGCCCGTCGCCCGCCGCCACCATCAGTGGAGACGCCGCGCGCCGCGCCGGCAAACGCGTCCTGCTCGCCGCTCCCCGTGGTTATTGCGCGGGGGTGGACCGCGCCGTGATCGCCGTCGAAAAGGCTCTGGAGCAATACGGCGCCCCGATCTACGTCCGCCATGAGATCGTCCACAACAAGTACGTCGTGCGGACCCTGGAGAAGAAGGGTGCGATCTTCGTCGAGGAGACGGCGGAGGTCCCCGAGGGATCCATCGTCATGTTCTCCGCGCACGGCGTCGCGCCGGTCGTCCACGAGGAGGCGGCCGGGCGCAGGCTCGCCACCATCGACGCGACCTGCCCCCTGGTCACCAAGGTCCACAAGGAAGCCGTCCGCTTCGCCGGCGAGGACTACGACATCCTGCTGATCGGCCACGACGGCCATGAAGAGGTCATCGGTACGTCCGGCGAGGCGCCGGACCACATCACCCTGGTCGACGGCCCGGACGATGTCGCGAGCGTCGAGGTCCGCGACGAGTCGAAGGTCGTCTGGCTCTCGCAGACCACGCTCTCCGTGGACGAGACCATGGAGACGGTCGACAAGCTCAAGGAGAAGTTCCCGCAGCTGATCTCGCCGCCGAGCGACGACATCTGCTACGCCACGCAGAACCGTCAGATCGCGGTCAAGCAGATGGGCGCCGACGCGGACCTGGTGATCGTCGTCGGCTCCAAGAACTCCTCCAATTCGGTCCGGCTGGTCGAGGTCGCCCTCGGCGCGGGCGCGCGCGACTCCCATCTGGTGGACGCCGCCGACGAGATCGACGAAGCCTGGCTGGAGGGCGTCGCCACGGTCGGCGTCACGTCCGGCGCGTCCGTCCCGGAGATTCTGGTCGAAGGCGTTCTCGAGTGGCTCGCGCAGCGCGGCTTCGAGGACGTCGAGATCGTCAAGGCGGCCGAGGAGTCGATCACGTTCTCGTTGCCCAAGGAGCTGCGCCGCGATCTGCGCGCCGAGGCGGCAGCACTCGCCAGGAAGTGAGGAACTGACGGGGAATTGGTGCGGACGCGTCATGGAAGTGGGCGTCCGCACCACGGAAGTCCGCGTCCCGGAAGTCGCTGTCGGCGTCTGGCCGTAACGTTGTGTCCATGAACGTTTTCGGAGTGGACATCGGCGGTTCGGGAATCAAGGGCGCGCCCGTGGACCTGGAGCGTGGCGACCTCGTGGAACCGCGGCACAAAGTACTCACCCCGCACCCGGCAACACCCGAGAGCGTCGCCGACGGCGTGGTCGAGGTCGTGCGGCACTTCGGCTGGTCGGGCCCGGTCGGCATCACCTTCCCCGGCGTGGTCACGGGTTCCGTGATCCGTACGGCCGCCAATGTCGACAAGGCATGGATCGACGTGGACGCGGGGCAGGTGCTCGGCGACCGGCTGGGCCTGCGGGCCACGGTCCTCAACGACGCCGACGCGGCGGGCGTGGCGGAGATGGCCTTCGGCGCGGGGCGCGGCCGCAAGGGCGCGGTGTTCCTGCTGACCTTCGGTACGGGCATCGGCAGCGCGCTCTTCATAGACGGCAAGCTCGTTCCCAACACCGAGCTGGGCCATCTGGAGCTGCACGGCCATGACGCGGAGAAGCGCGCCTCCACGAAGGCCAAGGAGGACGAGGACCTGAGCTGGCAGCACTGGGCGCACCGCGTCCAGAAGTATCTGGCGCATGTGGAGATGCTCTTCTCGCCCGAGCTGTTCATCATCGGCGGCGGTGTGAGCCGCAAGGCCGACAAGTTCATCCCGCTGATCGAGGGGATCAGGGCCGAGATCCTCCCGGCCGAGCTGCAGAACAACGCGGGCATCGTGGGCGCCGCGATGGCGGCGGCGGGACGGTGAGGTAGCGGGCGACGGTGACGCAGCGGGCGACGGTGACGTAGCGGGCCCGGGGCGGCCCGTGAAGACCGGCCGGGACAGGACCCGCACCCGCGTCAGCCGCGCCGCACGGCCCGGGACGCGGTGGCCCCGGTCCTGGCCGTGCCGGCGCCGGTCCTGGCCGCGCCGGCTCCGGTCCTGGTGGTGGCCGCGTCCCGGGCGACCTGCCGCCGCCCCATCTGCCGGATCTTCCGTACGGACGCGATGAGCCCGGCGACGAGTGTGCCGCCGTACAGCCAGCCGGCGTGCACGGCCAGCGTGGTGACGACGGCCATCGTGTGCCCGCCGAAGCCCCCGGTCCCGCCGGAGATCGGAAGCGTGCCGACCGCGAAGGCGATCGGCACGCTGATCGGGGCGCTCACCAGGTCGGCGGTACGCACCCAGAGCGCGGTCAGCGCGCTGACCGGCAGGAACAGCAGCCCGTAGACCAGCGGCGCACCGTCGAAGAGCAGCTGGTCCAGGAAGCCGAAGGCCAGCATCGTCGCGACGGCGAACAGGCCCGCACCAAGTCCGGTGAGCCGGGGATTGGGCAGTCTGCGCAGACGGAGCAGGACGGGCGGCACCCGTCGCCGGGGCGCCGCCGGCTCCGGGTGGACACCGGCGGGTCCGGCGACGGCGCCCTGCGGTGCGAGGGGGGTCCGCGGCCGCTGTCCGCGCCGGGGCTGACGTGTCCTGTGCTGCTCCACCCGGACAACGTAGGTGGCGGAGGGGGATGAATCAGGGGTTGGACACGCCCTTTGGGTGACCTTGCCGTTGAGTTCGAGGCGTCCGGCCAGGTCGCGGGGCGCCCGGCACCCGTCGTCGGCCGCCGCGCCCCGCCCGTAAACTGGGGGATCGGCCCGCCCGGGCCACACAGGCCATCAGCCAGTCCTCACTTCAGGAAGTCGCCAACGTGTCGCTCACGATCGGAATCGTCGGCCTGCCGAATGTCGGCAAGTCGACCCTGTTCAACGCCCTGACCAAGAACGACGTGCTGGCGGCCAACTACCCGTTCGCCACCATCGAGCCCAACGTCGGCGTGGTCGGTGTGCCGGACCCGCGGCTGAACAAGCTCGCCGAGGTCTTCGGCTCCCAGCGGATCCTCCCGGCCACGGTCGACTTCGTCGACATCGCCGGCATCGTGCGCGGCGCCTCGGAGGGTGAGGGCCTGGGCAACAAGTTCCTGGCGAACATCCGTGAGTCCGACGCGATCTGCCAGGTCATCCGGGCCTTCAAGGACGAGAACGTCGTCCATGTCGACGGCAAGGTCTCGCCCAAGGACGACATCGAGACGATCAACACCGAGCTGATCCTCGCCGACCTCCAGACGATCGAGAAGGTCCTCCCGCGCCTCCAGCGGGAGTCGCGCATCAAGAAGGACGTACTCCCCAAGGTCAAGGCCATCGAAGAGGCCCAGGCCATCCTGGAGACGGGCGAGACCCTCTTCTCGGCGGGCATCGTCCAGGGCACCGAGAAGTCCGAGCCGCTGCACGATCTGCATCTGCTCACCACCAAGCCCTTCCTCTACGTCTTCAACGTCGACGAGGACGAGCTGACGGACGACACCTTCAAGGACGAGCAGCGCGCCCTGGTCGCCCCCGGCGAGGCGATCTTCCTCAACGCCAAGCTGGAGTCGGACCTCGCCGAGCTGGACGACGAAGAGGCGCTGGAGCTTCTCCAGTCGGTCGGCCAGGAGGAACCGGGCCTGGCCACCCTCGCCCACGTCGGCTTCCGCACCCTGGGTCTCCAGACCTACCTGACGGCCGGCCCCAAGGAGTCCCGCGCCTGGACGATCAAGAAGGGCGCCACGGCCCCCGAGGCGGCCGGTGTGATCCACACCGACTTCCAGAAGGGCTTCATCAAGGCCGAGGTCATCTCCTTCGCCGACCTGGTCGAAACGGGCTCGGTGGCCGAAGCCCGCTCCGCGGGCAAGGCCCGTATGGAGGGCAAGGAGTACGTCATGCAGGACGGCGACGTAGTCGAATTCCGCTTCAACGTGTAGCGGGCGCTGTCTCACCACGGCGCTGATCTGGCAAACATGCAGGTCATGAGGGGTCCGACCTTTCGAGGTCGGGCCCTTCATTATTTCCCGTGCTGGGACGGCGCGCACTAGGCCGCATGAAATGAAGTAAGATTCAATCTACGTAAGAATCTATCTACGTTAATGGCCCAGGGGTGCGTCGTGGAGTTCCAAGGCCGGGTCGGGGATCTTGAGCTGCTGGCTGAGCAGTACCGGGCAGTGGCAGAGGGCGCTGGAGCCACCCCGGGGCGGGCTGTGATCATGACGGGCCGGCGCCGAGTAGGGAAGTCGCGACTGGTCCAGGAGTTCTGCGACCGCTCGGGAGCGCCGTACGTGGTGTTCCAGGCCACCCGGGGGCGCAACCCTGTGACGGAACGTGCCGACTTTGCCGCGACCCTCGCGCAGTCGCTGTTGCCGGGGGCGGAACTGGTCGCCGGCCTTCAGTCGCAGGACTGGAACCAGGCCCTGCGCTCGCTGGCGCTTGCGGTACCCGATGGCTCTCCCAGTATTGCGGTGATTGACGAGGTGCCCTGGCTGGTCGAGCAGGATCAGGAATTCGAGGGCGGACTCCAGACTGTCTGGGACCGTCACTTGTCTTCCAAGCCCGTACTTCTGCTGTTGGTTGGCAGCGATACATCGGTGATGGAGGCACTGCAGTCGTACGGGCGTCCTTTTTTCGGCCGTGCGGCGAAAATGACCGTCCGTCCCCTGAACCTGGCCGACGTGCAGGACATGACTGAACTCGACGCCGCGGCGGCCGTCGACGCCCAGTTGATCACTGGCGGATTCCCTGAGATCGTGCAGTCGTGGAGGCCGGGAATGGATCGCACGGCTTTCTTGCAGGCGTCGGTTGCCAATCCTCTCTCGCCCTTGCTGGTGGCCGGTGAGTTGTCCCTGCTGGGTGAATTCCCCGAGGCTTCGCACTCACGGGCCGTACTGGAAGCGGTTGGCAGCGGTGAGCGCACATTCAGCACCATCGCAGCCCAGGCGGGCGGCGCCGGCGCACTGCCGTCGGGCACGCTCTCCCCGCTACTGGCCATGCTGCAGGCCAAGCGAGTCCTGGCCGCTGACCTCCCCCTGTCCGTCAAGCCGGACACCAAGAACAAGCGCTACCGGATCGCCGACCCATATCTGCGGTTCTGGCTGGCCTTCCTGGCACGCGCGATCCCACTCATCGAGCGAGGCCGCGGTGACGTGGCACTGGAACGCATCGAGCGGTCATGGACCACTTGGCGCGGACGAGCGGTCGAGCCACTGATCCGCGAGTCCTTGCTCCGTCTGATGCCCAACGACGAGTGGCCCGAGACCGAGGCCGTCGGCGGTTGGTGGAACCGTCAGAACAACCCCGAGATCGACCTCATCGGTACAGACCGTGAGCCGGTGGCCCGGCAGGTGCACTTCGTCGGGTCGGTCAAGTGGCTGGAGACCCAGCCCTTCGGGCGCCATGAGTACGACGCCTTGGTACGTGACATGCTCGCCGTCCCCGGCACCGCCCCGGACACTCCCCTAGTGGCGGTCTCCCGCTGTGGGGTGACCGATGATCTGCCTCTCAACGTGTGCTGGGGGCCGGAAGACCTCGTACGGGCATGGCAGCCCCGATAGTCGCGGAGCAGCAATGTTCTCTTCTTCGTCCCCGCCGGTTTCACCGCTACTTCGGGGCCCGGGTGCAGTGCCGTGGCCGCCGACCAGATCAAAATCAAATGCACCGCCACCGCCGGGCCGATTCCAGTGAGCTGAGTTTCCGTCGGGTCCGGCATACCCGGGGCGGCCGTCGTACCGTTCTACCGTGCGGACGGCGCCAGGCCCGTCTTGGCGCCCGCGCCGCAGAGCGGTACGACGGCGGTGCGGTCCGTCCAGTCGCCCGCCGCCGCCCAGCAGGCGACGCCCGTCGACTCCACGAAGAGTCCCCGGGCGGCCAGATCGAGCTGGGCCGCGCGCAGCTGGTCCTCCGTCACCGTGAGGAACGTGCCGCCGGACTCCCGTACGGCGCGGAGGATCTGGCGGGCACGCGGCGGGTTCGGGATGGCGATGCCCTCGGCGAGGGTGGGGGCCGGCTCGGCTCCCGCGAGCAGGTCGTCGGCGCCCGCGTGGAAGGCGGCCGCCAGCGGCGCGACCGCCGCGGCCTGGACCGCGATCAGGGCGGGGCGTTCGTCGATGAGGCCGTTCGCGGACAGCTCGGCGACCGCGAGCGCCGCGCCCAGGAGCAGGGTGCCGTTGCCGACCGGGACGACGATCGCCTCGGGCAGCCGGCCGCCGAGGTCCTCCCACAGCTCGTAGACGTAGGTCTTCGTGCCGTGCAGGAAGTACGGGTTGTGGACATGGCTGGCATAGAACGTGCCCGGCTCGTCGGCCGCCGCGCGGGCGGCGCGGGCCGTGGCCTCGCGGTCGCCGGGGACGCGTTCGAGGCGCGCGCCGTGGGCCCGGATCTGCTCGGTCTTGTTCGGCGAGGTGGCCTCGGGCACGTACACCGTGCAGGGCAGTCCGGCCCGTGCGCAGTAGGCCGCGACGGCCGTGCCCGCGTTGCCGCTGCTGTCGGCGATCACCCGGCGCGGACCGAGCCGGACGGCCAGTTCCGCGAGGAGCACCGCGCCGCGGTCCTTGAAGGAGAGCGTCGGCATCAGGAAATCGAGCTTGGCGGAGACGGACGGCGTGAGCGGGACGAGCGGGGTGCGGCCCTCGCCGAGCGTCGTGACGGGCGCGGAGAGCGGCAGCGCTTCCTCGTACCGCCACAGTGAATTGACCCGATGGCGAGGGAGCGTCAGGGGTACGGGCGACGCGTGGAAGTCGAGATCCCAGGGCCCGCGGCAGACGGGACAGCACCAGGTGAGCGACTCGACGGGGGAGCGGGTGCCGTCGGCCGGGCAGAGGTACGTCGTCATGACCGCCAGCATGGCAGTTCCCCGTGCGACGGCGCGGGCGCTCCCCGGGCGCGGGCTTCTCGGGGCGGGCAGCGGCCGGACGCCGGATCCGGAACTCGGACACGTGCCGCGCACCCACAACTCATCACTTCGGGTGAAACGTTGGCCCATGCTTGCGATCAACAACCGACGGTTGCGAGTCTGTTGCTGTCTGTCAACCTGATGGGAGTGGCCCGTGGCCTTCGGTGAGCAGCCCGCCTATCTGCGCGTTGCGGGCGATCTACGCGAGAAGATCGCCAATGGCGCCCTGCCGCCGCACACCCGACTGCCTTCACAGGCCCGCATCCGCCAGGAGTACGGCGTCTCCGACACGGTCGCCCTGGAGGCGCGCAAGGTGCTGATGGCCGAAGGGCTGGTCGAGGGCCGCTCCGGCTCCGGAACGTATGTGCGGGAGCGGCCGGTGCCGCGCCGTATCGCCCGCTCCGGCTACCGGCCGCCGTCCGGCTCCAGCCCGTTCCGGCAGGAGCAGGCGGCGGAGAGCGCGCGGGGCACCTGGGAGTCCAGCAGCGAGCAGCGCGAGGCGGGGCCGGAGATCGCGGCCAGGCTCGGGATCGCGCCGTCCGGCCGGGTGATGCGTACGAGCTATGTCTTCCGGGACGCGGGCGAGCCGATGATGCTCTCCACCTCCTGGGAGCCCCTCGCGGTCACGGGGCGTACGCCGGTGATGCTGCCGGAGGAGGGGCCCCTCGGCGGCTGCGGGGTGGTCGAACGTATGGCGGCCATCGACATCGTCGTGGACAACGTGCTGGAAGAGGTCGGCGCCCGCCCGGGTCTGGCGGAGGAGCTCATGGCGCTCGGCGGTGTACCCGGCCATGTGGTGGTGGTTCTGGAGCGGACGTACTACGCGTCGGGCCGGGCCGTGGAGACGGCGGACGTGGTCGTGCCCGCCGACCGGTACCGCATCGCGTACCACCTCTCCGTCAAATGATGTGACGGATAGCCGGACCCCCTTTTTTCCTCCCCCGCGGGTGCGCCTGGAGCCTGTTGACGGCTCAGCCGCCGGTACCTGGAGCGAGTTCCCCACCAGCGCACTGTCGCCTGCGGACCCTGGTTTTCGGTGGATTCTTGGCCGGATGCGTATCTCTTTGTGAAAACACGCATCCGCTGAGTGAAGGTCAGGCGTAGGGTCAGGCATATGCGGATTGCGGTTTCCCTGGAATTGCTGGAGAGAAGCGGACCGGCGGCGGGAGGGGCTCGATGAATGACAGCGGCGCCGTGCTCCCCTGGCTGGTGATACGGCAGGACGACAACGGCAATCGCTACCGGGTCGGTAGCTACGCCACGCGGGACGAAGCGCAGAAGATAGCCGACAGCTTCGAGGTCCACGGACATGAGCAGCCCTACTCGGTGGAGCGCGCCGGACAGGTCGCCCACTGAGCCCTCGCCTGCCCACCGCGTTACGCTCCGGCCCATGAGCGATCGAGTGGTGGTGGCAGGCGCCGTGTACGACCGGGGGCGCCTGCTGGCGGCGCGTCGTAGTGCGCCTCCCGAGCTGGCCGGCCGCTGGGAGCTGCCTGGCGGCAAGCTGGAGCCGGGGGAGGGGCCCGAAGGGGCCCTGGTGCGCGAGCTGCGGGAAGAACTCGGCGTGGAGACGCAGCCGGTGGAGCGGATCCCCGGTGAGTGGCCGCTGAAGCCCGGCTTTGTTCTCCAGGTGTGGACGGCCCGGCTGCTCTCCGGCGAGCCCCGGCCTCTTGAGGACCACGACGAACTGCGGTGGCTCGGCCCGGACGAAATCCACACGGTGGACTGGCTCGACCAGGACCGGCCGGCCGTGGCCGAAGCCGCCCGCCGTCTGCGCGCCGCCTCGACCGGACAGGACCTGGGCACGGGCCGCCACTGACGGGGCCGCGTGCCAGGGGGCTGCGGGCATGCGCCCCTTTGATGCTCTGCGTACTCCATTGGTGCCACCGTGCGCCCGCTGTGGCGATAGCCACAGGAGATAACGGGTATGTGCTGACCAACCCCCCTAAAAAGGGCGCGGGTCTGCCCGTCGGTCTTGGGAAGTGATCGGCTTGATCGACACAGAGGGCGCCGGCGCCGAGTGGACCTTCCCCGGCGACCTCGCCGCTGTGCGCTCCGCCCGCCATGCCGTCCGTGACACGCTCCAGGCATGGGACATGCCCCCGGCCGTCCGTGATCTGGCGGTCCTGCTGGTCAGCGAGTTGGTGACCAATTCCTTGCGGTACGCGTCGGGGCCGATCGGGGTGCGGCTGGCGGTCCGTGTCCTTGCCCCCGGCCCGGGCGGACCCGACGGCGCCGAGGCGGAACCGCCCGCCGCACTGCTCGTCGAAATCTCTGATCCGCTGCCTGATCCTCCGACCGAGCGCCCCGCGGGCCCCGACGACGAAGGGGGTCGCGGACTGCAACTGGTGGCCTGTTCCGCCCGGCGTTGGGGCACGCGCCGGGGGAAGACGGGTAAGACCGTGTGGTTCGAGCTGCCCGTCCCTGGTTAGAAGTCTGGAGGGACAACGATCACGTCGGACTCGGCTCAAAAAGAACGAGACCTTGCTGTGATCGTGAACGCCGTGTCGACCGGGGCCGTAGTGCTGAATACTGCGGGCAAGGCCGGTCCGGTGCGTGAGCTGGAGGGGACGGTCGCGTGAGCGAAATATCTGGAACGGCGGGCGACGTCGTATGGCAGAGCAGTCCGCCCGGCTCGATGTATGACTACATCAAGGTCGCTTCCTTCTCGATCGGCCCCGACGGGCTGGTCGACCAGTGGAGCCGACGGGCCGCCGAGCTGTTCGGAATCGGCCTGGACGAGGTCAGGGGCAAGGACCCGGTCGAGGTGTTCATGCCCGCCGAGCTGCGCCCGCGTGGCCACCGCAAGGTCAGCGAGATCCTCGACGGCAAGGAATGGACCGGCCTGGTCCCGTTCCGTACGGACCGGGGGCGCGGAGAGCACGGGCTCGCCGAGGTCTATGTGATGCCGAGCGAGACGGAGAGCGGCGAACGGGGCGCGCTCTGTATCGTCGTCGACGTCCACGCACTGCGCCGGATCGAAACCGACCTCGCCTCCTCGCAGGCCATATTCGGCCAATCTCCCTTCGGATTCCTGCTGTTCGGCACCGATCTCAAGGTGCAGCGCGCGAACCAGCGCTTCGCCACCGTCTTCGGCGGCGAGGCCAGTGACCACCGCGGCCGTACGGTCCACGACTATCTCTCCCGCCCCGAGGCCGACCGGATGACCGCGGCCCTCCAGCGCGTCCTGGGCAGCGGGGAGTCCGTCACCGACCTCCAGATCGTCGGCACCCAGCCGGGCGGCAACGAACGCCGGCACTGGTCGATCAATCTCTATCGCGTGCACAGCGGCTCCGGCCGGCCCATCGGCGTCGCCGGAGTCGGCACCGATGTCACGCGCCGTCATATCGCCGCCCGTGAGGCCGCCAGCGCCCGCCGTAACCTCGCCCTGCTCAACGAGGCAAGCGCCCGAATCGGCAACTCCCTCGACCTGGAGACCACCGCCCGCGAGCTTCTCGACGTCGCCGTCCCCGGCTTCTGCGATCTCGCCTGCGTCGACCTCTACCAGAGCCTGCTCACCGGTGAGGAGGCGCCGCCCGGACGCTGGGGCTCCTCCGGGGACGATTCCGGCGGCGGCAGCGCCCGGCTGCGCCGGGTCGCCTTCGCCAGCGCCGTCTCCGACGCCCCGCTCACCGGACCCGGCGACCCGGGCGACGGGGAATACGTCCCGCCCGAGGTCGGCGCGGTCCACCGGTTCCCCTTCAGCTCGCCCAGCGCGAGCGCCCTGCGCACCGGCCGGGTGCAGTCCATCCCCGGTGAGGCCGGCAGTCTCGTCCAGTCCACGCTCGCCGTCCCGATGGTCGCTCACGACACCGTCATCGGCCTCGTGCAGTTCTCCCGGACGAAGGGCAGTGAACCCTTCGGCGAACGGGACCGGGCGCTCGCCGTCGAACTCGCCGCCCGCGCCGCCGTCTGTATCGACAACGCCCGCCTCTACCGGAGGGAGCACGAGCGCGCGCTGATCCTCCAGCGCAGCCTGCTCCCGCCCGGCGACCCCGAGGCCGCCGGGCTGGACATCGCCTGCCGCTATCTGCCGGGCAACACCGCCACCGAAGTGGGCGGTGACTGGTTCGACGTCATCGAACTGCCGGGACACCGGACCGCGCTGGTCGTGGGCGATGTCATGGGGCGCGGTCTGCGGGCCGCCGTCGCCATGGGCGAGCTGCGCACGGCCGTCCGCACCTTGGCGCTGCTCGACCTGGAGCCCGCCGAAGTGCTCTCCGCGCTCGACGAGATCGCCCGCGGCCTCGGCACCCCCAGCGGCGCCCAGCAGGCCTCGCGGGTCGCCCACAAGACGCGGGACGCGGATCTCGCCGAGGTCTATCTCGCCACTTGTGTGTACGCCGTCTACGACCCGGTCACCCGGCGCTGCACGTTCGCCAACGCCGGTCACCTTCCGCCCGTCCTCGTCGAACCGGGCGAGGAGGCGCTGCTGCTCGATGTGCCGCCCGGCATGCCGCTCGGGGTGGGCGGTGAGCCCTTCGAGCAGGTCGAGGTCGACGTGACGGAGGGCGCGCTGCTCGCGCTTTACACGGACGGGCTCGTCGAGTCCAGGGACCATCCCCTCGACGAGGGGCTGAGCGCCTTCCGCGCGGCCCTCACCCACCACGCCCGCCCGCTGGAAGACGTCTGCGACCACGTACTGAACACGCTCGACACCCGGCACGGCGAGGACGACATCGCGCTGCTGATGGCCCGTATCCAGGGGCTGCCGGCCGACGCGGTCGGAGACTGGCGGCTGCCCCGCGAGCCACGCTCCGTGGGCCGGGCCCGGGAGCTCGCCCGCGCTCAGCTGCTCACCTGGGATCTTGAACCGCTGGTCGACACCGTCGAACTGCTCGTCAGCGAACTGGTCACCAACGCCATGCGCTACGGCGAGGGCGAGATCAGGCTGCGGCTGCTGCGCGACCGTACGCTCGTCTGCGAGGTGTGGGACGCGGGCCTCGTACAGCCGAGGCGGCGGCGGGCCCGCGACACCGATGAGGGCGGCCGGGGGCTGCAACTGGTCGGCCTGCTGAGCGCGGCATGGGGCTCGCGCCGGACGCCACGCGGCAAGACGGTCTGGTTCGAACTCGCCCTGCCCGACGGCGACTCGACAGCCGAGCCGACGGTCGAGCAGCTGCTGAGCATGTTCTGACGGAAGGCCGCCCGCGCCCGGCCGCCCCGTCAGGCGCTCTTCAGTGCGGCCAGGCGTGCTTCGACCTCCGCGCTGTCGCCGAGACTGTCGAGCTGCTCGAACCGCGCGTCCAGCGACGAGGCGGCAAGCTCCTGCTTGCCCATCGCCTTCGCCTCCTCGCGCCGCACCTTGTCCTCGAACCGGCCGATCTCGCTGGTCGGGTCGAGAACATCGATGTTCTTGACCGCGTCCATCATCCGGTTCTGCGCATGGGCGGACGTCGCACGGGCCACCAGCTCGTCGCGCTTCGACCGCAGCTCGGTCAGCTTGGCTCTCATCCGCTCCAGACCGGTCTTGAGCTTCTCCACCACCTCCGTCTGGGAGGCGATCGTCGGCTCGGCGGTCTTCGCCTCCTTCTCGGACTGGAGCTGCCGCCCCAGCGCCACCTTGGCGAGGTGGTCGAAGGTGTCCGCATCCTCGCTCCGGCCGGCCGAGCGGAGCTCGTCCGCCTTCCTGCTGGCCGCCAGCGCCTTCTCGCCCCACTCCCGGGCCGCGGCCACATCCTCCCCGTGGTCCTGCTCCAGCAGCCGGAGATTCCCGATGGTCCCGGCCACCGCCTCCTCCGCCTCGCTGATGTTGTTCGTGTACTCGCGGACCAGTTGGTCCAGCAGCTTCCGGGGATCCTCGGCCTCGTCCAGCAAGGCGTTGACATTGGCCTTCGCCAGCTGCGTGACGCGACCGAGGATGGTCTGCTTCGCCATGGCTCTTCTCCTTGTGGGGAAAGGGAATTGCGTCAGAAACGGCCGCCGCCGCCCAGCCTGCCGCGCGTACCACCGCCGCCAAAACTGCCAGGACCGCCGCCACCCCCGCGGCCGCCGCCGAAACCTCCGCCAATGCCCCCGCCCCCTCCCTGTGCACCTCCGCCGCCGCCCAGGCCGCCGAGGATGATTCCGCCGAGCACGGCGCCGCCGAGCCCGCCTCCTGCTCCTTGTACACCGCCCGCCCCGTATCGGTTCCCGAACGACCGCACATCCTGCTCGGCGAGATCCTGCGCCTGCCGGGCCAGCGCGTCCGCGTGCTGCGCCTGTGTCAGCGCGCCCTGCGCGTCGGCCCAGGAATCCAGCGCGTGCGCCCGCTCCAGCAGCCGCTGAGACTCCGCCAGGCGGGTACGGGCCGCGCTGCCGACCGCCCCGCGATGGGTGGTGATGTAATCGGCGGCGGCGCCGACGGCCGAGCCGGCGGTGAGCGTCGCCAGGCCGAGGTGGGACCTTGCCCGCCGGTCTCCCTCCTCGCGGGCCCGCGAGCCCGCCAGCGCCTCGTCGAGGACCGCGTCCGCCTCCTCGACCCGGCGCAGGGCGTCGATCGGGTCGTAACGTCCGGTGTCCTGCTCGCGCCATACGTCTGCGATCACCGCCTCGGCGCGGCCGATCCGCCCCCGGAGATCGGCCGTCGGCACACCTTCCGCGGTGCCTTTCAGCAGGCCGCGGGCGTCGGCGAGATCCGTCTCCGTCTCGGTGAGGGCGCCGGGCAGCTTCCCGGCCGCCTCCGCGAGTTCCAGCGCGCGCCGCTCGACCGCCGCGACGAGGGTGGTCGCCTGGTCGACGGCCCCCTCCGCGGCGCGCACCTGCACGGCCGCCTTGCCGTTGTCTCCCGCGTCGATGAACCCGCGGGCCTCGTCCAGGCCGGTGGCGGCGAAGACCATCCGGTCCTCGGCCTGCGCGGCATTGTCCGCGACGGGAGCGGAGGCCGAGTCGGCGTAGCGCCGGCGCAGCGCGGTGAGCGTGCCCCGCGCCGTGACGACGCGTCCGCTCAGCTCGTCGAAGGCCGCTCTGACGGCATCGAGGGCCTGCGGCGCGTTCCGCTCCAGGGCGCGCAGCCGGTCGAAGCCCTCGGACTCGGCGTCCAGCCGGCCGTCGGCCTCCGTGCAGCGGGCGATGATCTCCTCCAGCATCCGGCGGCGGGTCGCGTCGTCCTCCGGAAAGGCATCGTCCAGTTGCTGGCGCAGCCGGAACGCCAGGGTCAGCTCCCCCTTCGCGAAGTGCACGGCATCGTTGAAGGGCGCCGCGGCCTCCTCTCCGAACTGTGCCGTGGCGAAGCCCACTTCTTCCTGACTGGTGCGCAGGGCGTCGTCCGTGTCGACAAGCATCCGCTTCGCCCGGCTGTCGAGCTCGGGCAGCGGAGTCCCGGCGGGCGGCGCGGGTGAGCCCCAGCGCTGCCGGCCGCTGCGCGGTGTCGTGAGGGTTTCCGCCCGCCGCCTGCGTCGCGCGTACGCGTACGCCGCGACGGCTCCCGCCCCGACCACCAGCACGACGGGCAGCACCAGATTGCTCGCGGCACCTGCGTCGGCCGCGCTGCTGCCCGGGTCGACCACGCCGGGAGTGATGGCGGGCGTGGGTACGGCCCGGCCCGCCAGCACCGCGGCGTACCCGTTCGCCGCTCCGATCGCCGCGCCCGCCCAGTCGTTCTGTCTCAGCGCGGGCTCGACGGCCGTCCTGGCGACATCGGCGAGCCGGCTGCCGGTGAGGGGAGAGCCGACGTCGGCGGAGTAGGCGTACTGCCGGTCGTGGGTGGCGACCGCCAGCAGGATGTCGTCGCGGCCGAGGCCGCTGAGCCGGGCGGTGGAATCGGCCCAGCTCTGGGCGGGGCGGCCGGAGAAGTCACGGACGTACGCGACGAAGAGCTGGACGCGGCTGTCGTCGTACAGCCGGTCGAGGGAACGGCTCACCTCGGTCCTGCGGTCGCCGAGCGCGCCCACCTTGTCGGTGATCTGACCCTGCCGGGAGAGGGGGATCGGATCCTCGGCGCGGGCGCGCTCGACGGCGGGTACGACCAGCCACCACGCCGTGACCAGCACGGCCAGAAGGGCCCGGCCTGCTGTGCGCGTCCGGATACGGCTCGCGAGCGGCGTCACACTGCGGAGGTTATGTCCGTGCCGCGGCGTCCGCGACCGCACACCGCACCCGTCCTTCCCGGGCCCGGCGCATAACCTGGTCACCGTCCCGGCCGGGGGGCCGGGGCTCAAGGGGAGGGGACAGCTTTGCGTGCACGGCTGCGTGGATTCGGGCGGACACTGATACGGGCCTGGCGCGATCCCCGCGCACGGTGGCCCAAGCGGGTCGCACTGGTGCTGGCCGTCCTGCTCGTCGTGCCCGTCGTCACCGGCGCGGCCGCCCTGCGGCTCAACTACGCGGGGGAGCTCCTGGACGGCACCCAGACCCGTGGCCGGGACGCCATCTGGCTGGGCCACGCCTGGGTGGACGGCCGCAAGAAGGACGCGGATATCGACGCCTTCGCTCGGCGGATCAAGGGGACGGGGATACGCGACCTGTACGTCCACACCGGGCCGCTGGAGCACAACGGCACCCTGCCCGCCGACCGCCATCCCCGCGCGCGATGGCTGATCGACGCCGTACACCGTGAGATGCCGGGCGTACGCGTGCACGCCTGGCTGGGCGACAAGCTGGCGACCGAGAGCCCGGACGGGCTGCGCCTGGAGCGTGCCGCGTCCCGTGCCGCCGTGGTGCGCTCCGCCGAACAGATCCTGGACGTGGGCTTCGACGGCGTCCACTTCGATCTGGAACCGCTGCACTCGGACGACCGCGACTATCTCTCGCTGCTGGACGACCTGCGCGTGCTCACCCGGGCACGCGATGTGCCGCTCTCCGTCGCCGCCCACCAGATCGATCCCCTGCCCGCGCTGCACTCCGCCGCGGGCGCTCTCGCCGGCCACCCCAAGTGGTGGTCGCAGGCGTTCTTCGCCGAGGTGGCCCGGCGGGTCGACCAGATCGCCGTCATGTCGTACGACACGGCGCTTCCGGTGGAGAGTCTGTACGGCGGCTATGTCGCCCAGCAGACCTCCCTCGCCATCGAGGTCACGCCCGAGGACACCGACCTGCTGATGGGGCTGCCCTTCTACCACACGGAGGAACTGGGGCATCACGCTCACGCGGAAACGGCCGCGGCCGCGGTCCGCGGCGCCCGGCTGGGGCTCGGGCGTACGGACCGCGACCGGGAACGCTTCGGGGTCGCGCTCTATGTCGACTTCGCGGCGACGGAGGCCGACTGGACCGCCTACCGCCAGGGATGGGGCTGCGTGGCAGCTAAATGCTGAAACGCTCCTTCGCCAGCAGCGGGCGGACCCGCGAGGTGAATCCGCCGCTGCGGAAGGGGTTCTGCAGCAGCCCGGGACGCAGCTCCTGCGCGAGGGCGGCGGCGATCATGCCCTGGTCGAGGGCGAGGACGAAGTCGCTGACCCGGCCGGTCCCCACGTTGACGGAGTCACGGAATCCGTAGCGGTCGTCGTACGCCCCGAAGTCAGCGGCGATGGCCTTGAGGTTGGCGATGGCCTCACCGCGCGCCTGCGGCAGCGCGAGGAACGACGCGTGCGGAGTGACGACACCGTTGGTGTAGGCGGAGGCGGGCGGCAGCGGCTCGCCGTGCGTGACGAAGGTGCGGTCGGTGTTGGAGGCGTAGCCGTCGATCTGCATGCCGATCGCGTCGACGCCGTACTCCTGATAACCGCCCTCGGGCACATTGGAGGGGGAGAAGCCCCAGTAGCCGTAGCCGGCCTCTTCCATGCCGTGTTCGATCTGGGAGCGGACGTAGCGCTGGTGGGTGGTGCCCCAGGAGCGCGGCGACCACTCGGTCTCGGGTACGAAGAGCGGCACCATCAGCGCTTCGAACATCGAACCGCCCCAGGTGGGGACGAGCTTGCGGCCGCGGTAGGTGTAGTGCCCCTGCCAGAGGCGGACACCGTCGATGGTGTCGTACGCCCCCTGCGGGGGCTGCTCCTGCCCGTTCTCGGGGACCATGGTGCGCAGCATGTGCCAGTAGTGGTCGGTGGGGACGGTGCCGTCGGCTATGCCCAGATAGCTGGCCATGCGGGGCTCGGTGTTGAGGGCTCCGTAGTGATGCGCGGTCGGCTCGCCGGTGTCGGTCCAGAAGCCACCGCGGAGCTGGCCGGGCTTGGCGATCGGGTCGGCGGGGTCGTACGGCGTGTAGAAGTACGACCAGTCGGCGGTGGTGAGGAGCGCGGCGACCCGGCGGCGCAGCTGCGGGTCCGCGTCGGCGGCGATACGCAGGCCGGTGACGAGCCAGGCGTTGTCGACGGAGGAGAGGAAGGGGCGGACCGGGTCACCGGTCTCCGGCCAGCTGGTGAGGACGGAACCGTCGTGGGAGTCGTACCAGTTGAGCCAGAAGCCGTGGTGGCGTTCGAGCCGCTCGACGGCCGAGACGGTACGGGCCAGCCGGCGCCGCATGGTGTCGTGGTCGATGACGCCCAGACCGGCCGCGGCGACGGTGGACCACAGGCCGCAGCCGATATTGGTGGGTGAGGTGTTCTGCGAGGGCACGGGCGTGCCGGGCTTGCTGACGTCGATCTTGTCGGCGGTGAGACCGAAATCGGTCGTCATTGCCTCGATCGAGTGATACGTGTCGTGGAACCAGCGGCGCAGCAGCGGTGTATCAGAGGCATGAGAGACACGAACACGCGGCGCGGCGACGGCAGGTGTGGATACGGCTCCGAGGGACAGGGCGGCGGCCCCGGTTCCCGCGGCGGCGAGAAACGTGCGACGGTCCATAAGAGTCCAGCTTCCCTTGACAGGTGTGGAGTTGTGGCTAGGACGTGTGCAGCGGTGCGGGTATTGGCCGTGGTGGTGGCGCGTTCGGCCGCCGCCGCGGCTGCGGCTGTGCGTCGTGCGGTGGTGATACGGGGGCCGACGGCGGTCAGGTGCCGCCGGCCCCCGGGTCTGTGGGGGCCGGGTGGATCAGCTGCGGGCGAGACGCAGGAAGCGGATGCCCGGGTTGGGGAGGCCGACGGTCAGCGCGGCGGTGCCGTCGGCGTCGGCGGTGACGGGCGCGAGATCCTCCTCGGGCAGCCGGTCGGCCGCCCGCAGCTTCTGCCACTGCTGGTCGTCGGGCCAGTCGCCGCCGTCGAGGTCCTTCCAGACGGCCTGGATATTGGCGTGCTGCTCATCGACCCGGCGCGACCGGACGGAGTAGACGGCGCCCGGTTCGAGCCCTGTGACCCGCACGGCCGCGGTGCGGTCGAGTGCGGCCGCGCCGTCGATCTTGGACTGGTCGAGGGTGCCGTTCCAGAACAGGACGTCCACGGTGGAGCGGTCGTCGGCGCGGGTGGCGACGGACTCGACGAGCGCGTCGGCGCCGTCACCGGAGACGGCCACGGGAATCCGGCCGCCGGCCAGCTGGGAGAGGAGGTACAGCGCCCAGAAGCGCGGCTTGCGCAGATTGCCGACGGTCAGCAGTCCGAAGCCGCCGTGGAAGAGCCGCGGAGGCCAGCCCAGTTCCTCGAACTGGTCGGAGGCGACCCAGTAGGAGAGGCAGTCGGTGGACGACAGGGCGCTCTTCATGCCCCGCAGGACGAACGGCGCGGCGAAGACGGAGTCGCTGACGCGGTGGAAGTGGGTGGGCGTGACGCCCCACTCGGTCCACAGGATCTCCGGCTCGGGCCGGCCCGTCGCTTCGGCGAAGGCGCGTGTCATCGGACGGAAGTCCAGCGGGGCGTTGCCGTAGGTGTGGGTGGAGACGAAATCGACGGGGACGTCGTGCTCCTGGCAGTACTCCAGCAGCGCGCCGACCCAGCCGGCCGCGGCGGACGAGGGCCCGCCGACCTTGATCCGCTCGTCGACGTCCTTCACGGCGCGCACGGCGACCTCGTAGAGGCGGTGGTAGTCGTCCTGGGTGCCGTTCCAGAACACCTCGAGATTGGCCTCGTTCCAGACCTCGAACTCCCAGCCGGCGACGGTGTCGCGGCCGTACCGCTCCTGGAGGTGAACGGTCAGCTCGCGGCAGAGATCGCCCCAGCGCTCCCACTGCGCGGGCGTGGAGACCAGGGCCTTGTAGTCGAAGACCGTGTAGTCGGGATCGGAGGCCAGCTCCTTGGGCATGAAGGAGAGTTCGACGACCGGCTTGAGGCCGGTGGCGAGGAAGCGGTCGTAGACGACGTCGAGGCCGGAGAAGTCGAAGGAGCCGTCGCCCCGTACGGTCACGGTCTCAGGCAGGAAGGTGCCGTGCGCCCGCACGGACCGTACGCCGATCTCGTCCCGGACGATGGCGAGCGCCTCGCCGTACTCCTTGGCGACATCGGAGCCGCCCGCGCCCGGCTTGTCCCAGACCAGCAGGGAGAAGTGCTCGGCGCCGATCATCCGGTTCCAGACGCCCGGGAGTTCGGTGGCCGGGGCGGCCGCGTCCACCGCGACGGTGACCTCGGCGGGGCGCGAACCGGCGGCCCTGGCGGAGCCGGCCACGGCCTCGGAAAGCGCGCCGGCGCCGCTGTCGGACCAGGTGGCGACCTTGTAGAAGTAGCCGCGGCCGGGCTCGGCCAGCGTGTCCGCGTACGGCGGGTGGGGCACGGCGAGCACATCGCCGCCGAGGTGGTCGAGCGGCGCGTAGGGGCCCTCGGCGGAGTCGGCGCGGTGCACGAGATAGCCCAGGGCGCCCGCCACCGGCTGCCAGGTCAGCAGCACATGGCCGGTGCCGTCCTCGGCGGACAGGCGGACGGGCGCGGGAAGCTCCCCGATGCCGGTGAGCCGCTCGTCGCTGGGCTTCCCGATGCGCGACTCCCAGTCGGCGCGAGCAGCGGACTTTTCGGTCATGAAAGTACAAACCTTTTCTTGTTGGGGTGCGCGGAGCCGGAGCGGCGATGTGCGGGTCGTCGCAGCTGCCGGGGCGCGGAGGACGGGCTGCTACTTCAGGCCGGCCGTGGCGACGCCCTGGGTGAAATAGCGCTGCAGCACGAGGAAGACCAGCAGCACCGGCAGCACGATCAGGAAGGAGCCGGCCATCAGCATTCCGTTGGAGCCCGCCGACTGATTGGGGTCGGTGGCGAAGGTGGCCAGGGCCACCGGGAGGGTGTATTTGTCCGGGTCGTTGGTCGCGATCAGCGGCCAGACGAAGTTGTTCCAGGAGCCCAGGAAGGTGAGGATCGCGAGCGTCGCGAGGGCGGGCTTGACCAGCGGCATCACGATCCGCCAGAAGATGTACCACTCACCGGCGCCATCCATCCGGGCCGCTTCCAGCAGCTCGTCGGGGATCGACTGCATGAACTGCCGCATCAGGAAGACCCCGAAGGCCCCGGCGGCGAACGGCAGCACCAGACCCGCGTACGAATCGATCAGCTGCAGTTTGCTCATCAGGACGAAGAGCGGCAGCAACATCAGATTGCCGGGCACCATGAGCGCGCCCAGCACCAGGGCGAACAGCTGGTTCCGTCCGGCGAACCGCAGCTTGGCCAGGGCATATCCCAGCATCGAGCAGAACACCAGATTGCAGACGGTGACCAGCACCGCGACGATCAGGGAGTTGGCGAAGTGCAGCGGCAGATCGAGCCGGTCGAGCAGGCGCGCGAAGTGGTCCAGGGTCCACTCGGTGGGCAGCCACACCGGTGGGCTGGCCGCCAGCTCGCGGTCGGTCTTGAAGGCGGACAGCGCCATCCAGAGGAACGGCGCCGCCATGACCAGCAGCCCGAGCGACAGCAGTGCGTACACCCCGGGCTTCTTCAGCCGCTCGGTGCGTGCGCCCCGCCCGACGGGCGCGGGGGCCTTGGGTGCGGAGGGGGCCGGGGCCGCGCTCTGCGGGGCCGCGACGGGGGCCGGGGTGGGTGCGGCGCTCATTTCGTGTTGTCCTTCAGCAGACGGAGCTGGAGCACGGTGATGCCCATGATCACGACGAAGAGCACATACGCCATGGCGCTGGCATAGCCCATGTGGAAGAAGCTGAAGCCCTCGCGGTACATGTTCAGCGAGACGGTGAGGGTGGTGTCCGAAGGGCGGCCCTGGGTCATCACGAACGGCTCCTCGAAGACATTGAGATAGCCGATGCTGGTGATCACCGTGGCGTACAGCATCGTGGGCCGCAGCAGTGGCACGGTGATCCGGCGGAACTCCTGCCAGGCGCCCGCGCCGTCCAGCCGCGCCGCCTCCCGTACATCGGTGGGGATGGCCTGCAGGCCCGCGATGAAGAGCACCATGACCGTGCCGAGATTGCGCCATACCGCCATCGCGATCAGCGAGGGCATGGCCAGCTTCTCGGAGCCGAGGAAGTCGGGGGCGGTGAGCCCCACTTCGGAGGCCAGGCCCGCGATCAGTCCGTCGGACGGATCGAGGACGAAGCGCCAGACGACGGCGACGGCGACGATGCTGGTCACGACCGGGGCGTAGAAGCCGACCCGGAAGAAGGTGCGGGCCCGGTCCACGCCGTTGTTCAGCAGGACGGCGGCGGCGAGCCCCGCACCGATGGTGAGCGGTACGCCGACGACCACGAAGTACGCGGTGTTGAAGAGGGACTTGAGGAACTTCTCGTCGCCGAACAGCTTCGTGTAGTTCTCGAAGCCGATGAACTCCGCCGAGAGGGGGTCGGTGACATTGCGCAGCCCGAAGTCGGTGAAGCTCATGAGGAGCGTCGCGATGATCGGGAAGGCCATGAAGACGGTGAACAGCACCAGGAAGGGGGTGGAGAACAGCCAGCCGGCCAGATTCTGTACACCCATGGGGCGCGGCGTGCGGCCGTTCCCCCGGCCGGCCGGGGGACGAGCCCCCGGCCCGGACTTCACCGGGGCCGCTTCCGCGGCGGGTTCGGTCGTGGCGCTCATCGCTGTTACTCCACGAGCCCTTCGATCTCGGACTGTGCCTTCTCGGCGGCGTCCTGAGGCGAGGCCTTGCCCTGGGTCACCGAGGCGATGGCGTCGTCGACCTTCGAGCTGATCTCGGTCCACTTGGGCTGCACCGGCGAGGCCTTGGACGACTCCATCTGCTCACGGAAGACCCGCAGGCCGGGGTCGTCGGCGAGCTTGCCGGAGTCCCAGGCGCTGGTGTTGGCGGGCAGATCGCTGGAGCGGGTGAACCAGTCCTTCTGGCCTTCGGTTCCGGTGAGGTACTTGACGAAGTCCTTGGCCGCGGCCTTGTGCTCGCTGTCCTTGGAGATGACCAGGCTGGAGCCGCCCGCCATGGAGACGGAGCCCTTGTCGGCGGGGATCTTCGCGACGCCCCACTTGTCCTTGAGGTCGGGGTAGCCGTCATTGATCAGCGACATGATCCAGGGGCCGGAGAAGAACATTGGCACATCGCCGGTGTTGAAGTCCTTCAGCACCTCGTAGCCGGGCGCGACGTTCTTCTTGGTCAGGCCCTTGTCGAAGTACGTGCCGTACTCCGTCAGGGCCCTGACGGAGGCGGGGCTGTCGACGACCGCCTTGCCGTCATCGGTCACGATCTCCCCACCGGCCGAGTACAGGAAGGGATACCAGCTCTGCACGGTGTCCAGGCCGCTGCCCTGGATGTAGATGCCCCACTTCGTGCCGGCCTTGTCCTGGTAGGCGGTGGCGAGCTCCCGCAGCTCCTGCCAGGTGGCCGGCGCCTTGTCCGCCCCGGCCTTCTCCGCCAGGTCGGTGCGGTAGTAGAGGACACGGGTGTCGACGTACCACGGGACGCCGTACACGCCGCCGTTCGTCTCGCCCTGCTTCCAGGCGGCGGGGAAGAAGTCGTCCTTCTTGAAGACGGAGGTGTCGACCGGCTCCAGCACCCCGAGCTCGGCGAACTCGCCCATATAACTGCCGCCCATCTGCGCCACATCGGGCAGATTGCCGGCGGCGGCCGCGGAGACCAGCTTCTGGTGGGCGACGTCCCAGCCGACCGGCGTGACCTTGACGGTGATGTGCGGGTTCGCCTTCTGGTACACGGCGGCCACATCGGCGAGCTTCTCGCCTTCTGCGCCCATGGCCCAGACGGTGAGTGTCTGCTTCTTGTCGGCGGTGACTCCCTCACCGCCGGAGCTCCCGCACGCGGTGATTCCGAATGCCACCGCGAGTGCGGTGGCGGCAGAGGCGGTTCTGGCGGTGCGGTGCATGGACGGCTCCTCCTTGAGCTCCCCGATGTATGCGCTGCCTGTAAGCGCATACATCACTCTGCCGCTGTCACTTCGACATCCGCAAGAGGGGCCTAGGTCACACTCGTGCAACATGTGTGACATCTGCCCGAGTGGCTTCCGTGAGCCAAGCCGGGTTGTTTGCGCTTCGGGAGCAGTTGTGACGGATTCCGGCTTTGACCGGTGGGTTACTGTCGCGCTCATGTCCGCGTTCGAGCACGGCTTTCCCTTCGACCCGGCCTACGGCCGGACCCTCGATCAGCTGCTCGCCACCCCTGCGCCTGCCCCGCCGGACGGATTCGACACCTTCTGGCAGGCACGTCATGAGGCCGCCCGCCGGGTGGAGACGGCGCCTGCCGTGGGCCCGCAGGAGGAGGAGCGCGACGGCTTCCGGATCTTCGGAGTGTCCTTCACCTCCGTCGGCGGACTGCGGCTGGGCGGCTGGCTCGTCCTGCCCGCCGACGGCCCGGCCGAGCGCGGATTCGTCATCGGCCACGGCTACGGCGGGCGCCAGGAGACCGGACCCGCCGTGCCGCTCCCGCTGCCCCGCTCCGCCGCGATCCTCCCGTGCGTCCGGGGGATGGGCGCCCGCAGCCGCCGGCCCGGCATCCCCGGCGACGCCGACCGGCATGTCCTGCACGGCATCGCGTCCCGCGACACCTATGTCATCGGGGACTGTGTGGCCGACCTGTGGTGTGCGGCGTCCGCGCTGCTCGAACTGGTGCCGGAGCTGATGACGCCGGGGGGCGCCCGGCTCGGCTATGCCGGGGAGAGCTTCGGCGGCGGTCTCGGCGCCCTGGCGCTGCCCTGGGACGACCGGTTCGCCTGCGGCCTGCTGACGGTCCCGACCTTCGGCCATCACCCCCTGCGGCTGACGCTCCCCTGCGCCGGGAGCGGTGAAGCCGTCCGGGCCCGGCATCGCGACCACCCCGAGATCATGGATGTCCTGCCGTACTTCGACGCGGCCACGGCCGCGAGCCGGATCCGTATCCCGATGATGATCGCGCCGGCGCTGTTCGACCCGTCGGTGCCGCCGCCGGGCCAGTTCGCCGTATACAACGCGCTGACCGGCCCCCGCGAGCTGCATGTTCTGACCGCCGGCCATGTCGAGCACCCCGGGGCCGCGGCGGAGGCCAAGGGGCTGCTGGCGGCCGGGCGGTGCTTCTTCGCGGAGCGACTGGCGCCCCGGCCTTGATCCGCCACGGATTACCGGACAGGGCCTAGCCGCAGCCGCAGCTCGCGCGGCGGGCCACCGAGACCGGGAGCATCAGGGAGACCGGCTCGCGGTCGCGCTCGCCGAGCCGTCGTACGAGCAGCTCCACCGCTTCCTCGCCGAGACGCCGCATCGGCTGGCGTACGGTCGTCAGCGAGGGCCGCACCATCCGGCTCAGCGGAATCCCGTCGAAGCCCGTCACCGCGATGTCCTCGGGCACCCGGACCCCACGGCGTTCCAGTGCGTGGAGCGCGCCGATCGCCATCTGGTCGTTGGCGAAGAGCATCGCCTGTGGCCGGCCGCCGTCCCGGTCGCCCCGCTCCAGCAGAGCTTCCGCCGTCCGCTCACCCTCGGCCTGCGTCATCATCACAGCGCGCAGATCCGGTTCGTCGGGCACCGGCAGCCCGGCCTCCTCGCACGCCTCCCGGAACCCCCGGAAGCGCGCTTCGGCGTCCGGTGACTCCTTCTCGCCACCGACGAAGGCGAGTGCGCGCAGCCCGTGGTCGCGGATGAGATGGCGGGCCAGTTCCCGTTCGCCGTCGGAGTTTGCCACCTCGATATGGTCGAGGTGGTCGATCTCGCGCGGCCCGGCCAGCATCACGACCGGAAGCCGTCGCGAAATCACCTCAAGGTCCTCGGTGGGCACGGTCCGCGCCAGTACGGCGAACCCGTCGACCCGTCCCGCGACGTTCGCGACCAGCGACTCGGGCCCGCCCCGCAGGGACGCGGCGATCAGCAGCGCGTAGCCGTGGCGCCGCGCGGCCCGCTCCATCCCCCGGATGATCTGGTCGGAGTAGAGCATCACCGCGGAGTCGTCGTACGCGTCGTCCGCCTCGGCTTCGGTCTCGGCGTCCGGGTCCGCGTAGTCGGGGAAGCAGAGCCCCAGCACGCCGGTGGTCCTGCTGGCCAGGCCGCGGGCGTTTCCGCTGGGTACGTAGCCGAGCTCACGGGCGGCCTCCAGTACCCGGTCACGGGTCTGGACGCGTACGGAACCGGGGTTCCGATAGACCCGCGACACCGTCGCGATGGAGACGCCTGATCGCTCGGCGACGTCGTACACCGTAGGGGCACTCACCCGACCGACCGTCCGCTTCTTCTCTGTCCGTATGCGCCGGAGCGCGTCATGAAAGCGCATTCACCCTAGGCGCGCTCTTGTCCTGGGGGCAAGGCGGGGTGCCCGTCAGCGGCGAGAACGCGCCATGAGAATAACAGGCAAACTTGCAAGGCTACCTGTCTATCTCGTACGGTGGTCCGATGCCCGAACCGTCCGACGACGACCCGACCGCGGAGCAGGTGGCCGCCGATCTCAACGCTGTGGTCAGCAGGCTGATGCGGCGGCTGCGAACGGCCTCGCCCGACAGCCGGCTCACCCCGTCCCAGCGCTCGGTGCTGGCGCGACTGGACGTCGAGGGGCCGTCCACCACGGCCGCGCTGGCCCGCGCCGAGTACGTACGTCCCCAGTCCATGCGGCTGACCCTCGGCGCCCTGGAGGAACAGGGCCTGGTCGCGCGGACGCCCGATCCCGACGACGGCCGGCAGTCCGTCGTATCGGTCACGGACCCCGGCCGCAGCACGCTCGCAGGGGTCCGCGCGGCCAAGCGGGGCTGGCTCTCCGACGCCATCGCCGCCGAGCTGGACAGCGCCGAGCGCCGCACCCTCTCCGACGCGGCCGCTCTGCTGCAGCGGCTGGTCGAGAAGTGAGCCCCGGCGGGGCGAAGGGCCCCGGCGGAGCGAAAGAAGTGAGGGAGTGAGGGAGACGGAGGCAGGCGACATCGCTACCGATCCCGAAACCCACGGCCCGGGATCCGGCACCACGGCAGTCGGCGGCGCGCAAGCCTCCAAGGCGCCCGAAGCCCCAGGGGCGTCCGCAACCCCAGGGGCGTCCGAGACCCCCGAGGCGCCTGCCGACGGGATATCCGCTGGACCGGGCCGCGCGGGATTCCGGGCCCGCCTCACCGCGCCCCTGCTCCTCGGCTCCCTGCTGAACCCGCTCAACACCACCATGATCTCCACCGCCCTGGTGGCGATCGGGCACACCTTCGGGATCGGCGCCGCCGACACCGCGTGGCTCATCTCCGTCCTCTATCTCGCGAGCGCCGTCGCGCAGCCCGTCCTCGGCAAGCTCGCCGACGCGCTCGGCCCGCGCCGCGTCTTCCTCGCGGGCCTTGTCGTCGTCTTCGCGTCCGGCCTGGTCGGCGCGGTGGCCCCGTCCTTCGGCTGGCTCATCGTCTCCCGCCTGCTGCTCGGCATCGGCACCTCCGCGGCCTATCCCGCCGCGATGTCCGTCCTGCGTGACGAGGGCCGGCGGGTCGGCCGTCCGGCACCCCGTCCCGTGCTGGCCCGGCTGTCCTTCGCCGCGCTCGGCAGCGCGGCCGTCGGCCCCACTCTCGGCGGACTGCTGGTCACCCTGGTCGGCTGGCGCGGCATCTTCGCCGTCAATCTGCCCCTCGCGCTGATCGCGTTCGTCGCCGCGCTGATCTGGATCCCGGTGGACCCGCCCCGCGAGAGCGCCACCACCGGCGGTTCCCTGCGCCTCGCCCTGGATCCGCTCGGCATAGGGCTGTTCTCCACCGCCCTGACCGTCCTTGTCTTCTTCCTGCTGGACCTCGCCCACCCGATGTGGTGGCTGCTCGCGCCCTTCGCCGTGCTGACGGCCGCGCTCGTGTGGTGGCAGCTGCGCAGGCCGCAGCCCTTCATCGATCTGCGGATGCTCGCGGACAACGGTCCGCTCGCCCGCACCTATCTGCGCCACGGCGTCAGCTATCTGCTGATCTACTGCGTGATGTACGGCTACACCCAGTGGCTGGAGGAGGGCCGCGGCTTCTCCGCCGCGGACACCGGACTGCTGATGCTGCCGATGTCGGTGGCCGCGCTGGTCTGCTCGCTGCTCGGGGCCCGTACGAAGGGCATACGCGGCCCGCTCGCCCTCGCGTCCGTGCTGCTCACCGCCGGCGCCGGGCTCCTGCTCTTCATCGGCGGCAGCACCCCGCTCGCCGTACTGCTCCTCGCAGGCGCGTGCTTCGGCATCCCGCAGGGGCTGATCGGTACGAGCAACCAGGCCGCCGTCCAGGCGCATGCCCCGCCCGACAGCATCGGCTCCGCCGCCGGGCTCCAGCGCACCGCGCAGTACATAGGAGCCATCGCCGCCTCCAGCCTGATCGCCCTCGCCTACGGCTCGCGGGCCGACGACAGCGGGCTGCACCTCATGGCCGGTGCCTCCGCCGTCCTCGGGGTGCTGCTGATCATCCTGACCGTCACCGACCGGGCACTGCGGGCCCGTTCCTGACCCCACAGACCCTGACCCCCACAGACCCCGACCCCACAGACCCAGACCTCATAGACCCAGACCCCACAGGGAGTACCACCATGACCGCCACCACCCTGGATCCCCGGACCGCCCTCGTCGTCGTCGACCTCCAGAAGGGAGTCGTCGGCCTTCCCGTCGTCCATTCGGCCGAGGCGGTCGTGGCGCGCTCCGCCGAACTCGCCGAGGCCTTCCGCGCCAAGGGCCTGCCGGTCGTGCTCGTACGGGTCACCGGCGGTGCCCCCGGCCGCAACGAGCGCCCCGCGGGCGGCGGCGGCACGCCGCCGGACGACTGGGCCGACCTGGCGCCCGGTCTCGGGCAGCAGGACAGCGACATCGTGGTCACCAAGCAGGTGTGGGGCGCCTTTTACGGCACCGACCTGGACCTTCAGCTGCGCCGTCGGGGCATCACGCAGGTCGTGGTGACGGGCATCGCCACCAGCGTCGGTGTCGAATCCACCGCCCGCGCCGCCCATGAACGCGGATACAACGTGACCGTCGTCACCGACGCGGTGACCGACATGGACGAGGGCGCGCACCGCAACGCCATCGAGAAGATCTTCCCCAAGCTCGGCGAGACCGGTACCACCGACGCGATCGTGAAGCTGCTCGGCTGACGGACGCCCGACAGGAGAACGAGAAGGGGGCTCGCACCCAGATGCGAGCCCCCTTTCGCGTCACTCCCCGCCGAACGCCCTTCGCGTCACTCCCCGCGGCGCCGGATCTTATTGCCCAGCCACACCAGCGGGTCGTACTTCCGGTCCACCGCCCGTTCCTTGAGCGGAATCAGGGCGTTGTCCGTGATCTTGATGTGCTCGGGGCACACCTCCGTACAGCATTTGGTGATGTTGCAGTAGCCGAGTCCATGCTCGTCCTGGGCCGTCTTCTTCCGGTCGAGACCCGATTCCCCGGCCGCGTCCAGCGGATGCATGTCCAGTTCGGCCACCCGCATCAGGAAGCGGGGGCCGGCGAACGCGGTCTTGTTCTCCTCGTGGTCGCGCACCACATGGCAGGTGTCCTGGCACAGGAAGCACTCGATGCACTTACGGAACTCCTGCGAGCGGTCCACATCCACCTGCTGCATCCGGTACTCACCGGCGGCCACGCCCGGCGGCGGTACGAACGACGCCACCTCCCGCGCCTTCGTGTAGTTGAAGGACACATCCGTCACCAGATCGCGGATCACCGGGAAGGCGCGCAGCGGCGTGACCGTGATCGTTTCCTCGCGCGAGAAGACGGACATCCGGGTCATGCACAGCAGCCGTGGCCGCCCGTTGATCTCCGCGCTGCACGAGCCGCACTTTCCCGCCTTGCAGTTCCAGCGCACCGCCAGGTCCGCCGCCTGGGTCGCCTGGAGCCGGTGGATGATGTCGAGGACGACCTCCCCGTCATTCACCTCGACGGCGAAGTCCTTCAGCTCACCGCCGTCCGCATCGCCCCGCCAGACCTTGAATTTCGCTTCGTATGTCGTCGACGCACTCGGACTCGGGCTCACTCGTGAAGCTCCTCTTCGGCGAGGTACTTGACCAGCTCTTCCTTGTCGAACAGGGCGAGCAGGTCGGGGCGGATGGGCTCGGTCGTCCGGCGCGTCAGCGTGATCTGGCCGCGTTCGGGGTCGGTGGCCGCCGGCGCGTCCGTGGGATCGGTGAGCTCACAGAGCAGATTCACCCGGCGCCAGTCGAGGTCCATGCCGGGCCAGTCCTCGCGGGTGTGGCCGCCACGGCTCTCCGTACGCTCCAGGGCCGCCCGTGCGACACACTCGCTGACCAGCAGCATGTTCCGCAGATCGAGCGCGAGGTGCCAGCCGGGGTTGAACTGCCGGTGCCCCTCGACCCCGGCCCGCCTGGCCCGTACGCGCAGCTCGGCCAGTTTCTCCAGGGCCTGCTCCATCTCGGCCTCGCGCCGGATGATGCCGACCAGGTCGTTCATCGTCTGCTGGAGTTCCTGGTGGAGGGTGTACGGATTCTCCGCGGGCCCGCCGGGCTTCTCCTCGCCCTCCGGCCCGCCGGCCGCTTGGCCCTCCGCGCTGAACGGGCGGAGCGCCTCGGCCGCCGCCACGTCGATCTGGGCCTCGTCGACCTCCGGCCGCGCGCCCGGCCCGGCCGCGTACGCGGCGGCGTGCAGCCCCGCCCGCCGTCCGAAGACCAGCAGGTCGGACAGGGAGTTCCCGCCGAGCCGGTTGGAGCCGTGCATGCCGCCCGCCACCTCGCCCGCCGCGTACAGACCGGGGACGCCCGGCGCCGCGGCGGTCTCCGAGTCGACGGCGATCCCGCCCATCACGTAGTGGCAGGTCGGGCCGACCTCCATCGCCTCCGCCGTGATGTCGACATCCGCCAGCTCCTTGAACTGGTGGTACATCGAGGGCAGCCGGCGCCGGATGACCTCCGCGGACATCCGGGTCGAGACATCGAGGAAGACCCCGCCGTGCGGCGAGCCGCGGCCCGCCTTGACCTCGGAGTTGATGGCGCGGGCCACCTCGTCGCGCGGGAGCAGCTCGGGCGGGCGCCGGTTGTGGTCCGGGTCCTCGTACCAGCGGTCGCCCTCCTCCTCCGACTCCGCGTACTTCTCCTTGAAGACGTCCGGGATGTAGTCGAACATGAACCGCTTGCCCTCGGAATTGCGCAGCACCCCGCCGTCGCCGCGCACCGATTCGGTGACGAGAATGCCCTTCACGGAGGGCGGCCAGACCATCCCGGTCGGATGGAACTGCACGAATTCCATGTTCAGCAGGGGAGCGCCCGCGAGCAGCGCCAGCGCGTGCCCGTCGCCGGTGTACTCCCAGGAGTTCGACGTCACCTTGAAGGACTTCCCGATACCGCCCGTGGCGAGCACGACCGACGGGGCCTCCAGCACGAAGAAGCGCCCGGACTCCCGCTCGTAGCAGAAGGTGCCCGCGACCCGGTCCCCGTCCTTCAGGACCCGGGTCACCGTGCACTCCTGGTAGACCTTCAGCCGGGCCTCGTAGTCGCCGAACTCCTTGAAGTCCTCCTGCTGCAGCGAGACGATCTTCTGCTGGAGGGTGCGGATCAGCTCCAGTCCCGTCCGGTCGCCGACATGGGCGAGACGGGGGTACTCATGCCCGCCGAAGTTGCGCTGGGAGATCCTGCCGTCGGCCGTACGGTCGAAGAGCGCGCCCCAGGTCTCCAGCTCCCAGACCCGGTCCGGCGCCTCCTGCGCGTGCAGCTCCGCCATCCGCCACTGGTTGAGGAACTTCCCGCCGCGCAGGGTGTCCCGGAAGTGCACCTTCCAGTTGTCGCCGGAGTTCACATTGCCCATGGAGGCGGCGATTCCGCCCTCGGCCATCACGGTATGGGCCTTGCCGAAGAGGGATTTGCAGATGACGGCGGTACGGGCGCCCCGCTCGCGCGCCTCGATGGCGGCCCGCAGCCCCGCACCCCCCGCACCCACCACCACGACGTCCCACTGACGGCGTTCGAGTTGCGTCATGTCTGAGGGTCTCCCTAGAAGAAGCGCGGATCGTCGAAGACTCCGGTGGCGAGCAGGTATACATAGAAGTCGGAGACGGCAACGCTGATCAACGAGGCCCAGGCCAGTTGCATATGGCGGTTGTTCAGCTTGCCGACCCAGCCCCACAGGCGGTAGCGCACCGGGTGCTTGGAGAAGTGCCGCAGCCGGCCGCCGATGACATGCCGGCAGGAGTGGCAGGAGAGGGTGTACGCCCAGATCAGCCCGATGTTGACGAGGAAGATCAGCGAGCCGAGGCCCATATGGCCCCAGGCGTACTCCTCGTCGCGGAACGCGAGCACGGTGTCGTACGTGAGGATGCCGGCGACCGGTACGGCGGCGTAGAAGAAGTACCGGTGGATGTTCTGCAGGATCAGCGGGAAGCGGGTCTCGCCGGTGTACTTCGTGTGCGGCTCGGCGACGGCGCAGGCGGGCGGCGACGCCCAGAATCCCCGGTAGTACGCCTTGCGGTAGTAGTAGCAGGTCAGCCGGAAGCCCAGCGGGAAGATCAGGATCAGCAGCGCGGGGGACAGGCCCCACCAGCTGCCGAAGATCTCCCAGTTGGGGCCGCTCCGCATCGGCGCGCAGTTCTCCGCCAGACATGGCGAGTAGAACGGGGAGACATACGGCGCCGCGTAGTAGTCGGAGTTCGCGAACGCGCGCCAGGTCGAATAGACGATGAAGGCGAGCAGTCCGGCGGCGGTCACGGCAGGCGCCAGCCACCAGCGGTCCGTCCGCAGATGACGGGGCGCGATGGCGGCGCGCGAGGCGCCGTGGACGCCCGTACTGCTGTGCGTTCCTGTATGGACAGGTGGAGGTTCGGTACCGGTGGCCAACGCGTTCTCCTAGGGACTAGGGCGCTCGCCGGTCGCGTACTCCCAGGCCCTCGTCGTCCGAGTCCGTCCACAGCGCGCTGTCGTACGGGGTGTCGGGGATGGTGACCAGGTCGTCGGCGCGGCCGGCCGACTGGGGTCGGACGTCGTTCTCGCGCTGCAGCGCCAGACTTTGTTCCAACCGTCCGACCGTGCGGACCAGGTCATCGAGGCAGCGCCTGACAGCTGTCAAATCGTCCTGCAGGGACATGAGTTGACCTCACTTCCACAGTCGCGAACGGCATGGTGGGATCTCTGAGGGCTACCCCTCTGAGGACTCTGCACGCGCCTGAGAGTGTTGCGCGTCACATCCCCGCCTGTGAAGGCGTATACACCTAGTTTTTGAGGGCTCGGTTCACCTCCGGGGCGCTTTGTGCCCCTGTCGACGGTCGACCGTGCTCGGCCCCTCGTTCCTCGGGGCCTGTGCGCGCTCTCCCTTTCGACAGCGGCGCGCCCCTTCGGCTCACGCACCTCTTTTTTGAGGGCTCGGTTCGCCTCCGGGGCGCTTTATGTCGATGTCGACGGTCGACCGTGCTCGATTCGCTCGTTCCTCGCGAACCTCCGCGCGCTCTCCCTTTCGACACCGACGCGCCCCTTCGGCTCACTCGCCGGGGGTGGGGGAGTCGGGGGCGTTGGGCCGGTTGGGTGGGGTTTGTGGGGGGTGTCGTCGTGTCTGCGGCGTCCCTCCGGTCCCTTCCCTTTCAGTGAGTGGGCAATAGGTGTGATCATCTCAAAATCCACAAACAGGACGAAGAGGTAAAAGCCATGTCCCACGTCGGCGCCCCACGCGGGAGGACATGCTCCCGAACGCTCCGCTCCGTCGCCCTCCTCACCACCGGTGTACTCGCCCTGCCCACGCTGTCCGCGTGCACATCGGACGACGGGAACGGGGCCGCGTCCGCGGCCCCGGACATCGCACCGGCCGGACGGGACGGGGTCGACCAGGGCGGCACCCTGCGCTGGGCGATCGACACCATGCCCACCACGCTCAATGCCTTCCAGGCCGATGCCGACGCGTCCACCAACCGGGTCGCCAGTGCCGTACTGCCCTCTCTCTTCACCCTCGACCAGCGCGGCCGCCCGCAGCGCAACCCGGACTATCTGGAGTCCGCGGACGTCGTCGAGCGCGAGCCCAAGCAGGTCGTCCTCTACAAGCTCAACCAGCAGGCGGTATGGAGCGACGGCCGGGAGATCGGGGCGCCGGACTTCGCGGCCCAGTGGCGAGCGTTGCGCGGCAAGGACTCCGCGTACTGGACGGCGCGCAACGCCGGCTACGAGCGGATCGAGAAGATCGAGCGCGGGGCCAACAACCTGGAGGTGAGGGTCACCTTCAACAAGCCCTACGCGGACTGGAGGTCTCTCTTCAGTCCCCTCTATCCCAAGGACGTGACCGCCAAGCCCAACTCCTTCAACGACGCGGCCAGGACCACCCTGAAGACCACGGCGGGGCCCTTCCGTGTCAAGAAGTCGGACCGCAAGGCCCGGGAGATCACCCTCGCCCGCAATCCCCGCTGGTGGGGAGAGCCCGCCAAGCTCAACTCGCTCGTCCTGAGCGCGGTGCCCCGGAGCAAGCGGGCCGCCGCCCTCGCGGCGGGCAAGCTCGATCTCGCGGAGATCGACAGGAGCGTGGCGGAACGTATCGCCCTGGCGACCAGGGACGACGGAACCGGCGGGCAGCCGCTCACGCACGGCCCCGGCACCCGGATCACCGCGGCCTCCGCGCTCCGGTCCTGGGCGCTGGCCCACGGTTCCGACGACGAGAAGGCCGAGGAGGCGCAGAACGCCCGCCAGCAGACCGTCGCGGCCGTCAAGAGGTACGCGAACGAGCAGAAGGCGCTGCGCGGCTACGAGGTCCGCAAGTCGCTGGAGCCCGCCTACACGCAGCTCGCGCTGAACGGCCAGTCGGGACCGCTCGCCGATGAGCGGGTACGGCGCGCGGTGGCCCGCGCGCTCGACCGCCAGGAGCTGGCGGACACCGTACTCAAGCCGCTCGGACTGCCGGCGAAGCCGCTCGGCAACCATCTGGCACTGATCGGACAGCAGGCGTACGAGGACAACAGCGACGCGCTCGGCAAGTCAGACACGCACGAGGCCCAGGCACTGCTGACGGACGCGGGCTGGATTCCCGGCGGAGGGGTCAAGAAGCCCACCAAGGCCGGCAGCGAGGGCAAGAAGGCCCCGACCGAGGACGACGAGGACGAGAGCGGTTCGGAGGACGAGAAGTCCAACGGCAAGACGTCCGGCGTGCAGCGGTCCGGCGTGCAGAACAAGGAGGACTGGGAGAACGACATTCCCTCCGACGAGGGCTCGTACATCGTCGGCGACGACAAGTCCGGCGAGGCGGCCCCGCGCCCCGAGACCGCCATCCACATCCTCGCGCCCGCCCGCGCCGCCGCCTTCCAGGGCACCACGCTGCTCCGCCAGGCCGCGGCCCTGGACGACTCCGACGCCACGCGGAAGGCGGTGCGGGCGGCCCAGGAGCCCCAGGAGAAGAAGCAGGGCGGTATGGCCGGCGCCTATGCCCCGCGCGGTACGGCCGCTCCCCGCGGTACGGCCTCTCCCGCACCGCTCACCGGTCCGGTCGGCAAGGCCGGCAAGCCCCTCAACCTCCGCTTCGTGCTGCCCTCCGGCGAGGGCTCCGAGTCGCTGCGCGCCGTCGGCGAGCGGATCTCGCGGATGCTGGACCGCATCGGCATCCGTACGACGGTCACCAAGGTCGCCGACGACAGCTACTTCAAGGACCACATCGCCTCGGGCGACTACGATCTCGCCCTCTACTCCTGGCCCGCCTCCGCCTACCCGGCGACCGACGGCCGGCCGATCTTCGCCAAGCCCGTGCCGGCCAGCGACGGCTCGCTGCAGGTGGAGCAGAACTACACCCGCGTCGGTACGGACCACATCGACCAGCTCTTCGACCGGGCGGCCGGCGAGCTGGACGACAAGGCGGCCCATGATCTCCTGAAGCAGGCCGATGCCCGTATCTGGGCCGCGGCCGGTTCCATCCCCCTCTATCAGCGTCCGCAGCTGGTGGCCGCCAAGCCCGGCGTGGTGAACGCGGGAGCCTTCGGTTTCGCCGCCCCCCGCTACCAGGACATCGGCTTCAAGAAGGACAGCGCCGCCGGCAAGAAGAAGTAGCAGGTCAGCGCCTTCCGCAACCGCTCAGAACCCGCTCAGAACCCGTTTGGAACGCTTGCCCGCCGGTCTCCCCGGCGGGCAAGCCCATGTCCGCCCTCGATTCGGCGGGCTCCCCCTCCGGCAGCGCTCCCACCAGCGCCCCGGCGCACGATCCGGGTGCCTCCGCCGCACCGTGGTCCGGCACCCCGGATCGGGCCGGGAAGCCCGCGACGCCTGGGCCCCGTACCATGGGACGAGCCGTGGCGTGTCCGCCCGGCGGGCGTACGAGGAAAAGACGCCGCATCCCACGATCGAGAGAAGCGCCAGCCAGCATGCCCACGCGCCACGACATCCGTAACGTCGCCATCGTCGCCCACGTCGACCATGGCAAGACCACTCTGGTCGACGCCATGCTGAAGCAGGCCGGCGCTTTCGCCGCGCACGCCGCCGAGCACCTCGACGACCGGATGATGGACTCGAACGACCTGGAGCGTGAGAAGGGCATCACGATCCTGGCCAAGAACACCGCCGTCAAGTACCACCCCAAGACGGGTGGCGACCCCATCACGATCAACATCATCGACACCCCCGGCCACGCCGACTTCGGCGGTGAGGTCGAGCGGGGCCTGTCGATGGTCGACGCGGTCGTGCTGCTCGTCGACGCCTCCGAGGGCCCGCTCCCGCAGACTCGCTTCGTGCTCCGCAAGGCGCTCTCGGCGAAGATGCCGGTCATCCTCTGTATCAACAAGACGGACCGTCCCGACTCCCGGATCGCGGAGGTCGTCGACGAGACGTACGACCTCTTCCTGGATCTGGACGCGACCGAGGAGCAGATCGAGTTCCCGATCGTCTACGCCTGTGCGCGGGACGGCATCGCCTCGCTGACCAAGCCGGAGGACGGCACGGTCCCGCCGGACAGCCAGAGCCTGGAGCCGTTCTTCAACACGATCCTGGCGCATGTCCCGGCTCCGGAGTTCGACGAGTCCGCGCCGCTCCAGGCCCATGTCACCAACCTGGACGCCGACAACTTCCTCGGCCGTATCGCGCTGTGCCGCGTCGAGCAGGGTGAGCTGAAGAAGGGCCAGACCGTCACGTGGATCAAGCGTGACGGCACGATGTCCAACGTCCGCATCACCGAGCTGATGATGACCGAGGCGCTCACCCGCAAGCCCGCCGAGAAGGCGGGACCGGGGGACATCTGCGCCATCGCCGGTATCCCGGACATCATGATCGGCGAGACCCTGGCCGACCCCGAGAACCCGATCGCGCTGCCGCTGATCACGGTCGACGAGCCCGCGATCTCGATGACCATCGGTACGAACACCTCGCCGCTCGTCGGCAAGGGCGGCAAGGGCCACAAGGTCACCGCCCGCCAGGTCAAGGACCGGCTCGACCGTGAGCTGGTCGGTAACGTCTCGCTGCGCGTCCTGGACACCGAGCGTCCCGACGCCTGGGAGGTCCAGGGCCGTGGCGAGCTGGCGCTGGCCATCCTCGTCGAGCAGATGCGCCGGGAAGGCTTCGAGCTGACCGTCGGCAAGCCCGAGGTGGTCACCAAGCAGGTCGACGGCAAGACGCACGAGCCGATCGAGCGCATGACGATCGACTGCCCCGAGGAGCACCTCGGCGCCATCACCCAGCTGATGGCGACCCGCAAGGGCCGTATGGAGACGATGACGAACCACGGCTCGGGCTGGATCCGCATGGAGTGGATCGTCCCCTCCCGCGGCCTCATCGGCTTCCGTACGGAGTTCCTGACGCAGACGCGTGGCACGGGCATCGCGCACTCGATCTTCGAGGGCCACGAGCCGTGGTTCGGCGATCTGCGTACCCGTAACAACGGCTCGCTGGTGGCGGACCGCTCGGGCTCGGTGACGCCGTTCGCGATGGTCAACCTCCAGGAGCGCGGTGTCATCTTCACCGAGGCCGGCACCGAGGTCTACGAGGGCATGATCGTCGGTGAGAACTCGCGCGCCGACGACATGGACGTGAACATCACCAAGGAGAAGAAGCTCACCAACATGCGTGCCGCGTCCGCGGACACCACGGAGAACGTGGTGCCGGCCAGGAAGCTGTCGCTGGAGCAGTCCCTGGAGTTCTGCCGCGACGACGAGTGCATCGAGGTGACCCCGGAGACGGTCCGTATCCGCAAGGTCGTCCTGGACCAGAAGCTGCGCGGCCGCGCCGCCTCCCGCGCCAAGCACGGCTGACACACCCTCCGGCAGTACAGCTGACATCACGTCACCCGACGGCCCGGCCCACCGCGAAAATGGCGGTGGGCCGGGCCGTTCGTCAAGGGATTTTCCGCGCCCAGGTGTCCGGATATCGACCGTCGCTCTCCGGAACATGTGTTAACGGTCCGTTTCGCGGGTGTCTGTCTGTGCTCAGTTTGTCCGGATTTCGGGCTGTGAGGGTACTTCGATGTTGTCAAACCGAGACGCTTTAAGTGTGGTTTACGGCCGGGCCGTACTTAATAGTTGGCTCCATTGAGCTCGGGTCAATGGGTCATGCGCTGTGGGGAGCGCCGGCTCACGAGCACACTCAGGGTATCTGTCGAGCCCGCTGCCAGGGGTGTCAGCGCGCGTAGACAAGCCCTTCTTGTTTGTGACTAGTGGACACATGAGGAGGAACCCATGCGCGGTGCCAAGAGCGCCAAGTGGGTAGTCGGCGCGATAGTCGTGGCTCTGGCAGCGACGGCCTGTGGCGGCGGCGGAGATGACAGCAGCGAATCGGCTTCGAAGGAGAAGGGCAAGCCTGCGGGCTATGTCTCCATCGACGTCGGCGAGCCGCAGAAGCCGCTGATCCCGGCCGACACTAACGAGTCGCTCGGTAGCTACGTGATCCAGTCGCTGTTCACCCAGCTGCTGGACTTCGACGCGCAGGGCAAGATCGTCTACACGAACGCCGAGTCGGTGAAGTCGGACGACTCCAAGACCTGGACGGTCAAGCTCAAGCAGGGCTGGAAGTTCCACGACGGCACCCCCGTCACGGCGGACTCGTACGTCAAGGCGTGGAACTGGTACGCCAACATCAAGAACAACCAGCAGAACGCCTTCTGGTTCTCCGACATCGCCGGCTACGCCGACGTCCACCCGGAGAAGGGCGACCCGAAGTCCGACGCGATGTCGGGCCTGAAGGTCGTCGACGACACCACCTTCACCATCGAGCTCACCGCTCCGGTGCCGTACTTCGAGTACAAGCTCGGCTACGCGACCTTCGCGCCGCTGCCGGAGGTGTTCTACAAGGACACCAAGGCGTTCGGCCAGAAGCCGGTCGGCAACGGTCCCTACATCTTTGAGAAGTGGGACCACAAGAAGCTCATCCAGGTCAAGGCCAACCCTGACTACCAGGGTCCGAACAAGGCCCAGAACAAGGGTGTCCTCTTCAAGAACTACGCGACCATCGAGGCCGCGTACCAGGACCTCCTGTCCGGCAACCTGGACATGATCCGCCAGGTCGGCCCGAAGGACCTGCCGAAGTACAAGGAAGACCTCGGCGACCGCGCGATCGACCAGCCGTACGCGGCCATCCAGAGCCTCGTGCCGACCTTCTACTCGAAGACCTTCAAGGACATCGACCCGAAGGTCATCCAGGGTCTGTCGATGGCGATCGACCGTGACACGATCACCAAGACCGTCCTCAACGGCACCCGCAAGCCCGCCACCAGCTTCACGCCCCCCGGTGTGGCCGGTAACCAGGACCTGGGCACGGACGTCTTCTCGTTCGACCCGGCGAAGGCCAAGGCGCTCGTGACCGAGGGCGGCGGTGTTCCGGACAACAAGATCTGGATCCAGTACAACGCCGACGGCGGCCACAAGGAGTGGGTGACCGCGGTCTGCGAGTCGATCCGCAACGCCACGGGCGTGGACTGTGTCCCGGACGCCAAGCCCGACTTCCAGACGGACCTGGAAGCGCGCGACAACGACCAGGTCAAGTCGATGTACCGCGGTGGCTGGGTGGCCGACTACCCGCTGAACGTCAACTTCATGCGGGAGCTGTACGGCACCACCGCTGAGGCGAACAACGGCCGGTTCTCCGACAAGGAGGTCGACGCCGCGTTCAAGAAGGGCGACAACGCCGCCTCCCTGGACGAGTCGATCAAGGCCTACCAGGAGGCCGAGAAGCTGCTTCTGACCAAGATGCCGGCGATCCCGCTGTGGGAGTACAAGACCAACGGCGGCTACTCCAAGGCTGTGGACAACGTGACGGTCGACTTCCACGGTGACTACAACATCACCGAAGTCACGGTCGCCAAGTAGTCAGCCCGAGGGCCATCCCCCCGCTCGGCCATCAGCCGCCCGTGAAACGGCGGTAGGCCCCGGGGCCGCTCCCTGAGTCAAGGGAGCGGCCCCGGGGCTGCAGTTATCCATTCGGAGGCAAACATGGGGCGTTATGTCGCGCGGCGACTGCTCCAGATGATCCCGGTCTTCCTCGGGTCAACCTTGCTGGTCTTCTCCATGATGTACGCCCTGCCCGGTGACCCCGTGCGCGCGCTCGCCGGAGAGCAGACAGTCGATCCCACCCAGATCGCGGCCATGAAGAAGGACCTCGGTCTCGACCTGCCGCTCTGGCACCAGTACTGGAACTATCTTGTCGGCTTGTTCCAGGGTGACTTCGGCACCCAGATCGCCAGCGGCAGACCCGTCGCCGACATCATCTCGGAGGCATTCCCGATCACGGTCAGACTGACCCTGTTCGCCTTCACCTTCACCGTGCTCGTCGGCATTTCCATGGGCGTCTTCGCCGGACTGAAGGCCGACAAGCTCCGGGACCGCGGACTGCTGGTCCTGACGCTTCTGCTGATCTCCGTTCCTTCCTTCGTGCTCGGCTTCCTCAGCCAGTACCTTTTCGCCCACCAGCTCGGCTGGGTAGACCCGAACGTCAGTGTGGAAGCGAACTGGAGCGAGCTGTTCCTGCCGGCTGTCGTGCTCGGCTCGCTGTCGCTGGCCTACGTGGCCCGCCTCACCCGTACGTCGGTCGCGGAGAACCTGCGCGCCGACTACATGCGTACCGCCGTGGCCAAGGGGCTGCCCCGCCGCCGCATCATCGGCGTGCACCTGATGCGCAACTCCATGATCCCGGTGGTGACGTTCCTCGGCACCGACCTCGGCGCCCTGCTGGGCGGCGCGGTCGTCACCGAAGGCATCTTCAACGTCAAGGGTGTCGGCTGGAACGTCTTCGACGCGCTGAAGCACCGCGAGGGTGCCACGGTCGTGGGCATCGTGACCCTGATCGTGGTCGTCTATCTCGTCGCCAGTCTGCTCGTCGACCTGCTCTACGCGGTCCTGGACCCGAGGATCCGTTATGCCTGAGGCACTCAAGGACACCGTCACCGAGCCCGGCATGGGCGAGCCGATCGAGGCTCCGGCGATCCAGCCCGCGGACGGCAAGGTGGGCAAGCCCCGCAGCCTCTGGTCGGACGCCTGGCACGACCTGCGGCGCAACCCGCTGTTCGTCGTCTCTGCCCTGCTGATCTTCTTCCTGCTGACCATGGCGGTCTTCCCGGGGCTGTTCACCGGCGCCGACCCGCGCTACGCGGACCTCGCCCATCACTATCTGCAGAAGCCCAGGTGGGGCAACTTCTTCGCGGAGGACTGGTTCGGCTACGACATCCAGGGCCGGTCGATCTACGCGCGTGTCGTCTACGGCGCCCGTGCCTCGATCACCGTCGCGCTGGTGGTCACCCTGCTGGTCACGGTGCTCGGCACCATCATCGGGATGCTCGCCGGCTACTTCGGCGGCTGGATCGACTCCCTGCTGTCCCGGGTCACCGACATCTTCTTCGGCGTCCCCTTCATCCTCGGCGCGATGGTCGTCCTGACCTCGTTCGAGGAGCGTCACGTCTGGGTCGTGATCCTGGCCCTGGCCTTCCTGGGCTGGACCCAGATCGCCCGTGTCGCCCGCGGCTCGGTGCTCACCATCAAGCAGGCCGACTATGTGATGGCGGCCAAGGCGCTCGGCGCCTCGACCACCCGCATCCTGCTCCGGCACATCATGCCCAACGCGATTGCCCCGGTGATCGTGGTGGCGACCATCGCTCTCGGCGGTTACATCTCGGCCGAGGCCACGCTGTCCTTCCTGGGCATCGGCCTCGCGGAGCCGACCGTCTCGTGGGGCGTCGACATCTCGTCGGGCCAGGAGCAGCTGCGCAACGCCGCGTTCGTCCTGATCATCCCGTCGGTCATGGTGTCGATCACTGTCCTGGCGTTCATCATGCTCGGCGATGCGGTACGCAACGCCCTCGACCCGAAACTGCGCTGAGGGAGGCGTACATGACCATCATCGACAAGACGGCGGACGTTTCTTCTCCCCGCGGTTCGGATGCGAGCGGCACTCCGCTGCTCGAAGTCCGTGACCTGCACGTGGAGTTCCACACCCGTGACGGTGTGGCCAAGGCGGTCAACGGAGTCAACTACAGCGTCAGCGCCGGCGAGACCCTCGCCGTGCTCGGCGAGTCCGGCTCCGGCAAGTCCGTGACCGCGCAGGCGATCATGGGCATCCTGGACATGCCGCCGGGGAGCATTCCCCGGGGAGAGATCCTCTTCCGCGGCCAGGACATGCTCAAGATGGGCAACGAGGAGCGGCGGCTCATCCGCGGCCAGAAGATCGCGATGATCTTCCAGGACGCGCTGTCCTCGCTCAACCCGGTGCTCTCCGTCGGCTACCAGCTCGGCGAGATGTTCCGCGTGCACCAGGGCCTCTCCAAGAAGGACGCCAAGGCCAAGGCCATCGAGCTGATGGACCGCGTGCGCATCCCGGCGGCGAAGGAGCGGATCGGCGACTATCCGCATCAGTTCTCCGGCGGTATGCGCCAGCGCATCATGATCGCCATGGCGCTCGCCCTGGAGCCCGATCTGATCATCGCGGACGAGCCGACCACCGCGCTGGACGTGACCGTCCAGGCGCAGGTCATGGACCTGCTGGCGGAGCTGCAGCGCGAGTACAACATGGGCCTGATCCTGATCACCCACGACCTCGGCGTGGTCGCCGACGTCGCGGACAAGATCGCGGTCATGTACGCGGGCCGGATCGTGGAGACCGCCCCCGTGCACGAGCTCTACAAGCGGCCCGCGCACCCGTACACCCGCGGCCTGCTCGACTCGATCCCGCGCCTGGACCAGAAGGGCCAGGAGCTCTACGCGATCAAGGGCCTGCCGCCCAACCTCACGCGGATTCCGGCCGGTTGTGCCTTCAACCCGCGCTGCCCCTCGGCGCAGGACATCTGCCGTACGGACATCCCGGCACTGCTTCCCGTCACCGAGCGGGACGGCGGCGAGCTGCCGGGCCGCGGAAGCGCGTGCCACTTCTGGAAGGAGACGATCCATGGCTGAGTTGAACAAGAGTGACGACTCCATGGACGCCACCCCGAACGTCACCGAGGTCGAGACGGCCGACGCCGTCACGGTCGAGGACTCCGTCGCCGCCATCGAGGCGCCCGCGCAGCGGGGCGAGCCGATCCTTCAGGTGCGCAACCTGGTCAAGCACTTCCCGCTGACCCAGGGCATCCTGTTCAAGAAGCAGATCGGCGCGGTCAAGGCCGTGGACGGGATCTCGTTCGACCTCTACCAGGGCGAGACCCTGGGCATCGTCGGTGAGTCCGGCTGTGGCAAGTCCACCGTCGCCAGGCTGCTGATGACGCTGGAGACGGCGACCGCGGGTGAGGTCTTCTTCAAGGGCCAGGACATCACCAGGCTCTCCGGGCGCGCGCTGAAGGCGGTGCGCAGGAACATCCAGATGGTGTTCCAGGACCCGTACACCTCGCTCAACCCCCGGATGACGGTGGGTGACATCATCGGGGAGCCCTTCGACATCCACCCCGAGGTGGCGCCCAAGGGTGACCGGCGCCGCAAGGTGCAGGAACTGCTCGATGTCGTGGGTCTCAACCCGGAGTACATCAACCGGTATCCGCACCAGTTCTCCGGCGGTCAGCGCCAGCGCATCGGCATCGCCCGCGGTCTGGCTCTCAACCCCGAGATCATCATCTGCGACGAGCCGGTCTCGGCCCTGGACGTCTCGGTCCAGGCCCAGGTCATCAACCTGATGGAGAAGCTCCAGGACGAGTTCAACCTCTCCTACATCTTCATCGCGCACGACCTGTCGATCGTCCGGCACATCTCCGACCGGGTCGGGGTGATGTACCTCGGCAAGATGGCGGAGATCGGTACGGACACCCAGATCTACGACCACCCGACGCACCCCTACACCCAGGCGCTGCTGTCGGCGGTCCCGGTGCCCGACCCGGAGGCCCGCGAGGGCCGCGACCGGATCATCCTCAGCGGGGACGTCCCGTCGCCGGCGAACCCGCCGTCCGGCTGCCGGTTCCGTACCCGCTGCTGGAAGGCGCAGGACAAGTGCGCTACGGAGGTCCCGCTGCTGGCCGTCCCCGAGCCCTTCAAGGGCTCGGACGGCCCGGTCGCCCACGAGTCGGCGTGCCACTTCGCCGAGGAGCGGGACGTCGTCCACGCGGTGTGATCCCTTGCCGTGCGAGACACGCGTACGAGCACAGAGCGGCGCCCGACAGTGGCCGCATGGCCCTTTCCGTCCGCCCCGCCACGCTCGACGACGCCCCCGCGATACGCGATCTGCTCAATGCGATCGACGTCCTGGAGATCGGCGGGCCCGAGACCGATCTGCACGCGGTGGAGGCAGATCTCGGCCACCCCGGGGTGGAGCTCGAAGCCGACTCCTGGCTGGCCCACGAGAACGGCGAGCTTGTCGCGTACGGGCTGCTGTGGGACGACTCCGGCGGCGAGCGCATCGACATGGACCACTATGTGCTGCCCGGCCGACCGGTCGCGGCGGTACGGCTGTTCGAGCTGATGGAGGCCCGCGCGGTGCGGCGGGCCGGGGCCAACGGCGCCGCGCGCGCCGTCGTCCATATGCATCTCAACTCCGCGCCCACGCTGGACACCGCGCTCATCGACGGGCGCGGCTGGCAGCGGGTACGGCGCTATCAGGTGATGGTCCGCGAGGTGTCCGGGGAAAGCTGTCCCGTGCCCGTGCCGCCCCCGGGGGTGACCCTGCGGGACTGCGCCGCCGAGGCCGACCGCCGGCGGGCGCACGAGCTGTGGGAGCGGACCTTCGCCGAACACTTCGACCACCGGCCCCGTACGTACGAGCAGTGGCTCGACGACCTGGACGCCGGCCGGCTCGACTGGTCGCTGGTCCTGATCGCCGCCGTCGAGGGGCTGGGCGACGCCGCGGTGCTCGTCGCCCGTGACGACCGCGAGTCGATGGGCTGGATCCGCAATGTCGGCGTGGTCAAGGAGGCCCGCGGCCGCGGTCTCGGCGGGTATCTGCTGCGCCACGCGTTCAGCGCCTTCGCCGGGCGGGGCCGGGACACCGTCGGCCTCGGCGTCGACACGCGGAACGCGACCGGCGCGCTGAAGCTCTACGAGGCCAACGGCATGCGGCCGCACTTCGCGGTGGACACCTGGGAGGTCACGCTCCCGGTGTGACGCGCCGTACGTCACGGGGGACGACGGCAGCGGGTACGGGGGAGGAAGGCAGCGGGTACGGGGGAGGAAGGCCCGTGCCGACCACGGTCGGTACGGGCCTTCGCCGTCCCCGGGAACCGGTCTCATGGGGTGGCTCGGGTCAATGGGCCGGGGACCGGTTCGGTCGGCAGGGCTGTGCTGAAGGGGTGTTCAGGCCCCTGCCACGGGGTCTTCGGAGCCACTGCCCGCGGCGCGGGACACCACGGTTCCCGTCTCCTCCGGGTAGTGGCAGGCGGTCAGATGGCCGTCACGGCTGCCGTCCGCCCGTGCCAGCGGCGGAGTCTCGCTCGCGCACAGGTCCGTGGCCTTCCAGCAGCGGGTGCGGAAGCGGCAGCCGGAGGGCGGATGGACCGGCGAGGGCACATCGCCGACGAGACGGATCCGCTCGCGCGCCGGGACGTCCTCCGCGGTGGCCTCGGGCACGGCGGAGAGCAGCGCCCTCGTGTAGGGGTGGCGCGGGTTGCCGTACAGCTGGTCCCGGTCGGCGATCTCCACGATCCTGCCGAGGTACATGACCGCGACCCGCTGCGAGAAGTGGCGTACGACGGCGAGGTCGTGCGCGATGAAGATGAAGGCGATACCGAGGTCGCGCTGGAGCCGCTGGAGCAGGTTGACCACCTGCGCCTGGATGGAGACGTCCAGCGCCGAGACCGGCTCGTCCGCCACGATCAGCTTCGGCTCCAGGGCCAGCGCCCTGGCCACTCCGATGCGCTGGCGCTGACCACCGGAGAACTCGTGCGGGAAGCGGTTGTAGTGCTCGGGGTTGAGCCCCACGGTCTCCAGGAGCTCCCGCACCCGCTTCTCGCGGCCGCCCGCCGGGCTGACGTCGTTGATCTCCATCGGACCGGCGATGATCTTGCCGACCGTCTGCCGGGGGTTCAGCGAGGCGTACGGGTCCTGGAAGATCATCTGGATCTCGGACCGTACCGGCGCCAGCTGCCTGCGCGAGGCGTGGGTGATGTCCTGCCCGCGGTAGGTGATCCGGCCGGCCGTCGGCTCCAGCAGCCGGGTGATGAGCCGGCCCGTCGTCGACTTGCCGCAGCCGGACTCGCCGACCAGGCCCAGGCTCTCGCCCTCGGTGACCGAGAAGTCCAGCCCGTCCACGGCCTGCACCGCGCCGATCTTCCGTCTGACCGGGAAGCCGCCCAGGATCGGGAAGTGCTTGGTGAGTCCGGAGACGTCCAGGAGGGGGGTCGTACTGCTCATGGTGGTGAAGTCCCGTCTCTTGTACGTCACTGGGGCCGGGAAGCGGCGAAGTCGGCGGCGAACCCGGTGCGCTGCCCGGCGGTGAGGTGGCAGGCCGCTCCGCGCCCGTCGACCAGCTCCAGCGGCGGCCGCAGGGTCGGGCAGCGGGCGCCCTCCACCTGCTCGGTGAAGGCGCAGCGCGGATGGAAGCAGCAGCCCGTCGGCGGGTTGAGCAGGCTCGGCGGGGTACCGGGGATGGGGGACAGCGGCACATCGACGGGGGAGGAGAGGCGGGGCATGGAGCCCAGCAGCCCCCAGGTGTACGGGTGCTGGGGCGCCCGCAGCACCTCCTTCTTGGTGCCGCGCTCCACGCACCGTCCGCCGTACATCACCAGCACGTCGTCCGCGATGTCGGCGATCACGCCCAGATCGTGGGTGATGAAGATGATCGAGGTCCCGGTCTCCTGCTGGAGGTCCTTGAGCAGGTCCATGATCTGGGCCTGCACGGTGACGTCCAGCGCGGTCGTCGGCTCGTCCGCGATCAGCAGCTCGGGGTCGCAGACGAGCGCCATCGCGATCATCGCCCGCTGCCGCATACCGCCGGAGAACTGGTGCGGATAGTCGTCGACCCGCAGATCCGGCTGGGGGATGCCGACCCGCTTCAGCATCTCGACCGCCCGCTCACGGGCGGCCTTCCTGGAGGCGCCGGTGTGCTTGCGGTACGTCTCCGAGATCTGCCGCCCGATGGTGTGGTACGGCGAGAGGGAGGCCAGCGCGTCCTGGAAGATCATGGACATCGTGTTGCCGCGCAGCCGCTCCAGCTCCCGTTCGCTCGCGGTGAGCAGATCGCGGCCTTCGAGGACGATCTCGCCGTCGATCGCGGTGTGTTCGCGGTCGTGCAGCCCCAGGATCGCCAGATTGGTGACGGACTTTCCGGAGCCGGACTCGCCGACGATGCCGAGCGTCCTGCCCTGCTCCACGTCGAAGGACAGCCCGTCGACGGCCTTGACGGTGCCGTCCTCGGTGGAGAAGTGGACGCGCAGATCGCGTACGGAGAGGAAGGGGGTGCTCATGGGGTCTCTCCTAGGCGAGGCGCACGCGCGGGTCGATGAGGGCGTACACGGCGTCGACGACGATGTTGAAGACGACGATGGCGCCGGCCGCGACCAGCACCACACCGAGCAGCAGCGGCAGGTCGTTGTCCTGTACGGCCTTGACGGAGAGCGCGCCGATCCCGTGCAGATTGAAGGTCTTCTCGGTGATGATCGCGCCGCCGAGGAGATAGCCGACGTCGAGACCGAAGATCGTGACGATCGGGCCCATCGCGCCCCGCCAGGCGAAGCGGAAGAAGACCGTTCTGCGGGACAGGCCCTTGGCGCGCGCGGTGCGCACGTAGTCCTCGTTGAGGGTCTCGACCAGCTGGGAGCGGGCCATCCGCGTGTAGTTGGCCGTGAAGATGAGCGCGAGGATGAACCACGGCAGCAGCAGCCCCTGGAACCAGGCCGCCGGGTCCTCGGTGATCGGGACGTCCTTGGGCCTGCTGAGGATGTGCCACTGGTCCGACAGGTAGTACATGGCGACCACGCCGACGATGTAGATCTGCAGCGAGGATCCGATCAGGGACGCGGAGGACGCCACCTTGTCCAGCGCCTTGCCCTGCTTGACCGCGGCGAGCATGCCGGCGCCCACCCCGAGGACCACGAACACGACGGCGCTGCCGATGGAGAGGGAGAGCGTGGTCGGGAAGCGGTCGAGGATGGTGCCGAGGACCGGCTCGCGGTTGTGGAACGAGTAGCCGAGGCACGGCGCGGGGCAGTGCCCGAACGAGCTGTAGTCGCGGCCGACGAACACCGCCTGGAGCCAGTGCCAGTACTGCACGGGCAGCGGGTCGGAGATCCCCAGGTTGTGCCGTACCAGCGCGAGTGTCTCGGGCGTGCAGACCTTGCCGCAGGCGACCCGTGCGGGATCGCGTGGCGCGACGTAGAAGAGGACGAAGGTGAGGGCGCTGATGATCAGCAGGATCACCAGCGCGCCGAGGGTCCGGCGGACGAGGAAGCGGAGCATGGCGATGGGTTTCCCTGGCAGACGCCGATGAGGGGGCGGGCGGGGCGCCGGGCCGGCGCCCCGCCCCGGACATGGGCGTCAGGCCTTGGCGTACAGCCTGTAGAGGACCACCGAGGAGAACAGCGGGTCGAAGAGCGCCCCGCCGACCTTCGAGCCGTACAGGTAGAAGCGGCGCTGGTAGGTCTCGGGGATGATCGGCGCCTCCTCCGTCATGATCCGCTTGTCGAGCTCGGCCCAGGCCTTGCCGGCCGCCGCCGGGTCCGCGACCACGGCGTTCTTCTTGATCGCCTCGTCGACCCAGGAGACCTTCAGCTGGGAGATGTTGTTGGCGCCGTTGGCGACGGTCGCGCCGTCCAGGAGCGGCTGGATCAGGGTGTAGCCGGTCGGCCAGTCCGGCGACCAGCCGAACCACATCACGTCGAACTTGTTGTCGATCTGCTGGACCTGGTCGTAGTAGCTGGTGGAGTCGAGCTGCTTGATGACCGGGTCGAAGCCGGCCTTCTTCAGGGCGCTCTCGATGACGACCTTGGTCTTGTCGTACGTGTCGCTCTGCGGGAAGGCGTAGACGATCTTCTGGCCCACCTTGCCGGCCTCCGTCAGCAGCTTCTTCGCGGCCTCCGGGTCACCCTGCGGCTTCTTCAGCTTGTTGTAGATGTCGAACTTCTCGCGGCCCAGGATGTCGGGGCTGAGGATGGTGGTCGCGAAGTCGCCCGCCGAGGGCCCGCCGTAGATCTTGCGGATCTGCTCCAGCGGCCAGGCGTGGATGAGCGCCTGGCGCACCTTGAGGTCGGTGATGCGCCTGGTGTTGATCGCGTAGTAGTAGATGCCGCTCAGCAGCCCGTTGACGCTGCGCTTCTTCAGCTCGGGGTCGGTGAGCACCTGCTGGATGCGCTCGGCCGGCACACCGCTGTACGCCATGACGGCGTACTGGTCGTCGCCGGAGTCGGCGATCAGACGGTCCGAGGCGGCGAGCGACTCGGGGCCGAACTCGAAGACGAAGCTGTCCGGGTACGCCGTACGGATCGCGTCGGTCTTCTCGTCCCAGTGCGGGTTGCGCACCAGCGTCATCGACTTGTCGACGGCGTGCTGCTTGATCCGGTACGGGCCCGCGGAGACCGGGTCCTTGTCGTACTTCTCCTTGGTGTCGAGCTTGACCGGCACGGCGCCGTAGGAGCTCATCGCCAGCGTGAAGTTGAGGTCCGGGCGGGCCAGCTTCAGTGTGAAGGTGATGGTCTTCGCGGCGGAGTCGGTGACGACGGAGTCGAGGTGCTTGCCGCTGAACGGGCCCTTGTAGCCGGCCCGGAAGTCCTGGGAGCCGGTCAGGGCGGTCTGGGCGTAGCCCGCGCCTTCCGTGGTGAAGGACGCGAAGCCGCGCTCGATGCCGTGGCGCACGTCGTCCACGGTCAGCTCGCTGCCGTCCTCCCACTTCAGACCGTCCTTCAGGGTGAAGGTCCAGGTCTTGCCGCCGTCGGCCATGGTGCCCGCGTCGGTGGCGAGATCGCCCACCAGCTTCATGGAGCCGTCCGCCGCGATCTTGTAACCGGTGAGGCAGCGGATGTACAGATTGCCGACGGCCGAGTTCCAGGTGAAGTAGATGCGCTGCGGGTCGAGGTGGGAGAAATCGTCCGGGGCGATGCCGCGGATCGTGCCGCCCTTGCGGGAGCCCTCGACCGCGGGGGCCGGCCCTGTCGAGTCCTCCTTGGTGCCGACGGTGACGGAGCCCGTGTACGTGTCGGCGCCCCCGTGTCCGCCTCCCTTGCTGCCGCCGCCGCCCGAGCCTCCGCTGCTGCACGCGGAGAGGGCCATGGAGCCGCCGGCCGCGACCGACGTGGCGATGATGAAGTTTCTGCGGGAAAGGGACATGGCATCCTGCCCTGGTCGATGAGGAGAGATGGTCGCTCCGGCGGGCCCCGTCGCCCGGTCCGGAGAGGAACGCGGGGTTCAGCGCTTGGTCTTCGGGTCCAGCGCGTCGCGGACCGAGTCGCCGAGCAGGTTGAAAGCGATCACGAACACCACCATCGACAGGCCCGGGAAGAGCATGAAGGTGATGTCGTTCTGGTAGACGCTGGAGCCGCGCTGGATCATCACGCCCCAGTCCGGGGTCGGTGAGCTGAGCCCCACGCCGAGGAAGGCGAGACCCGCCTCGGCCGTGACGTACAGGGGGAGCGCGAGCGTCGCCTGGATGAGGATCGGCGTCCACAGGTTGGGCAGCAGCTCCTTGAAGATGATCCGCGCCGGGGAGGCGCCGGTCACCTTGGCCGCTTCCACGAACTCCCGCTCGCGCAGGGCGAGTACCTCGCCGCGCAGCAGCCGTGCGATGGGCGCCCAGCCGAAGGCGGTCATGACCGAGATGAGGCTGACGACGGTCAGCCAGACCGGGGTGTTCTCCTCCGGCGACACCAGGATCGAGATCATCACCGGCCAGAAGGCGATGAAGAACAGCGTCGAGGGAAAGGCCAGCAGGATGTCGATGACCCGGCCGATGAGGTAGTCGGTCTTCCCGCCGAGGTAGCCGGCGGTCACGCCGATGACAATGCCGAGCACCGTCACCAGCAGGGTGGTCGCCGTGGCGATCAGCAGCGAATTCCGGATGCCGTAGAGCAGAAACGTGAAGACGTCCCGGCCCAGGCCGGGCTCGATACCGAACCAGAAGTCGCCGCTGATACCGCCGTTGGGCGCGACGGGAAAGCCGAATTCATTGAGCAGGCTCGTGTCGTCCTGGCCGTAGGTGTCGTACGGATTCTTCCCGTACAGCGCGGCTATCAGCGGCGCACAAATGGCCACCACGAAGAAGAAGACGACGACATAGCCCGATATGACGCCGGTCCTGTCGCGCTTGAAACGGCGCCGGGCGAGCTGCCCGGGAGAGCGGCCCGCAGCGCCCTTGGGCGTCGGTGACGCCGGGCTCTCGGCGCTGTTCTCGGCGCTGTTCTCGGCCACTACTTCGAGCGGGACGGTGGCCGGAGGAGTGGGGGAGGTCATGGTGCTCCTGGCCGGAAAGGTCGAAGGACGCCGCGGTCGTGCCCACGGGCTATGCGGACCTTGTCAACGTCATTGATGCAGGGTCAATGAATCGCAGGCGGCCTTGAAGCCCTCTTTTGTAGCTTGACCAGTGCATGACTAGTTCATGGGCCAAGCATGTTTTCCCTTTGGCTCAATCGAAGGGATGTTCACGACGTAGCCGGAAGATCTGGGCATTGAGTTCGATATGTGGCCACCGGTTCTTCGGAATGCGTACATCCGGGGGGTGCGCCGCTCGCACGGGCGGGGTAAATGAGCGTGTCGTGCGTTATCGATCAATATGTGATCTTACAAAGGACACGTACTCCGAGGAGGTACTTCCATGCGCGGAGCCACGCATGCCCGGTGGGCCGCATGCGCGGTGGCCGCCGCCCTCGCCGCGACGGCCTGCGGTGGGGGGACCGGCGCCGTCGGCGGCGTCAACGGCGTGGTGCGCTCCTCCTGGGGTGACCCGCAGAACCCGCTGGAACCCGCGAACACCAACGAGGTCCAGGGCGGCAAGGTCCTCGACATGATCTTCCGGGGGCTGAAGCGGTACAACCCGAGGACCGGCAAGGCCGAGAACGCCCTCGCGGAGAAGATCGACACCACGGACTCGACGCACTTCACCGTCACCGTCAGGAACGGCTGGACCTTCAGCAACGGCGAGCCGGTCACGGCAAGGTCCTTCGTGGACGCCTGGAACTACGGTGCGAACCTCAGGAACAACCAGAAGAACGCGTACTTCTTCCAGTACATCGACGGGTACGACGCGGTCCACCCCGCCTCGGGGCAGCCCACCGCGCAGACCCTGTCCGGCCTGAAGGTCACCGGCGCCCGGACGTTCACCGTCACGCTGTCGCAGCGCTTCTCCACCTGGCCGGACACCCTGGGGTACGCCGCGTTCGCGCCGCTGCCCAGGACCTTCTTCGACCACCACGCGGCCTGGCTGTCCAAGCCCGTCGGCAACGGCCCGTACACGGTCCAGAATTACACCAGGGGCGCCCAGATGTCCCTGCGCACCAGGAAGGGCTACCCGGGCGACGACAAGGCGCTGAACGGTGGCGTGGACCTCGTGGTCTACACGGACAACAACACCGCCTACACCGACCTGGTCGCGGGCAATCTCGATCTTGTCGACGACGTCCCGGCCGCGCAGCTCAAGAACGTGAAGGCCGACCTGAGCGGCCGGTACATCAACACCCCGGCCGGCATCATCCAGACCCTCGCCTTCCCCTACTACGACCCGGCGTGGACCACCCCGGCCGCCGCCAAGGTCCGCACCGGCCTCTCCATGGCGATCAACCGCAAGCAGATCACCGAGACGATCTTCCGGAAGACCCGCACCCCGGCGACCGACTGGACCTCTCCGGTGCTCGGCGCGGACGGAGGCTACAAGGCCGGACTCTGCGGCGGGGCCTGCGACTTCGACGCGGCGACGGCCAAGAAGATGATCTCGGACGCCGGCGGCATCCCCGGCGGCGCGCTCACGATCACGTACAACGCCGACACCGGATCCCACAAGGAGTGGGTCGACGCGGTCTGCAACAGCATCAACAACGTGCTGGGCAACGACACGTCCTGTGCCGGCAAGCCCGTCGGCACCTTCGCTGACTTCCGCAACCAGATCGGGGGGAAGAAGCTGACCGGGCCGTTCCGGGCGGGCTGGCAGATGGACTACCCGCTGATCCAGAACTTCCTCCAGCCGCTCTACTACACCGACGCCTCGTCCAACGACGGCAAGTGGAGCAACGCCCAGTTCGACCAGCTGGTCGACGAGGCCAACGCCGAGACGGACCCGAAGACGGCGATCGGGACGTTCCAGCGGGCCGAACGGGTCGTACGGGACCAGATGGCCGCCATCCCGCTCTGGTACCAGAACGGCAGCGCCGGCTACTCGGACCGGGTCAGCCAGGTCGCGCTGAACTCCTTCAGCGTGCCGGTCTACCACCGGATCAAGGTCAGCTGACCCCGGCCGGACCGTGCCTGTCCCGCATCCGACGAACACGACCCCCGGAGCGCCTCATGGGACGTTATGTGATCCGCCGTCTGCTGCAGATGATCCCCGTCTTCGTCGGCGCCACGCTGCTGATCTTCCTGATGGTCAATGTGATGGGCGACCCCGTCGCGGGGCTCTGCGGCGAGCGGCAGTGCGATCCGGCGACCGAGGCCCGGCTGCGCCATGACTTCGGCCTCGATATGCCGCTCTGGCAGCAGTACCTCACGTACATGGGGCATGTCTTCACCGGCGACTTCGGCACCGCCTTCAACGGCCAGAAGGTCATCGACCTGATGGCCACGGCCTTCCCGGTCACCATCCGGCTGACGATCGTGGCCGTCGTCTTCGAGGTCATCATCGGCATCACCCTCGGCGTGATCACCGGGCTGCGCCGCGGCCGCCCGGTCGACACCTCCGTACTGCTGCTGACGCTGGTGGTCATCGCTGTCCCGACCTTCGTGACCGGACTGCTGGCGCAGCTGGTGCTCGGCGTGCGGTGGAAGATCATCGGTCCGTCGGTCTCCGCCGCCGCGCCGATCGGTGAGCTGATCGTGCCCGGACTGGTCCTCGCCTCGGTCTCCCTGGCGTACGTCACCCGGCTGACCCGCACCTCGATCGCCGAGAACCGCCGCTCCGACTATGTCCGCACCGCCGTCGCCAAGGGCCTGCCGGGACGGCGGGTCATCACCCGGCATCTGCTGCGCAACTCACTGATCCCGGTGGTCACCTTCATCGGTACGGACATCGGCGCCCTGATGGGCGGCGCCATCGTCACCGAGCGGATCTTCAATATCCACGGCGTCGGATTCCAGCTCTACCAGGGCATCCTGCGCCAGAACACCCAGACCGTCGTCGGCTTCGTGACCGTGCTCGTCATCGTCTTCCTGGTCGCCAATCTCCTGGTCGACCTGTTGTACGCCGTTCTCGACCCGAGGATCCGGTATGCCTGAGCCGCAGCTTTCCCGGCCCGACGACGGAGCCGTCGCGGCGACCGGAGCCGGTGGCGGGATGGACCTCGCCACCAGCGAGGGATTCACCCTGGAGCGGGGCCCAGCAGGGCCCGACGGCGGCGGGCCCACCGGCAGGCCGCGCAGCCTCTGGTCGGACGCCTGGCGCGATCTGCGCCGCGACCCCGTCTTCCTCGTCTCGGGGCTCGTCATCGTCTTCCTGGTGGTCATCTCCCTCTGGCCGTCACTGATCGCCACCGGGAACCCGCTGTCCTGCGATCTCGCCAAGGCCCAGGAGGGCTCCCGGCCCGGCCACCCCTTCGGCTTCAACGGGCAGGGCTGCGACGTCTACACCCGTACCGTGTACGGCGCCAGGACCTCGGTCGTCGTCGGGGTCTGCGCCTCGCTCGGTGTCGCCGTCACCGGCTCGGTGCTCGGCGGTCTCGCCGGCTTCTTCGGCGGCTCCTGGGACGCGGTCCTCTCCCGGATCACCGACATCTTCTTCGGGATCCCGGTGGTCCTCGGCGGCCTGGTACTGCTGTCCGTGGTGACCAGCTCCACCGTCTGGCCGGTGATCGGCTTCATGGTGCTGCTGGGCTGGCCGCAGATCTCCCGGATCGCCCGCGGGTCCGTCATCACCATCAAACAGAACGACTTCGTCCAGGCGGCGCGGGCGCTCGGCGCCTCCAACACGCGGATGATGCTGCGGCACATCCTGCCCAACGCCGTCGCGCCGGTGATCGTCGTCGCGACCATCGCGCTCGGTACGTTCATCGCGCTGGAGGCGACCCTCTCCTACCTCGGTGTGGGGCTCAAGCCGCCGACCGTGTCCTGGGGAATCGACATCTCGGACGCCTCCCCGTACATCCGCAACTCCCCGCACATGCTGCTCTGGCCGGCCGGCGCGCTGGCGGTCACCGTGCTCGCGTTCATCATGCTCGGCGACGCGGTGCGCGACGCCCTCGACCCCAAGCTGCGCTGAGGAGCCCCGTCCCATGCTGCTCGAAGTCCGCGATCTGCGGGTGGAGTTCCACACCCGCGACGGCATCGCCCACGCCGTCAACGGCGTCTCCTTCGCGGTGGAGGCGGGCGAGACGCTGGCCGTGCTGGGGGAGTCGGGCTCCGGCAAGTCCGTCACCGCACAGGCGGTCATGGGAATCCTGGACATGCCGCCCGGCCGGATCACCGGCGGTGAAGTGCTCTTCCAGGGCCGGGATCTGCTGAAACTCACGGAGCGCGAGCGGCGCAAGGTCCGCGGCGCCGAGATGGCGATGATCTTCCAGGACGCGCTGTCCTCGCTCAACCCCGTGCTCACCGTGGGCGACCAGCTCGGCGAGATGTTCATCGTGCACCGGGGAATGTCCCGCAGACAGGCACGGGTGAAGGCCGTCGAGCTGATGGACCGGGTCAGGATCCCGGCGGCGAAGGAGCGGGCCGGCGACTATCCGCACCAGTTCTCCGGCGGGATGCGTCAGCGCATCATGATCGCGATGGCCCTGGCGCTGGAACCCTCGCTGATCATCGCCGACGAGCCGACGACCGCCCTGGACGTGACCGTCCAGGCCCAGGTGATGGATCTGCTCGCGGAGCTCCGGCGCGAACTGGACATGGGGCTGATCCTGATCACCCATGACCTGGGGGTCGTCGCCGATGTCGCCGACCGGATCGCGGTGATGTACGCGGGCCGGATCGTGGAGACCGCGCCGGTGTACGAGATCTACAAGGCGCCGGCGCATCCCTACACCCGCGGTCTGCTGGACTCGATCCCGCGCCTGGACCAGAAGGGCCGGCAGCTCTACGCCATCAAGGGACTGCCGCCGAACCTCCTGGACATCCCGCCCGGCTGCGCCTTCAACCCCCGCTGCCCGAGGGCCAGGGACGTGTGCCGGACGGACGTGCCGCCGCTCTTCGAGGTGACCGGGGACCGGCGGAGCGCCTGCTACTTCTGGAAGGAGACGCTCGATGGCCACAACCACGGCGGCTGAACCGATTCTGGAGGTACGGGACCTCGTCAAGCACTATCCGCTGACCCGGGGCATCCTGTTCAAGAAGCAGATCGGGGCGGTGCGGGCGGTCGACGGGGTCTCCTTCGACCTGGCGCCCGGCGAGACCCTCGGCATCGTGGGGGAGTCGGGCTGCGGCAAGTCGACCGTGGCGAGGATGCTGGTGCATCTGGAGCGGCCGACGGCCGGCCGGATCCGGTACCGGGGCCAGGACATCACCCAGCTGTCCGGACGCGCGCTGAAGGCGGTCCGCAGGAACATCCAGATGGTGTTCCAGGACCCGTACACCTCACTGAACCCCCGGATGACCGTCGGCGACATCATCGGGGAGCCGTACGAGATCCACCCCGAGGTGGCGCCCAAGGGCGACCGGCGCCGCAAGGTCCAGGACCTGCTGGATGTGGTCGGGCTCAACCCGGAGTACCTCAACCGGTATCCGCACCAGTTCTCCGGCGGCCAGCGCCAGCGGATCGGCATCGCGCGCGGTCTCGCCCTCCGGCCGGAGATCATCGTCGCCGACGAGCCGGTCTCGGCGCTCGACGTCTCCGTACAGGCCCAGGTCATCAACCTGATGGGGAAGCTCCAGGACGAGTTCAACCTCTCCTACATCTTCATCGCGCACGACCTGTCGATCGTCCGGCACATCTCCGACCGGGTCGGGGTGATGTATCTGGGGCGGCTGGCCGAGATCGGCTCGGACGCGGAGATCTACGAGCACCCCACGCATCCGTACACCCAGGCGCTGCTCTCCGCCGTGCCGCCGCCCGACCCCACGGCGCGCGAGCGCCGCGACCGGATCATCCTGGTGGGTGATGTCCCGTCGCCGGCGAACCCGCCGTCCGGCTGCCGGTTCCGTACCCGCTGCTGGAAGGCGCGGGAGCGCTGCGCGCTGGAGGTGCCGGAGCTGGCGGTCCCGGCGGTCTTCCGGGATCTGCCGGGGCCTGCCGCGCACCCCTCGGCCTGTCACTTCGCCCAAGAGGACAAACCCACGTAAATAGCAATAATTTCGTTAACGCGCGCGCAACTTGGCGGACCCCGCACCGATATACGGACGCGTCAGGCTGTACAGCGTACGGCCGTGCGGGTGCCGTAGACCGGCCGGGACTCCAGAGTCCTGGCCGGTCGCCTGCCGTGAGCCCGCCCTGCCCGACCGCTCAGGACATCCCCAGCGACCGCTTGAGGAAGTCGACTTGGAGCAGCAGCAGGTTCTCCGCGATCTGCTCCTGCGGTGTCATATGGGTCACCCCGGTGAGCGGCAGTACCTCGTGCGGCCGGCCTGCGGAGAGCAGTGCCGAGGAGAGCCGTAGCGTGTGTGCCACCACCACATTGTCGTCGGCGAGCCCATGGATGATCATCAGGGGCCGCGCGGGATTCTCCGGCGCCGAGAGCCCGTCGTCCGTCACGAGTGAGTTGGCGGCATACACCTCGGGCGCCTCCTCCGGGGTGCCGAGGTAGCGCTCCATGTAATGGGTGTCGTACAGCCGCAGATCGGTGACCGGGGCGCCCGCGACCGCGGCGTGGAAGACATCGGGGCGGCGCAGTACGGCGAGCGCGGCGAGATACCCGCCGTACGACCAGCCGCGGATGGCCACCCGCCCGGTGTCGAGCGGGAACCGCTCCGCGAGGTCCCGCAGCACCTCGATCTGGTCGTCCAGGGTGAGCAGCAGATTTCCCTTGACCGACTTCTCCCAGGCGGGTGACCGGCCCGGGGTGCCCCGGCCGTCGGCGACGATCACCGCGAACCCCTGGTCGGCGAACCACTGGGAGGTGAGATGCGCGTTCTGGGCGGCCACCACGCGCTGGCCGTGCGGGCCGGCGTACGGATCCAGCAGAACCGGAAGCGGACCATCCGCCTCCTGATAGCCGGTGGGGAGCAGCACGGCGCACGGAATTCGCTGTGCGCCCCCCTCAGTGAGCCGGGCGTGCGCCGTGAGCACCGGCTGCTCGGCGTACGAGGCGATCGTGGCGATCTGCTTGCCGTCCCTGAACACCTGCACGGACGATCCGGCGACGGCCGGCCGGGCCGAGACCAGCACCGTCACCCCGCCCGCCCGCACGGCGGAGTGCACCCCCGCGCCCGCCGAGAACCGCTCGATCCCCAGCTCGTTGACCCGGTACACATGGATCTCACCGGTCTCGGGACCGGCGGCCTCCGCACCGGCCGACGCCGAGACCAGGACGTCGTGCTCAGCGATGTCCAGCACCGCCCGCAGATGCAACTGCGCCCCCGTCAGCGCCCGGTCGCCGACCACCAGAACCCGTGCGCCCCCCTCGTCGGCGATCCTGACGAGCCTGCCGTCGGGCGCCCAGGCGGGCACCGCGGGGAACAGCTCCAGCCAGGCCGGATCCTCGTCCCGGTGCACGGTCCGGGTCGCGCCGCTGTCCGTGTCCACCGCCAGATACAGCTGGCCGCGCTGATCGCGGGTCTGTACGAGCAGCAGGGGCGCGCCCGCCGCCGACCAGTGGACCCGGGCCAGATACGGATAGGCGGCCCGGTCCCAGGTCACCTCCGTACGCGATCCGTCCAGACCGACGAGGAAGAGCCGCACCTCGGCGTTGGGGGTGCCCGCCGCCGGGTAGGCGACCTGGGCCGGCTCCCGGTCCGGGTGCGCGGGATCGGAGATCCACCACCGCCGCACCGGCGTCGTGTCCACCCGCGCCACCAGCAGCCGGTCGGACTCGGGGGACCACCAGTAGCCGCGTGAGCGGCTCATCTCCTCGGCCGCGATGAACTCCGCCAGACCGTAGGTGACATCGGCGCTCCCGGCCTCCTCCGGCCCCGCCAGCTCGCGGTCGCCCTCCCCGTCCGCCCCGATCACGCGAAGCGCTCCCTGGGCCGCGTAGGCGACGTGACGGCCGTCCGGCGAGGGCCGCGGGTCGACCACCGGTCCCTGGGCGGGCAGTTCGCGCGCCGTCCCGGCCCGCAGCTCGGCCGCGTACAGCCGCCCCGACAGCGCGAACGCGGCCAGTTCGACCGCGCCGTCCACCGCGTAGCCGACGATGCCTCCGGACCCCTCACGGCTCCGCTCGCGCCGTGCGCGCTCCTCGGTGGAGAGCCGCTCGGTGGCGCCGCCCAGCAGCACGTCCGGGTCCGCGGCGATGCGCTCACGCCCCTCGTCCGACGACGGGCCTTCGAGATCGAGCACCCAGAGCCGGTTCGCGCGGTCCGTCCCCGAGCCGGAACGCAGGAAGACCACCCGCGCGCCGTCGGGCGACACCGTGAACGCCCGTGGGGCGCCGAGCGTGAACCGCTGAGTCCTGGCGTGCTGGCGGGGGAAGGAGAGCTGCTGCCTCGAGGTCATGCGACCGAACTTTAAGGGTTGGGTCGCCGGTTCGGGCCGACCTAAGAGCTGTCCGTCAGCGTCCGTGCGCCCCCATGTGCTGCCGTGCACCGATCGATGCGTACGTACGGATAGTTATGATCCGTAGCGTTAGGTGGGTATGAACCTGCCGGGCACATGCATGCCGCGTTTTCCCTACGGAATATCTATGGAGGTGAACCGCCGTGGCACTCTCGATTTCGGCGGTGGTGCTGCTGGCGATCGTCGTCTTCCTGCTGGTCCGGAAATCCGGGCTGAAAGCCGGACACGCGGTGGTCTGCATGCTGCTCGGGTTCTACATGGCCAGTTCCTCCATCGCCCCCACCATCAGTGAACTGACCACGAACGTGGCCGGGATGATCGGCGGGATCAAGTTCTAGGGCCACCGGCCGGTCACCGGCCGGGGAAGACCACACGCCGCCTCGTAGGCTGTCCTCATGACCGATCTAGCCGCCCGCCGTCTGCTGCTGGTGCACGCGCACCCCGACGACGAGTCGATCAATAATGGCGCCACCATGGCCAGGTACGCCGCCGAGGGCGCGCAGGTCACCCTGGTGACCTGCACCCTCGGTGAAGAGGGCGAGGTCATCCTGCCCGACCTCGCCCATCTGGCGGCCGGTCGGGATGACACCCTCGGCGCCCACCGGATCGGTGAACTCACGGCCGCCATGCGGGAGCTGGGGGTCACCGACCACCGCTTCCTCGGCGGTCCTGGGCGGTTCCGGGACTCCGGGATGATGGGCCTGGAGCAGAACCACCGCGAGAACGCCTTCTGGAACGCGGACGTCGACGCGGCCGCCGGGTACCTCGTCGAGGTGATCCGTGAACTGCGCCCGCAGGTGCTGGTGACGTACGACCCGCACGGCGGTTACGGCCACCCCGACCACATCCAGGCCCACCGCGTCGCCATGCGCGCCGCTGATCTGGCCGCCGACGCCGCTGTCCGGCCGGAGCTGGGTCCGCCGCACACCATCGGGAAGATCTACTGGAACCGTGTGCCGCGCTCGGTCGCCGAGGAGGGCTTCGCCCGGCTGCGCGCGGCCGGTGCCGACTTCCCCGGCGTCGCCGCGATCGATGACATTCCGGGCGTGGTCGACGACGCGGAGATCACCGCGGCGATCGACGGCGGCCCGTACGCGACGCGCAAGGCGGCCGCGATGCGCGCGCACGCCACCCAAATCGCCGTGGACGGGCCCTTCTTCGCCCTCTCCAACGATCTGGGCCAGCCGATCTTCGCCGCCGAGTACTACCAGTTGGTGCGCGGTACATCCGGAGCGCCCGCCGGCGAACGTGAGAACGATCTCTTCGCGGGGGTGGGCGCGTGAGCGGTCAGCACCAGCCCGGTGGCGGGCTGTCCGGCCCGCCCAGACCCGGACGTATCGCCGCATATCTCACTCTGCTCGTTCTCGGGGCCCTGGTCGGCATCGCGGGCTCCCTCGTCCAAGGCGGCTGGTTTCCCGGCGGTTTGGCGCTGGCGCTGCTCGCCACGGCCGGACTCTTCTTCGGCGGGCTGTATGTCACCGGCACCCAGTTGGGCGTCGGGGCGCCCGCGGCCGGCTGGCTGATCGCGGCCGTCCTGCTGAGCATCGGCCGCCCGGAGGGCGACGGGATCTTCGCCGCGGGCTTCGGGCCGCTCGTCTACCTGCTGGGCGGCATGGTGGTGGCTGTGATGTGTGCCACCATGACGCGGTTGCCGCAACCGGGCACGAAGTCCGGCCGACTTGAGAAGTGACGCGTCCGGCTGCTGCTGAATTGACCCTGTCCGTACGGCCCGCGGAGCGTCGCTTCCCCTGGCCGTCGGGTGTCTGTCGGCGGAGGCCAGTATGGTGGTGCGCGCTCCGGGCCTTCCCTTCGCCTCCGGCATGGGGAACCTGAACAATCGCGTACCAGTAAGAACGGGCGGCGGAGCCAACCGGGAGAACTTGCTTTGAGTCGTGAAACTGACAGTTCGTCCTCCGGGCCCCAGGGGCGCGGCGGAGCCGCCTACCCCTCGGGGACACCGCCGTACGGATCCCGCCAGTATCCGTCGCTGCATCCCCAGCAGGACGCTCCGGAGGAGACGGACACCGCGCCGTCCCCGCAGCCGGACGAGCCCAGAACCGAGACCACGCTGACCACGCGCATCCGGATCAACATTCCGGGCTCGCGGCCGATCCCGCCTGTCGTGATGCGTACGCCCATGGGCGACAGCGACACCACCGACGGCCGGGGCATCCAGGCGGCCGAGCGCACGGGCGCCGTCCCCAGGCCCGACGCCGCCCAGGACGCCGCCGACGCCCGGCGGGACCAGGCCGCCGAGGAGAATCCGGCCGGTCAGGCCGGGGACCAGTCCACCAGCGACTGGTTCGCGCCCCGCAAGTCGGGGCCGGCGGGCATGGGCGCGGGCGCGGCCGCCGTCTCGGGCGGTCCCACGCCGCCTCCGGGCGACCCGGGGACCGACCGGGGCCCCGGTCAGCCGTACTACTCCGAAGGACCGCGGCCGAACCCGCCGACCGGCGGCGGCTCGCTCAGCGAGCTCGCGGCCGGGGCCGGTCACACGGGATCCGGGGGCAACGGCTTCGTGCCGGGCGGCCCGACCACCCCGCCGCTCGGCATCCGTCCCCCCGGTTCCGGTGCCGGGCCCCACGGCCCGACCACCGGACCCGCCACCGGCAGCTCATCGCTGGGCACCCCGCCCTCGTCGCTCGGCAGCCCGTCGGGCGCGGGCCAGGGCGGCTCACCGCGGATGTCCGACGACACCGCTGAGCTGACCCCGCAGCAGCACGTACCCGATCCCGGCCCCGGCGGCCATGTCTCGGGAGACACGCTGACCAGCGGAATCCCGGTGGTCCCGCCGGAGCACCGCTCGCCCTTCCCCGGCGCGGGCCCGCAGGGCGGAGGGCCGCACCCGGACGGGAGCCCCCGGTTCGACGGACCCGGCTCGCACGGCCAGGACCAGGGCTTCTCGAAGCCGGACTTCCCCGGCCCGGTCGGCTCCGCCCACGGCACCGCGCCGTCGGCGCCGGCCCCCGCGCGCGCCACGGCTCCGTCGCGTCCCGCCAAGAAGGGCCGCTCCAAGCTGGTCCTCCTCTGCGTCGCCGCGTTCGTGGTGGCCGGCGGTCTCTACGGCGCCGGCCTGCTCATGAACCGCTCCGATGTGCCCAAGGGCACCACGGTCCTGGGCGTCGACATCGGCGGCACCCGTGACGAGGCGGTCATCAAGCTCGACGCCGTCCTCGGCAAGCGCGCCGCCGCGCCGCTGCTGCTCAGCGTCGGTGGCAAGACGGAGAAGCTGGCCCCGGACAAGGCGGGACTCAGCCTGGACAGCCAGGCGACCGTCCGCGCCGCGGCCGGCAGCGACTACAACCCCGTCTCGGTGATCGGCTCGCTCTTCGGCGGTGCACGGGTCGCCGAGCCGGTGATCCCCGTCGACGACGAGAAGCTGAGCTCCGCGCTGACCGATCTGGCGGGCGTCTCGGGCTCGGCCACCGAGGGCACGATCAGGTTCGAGCCGAACCAGGCCGTTGCCGTCCCGGGCAAGTCGGGCACGTCGCTGGATGTCAGCCACTCGATCATCTCGGTACGGGACGCCTACCGAGCCCAGGTCCAGACGGGGAAGACGAACAGCGTCGAGCTGCCCGTCGCCACCCGCGAGCCGACGATCAGCCAGACGGAACTGGACCGGGCGATGAACGACTTCGCCAAGCCCGCGATGTCCGGCCTGATCACGATCAAGGCGGGGGACAAGCAGATCCAGTTCGGCCCCGCGAAGTCGCTGCCGAAGATCCTCTCCATGAAGGCGGTCGACGGAAAGCTCATCGACGTCTACGACAGGAACGCCATCGACCAGCTGCTCGAAGGCGTCTTCGACGGCATCACGATCACCAAGGGCGACGGCAAGCAGTACCCCGTCTCCTCCGCCGACGTGGCGCAGGCGATGCGCACGGCACTGCTCGGCAAGACCCCCGCCGAGCGCACTCAGGTGATCGAACTCAATCCCAGCTAAGAGACGCGTCTCGGAGCCCCCGCCCTCACCGGGCGGGGGCTCTGTCATGTCCCGGGGCATGTCCCGGGGCCAGCTGTGGGCCCGAGGCCCGTGCGCGACGGGGAGCCGCTCAGTTCAGCCTGGCCCGTGCCGCACGGGCCTTCCGGCGGATCGCCTCCGCCGTCGACGGTTCGACCGCCTCGACCACCCGTGCGTACTCCTCCATCTCCGCCGCCCCGTGCAGGAACTCCCCGCGCTGGACGAGCAGCTGGGCGCGGTCGTAGCGCAGCCTGGCCGGATGGGCGGGCAGCAGCAGGGACAGCTCGACCGCCCACAGCGAGACATCGGTGCGTTCCGGGCGGGCGGCGGCCCAGGCGCGGATGTTGTTCAGGACACGCAGGACGATGTCGAGGGGGTCGGCCGGCGCGAACATGGCGGGCTCCGGCGGCCCGCCCGTCGCGCCGGTGACGAGCAGCTCCGCCTCCGGGGCCGTCAGCAGCCGGCCGCCGTCGAACGGGTCCGCGAGGATCCGTTCGCCCGGATCCCCGAAGCCGACCACGAAGTGGCCGGGCAGGGCCACCCCGTACACCGGCGCTCCCGCCCGCCGGGCGACCTCGATCCAGACCACCGAGAGCAGAATGGGCAGCCCGCGTCTGCGCCGCAGCACCTCGGGAAGCAGCGAGGACTCCAGCCGTTGGTAGTCGGCGGCGTGGCCGCGGAAGCCGTGGCGCGTCCCGAGCAGTTCGCCGAGCGCGGCCGCCCAGGCACGCGCTCCCATGATGCCGAAGGGCAGCAGCCCGGCCAGCCGGTCCAGCTCGGCCTGGGCGGCGTCGAGACCGGCCTCGCCCAGGGAGGGGTCGGCCTCCGCCCCGACGAGCAGACAGAGCGTCGCCAGGTCGGGCCGCTCCGCGCGGGCTTCCTCGGCGAAGCGCCGGTGCCGGTCGCTGTTTTCCGGGAACATACGCGCCTCGTACCCGCTCAGGAGGATCGGAAGTGGTGGTAGCGGTGATGGACGGCGAAGCCCATGCCCTCGTACAGCGCGCGCGCCGCGTCGTTGTCCGACTCGACCTGGAGCCAGGCGGCGGACGCGCCCTCCTCCAGCGCGCGGCGGGCGAGGGCGGTCATCACGGCCGTGGCCAGGCCCTGGCGCCGGTGGGCGGGGTCGACCTCCACCGCCATGAACCCCGCCCAGCGTCCGTCGACCACACAGCGGCCGATCGCCGCCGGGACGCCCGTCTCCCCGGGCACCGAGGCGAACCACACCGAAGGGCCGCTGCTCAGTACGTGGAGCACATGGGGCCCGGGCACACCGGACCGCTGGTAACGCTGGAGCCATGGGGGGTCACAGCTCCGGTCGAGCCGCACCCGGGAGACGGCGCTCTCGCCGGGGCCTTCCTGGTCCCCGAGCCGCGCGAGCGCGCCGACGCGCAGCTCCGCGGTCACCTCCGGCCACCAGTCGCGCTTCTCCAGCTCCGCGCACAGCTGCTCCTGGGTGCCCTCGGCCCCGGTCGCGGTCTGGACGTACGGGGGCAGGCCCCGCTCCCCGTACCACCGCCGTACCCGGGCCAGCGCCTCGTCGAGCGGCACTCCGGGATCGCCGAGGGGCAGGACGGAATTGGCCCGCCGGGTGAATCCGGACGAGGCCCTGAGCCGCCACTGCCCGAGCGGCTCGCTCTCCACCGGCTGCCAGGCGCGGGCGCAGACCCGCGTCAGCTCCTCGAATGTCGCCGCGGGGCCCCGCCGTCTGGCCGGTGCGGCCGGCACCACCTTGCCCGCGACGACCGCCGCCTCGGGGATGCGGACGCTCTCACCGGTGCGTCGTGTGATCAGCAGCACACCGTTGTCCCAGGATGTGAGAACACCCACCGTGTCGGTGAACTTCTCGCTGCCGGGACCGCCCCCCGTCAACTGTCTGACTGATACACGTTTGCCCACGTCAGCCCGTGTCATTCGGACCTCGAACCGTCCGCCGGCAGTGAATTCCACAGCTCTGTACGCCCCTCCTGTTCGGATCGTGCCCAAGAACGGAGATACTAGGTGCGGGCATCGACGACGCCGCGCTCCCGCGCGCCCGTGGACGGAGCCGCAGATCGGCCCGCCGCGCCCTATCGAGGAGGAACGACAGCGTGACCTACGTCATCGCGCAGCCTTGTGTCGACGTCAAGGACAAGGCGTGCATCGAGGAGTGCCCGGTCGACTGCATCTACGAGGGCTCCCGGTCCTTGTACATCCACCCGGACGAATGCGTCGACTGTGGGGCTTGTGAGCCGGTATGCCCGGTCGAGGCCATCTTCTACGAGGACGACACCCCGGAGGAGTGGAAGGACTACTACAAGGCGAATGTCGAGTTCTTCGACGAGCTCGGTTCGCCCGGTGGTGCTTCCAAGCTCGGCCTGATCGAGCGTGACCATCCCTTCATCGCCGCGCTGCCGCCCCAGAACGGCTGACAGTGCGCCCCCGGTCCCGTACGGCTTCCCCGCCGTGCGGGACCGTGGTGTTTCATCCGCACGAGAAAGAGTGAGCACCGTGTCCGCAGTCTCTTCGCGCCTTCCCGACTTCCCCTGGGACAAGCTGGAGCCGTACAAGGCGACGGCCGCGGCCCATCCGGACGGGATCGTCGACCTGTCCGTGGGCACTCCGGTCGACCCGGTCCCCGCCCTGATCCAGCGAGCCCTGGTCGCGGCCGCGGACTCGCCCGGCTATCCGACGGTGTGGGGGACGGCCGCGCTGCGCGACGCGCTGACCGGCTGGACCGAGCGGCGGCTCGGCGCGCGTGGGGTGACGCACGCGAACGTGCTGCCGGTGGTCGGCTCGAAGGAGCTGGTGGCGTGGCTGCCGACGCAGCTCGGCCTCGGCGCCGGCGACCGGGTCGCGCACCCGCGGCTCGCGTACCCGACGTACGAGGTGGGCGCGCGGCTCTGCGGCGCCGAGCCGGTCCCGTACGACACGGACACATTTGCGGCTGACGCCGCGGGCACCGAGCTGGACCCCGCCGGTCTGAAGCTCCTCTGGCTCAACTCGCCCTCCAACCCCACCGGACAGGTGCTGGACCGGGACGAGCTGACGCGGATCGTCGCCTGGGCGCGTGAGCACGGCGTGCTGGTCTTCAGCGACGAGTGCTACCTGGAGCTGGGCTGGGAGGCCGAGCCCGTCTCCGTACTGCACCCGGACATCTGCGGGGGTACGTACGAGGGGATCGTCGCCGTCCACTCGCTCTCCAAGCGCTCCAACCTGGCCGGGTACCGCTCGGCCTTCCTGGCGGGTGACGCGGCCGTCCTGGCGGAGCTGCGGCACATCCGCAGGCACAGCGGGATGATGACGCCGGCGCCGGTGCAGGCGGCGACGGTCGCGGCGCTCGGTGACGACGCGCACGTACAGGAGCAGCGGGAGCGGTACGCGGCCCGCCGCGCGGCGCTGCGGGGCGCGCTGGAGGCGCACGGCTTCCGCATCGAGCACAGCGAGGCGAGCCTGTATCTGTGGTCGACACGCGACGAGCCGTGCTGGGACACGGTGGCGCACCTCGCGGAGCTGGGCATTCTGGTCGCGCCGGGCGATGTCTACGGTCCGGCGGGCGAGCGGCATGTGCGGGTGGCGCTGACGGCCACCGATGAGCGGATCGGGGCGGCGGTCAAGCGGCTGCGCTGAGGCCGGTTCCGTACGGCGCTCCACAGGAAGGGGCCCGGGGGCATGTGCGCCCCGGGCCCCTTCCGTGTGCGTCCTTCCGCGTGCTTCGTGGGTCGGCTCGTGGGTCAGCCGAGCGGCAGGCCCTTGCCGGGCAGCTGGCCGGTCGGCAGACCGCCACCGAGCGCGTCGGCCGGCGCGGCGGCCTTCTTGGCGCCCTTCGTCGCGGTCGAGGCCGTCTTGCTCAGCACCTCACCGGCGCTGCCCGCGGTGTCGCCGGCCATCTTCTGCGCGACGGGCGTCGTGGTCCTGCCGGCCGTGCCGACGGTGTCGCTCACGGCGGCGCCGTCGAGCGCGGTGACCGCGCTCAGGTCGGTGGCCTGCGGAAGCGCCGCCGCGTGCGCGAAGCCGGCCGCACCGACCACGGGGGCTGCGCCCGCCGCGACGATCAGCGCGGCACGGGCGATCCGACGGGTCAGGGGGAGGGACATGGTGCTCCTTTGACGGGAGAGAAACAGTGCTTGTCCGTCGATCGGACGCAGTGACAACCCCTCGAAGGGCGGTGAAGGATGCGGTGGGCCAGGGTAAAGACTTTGCAACGCGTCGCATTATCAACTACGGATAAAAGCGGACAAACGCTGCCGTTCGGGAAGTCCCGGTGAACCGTCACTTCGCCTGATGCGCAGGGGATTCGGCGCCTCGGACCGCCATGTCGAATCATCGGAAGAAATGCTGTTCCGGACGGGCGGAACTCCCCCGTCCGGGCGATGCGTCGTACTACTGCGCGGTGCGCATGCGGACTTCTCCCGCACCCTGTTTCGTGATCCCGCCGCCGGCCTTCCGCCAGCCCCTGTGCGCTTCCTTCGCGCTCCACACCCGGCCCGCGTAGGAAACCTCGTCGATCCGCAGCGCGTCCGCCTGGGCCACCGCCCAGTGCGCCAGTTCCCAGCCGCGCCGCGCCCCCGGACCGCCGCCGTCCGCGCCCGTCATGGCCGCCACCGGTACGGACACCTCGGCGGTCGCGCCCGGCGCCCCCGCGCCGTCGGCCGCCGGGTCCGCGGGCAGCACCTCGGAGCCGAAGGCCCGTACCAGCGCGGCCCGTACCTTCGCCGGGTCACCCGGCACGCTGCCGCCGTTCGGCGCCGAACAGGTGAGTGAGGCGCTGGACCGGCCGGTCAGCGCCGCGGCCAGCAGCGTGGCGTCCGGCTCGTGCTTCGCGTACGCCTGCGGGAAACCGCTGCGCTGGACGCGCTGCGCCGCCACCGTGAGCGGCAGCCGTGAATAGCCGGGGACCTTGGCGAGATGGTCGTAGAACTGGCCCGCCGAGTAGACCGGGTCCTGGATCTGGGCCGCGGTGCCCCACCCCTTCGAGGGACGCTGCTGGAAGAGACCGAGCGAATCCCGGTCGCCATGGTCCAGATTGCGCAGCGTGGACTCCTGGAGGGCGGTCGCCAGCGCGATCGTGACCGCACGCTCGGGCAGCCCGCGGGTGGTGCCGACCGCGGAGATCGTCGCCGCGTTCGCGGCCTGCTCAGGGCTCATCTCGTACGTCGGGCTGTCGCCGCCCCGCCCGTCTGCGGCCTTGACCACACAGCGGGGAGCGCCTCTGCCGCCGGTCTCGTACTGCATGAGGACATACGCGCCCAGGGCCAGCAGCACGACGAAGGCGGCCGCGGTACGCAGGAGGCGGCCGTGACGGGAGGGAGAGGCGGTCTCGGACACGAGGCCACCGTACTGGAGACGGACCGCACCGGCGCGAGGGTGCGGACGCCGCGACGCACTGGGCAGGACCTAGAGTCGGATCATGTCTGAGACCCTGCTCGACCTCACCCTGGATGGCCCGGCGCTCACTGCCCGTCTGGTCGACTTCCCGTCGGTCAGCGGCGAGGAGAAGCCGCTCGCCGACGCGATCGAGCAGGCGCTGCGCACCCTGCCGCATCTCACCGTCGACCGGTACGGCAACAATGTCGTGGCCCGTACGCACCTGGGGCGCGGTGAGCGGATCATCCTGGCCGGGCATATCGACACCGTCCCGATCGCCGACAACGTGCCCTCCCGGCTGGACTCCGACGGGGTGCTGTGGGGCTGTGGCACGAGTGACATGAAGTCCGGGGTCGCCGTACAGCTGCGGATCGCCGCGACGGTCCCGGAGCCCAACCGCGACCTCACCTTCGTCTTCTACGACAACGAGGAAGTCGCCGCACATCTCAACGGACTGGGCCATCTGGCCGAAGCCCGTCCGGACTGGCTGGAGGGTGACTTCGCCGTCCTGCTGGAGCCGTCCGACGCCCAGGTCGAGGGCGGCTGTCAGGGCACCCTGCGGGTCTTCCTCCAGCTGGCGGGGGAGCGGGCACACTCCGCGCGCAGTTGGATGGGTTCCAACGCCATTCACGCCGCCGCGCCGATCCTGAACCGCCTCGCCGCGTACGAGCCGCGGCGGCCGGTCATCGACGGTCTGGAGTACCGGGAGGGCCTCAACGCCGTACGGATCGAGGGCGGCGTCGCCAACAACGTCATCCCCGACGCGTGCACGGTCGTCGTCAACTACCGCTACGCGCCGGACCGCAGCGAGGAGGAGGCCCTCGCCCATGTCCACGAGGTCTTCGCGGACTGCGGGGTCGTGGAGTTCGTCGTGGACGACCACTCGGGTGCGGCCCTGCCGGGCCTCTCGCACCCCGCCGCGGCCGCGTTCATGGCCGCCGTGGGCGGTACGGCGCAGCCCAAGTTCGGCTGGACGGATGTCTCACGGTTCGGCGGGCTGGGGGTGCCCGCGGTCAATTACGGCCCCGGTGACGCGCTGCTCGCCCACAAGCGCGACGAGCACGTGGCCGTCGAGCGGATCACCCACTGCGAGAACCGGCTTCGTCAGTGGCTCACCAAGTGAGGGCCTGACGGACTGCCGCAATTTCGCCTTTTGTCACGTCCGTGGACCTACCCTTGCCGAGAATGAGGCACAGCAGCGGAGGGAGCAGGTCATGGGCATGCCTGACGGGGCGCAGAGGCCGGAGGAACAGAGGATCGGACCGGTGATCCGCCGCCGGGAGCAGGTGCAGCCCGGTACGACCGATCAGCGGCTGCTGGACACCGAGGGTGACTCGGAATGGGTGCACACCGATCCCTGGCGGGTGATGCGCATCCAGTCGGAGTTCGTGGAGGGCTTCGGTGCCCTCGCCGAACTTCCCAGCGCCATCAGCGTCTTCGGTTCCGCCCGTACGCCGGTCGGTTCCCCGGAGTACGAGGCAGCGACCCGTATCGGCGGGGCGCTCGTCGACGCGGGATTCGCGGTGATCACGGGCGGCGGTCCCGGCGCGATGGAGGCCGCGAACAAGGGGGCGCGGGAGGCGGAGGGCGTCTCCGTGGGCCTCGGGATCGAGCTGCCCTTCGAACAGGGGCTCAACCCGCATGTCGACATCGGCGTGAACTTCCGCTACTTCTTCGTCCGCAAGACGATGTTCGTGAAGTACGCGCAGGGCTTCGTGGTCCTGCCGGGCGGCCTCGGCACGCTCGACGAACTGTTCGAGGCGCTCACGCTGGTCCAGACCCGCAAGGTCACCCGCTTCCCGATCGTCCTGTTCGGCACGGCGTACTGGGGCGGCCTCGTCGACTGGCTGCGCGACACGGTCGTGGCGCAGGGCAAGGCGTCCGAGAAGGACCTGCTGCTCTTCCATGTCACGGACGATGTGGACGAGGCGGTCGCGCTGGTCACGAAGGAGACGGGCAAGTAGCGGCCGGGGCGGCCGCTCCGGCGACGGAGCGGCCGTCAGGCCAGGCCCCGGCGGGCCACCGCCGGGGGGCGGTGGCCCGCGAGGCTGGCGACCATGTCCAGCACCTGCTTCGTCTCCGCGACCTCATGGACGCGGTAGACCCGGGCCCCGAGCCACGCCGACACCGCGGTCGTGGCGAGCGTGCCGATCACCCGCTCCTTGACCGGCTTGTCGAGCGTCTCGCCGACGAAGTCCTTGTTGGACAGGGAGACCAGCACCGGCCAGCCGGTCTCCGCCATCTCGCCCAGCCTGCGGGTCGCCTCCAGCGAGTGCCGGGTGTTCTTCCCGAAGTCATGACCGGGGTCGATCATGATCCCGTCCCTGCGGACGCCCAGCTCCAGCGCGCGCTCGGCCAGTCCGAGCGTCACCCGCAGGATGTCCTCCATCACGTCGTCGTACGCGATCCGGTGCGGCCGGGTCCTCGGCTCGGCCCCGCCGGCGTGCGTACACACCAGTCCCGCGCCGTACCGCGCTGCGACCTCGGCGAGCCGGGGATCCACCCCGCCCCACGCGTCGTTGAGCAGATCGGCGCCCGCCGCGCAGACCGCCTCGCCCACGTCGTGCCGCCAGGTGTCCACGCTGATCACCACGTCCGGGTGGCGACGGCGCACCTCGGCCACGAAGCCGACCGTACGGCGGGCCTCCTCCTCGGCCGTGACCTCGTCGCCGGGGCCCGCCTTCACCCCGCCGATGTCGATGATGGCGGCCCCCTCGGACACCGCGCGCTCGACGCGGTCGAGGGCCGGTTCGTCGCGGAAGGTCGCGCCCTGGTCGTAGAAGGAATCCGGAGTGCGGTTGACGATCGCCATGATCACCGGCTCGTGCGCGGCGAATTCCTGACGGCCCAGCCGCAACGTCCCGCTGCGCATCCCCTGTGTCCTCCTCGCGATGGCCCGCCTGCGACCTTAACCGTCTTCACCAACCGTCTTCACCGCCGGCGAGCGTCCGCACGGCCGGCAGCTCATGGCACGATCGGCACCGGACGTTTTCCTGCCCGGGGAGAAGCTCGTGTTCTTGTTCTTGCTCATCGCGATGGTCGTGGTCGTCGCCGCGGTCACGCTCGCGGTCGTCGGCGGCGGCGACAACGCGGTCCTGCCGGAGACCGCTCCGGAACAGCTGGTGGACCCCCTGCCCGTGAACCGCCCGGTCGGCCGCGCCGATGTCGAGGCGCTCCGGCTGCCGGTCGGCGCGCGCGGCTACCGGATGGCGGATGTCGACGATGTGCTCGGCCGGCTCGGCGTGGAGCTCGCGGAGCGGGACGCGCGGATCGCGGAGCTGGAGGCGGCGCTGGCCGGCGCCCAGGCGACGGCGATGTCCTCCCGCGACCTCTTCAAGAAGCCGGGAGAGGAGACGGGCCGGTGACCGACGGGACCGCTGTGGCGGGTCCTGACGGGCGGCTGCGCTGCCCCTGGGGCCTGTCGACCGAGGACTATCTCGCCTACCACGACTCCGAATGGGGCCGTCCGGTCCGGGGCGACGACGCCCTCTTCGAACGGCTGTGCCTGGAAGCCTTCCAGTCCGGTCTGTCGTGGATCACGATCCTGCGCCGGCGGGAGGGCTTCCGCGCTGCCTTCGCCTCGTTCAAGATCGCGTCCGTGGCGGAGTTCACCGACGCGGACCGGGAGCGGCTGCTCGCCGACCCGGGCATCATCCGCAACCGTGCCAAGATCGACGCCACGCTCGCCAACGCGCGCGTCCTCGCCGACTGGTCCCCCGGCGACCTGGACACCCTGATCTGGTCGTACGCCCCCGACGCGGCGAAGCGCCCGGCACCCAGGACCACCAAGGACGTCCCGGCGGTCACCGACGAGTCCACGGCGCTGTCCAAGGCCCTCAAAGCGCGTGGCATCCGCTTCGTGGGCCCCACCACGGCCTACGCCCTCATGCAGGCCTGCGGCCTGGTCAACGACCATCTGGCCGACTGCGCCTCGCGCGACGTCTGAGGACGGCCCACGCAGGCCGCGCCGGGGGGCAGGGGGCCGAACCCCCGGCCCCCTGCCCCTGGTGGAACCCTCAGCGGCCCACGTACCGCGGCTTCTCCTTCGCCAGGAACGCACGCACCGCGATCGTGTGATCCTCCGACCCGCCGGCCCTCGACTGGAGTTCGTCCTCCTTCTCCAGCGTCTGCGCCAGCGAGTGCTCCGCGCCGTACGCCAGGGACTCCTTGAGCGCCGCGTACGCCAGCGTCGGGCCCTCGGCCAGGGACCGGGCCACGGCGAGGGCCTCGGCCGGCAGGTCGGCCGTGGGGACGAGGCGGTTCACCAGCCCCAGTTCGTACGCCTCCGGCGCGGCCACCGAGCGCGGGAACAGCAGCAGATCCGTGGCGCGGCCGCGCCCGACCAGCCGGGGCAGCGTCCACGAGACCCCGGAGTCCGCGGTCAGCGCCACCCCCGCGAAGGACGTGTTGAACGCGGCCGTCTCCGCCACGATCCGGTAGTCCGCGGCGAGGGCGAAGCCGAATCCCGCGCCCGCCGCGACCCCGTTGACCCCCGCCACGACCGGCTTCGGCATCTGCGTGATCGCCCGGAGAATCGGGTTGTAGTGCTCGCGCACCGTGCTCATCGTGTCGCCGGAGCCCGACTCCCGGTCCGCTTCGAGCAGGGCCGTGTGCTCCTTGAGGTCCTGTCCCACACAGAAGGCCCGGTCGCCCGCCGCGGTCAGCAGTACGGCCCGCACGGCGGAGTCGGCCGCCGCGTCCGTGAGCGCGTCCCGGAGCGCGACCTTGGCCTCGGTATTCATCGCGTTCATGGCCTCGGGCCGATTGATCGTGATCGTTGCGAGTCCGTCACTCACCTCGTACAGCACGGTGTCGGCCATGATCGGTCCCTTCGCGGCTCGGGCAGTCTGTCCGGCCCCAGCATGGCGGAGATCCCCGGCGCCGGGCATGTGACCTGCGTCTAAGAAAGTGGGGCCCTCGCGGAGCGTACGGCGGCGAAGTATCGCAGGCGGATCGCCGAATTGAGTGGTTTTGCGAGAGCGCGTTGCGCAAGCGATGCCGGCCGATGTTGGTCATCGGGTCCAGCCATGCGGGATAATGGGCTTGAAGCAACGTGTTCGATGCCGGTGACACAGCGCCTGTCATGGGGCCGCCGGCTGCGATGAGCTGGTTTCAGGAAGGGGAACGAGCATGGCGGCCATGAAGCCGCGGACGGGCGACGGCCCGCTCGAGGTGACCAAGGAGGGGCGGGGCATCGTCATGCGCGTTCCGCTCGAAGGCGGCGGTCGGCTTGTCGTCGAGTTGACTCCGGACGAGGCGGACGCACTCGGCGACGCGCTGAAGAAGGTCGTCGGCTGAGCGGAACGCTCACAGTCTTCGGGGTCGAGGGTCACCCCCGGATCGACACCGACGCTGCCCCGGTACGGACCAGTCCGTACCGGGGCAGCGTTCTGTTTTCAGGGGGGCCGGGGCCGGGTACGACTCAGCCGCGCCGGACCGCGCAGAGCAGCCCGTCGCCCACCGGCAGCAGGGACGCCAGCAGCTCCTGGCTCTCCCGTACCGTCCGCAGCAGCTCCCGCAGCCGGAGGACCTCCGCGGGCTGGGCCGAGGAATCCACCGTCCGGCCGTCCGCGAACACGCCTTCGAAGCAGACGAGACCGCCGGGCCGGAGCAGACGCAACGATTCAGCGAGGTAGTCGAGGCACTCCAGCCGGTCGCCGTCGCAGAAGACGAGGTCGTACCCGCCGTCCGCCAGCCGGGGCAGCACATCCAGGGCGCGGCCGGGGATGAAGCGCGCGCGGTTCCCGGTGAAGCCGGCGGCCCGGAAGGCCTGCCGGGCGAACTGCTGGCGCTCCGGTTCGGTGTCGACCGTGGTCAGGACGCCGTCCGCGCGCATGCCCTGCAGCAGATACGTCCCCGAGACGCCGGTGCCCGTTCCGATCTCCGCGACCGCTTTCGCACCCAGCGTGGCGGCGAGCAGACGCAGCGCGGCACCGGTGCCTGGTGACACCGGGCGAAGACCTGTCTCCCGGGCCCGGTCACGGGCCCAGCGCTGTGCTTCGTCCTCGGCGACAAAGGCGTCGGCGAACGCCCAGCTCGTCTGCCGGTTGGCGGTAATGACCCTCTCCTTGTCCCCGTTGGCGGCGCAACGGTGACTGTATCCGCTGCACCCGGGAACCCGCAGATGGGACCAGGCGTTATCCCGGCACGGGGAACACAGGGATCACGACCTGGGACCGGCCCCAAACTCGCGTAAAGATTCTTATCCGGAGCTAACGGGCGGAGTGGCTATGGTAAGGGCTCCACTGGACACCACCAGAGCCGATAGGGGAGGTGCGGCTGCGCCTGCGGACCGGGGAGGAGTGCTCAGGCGCTGTCTCAGGTCCTTTGGTGAGCCGAAATCCGTGACCAACACTGCTGACCGTTCTCGCTCCATCGACTCCGCAGTTACGGCGACCTTCGCATCGGATGCGGAATCGCAGGCGTGGACGCCTCCCACCTGGGAGGAGATCGTCAGCACGCACAGCGGACGCGTCTACCGCCTCGCCTACCGGCTGACGGGCAACCAGCACGACGCCGAGGACCTGACCCAAGAGGTCTTCGTCCGGGTCTTCCGCTCGCTGTCGACCTACACCCCCGGCACCTTCGAGGGCTGGCTGCACCGCATCACCACCAACCTCTTCCTCGACATGGTCCGGCGCAAGCAGCGGATCCGGTTCGACGCGCTCGGCGACGACGCGGCGGAGCGGCTGCCAAGCCGTGAGCCGTCGCCGCAGCAGGTCTTCCACGACACGCACTTCGACGCGGACGTCCAGCAGGCGCTGGACACCCTCGCCCCCGAGTTCCGGGCCGCCGTGGTGCTCTGCGACATCGAGGGACTCTCCTACGAGGAGATCGCGGCCACGCTCGGTGTGAAGCTCGGCACCGTACGCAGCCGGATCCACCGCGGCCGCTCTCATCTGCGCAAGGCCCTGCAGCACCGTTCGCCCGAGGCCCGGGCCGAGCAGCGCGCCTTCGTGAGCGTGGCCGGGGAGGGCGGACCGGCGTGAGTGGCTCAAGCCCGACCCCTGCCGAGCAGCATCTGGGGGACCGACTCGCCGCCTTGGTCGACGGGGAGCTGGACCATGACGCGCGCGAGCGTGTGCTGGCCCATCTGGCGACCTGCGCCAAGTGCAAGGCCGAGGCCGACGCCCAGCGCCGGCTGAAGAGCGTTTTCGCGAAATCCTGTCCGCCACCGCCCTCCGCGGGGCTCCTCGCCAGACTGCAGGGGCTGCCCGGGGGACCACCCGGCGACGACGACAACGGCCGAGGGCTGTTCGACGCGGGACACTTCGGTGACGGCGTCTTCGGAGTGCGCACGGACGGCTTCGGTTACGTGCCGGCCATCGCCCATGGCGGGGTGCTTCCCGGTGGTTCCGGCTTCCGGATCCATGAGGTCGGCCGCCAGGAGGCCGAGCGCTCGCCCTGGCGCGGCAAGCGGTTCGCCTTCGCGGCCGCCAGCGCGGTGTCGTTCGCCGCGATGGCCCTGGGCGGCACGATGCCGCTCGGTACGGCGGCCGATGCCCTGCCCCGCGGCGCGGGCAGCAATGTCACCCCCATGCGGGCCCCGGCCGGCACCTCGGCCCAGGCCTCCGCCGGTACGGAGTCCACCCGCCGCCACGGCGGGGCGAGCGGAATCCTGCCGCAGTCCGTCGACCGCCCGGCCGCCGCCGCTCCTCCCGGCCTGCTCCAGGCGCAGACGCTCACCGAGTGCCCGTTCGCGCCCGGCGCGCTCAGCGGCTCGTCGCTGGCGCCGTTCATCCGGCCCACGGGCACGGCGCTCCAGATCGACGCGGTGTCCGGGACCGGTCCCACGGCCACCCCCGACCCCACTCAGCTCGCGGCTCCCACGCTGCCCGCCGCGCCGCTTTCGTACCGTCGCTGACCAGGTCCCTGCGCGGACATTCGTAAACCTGGTTGAATCCCCTGCAGGGGTGCCCCAGCGGGGCGCGGAGCAGCAGTTGCGGGGAGAGCATGGACGACGGGAAGCCCAGCGGGTCCAAGGCGAAGTGGTGGAGCCGTCCCACGACGGGACGCGCGGTGCCGCAGGAGTCCGAGGTACCGCCGTCCCGCAGCGGCGAGGCGACGGCGGAGCTGTCCCCCGTCGTTGACGGCCCGTCAGGCTTCCCCGGCCCGGCTCCGCTGCCCGCTGATCCGGCGCCGCCGCTCGCCGACGAGGTTTCCGTACCGCAGGGGCGGCCGCAGCCGCTGCACGAGCCCGACGCCTACAGCACCCCGCCCTACGGCGGTCCTGGCCCCTGGGCGCCCGCGCCTCCCGTACAGCGCCCGACCCCGGCGCACGGCACCCTCCTGCCGCCGCAGTACGCCGGGCCGCACGGTCCGAACGGCGGCCATGTCCCGCCTCCCGGCTATCCGGCCCCGCCGCAGGCCCAGGTGGACCCCCAGCCCCTTCCGCAGCCCCTCGCCCAGCTCCCGCACCAGTCGCTGCCGCCGACGCCGCCCCAGCCCCTTCCGCAGCCCTCGCAGTGGCTCCAGTACGACCCGTGGAACGCCCCGGGCCGGCAGCCCCTGACCCAGTACGCGGAGCCGCGGCGCACGCGACGGCGGGCCGGTCTCGCCGCGGCCGTGGTGCTGGCGCTCGCCACCGGCGTGCTGGGTGGCGCGGTCGGCGCGTACGTGGAACGCAACGGCGGGCTCACCACCGTGGAACTTCCGCAGGCCGGCCAGGACGCCGGCGGCCGCGCGCCCGACAGTGTCGCGGGCATCGCCGCCAGCGCCCTGCCCAGCGTGGTCACCCTGCATGTCAGCGGCGGTGGCGAGCAGGGCACCGGCACCGGGTTCGTCCTGGACCGCCAGGGCCACATCCTGACGAACAACCATGTCGTCCAGCCGGCGGGCTCCTCCGGCGAGATATCCGTCACGTTCAGCGGCGGCCAGACCGCCCGGGCGAAGCTCGTGGGCAAGGACAGCGGCTACGACCTCGCCGTCGTCAAGGTTACCGGAGTCTCCGGGCTCAAGCCGCTGCCGCTGGGAAACTCCGACAATGTCCGGGTCGGCGACCCCGTCGTGGCCATCGGCGCCCCCTTCGACCTGTCCAACACGGTGACCTCCGGGATCATCAGCGCCAAGGAGCGCCCCATCACCGCCGGCGGCGAGAAGGGCGACGGCAGCGATGTCAGCTACGTGGACGCGCTGCAGACCGACGCCCCCATCAACCCCGGCAACTCGGGCGGCCCGCTGGTGGACGCCAGGGCCCGGGTCATCGGCATCAACAGCGCGATCCGCGCCGCAGACAGCGGCGACGGTGTCGACGGCGGACAGGCGGGGTCCATCGGGCTCGGCTTCGCCATCCCCATCAACCAGGGCAAGCGGGTCGCCGAGGAGCTGATCAACACGGGCAAGGCCACCCATCCCGTGATCGGGGTCAGCCTCGACATGGAGTACGCGGGCGACGGCGCCCGGGTCGGCGAGAAGGCGGCCGACGGCGGTCCCGCGGTGACCGTCGGCGGCCCCGGCGCCACGGCCGGTATCAAGCCGGGGGACGTGATCACCGAGGTGAACGGACAGCGGGTGCACGGCGGGGAGGAACTGATCGTCAAGATCCGTGCCCACCGGCCGGGTGACCGACTGGAGCTGACCGTGGTCCGCTCGGGCAAAGAGCGGACCATGACGGTGACCCTGGGCTCTGCGGACGGCACCTGACGTCCACCGGAAGGTACCCCCAGGACAGTTACGGCAGGTACCGTGGAGCGGCCCGGGCCTCGGCCCGTCTCGGGCCAGGATGACGTCGTCCGGTCCGCGGGCACGGAGAACGCAACCGGAGAACGTAACCGGAGAACACAAGGAGCAGCAGGTGTTCAATGACATTGGCGCACTCGAGCTGGTCACGCTCGTGGTCCTCGCCATACTTGTCTTCGGCCCGGAAAAGCTGCCCAAGGTCATCCAGGACGTCTCCCGCTTCGTCCGGAAGATCCGCGAGTTCTCCGAGAGTGCCAAGGAAGACATCCGCTCCGAGCTGGGCCCCGAGTTCAAGGACTTCGAGTTCGAGGACCTCAACCCCAAGGCGTTCATCCGCAAGCAGCTGGCGGACAACGACGATCTGGGGCTGAAGGAGATCCGCAGCAGCTTCGATCTCCGCAAGGAGATGTCCGACGTCGCGGACGCGGTGAACGGCCATGAGAGTGGCTCCGCCGTGTCGGACACACCGGTGGCTCCCGTCAGTTCCGCGAAGGGCTCCTCCGGTACTCCCGACCTGCTCAAGAAGGGCGAGAAGCCCGATCAGGGTGCCCGCGCGCCCTTCGACGCAGACGCCACCTGAACACGATCAATCCCTACGAGTCGGGACTGGGTGGCTATCCTCCATCTGTCCGGCAGTGAGGCGCCCGTCGGGGGCGGGCCGCTCCGGACACTCGAGATCGAGGAGGCGCCGGCCAGATGGAGACCACGAGTCCGGTAGGGACACGGAGCGCTGACAGCTCATCCGGCGACCAGGGTGCGCGGGTGGCCCGGCGCAGCGTCGAAGGCTATCTGCGGGCGCCGTTCCCCTGGTACGGACTGGATGAGGCGTTCACCGGGCCACGCTGGCTGATGAAGGTCGGCGCCACGGCCGACGGCGCGGTGCAGCACGGCGCGACGGGCCACGGCGACGAGCCGTCGATAAGACCGGACGCGTCAGGCGCGGACAGAGAACGCTTCGCGGTGGTCGTGACCGTGGCCACCAGCCCCGTACGCCGCAGCGGTGACGGCACGGGGCATCTGGACGCCACCACGGCCTCCTCGGCGGCCTGGCTGGCCGGGTCGGGGCTGCTGACCTCCACCTGGCCCGCGCAGCTGGACCACACCCTGCGCGACGAATGGCTGGGCCAGCAGATCGAGACCGCGTTCGAGCTGGCCGACGATCTGCACGGGTCCGCCTGGTCGGCGCTCTCGCTGCCGGTCGACGGGGTGCCGACGCCCTTCCACTACCGCGAGTCCGAGTTCGGCTGGGTGCTGGCCGGCTCGCCGAAGGGCAGGGTGCACCTGGGGGCGTACGGCCGCGGGATGAGCGCCTACGGCCTCGGGTTCTCGGTGATCGACGACATCGCCTCGTACGCCTCGTAGCAGCGCGTACGCCGGCGCACGGCGCATCTCGCGCGGGTCAGGGGCGACCGCGGCAGCGGCCGCCCCTTCATGGACCTCGGAGCGGACCTCAGAACTTGTTGCGCGGGGTGATCCCCAGCGACATGCCCGACAGACCGCGCTGCCGGCCGCCCAGCTTGCTCGCCACCTCGCGCAGCGCGATGGCCGCCGGCGAGTCCGGGTCGGACAGCACGATGGGCTTGCCCTCGTCGCCGCCCTCCCGCAGCCGTACGTCGATCGGGATCGAGCCCAGCACCGGCACCGTCGCGCCGGTCGTCTTCGTCAGCCCCTCGGCGACCAGCTTGCCGCCGCCCGTGCCGAAGACGTCGATCATCTCGTCGCAGTGCGGACACGGCAGGCCCGACATGTTCTCGACGACGCCGACGATCTTCTGATGCGTCTGTACCGCGATCGAGCCGGCCCGCTCCGCGACCTCGGCCGCCGCCTGCTGCGGGGTGGTGACCACCAGGATCTCGGCGTTCGGCACGAGCTGCGCCACCGAGATCGCGATGTCGCCGGTGCCCGGCGGCAGGTCCAGCAGCAGTACGTCCAGATCGCCCCAGTAGACGTCCGCGAGGAACTGCTGGAGCGCGCGGTGCAGCATCGGCCCGCGCCACACCACCGGCGCGTTGCCCGGGGTGAACATGCCGATGGAGATCACCTTCACGCCGTGCGCCGACGGCGGCATGATCATGTTCTCGACCTGGGTGGGCCGGCCGTCCGCGCCGAGCATCCGCGGCACGCTGTGCCCGTAGATGTCCGCGTCGACGACACCGACCTTCAGCCCGTCGGCCGCCATCGCCGCCGCCAGGTTGACCGTCACCGACGACTTGCCGACGCCGCCCTTGCCCGAGGCCACCGCGTACACCCGGGTCAGCGAGCCGGGCTTGGCGAACGGCACCTCGCGCTCGGCGGTGCCGCCGCGCAGCGAGGACGCCAGCTCGCGCCTCTGCTCGTCGCTCATCACATCCAGCGTCACGTCCACCCGGGTGACGCCCGCGACCCGCGCGACCGCCTCCGTCACGGTCCGCGTGATGGTGTCGCGCATCGGGCAGCCGGACACCGTGAGATACACCGTGACGGCCACCGCGCCGTCCGCCCCGATATCAACCGATTTGACCATGCCGAGTTCGGTGATCGGCCGGTGGATCTCGGGGTCGTTCACCGTCGCCAGCGCATCGCGCACCGCGTCTTCCGCGGGAACGGCGGTTCCGTACGTATCGGTAGCCATACCGAGATGGTACGGCGCTCCGTGCCGCCTCCGGAAAGCCCGTCAGTGGTCGGCTTCCTCGCGTCCGTGCCCGCTCTCCAGGGGAAGCACCAGGTGGTGGTCCGCCATGTCCCTCACCAGGTCCTGGAGCTCCGAGCGCAGCCAGTCGCGCGTGGCGACCTCGCCCAGGCCGATCCGCAGCGCCGCGATCTCCCGTGTCAGGTACTCGGTGTCCGCAATCGCGCGCTCGTTCTGCTTGCGCTCCTGCTCCTGGGTCACCCGGTCACGGTCGTCCTGGCGGTTCTGCGCCAGCAGGATGAGCGGCGCGGCGTACGAGGCCTGGAGGGACAGCACCAGCGTCAGGAAGATGAACGGGTACGGGTCGAAGCGCAGCTCGCTGGGGGCGGTGACGTTCCAGATGAGCCAGACGATGATGATCAGGGTCATCCAGACGATGAAGCGGCCCGTCCCCAGGAAGCGCGCGATCCGCTCCGAGAGCACCCCGAAGGCCTCGGGGTCGTAGTCGGGCAGCAGCTTGCGGCGCGGGGCCAGCGGCTGGTCCAGCCTGGCGCGGCCGCCGCGGGCCAGCGCGGTCGACCCGGCCGGGAAGCCGGTCCGCTGACGCTCCCGACCGCCGTCCCTGTCCGGGCGGTCAGCTGCCACCGGCCGCCTCCTCCACGTCGTGGAACCCGCTCTCCCGCCAGTCGTCGGGCAGCATGTGGTCGAGCACGTCATCGACCGTGACCGCGCCGAGCAGTGAGCCGCGGTCGTCCACGACCGGCGCCGAGACCATGTTGTACGCCGCGAGATGGCCGGTGATCGCCGTCAGCGGGGTGTCCGGGGCGAGCGGCGGCAGATCGCTGTCCACGATCGAGCTGACCAGGGTGAACGGCGGATCCCGCAGCAGCCGCTGGAAGTGGACCGTGCCCAGGTACTTGCCGGTCGGCGTCTCGTCCGGCGGCCGGCACACATAGACCTGCGCCGCGAGCGCGGGGGAGAGGTCCTGCTGCCGTACCCGGGCCAGCGCGTCCGCCACCGTCGCGTCCGGGCGCAGCACGATCGGCTCGGTCGTCATCAGACCGCCGGCGGTCCGCTCCTCGTACGACATCAGCCGCCGTACGTCCGCCGCGTCGTCGGGCCGCATCAGCGTCAGCAGCCGCTCCTTGTCCGCCTCGGGCAGCTCGGAGAGCAGATCGGCCGCGTCGTCCGGGTCCATCGCCTCCAGCACGTCGGCCGCGCGCTCCTCCTTGAGCTTGCCGAGGATCTCCACCTGGTGGTCCTCGGGCAGCTCCTCCAGGACATCCGCGAGCCGGTCGTCGTCGAGGGCCGCGGCGACCTCCGCCCGCCGTTTCGGCGTCAGATGGTGCAGTGCGTTGGCGAGATCGACCGGGCGCAGCCGCTCGAACGTGGCGACGAGATTCTCCGCGCCCTGTCCCTCCTCCTCCAGGGAGAAGCCGGTGACCGCCGACCAGTCGACGGTCAGCGCCTCGCCCCGCCGGCGCAGCGCGCCGCCCTTCCTGCCTCGCCGTACGAAGACCTTGGCGATCTCCCAGTCGCGGCGGGCGGGCAGCTGCTGGATGGCGACATCGAGGACCGTCACCTCCTCGTCGCTCTCCACGAGCCGCACCCGGCGGTCGAGCAGCTCGCCGAGCACGAGGCGTTCGGTGGGCCGCTGTTCGAAGCGCCGTACGTTGACCACACCCGTGGTGATGACCTGACCCGACTCGATGCCGGTGACCCGCGTCATGGGCAGGAAGATCCGGCGCCTGCTGAGCACTTCGACGACCAGGCCGAGCAGCCGCGGCGGGCGGCTGCCGACACGCAGCATCGCGACCAGGTCGCGGACCCGCCCGACCTGGTCGCCGACGGGATCGAAGACCGGCGCACCGGCCAGATGCGAGACAAAGACCCGTGGGGCGCCTGCTGCCATGCCGAGCGCCTCCTTGCCCTTGATTGTCCATTTATCCGGCGGGATAACGGGTTCAGGCTAGCCCGTACCGCTGCGGTACGCCCTGGCGGATCCGTCCGTCCGGCTCTCTGTCGAGCGGTGCCTCCGGCCCGGGTACGCTGCGGTCTGCCACCCCCCATCCTCGTATGAGAGGCAGTGCGTCTGTGACCCTTTTCCTGTCGTCCGACCGTGCCCGCCGGGCCGCTCTTCCTGTCGCGATCTGCGCCGGACTGGCCACGGTACTCACGGCGTGCGGCGAGGATCCGGACGAGGGGACGAACATGGTGGGCAAGCTCTCCGCCACCGAGATCGAGAGAAAGGCGCAGACGGCCGCGGGCAGCGCGGACGCGGTACGCCTCTCCGGCTCCCTGGTCAGCAAGGGACAGACGTACAAGCTCAATATGCGGCTCAAGGAGAACGGCGGCATAGGGTCCGTCACCTCGAAGAACACCACCTTCCAGCTGCTGCGCATCGAGGACGCGCTCTTCCTGAAGGCCGACGCCGACTTCTGGAGCCACGCGGGCGAGGACGGCAAGGAGAGCGCCGAGCCCAGCAAGGCGGACGCCGAGGTCGCGGACAAGCTCCAGGACAAGTACGTGAAGGTGCCGGAGGACGACCCGTCGTACAAGCAGCTGAACAGCTTCACGGACATGAAGGTGCTGCTCGATGGGCTGCTGACGCTGCACGGCAAGCTGAGCAAGGGCAGCCGGGACACCATCGGCGGCGTACGGACCATCAAGATCAGTGGCGGCGAGGGCGACGGCGGGACGCTGGACGTCTCGCTCGAAGGCACGGCGTACCCGCTGCAACTGGTCCGCGCGGGCGGCGCGGGGACGCTCACCCTCGCCGACTGGGGCCAGGACTTCCCCCTGGAGGCCCCGGCCAAGGGCCAGACGGTCGACTACGGCAGCCGGCTCCCGGGCGCCGGAGACTGAACCCGGTCCGTCGGTTAACGCTTCGTACGGCGGAGCAGCAGGCGTCCCAGCGAGGCCGGGGCGGGCTGACGGGTCGTCGCCCCGGTCGCCAGCGGCGCGGCCGCCAGAGAGCCCTGTGGCAGCTCGGTGATCACGTCCTGGGGCGTCAGCCGCAGTACCCGGCACTCACGCGCCCAACGCTCCGTCATCACCTCGGCGTCCGGCGCGTTGAGCCGCTTGCCCTTGAGTTCGGCGACGGCCGCCTCCCAGGCATCGGAGTGCGGCGCGAGTTCCGTGACGGCCGCCGTCCAGCCGACCAGCCGGCCGCCCTTGTCCTTGCTCCGTACGGTCACCTCGGCGGCGGAGCCGTCGGCGAGCTCCGGCAGCGGCTGCTCCCCGGGGCCGTCCCCGACCAGATACGCGGCGCCGTCGTGCCAGATGTGCCACAGCGCGCGGGCGGGTCCTGGACCCCGCACCCAGATGAGGCCCGACTTCTTGGTGGCCTCCTCGACAAGCAACTGGCCAAGCTGCGGTTCTGTCATGCCCGCAGCTTAACCAGCGCTATGCAGCAGACTTCCTAGAGCCACCCGTTGCGCTTCAGGGTGCGATGGATCGTCAGACAGATGACGCCGATGGCGACGAGCACCATCGGATAGCCGTACTTCCACTGCAGCTCCGGCATGTGATCGAAGTTCATGCCGTAGATCCCGCAGACGGCCGTCGGTACGGCGATGATCGCCGCCCAGGACGTGATCTTGCGCATGTCCTCGTTCTGCGCGACGGTCGCCTGCGCCAGATTCGCCTGGAGGATCGAGTTCAGCAGTTCGTCGAAGCCGATGACCTGCTCGTGCACCCGGGCCAGATGGTCCGCGACATCGCGGAAGTACTTCTGGATGTCGGGGTCGACCAGCCGCATCGGCCGCTCGCTCAGCAGCTGCATCGGCCGCAGCAGCGGGGAGACGGCCCGCTTGAACTCCAGCACCTCACGCTTGAGCTGGTAGATCCGCCCGGCGTCCGAGCCGCGCGGGCTGCCCTTCGCCGGGGCGGAGAACACATCGATCTCGACCTCGTCGATATCGTCCTGCACGGACGCCGCCACCGCGATGTACCCGTCGACGACATGGTCGGCGATGGAGTGCAGCACGGCCGAAGGCCCTTTGGCGAGCAGCTCGGTGTCGTCCTCCAGGCGGTGGCGCAGATTGCGCAGCGAGCCCTTGCCGCCGTGCCGGACGGTGATGACGAAGTCCCGGCCGGTGAAGCACATGACCTCGCCGGTGTCGACGACCTCGCTGGTCGCGGTCAGTTCGGTGTGCTCCACGTAGTGGATGGTCTTGAAGACGGTGAACAGGGTGTCGTCGTACCGCTCCAGCTTCGGCCGCTGGTGCGCGTGCACCGCGTCCTCCACCGCCAGCGGGTGCAGCCCGAACTCGGCCGCGATACCGGCGAACTCCTCCTCGGTCGGCTCATGGAGGCCGATCCAGGCGAATCCGCCGCCCTCGCGCACCCGCAGCATCGCTTCGTGCGGGGTGACACAAGGGCCTTTCACCACCCGCCGGCCTTCGCGGTAGACCGCGCAGTCGACCACCGCGCTCGACGCGGACGGGTCGCGGGTGGCGTCGTACGTCTCGTACTTGTTGTAGGCGGCGCTGCTCTTGCGCAGGGACGGGCGGACCGCTGCGCGCAGGTCACGGATCATCGACATGACGGGCTCCTTCACGGAGAGGCCGTCGGCGAGGCGTGGCACAGCCCGGAATGGGGACGTGATGCGTACGTCCGCAAAGCGGGCGGCACCGCGGAGTCGCGGTGACGGCGTTCGCTTCAGACAGGCAAAGACACAGGCAAAGAAAAGAAGTGCTCTTCCGTCGTGCGACATGCCGCGGGGCTGGGCGGAAAGGGCCTCAGACCACAGAGAAAAGGCGTCGTGCGGAAGAGCGGCTGGTACTGGCCGGGTGACTTCGATCCACCGCAGCCCCACCTCCTCCGGCCGGTCCCCCGTAGGGGATGACGTGTCGTCGGGACTCGAGAGCGACGCTTCAGCTCAGCGTGCTGCCCCGACCAGCGGCCAAGACTATCAGCTGACAGCAGGCCAATCCTTTCCCTTGCCCCATTCACGCGCGATCTATGCTCCCGGCATGGGAGAAATTCTTGCTCTGGTCGAGGCCCGGCTCTGTACGGCGCTGGGTGAACCGGACGCGCGCGCGGCGGTGACCTTCCTGGGGACGGACCGCATCGAGGTGCTGCGCTTCACCGACTCCCGCGGCGGCTCGGACGTGGTGCGCTACGCCACCCTGGGGATGTCGGCGCAGCCGATGGCCGATCCGGCGGCGCTGCTCGCCGACCCGGTGAAGGGCCCGCGGGCCGAGCTGGTCCTGACCGTACGGTCCGGGCCGGCCGCGACCGACCAGGTACTGCGTCCGCTGGCCGTGCTGGCCGCGTCCCCGCAGGTCGAGGGGGTGGTCGTGGCTCCGGGCAGTTCCCTCGACCTGGGGGAGCCGCTGTGGCCGCAGGCGCCGTTCAGCTCCGTACTCGTCGGGGAGTCCGGCGGCCTGGTCGAGGACCTGGAGCTGGACGAACCGCTGGAGCCGGTGCGGTTTCTGCCGCTCCTGCCGATGACGCCCAACGAGGCGGCGTGGAAGCGGGTCAGGGGCGCGCGGGAGCTGCACGAGCGATGGCTGGCGCACGGCACGGACCTGCGCGATCCGCTGCGCCGCTCCGTCCCGCTGGACTGAGCCGGCCGGTCCCGTCTGCCCCGGCTCGCGCGTGCGCCTCGCACCGGCCGCCCGCCGCGGCCCGCGCCGGACGGCCGACCGTCCTTGACGCGGCGACGCCCGGGGAGGACCGTGGGGGACTATGAGGGGCCAACCCAGTTGCCCGAAGTGCGGTGGCCGGGTCAGGGCGCCCGGCCTCTTCGCCGATTCCTGGCAGTGCGACCTACACGGCACGGTGTATCCGCTCCAGCCGGTGATACCGCCCAGTTCCGAAGCTCTCGACGTCGTGGTGCACCGCGCCGTTGTTCCGGTGTGGATGCCCTGGCCCCTGCCCGTCGGCTGGCTCTTCACCGGCGTCGCGTACGCGGGCGACGACCGCAGTGGTGGCCGTGCGACCGCCGTGGCCTGCTCGGGCCCTGGACCGCTCGGCGGCACCGGTGAGCTGCTGCTCGTCGCCGAGGAGCTGGGGGTCGGTCTTGGCGCGCGCTACGCGGGTATCGACGGCCCCGACCCGGGGCCCGCCATCTGTGTCGACAAGCCACCGCAGACCAAGCTGCTCGCCGCGGGGCGGCCCACCCCGCTCTGGCATGTCCCCGAGGCGCCGAAGGACCGCGCGGTCTTCGCGGGCGAGGCGCTCGGGCTGTGGCTGTGGGCGATCGTCTGGCCTGAGCAGTCGGGGCTGCTGCTCTACGACGAGCTGGTGCTGACCGATCTGCGGGACGGCGGCGCCGACGTGGAACTGGTGCCCTGCGGTCCGCTGTCACCACGGTTGCTGTCCTGACGGAGACGCCCGGACGGCCGGGACGGGGTGTTCGAATCTCCCGTTATCCTGAAGCGTCCCCTGTCCGCCCCGAGCCCCGGAGTACGCGTCGTGCGCATCGACCTGCACACCCACTCCACGGCCTCGGACGGTACGGACACCCCGGCCGAGCTGGTCCGTAACGCGGCCGCCGCCGGGCTCGACGTCGTCGCGCTGACCGACCACGACTCCACCCGGGGCCACGCCGAGGCGATCACCGCGCTCGCGGACCTCGACCGGGACCTCACGCTCGTCACGGGCGCCGAGCTCTCCTGCCGTCTCGACGGCGTCGGGCTGCACATGCTCGCGTACCTCTTCGACCCGTACGAGCCGGAGCTGCTGCGCGAGCGCGAGCTGGTACGGGACGACCGCGTCCCGCGGGCGTGGACGATGGTGTGCAAGCTCCAGGAGCTGGGCGTCCCGATCACCTGGGACCAGGTGGCGCGCATCGCGGGCGACGCCTCCCTCGGCCGGCCGCACATCGCCACCGCGCTCGTGGAACTGGGCGTCGTCGGCACCGTCTCCGACGCCTTCACACCCGAGTGGCTCGCGGACGGCGGACGCGCGTACGCCGAGAAGCACGAACTCGATCCCTTCGAGGCGATCCGCCTGGTGAAGGCCGCCGGCGGCGTCACCGTCTTCGCGCACCCCGGGGCCGTCAAGCGCGGTGAGGTCGTGTCCGAGGCCGCCGTCGAACGCCTTGCCGCCGCCGGCCTCGACGGCATCGAGGTCGACCACATGGACCACGACGAGCCGACGCGTGCCCGGCTGCGCGGGCTGGCCGCCGCACTCGGGCTGCTGACCACCGGGTCGAGCGACTATCACGGCAGCAGGAAGTCCGTGGAGCTCGGGGCGTCCACCACGGACCCGGAGATCTACGGCGAGATCACCCGGCGCGCTTCCGGCGCGTTCCCGGTGCCGGGCGCGGGCGGACGCGCCTAAGTCCGGCCGTACCGCCGTATCCGTACTGCCTTTCGCCGTATCCGTACCGCTCGTTCTTCCGCTCTCTTCTCTCTTCTCGCAAGGCCCTCACTGTGTTCGACTTTGCCGTTTTCGGATCCCTCTTTCTCACCCTTTTTGTGATCATGGACCCTCCCGGGATCACACCGATCTTCCTCGCCCTCACCTCCGGCCGCCCCGCCAAGGTCCAGCGCGCCATGGCCTGGCAGGCGGTGGCCGTGGCCTTCGGTGTGATCGCCGTCTTCGGCATCCTCGGCCAGCAGATCCTGGACTATCTCCATGTCTCCGTGCCGGCGCTGATGATCGCCGGCGGTCTGCTTCTGCTGCTCATCGCGCTCGATCTGCTGACCGGCAAGAACGACGAGCCCCAGCAGACCAAGGACGTCAATGTGGCGCTCGTGCCCCTGGGCATGCCGTTGCTCGCGGGGCCCGGTGCGATCGTGTCCGTCATCCTCGCCGTGCAGCACGCCGACGGCGCCTCGGCGCAGGTCTCGGTATGGGCCGCGATCGTCGCGATGCATGCCGTGCTCTGGCTGACGATGCGCTATTCGCTGCTGATCATCCGGCTGATCAGGGACGGCGGGGTGGTGCTGGTGACCCGGCTGGCCGGGATGATGCTGTCGGCCATCGCCGTCCAGCAGATCATCAACGGCGTCACCCAGGTCGTCCAGGGCGGCTGACGCGGCAGCGCCCCCGTACGGGTGATCCGTACGGGGGCGCTTCGTCAGTCGCGTCAGGTGCGATAAGGGTTACGAGGCCGAGGTCTCGGCCGGACGGATATAGATGCGCTGGCCCATCGCGGCGGCCTGCTGCACGATCCGATTGACGGAGGCGGCGTCCACAACGGTGCTGTCCACGGCGGAACCGTCGACATCGTCGAGACGCATGATTTCGAAGCGCAAGGCTTCTCCCTTCGTCTGATCCTCCTGCTGGAGAACTATGGGTGACGGGCACGTCCGTCGTCGTTACATGTCAGTACAACGGCTTGCCCTCTGCAAACATTCCCTACGCTAAGGAAAATTTGTGGGTGGCTAACTACTGGCGGGTACAATGTCGTCCACGGAGAATGAACGGCGTATGAACGAGGCAGAGATCAACCCAGAGGCCAGCGATATCGGCGCCCGTCTGGAGCACACCAACGAGCTGCTCCAGCGCATGCTCGCCGAGGTCGCCAAGACCCCGTCCACACATGCCATCTTCGTCGACGCCGGTTACGTCTATGCTGCGGCCGGGTTGCTTGTAGCGGGCACGGAAGACCGGCGCTCCTTCGATCTCGACGCCGAGGGGCTCATCGAGGCCTTCATCGACAAGGCGCGGATCATCTTCGCGGACAGCAGACTGCTCCGCGTCTACTGGTACGACGGGGCCAGACGCCGGATCCACACCTCCGAGCAGCAGTCCATCGCCGAGCTGCCCGACGTCAAGGTCAGGCTCGGCAACCTCAACGCCAACAACCAGCAGAAGGGCGTCGACTCCCTGATCCGTACGGATCTCGAATCGCTCGCCCGGCACCGCGCCATCAGCGACGCGGCGCTGGTCGGCGGCGACGAGGACCTGGTGTCCGCCGTCGAGGCGGCACAGGGGTACGGCGCACGGGTCCACCTGTGGGGCATCGAGGCCGGCGAAGGGCGCAACCAGGCCGAGCCGCTGCTGTGGGAGGTCGACAGCCAGCGGACCTTCGACCTCGACTTCTGCAAGCCGTATGTCACCCGGCGCCCGGTCACCACGTACGAAAACGAGGGCGAGCCGCCGCCCTCCCGTGACCAGGTGCGGTTCATCGGCGCGCAGATCGCCGCGACCTGGCTGGCCGAGCGCGGCCGGGACGCGATGGCGGAGCTTCTGCCGGGCCATCCGTATCTGCCGGGCCCGGTGGACCAGGACCTGCTGATCGAGGCGGAGAAGCTGCTCCAGCGCTCACTGAGAGGCCATGCGATGCTGCGGCGGTCGCTCCGGGACGGCTTCTGGCACCACCTCCAGTCCCAGTACTAGACGAGTTATTCCGAAGTAGCGTCGTCCGCCCGGAGGGCGGGCCCGGCGGTGTCCGGTGCGTGCGATCGCAAGGCGCCGAGGTGCCCTCGTAGCGGAGCTACTAGGGCATTTCGGCAACGCCGCGAGCGTGCGTGCTGGGCGCCGCCGGGCAGACGGGACTTCGGAATGACTCGTCTAGTCCCTGTCCCGATCAGTGGCCGCCGTCCCAGAAGTCCGTCAGCGCGGTGGCGGTCTCCTGCGGCCGGTCGGTGTTGGGTGAGTGCTGCGCGCCCCCGACGACCGTCCTGCGGGCCCCGAGCCGCTCCGCCATCGCGTCGAGCAGCGGCACCGGCCAGGTGTCGTCCTGCTCGCCGGACACCACATGCTTGGGCAGCGGCTGTACGGCGGCCAGCTCGGCCACCCGGTCGGGCTCCACGGTCAGCTGGCGGCCGGTGGCGATCAGCTGCGCGGCACTGGTCCGCAGCCAGCGCCTTTGCAGGTCGGCCCCGTCGACGGGGGTCTCCTCGGGTGGGTCCATCGCCCGCATGGCCTGCCAGACCTGCTCCATCGTCATGGTCACGAGCGCGTCGCTGAGCAGCTTCACCCGCTCCCGCTGGACCGGGCTGACCTGCGCGGGCCCCGAGGACATCAGCGTCAGTGAGACGAACGGGCTCCGGTCGAGCAGGACGGCGGCGCGGGCGATCTGCCCGCCCAGCGAGTGCCCGAGCAGGTGCACGGGCGTGCCGATGGCCTCGGCCTGAGCCAGTACGTCCGAGGCCAACTCACTTTGCGCGTAAGCCTCTTGGGTGTCCGGGCCCTCGGTCTCGAACTGTCCGCGGCCGTCCACGGCGACGGCGCGGTAGCCGGCCTCGGTGAACGGCTCCAGCAACGCGATGAAGTCCTCCTTGCTGCCGGTGAAACCGGGCAGCAGGAGCACGGTCCCCTGCGGCTCCCCGGCCGGCCGCGCGTCGAGCACGGCGAAGCGCCCGCGACGGGTCGACAGGAAGCGGGCGCGGGCGCAGGAGGGCGGGGTGAAGGTGGGCGGCCGACTCATGCGACGAGGCTAGCGGTCCGGCCGGCCCTCGTACGCCGATGGGGCCCGGGCATGCCGATGGCCCGGCACCCCCCTGAGGGGGCGCCGGGCCATCGGTCGGTGCGTCGGCCCGTCGGGCGGCGCGTCAGCCCTCGGTCGGGGCCGTGGTCGTACGGGCGCGGCGGCGGCGCGGCTTGGGTACGGCCTCGCCCTCCGGTGCGTCCGCGGCCGTCTCGGCCGTCTCCACCGCTTCGGCGACGGGCTTGGCGACGCGGGTGCGGCGGCGCGGCTTGGACTCCGCGACGGGGGCCTCGGCAGCGGCCTCGACGGCCACAGCCTGCTCCGCCGTGTCCGCCGCCTCGGCGACGGGCTTGGCGACGCGGGTGCGGCGGCGCGGCTTGGACTCGGCGACCGGGGCCTCGGGGGCGTCGACGGCCACGGCCGTCTCGGCCGGCACGACGTCTTCGGCCGCGGGCTTCGCGGCCCGCGTGCGACGACGGCGCTTGGGCGCGGCGTCGGCCTCAGGCTCCGTCACCACGGACTCCGTCAGCACCTCCGTGCCAGGGGTCTCCAGGACCGATGCCTCGGCCCCGACGGCAGCGGCGTCACCGGCACCGGTACGGGTCCGCCGACGACGGCGCGGAGTGCGGGGTCCGGCCGGCCGCTCCGCGGTGTCCGGCGGTACGGCTGTCTGGAACTGCGGTTCCACGGCCGTCTGGAACTGCGGCTCGACCGCCGTCTGGAACTGGGGCTCGACCGCCTTCCTGGGCTGCGGCTCGACCGCCGTCCCGGACTGCGGCTCCGCGCCGTCCAGCGAGGTCCCGCCGCGGGTACGGCGGCGCTGGCGCGGGGCGCGCGTACGGGCCGGGCGCTCTTCCCGTACCGCGGTGGCGGTGGGGCCGGCGGCGGACTTGCGGCCACGGCCGCCCGTCTCGCCGAGGTCCTCGACCTGCTCCGCCGAGAGACCGGCACGCGTCCGGTCCGCACGCGGAAGGACGCCCTTGGTCCCGGCGGGGATGTTCAGCTCCTCGAACAGGTGCGGGGACGTGGAGTACGTCTCCGGCGGGTCCGGGAAGCCGAGGTCCAGCGCCTTGTTGATCAGCTGCCAGCGCGGGATGTCGTCCCAGTCGACCAGCGTGACGGCGGTACCGGACGCGCCGGCCCGGCCGGTGCGGCCGATGCGGTGGAGGTAGGTCTTCTCCTCCTCCGGCGACTGGTAGTTGATGACGTGGGTCACGCCCTCGACGTCGATACCGCGGGCGGCGACGTCGGTGCAGACCAGCACGTCCACCTTGCCGTTGCGGAAGGCGCGCAGCGCCTGTTCGCGGGCGCCCTGGCCCAGGTCGCCGTGGACCGCGCCGGAGGCGAAGCCGCGCTGGGCGAGCTGGTCGGCGATGTCGGCGGCCGTGCGCTTCGTACGGCAGAAGATCATCGCGAGTCCGCGGCCCTCGGCCTGCAGGATGCGCGCGACCAGCTCCGGCTTGTCCATGGAGTGGGCGCGGTAGATACGCTGCGTGGTGTTGGCGACGGTCGCGCCCGCGTCGTCCGGCGAGGTGGCGCTGATGTGGGTGGGCTGCGACATGTAGCGGCGGGCGAGGCCGATGACCGCGCCCGGCATGGTCGCGGAGAACAGCATCGTCTGGCGCTTGGGCGGCAGCAGCTGGATGATCTTCTCGACGTCGGGCAGGAAGCCCAGGTCGAGCATCTCGTCGGCCTCGTCCAGGACGAGCCCGCGCACATGGGAGAGATCGAGCTTCTTCTGGCCCGCCAGGTCGAGCAGCCGGCCCGGGGTGCCGACAATCACATCGACGCCCTTCTTGAGGGCCTCGACCTGCGGCTCGTAGGCACGGCCGCCGTAGATCGCCAGCACGCGGACGTTACGCACCTTGCCGGCCGTCAGCAGGTCATTGGTGACCTGCGTGCACAGCTCGCGGGTGGGAACGACCACCAGGGCCTGCGGGGCGTTGGTCAGCTGCTCGGGCACGGCCCGGCCCGCCTCGACGTCCGCGGGGACGGTGACGCGCTCCAGCAGGGGCAGGCCGAAGCCGAGCGTCTTGCCGGTGCCGGTCTTGGCCTGTCCGATGACGTCCTTGCCGGAAAGCGCGACGGGGAGGGTCATCTCTTGGATGGGGAACGGAGACATGATGCCGACGGCTTCAAGCGCCTCGGCTGTCTCGGGAAGGATTCCGAGCTCTCGGAAAGTCGTAGTCAGGGTGCTGCCTCTTCTGTGAGACGCGGCGCGAGGCGAACGCTGGGGGTCGTACCGCACCTGGGTACTCGGCCGGCCGTGGATTGGCCGGATGGCGCGGGACCACTGCCGTCGCTCGAGCGCTCGTGCCGCTGAGGGGGCCCCTCACTGCAGGTCGTACGCAGCTGTGCGTACGGTCCGCGCGGAGGGCGGTCGGGGGCGGAGCCGATCGGGCCACCGACCGGGCATCCTCATAAGGCCTGTCCGAGGGAACGCCCCTCGGTCAAACACTGCGATGCCCGCCGAATAGTCGGCAGGCGCATTACCACTGTACCCCGGAATCGCGCATGTGTGTCGGGCGAATTCGTCGGAACGGTGTGGCGGCACTGTCTGACCAGGCCCTTCCGCGGTGCGCGGAGCGGGCTATTGTGCCGTCCATGGAGACGCCCGACACCGCCACCACGTCCGCATCCGCAGCCGAGGAACCCACTGGAATCGCCGCCCAGGACTGGGCCACGGCCTCCGCCGAGCCGCAGTACCGCGCCGCGGTCGTGGATCTTCTGGGAGCGCTCGCCTATGGCGAGCTGGCGGCCTTCGAACGGCTCGCCGAGGACGCCAAGCTCGCGCCGACCCTGGCCGACAAGGCCGCGCTGGCGAAAATGGCCACCGCGGAGTTCCACCACTTCGAGCAGCTGAACGACCGGCTGCGGGCGATCGACGCCGAGCCGACCGGCGCGATGGAGCCGTTCGCCAAGGCGCTGGACGACTTCCACCGGCTGACCGCGCCCTCGGACTGGCTGGAAGGCCTGGTCAAGGCGTACGTCGGTGACTCGATCGCCAGCGACTTCTACCGTGAGGTGGCCGCCCGGCTGGACACCGACACCCGTGCGCTGGTGCTGGCCGTGCTGGACGACACCGGACACGGCAACTTCGCCGTGGAGAAGGTCCGCGCCGCGATCGAGGCGGAGCCGCGGGTCGGCGGACGGCTCGCGCTCTGGGCGCGGCGGCTGATGGGCGAGGCGCTCTCGCAGGCCCAGCGTGTGGTGGCCGACCGGGACGCGCTCTCGACGATGCTGGTGGGCGGGGTGGCCGGCGGCTTCGATCTCGCGGAGGTCGGCCGGATGTTCTCCCGGATCACCGAGGCGCACACCAAGCGGATGGCCGCACTCGGACTGGCCGCCTGACCGCACCCGGGGAGCCCGGGCCACGCGTCCGCGCCGACCGGCCGGACACGCCCTACGGCATGGCCCGGTGCAGCCTGCGGCCCGCGGGACGGAGCAGCAGGGACAGCACCACCGCTCCCACCAGCAGGGCGCCGACGAGCGTGGCCATGACATGGCCCGCGCCAAGCGCCATATGCGTCAGATAGGCACCGAAGAGGGCGCCGAGCGGACCTGTCGTGAACACCGTCCGGCGCGCGGGGAGCCGGTGGGACAGCCCATGGGCCGCGGCCCACGAGAGACCGAGTCCGAGCAGGACCGATCCGAGAGCTTCGAAGATCACTGCTGATCACCTCATCGCCGGGGGTGGGTACGTCGGTACGGGCGCTGTCCGGCCCAGCACGTCACTACCCGGAGTGCACGGAACGCAACCCTCCCCCGGCGCACCCGCGAAGATCGACCGGACAGGGCCTGGGCGCACAGCGGAATGGCCCGGCGGGAATCCCGCCGGGCCATTCCCGGTGTCGGTGGACGGCTGTGACTACAGCGCGCCGAACCCGACCCGTCGTGTCGTGGGCTCACCGATCTCCACATACGCGACCCGCTCGGCCGGTACGAGGACCTTGCGCCCCTTGTCGTCCGTGAGGCTGAGCAGCTGTGCCTTGCCGGCCAGCGCGTCGGCCACGGCGCGCTCGACCTCCTCGGCGGACTGCCCGCTCTCCAGAACGATCTCCCGGGGCGCGTGCTGCACGCCGATCTTGACCTCCACGGCTATGTCCCTCCGAACGGTCTGTGCGTTGCGCGGTCAGCCGCGCGGTACGCAGCACACATTAGCCCGGAGAGACCACGCGGAAGACGCGGCGGTGAACGCCCGCAGCGAACACGCGCCGCTCAGAGGTCACCCGACAGGCTCTCAGTGCTGTTCGGTGCCGTGCAGCGGGAAGCCGGCGATACCGCGCCAGGCCAGTGAGGTGAGGAGCTGGACCGCCTGCTCGCGGGGGATGACGGACTCGCTGGAGAGCCAGTAGCGGGCGACCACCTGAGAGACGCCGCCGAGGCCGACGGCCAGCAGCATGGACTCGTCCTTGGACAGCCCGGTGTCCTCGGCGATCACGTCGGAGATCGCCTCCGCGCACTGCAGCGCGACCCGGTCGACGCGCTCACGCACCGCCGGCTCGTTCGTCAGGTCCGACTCGAAGACCAGGCGGAAGGCGCCGCCCTCGTCCTCCACGTAGGCGAAGTACGCGTCCATGGTGGCCTCGACGCGCAGCTTGTTGTCCGTCGTCGACGCCAGCGCCGTACGGACGGCCAGCAGCAATGCCTCGCAGTGCTGGTCCAGCAGCGCGAGATACAGCTCCAGCTTCCCGGGGAAGTGCTGGTAGAGGACCGGCTTGCTGACGCCGGCCCGCTCCGCGATGTCGTCCATCGCGGCGGAGTGATAGCCCTGCGCGACGAATACTTCCTGTGCCGCGCCCAGCAGCTGATTGCGTCGGGCGCGGCGAGGCAGGCGCGTGCCTCGTGGGCGTGCTGCCTCGGTCTGCTCTATGGCTGTCACGCCGCCTCCCAAAAATCGTTCCGTGCGCGCGGTGCGCCGCTCCGCCATCGTACTTTTGGGTAACCCGGCGGTGCGTGGTGCGGACGCAGAATTTCACGGACCGGACGGCCGCGGTAGCCGCTGCCCCCCGGCAGCTCAGCGGTAGTCGTCCTCGTCCTCGTCCAGAGGGACGGCCCGAGCCTGTTCCGCGGCGTCCGCCTCATTGGCCTTGTCGGGGTCGACGCGCGTCTGCGGTTCGGCGCCGCGCCGCCGCACGTCGGCCTTCTGCTCCGCGGCGTCGGCCTCGGGGGTCTCCTCGTCCAGCTCGGCATCCTCGTCGTTCGCTTCGAAGGTGTCCGGGTCCGTCGGGTCTACCGACATACAGTGCCCTTTCTCCTCGCGACGGAAGGGGGGCCGGGGCGAGCGCCCCTCCCTCCGAGCGTAGGAGCCCCCGATGCGTCACGCCATATGGCCTGTGATGGCGAACACACGAACAGGGGGCGTGATCGTCTCGTAACATTGCCGCATGTCTTCGACCGAGCTGCCGGAAAACCTTGCCGCCACCGTGGCTCCGAAGGTGAGTCCCGTACGGGTCGCGGAGGGGGAGACGCTGCGTTCCGTGGAGCTGCCCGGGCTCACGCTGGCCGTACGGTCACGGCCCGCGGCCCGTACCGGAGCGGCCCCCGCGCTCTATGTGCACGGGCTCGGCGGCTCCTCGCAGAACTGGTCGGCGCTGATGCCGCTCCTGGAGGACAGGGTCGACGGAGAGGCCGTCGATCTGCCCGGCTTCGGGGACTCACCGCCGCCGGACGACGGCAACTACTCGGTCACCGGTCACGCCCGCGCGGTGATCCGGCTGCTGGACGCGGGCGGGCGCGGGCCCGTCCATCTCTTCGGCAACTCCCTCGGTGGCGCGGTCGTCACCCGGGTCGCGGCCGCCCGCCCCGATCTGGTGCGCACCCTGACCCTGGTCTCGCCGGCGCTGCCCGAGATCCGGGTGCAGCGCACGGCGGTGCCCACCGCGCTGATGGCGGTGCCCGGTGTCACGGCGCTGTTCGGCCGGCTGACCCGGGACTGGACCCCGGAGCAGCGCACCCGCGGGGTGATGGCGCTCTGTTACGGCGATCCGACGCTGGTCACCGAGGAGGATGTGCGCCACGCGGTGCACGAGATGGAGCGGCGGCTCCAACTGCCGTATTTCTGGGACGCGATGACCTGTTCGGCGCGCGGGATCGTCAACGCGTACACCCTGGGCGGCCAGCACGGACTGTGGCGGCAGGCCGAGCGGGTGCTCGCGCCGACGCTGCTCATCTACGGCGGGCGGGATCAGCTCGTTTCGTACCGTATGGCGCGAAAAGCGTCGGCCGCTTTCCGTGATTCACGCCTCCTGACGCTCCCCGACGCGGGGCATGTTGCCATGATGGAGTACCCGCGGCAGGTCGCCCAGGCATGCCGGGACCTCATCGATGACTACGGCAGGAGCTGATCCGGCGCGTGGGACGACACAGCCGCAAAGGCCCCGCTTCCCAGGGCTCGCGGAGCACGGCCGGGCCCGTGCCCGGCGAGCCCGTCCCGGAAGCGCGGGGTGCGGGCAACGGGCGGCGCCGGCGTTCCGCGGCCGGCCAGGGCCCGGAGCAGCACGCGGGCCCGGACGGCACCCCCGCGCGCGGCGTGCCGCAGGTGCGCGGCGGCCACCCCGAGCAGCGTGAGTCCGGGGGCGGCTGGGGTTTCCCGCAGAGTCAGGGCGACGGGCGGACCGGCCCCCGTGCCGCGGTCCCGCCGCGCCAGACACGGGCGCCGGGCGGCGGAGCGCCACTGATCCCGGGGCCGCGGCGCGAGTTCGTGGACGCGTTCGACGCGTTCGACGCGTTCGACGCGTTCGAGCCCCCGCCCTCCCGGGCCGTCTCGCGGGAGACCGCGCCCGCTCCCTCTCCCGCCGTCGGCGACGATGACGGGATGTCGGGTGGCGCCGGGGCCGGGCCGGACGCGGAACAGCCCGCCAGGGGCGGCAAGGGACGCGCGCTCACCGGGATCGCCGCGGCGGCGGTGACCACGGTTCTCGCGGTCATCGTGGCCGGACAGGTCGCCGACGGTGGTACGGAACCGGCCGACGCGAAGGCGGCCGGCGGTCTCGACCGCACCGGTGAAGGCGAGGTCGCCTCCCGCTCGGACGGCAGGGTCACGCCCGCCCAGAAGCCGGTCGCGGTGCCCCCGCCCGCCACCTACGCGCAGTTGATGGCCCGGCAGTTCCCGCTCGACCCCGAGCTGAAGGCCTCGGGCGACTTCACGGCTGTGCCCGGTCTGGACAAGGCGCCGGGCAAGGGGCAGAAGTACCGCTACCGCGTGGACATCGAGAACGGGCTCGGCCTGGACGGCACGCTGTTCGCTGACGCCGTCCACAAGACCCTGAACGACGACCGGAGCTGGGCGCACAAGGGCGCCATGACCTTCGAACGGGTCTCCAGCGGCAGGCCCGACTTCGTGATCACCCTGGCGAGCCCCGGGACGACGGGCGAGTGGTGCGCCAAGTCCGGTCTGGACACGACCGTCGACAATGTGTCCTGCGACTCGGCCTCGACCGACCGCGTGATGATAAACGCCTACCGCTGGGCACTGGGGGCGAAGACCTTCGGCGACAAGGCGATGCTCGCGTACCGGCAGATGCTGATCAACCATGAGGTCGGACACCGGCTCGGACACAACCATGTGAGCTGCCGCACGCCCGGCGCGCTCGCCCCGGTGATGCAGCAGCAGACCAAGTCACTGGACATCGGCGGGATCGCCTGCAAGCCCAATCCCTGGGTGTACCCCAAGAGCTGAACCCCGTCCCACGAGGTGAGACGCCCGTCTCGAACCGCGTTGACATCGGAGACGGGGTCGTTCATATTTCTCCGCATGTCACCCCGCCGCGCCGCCGCCTTCGGTCATGCCGCCATTGAGCTGACGCTCATCGGCGTGACCGCGCTGTGCGTGGCAGACATTCTCTGTCGCTGACGCCTGCCCGAGCGCGCGTCGGCCGTCCCTTTTCGCCGTGCTTCCCCGCGCCTGGGCGTATGTGGTCCGTACGTGGGCGCGGCATGCCGGTCTTTTCTTCCCCTCTCCGTCGCTGCCTGTGCGGGCTCTGGGCGTTTCGCGCCTTTTCTCCCCTTCCCGCTTGACTCTGCCTGTGCAGCACACCGAGAGGCTTCTTCCGATGCGTCAACCGTCCGTCATATCCCGCCGCGTGGCAGCGGCAGCCGTCAGCCTGGTCGTGGCAGCGGGCGCCGCCGCCTGCGCCGGCCCGCAGGACAACGATGCCAAGGCCGGCGCCACGGACAAGGGCAAGCCCCAGAAGGGCGGCGCGCTCTCGGTGCTGAACACCGAGCCGCAGACCGACTTCGACCCGGCGCGCCTCTACACCTCCGGCGGCGGCAACGTCCCCTCGCTCGTCTTCCGTACGCTGACCACCCGCAACCGCGAGGACGGACCGGCCGGCACTCAGGTCGTCCCCGACCTCGCCACCGACACCGGCCGCCCCAACGCGGACGCCACGGAGTGGACGTACACCCTCAAGGAAGGGCTGAAGTTCGAGGACGGCAACCCGATCACCAGCGCCGACATCAAGTACGGCATCGAGCGCTCCTTCGCCGCGGAACTCTCCGGCGGCGCACCGTATCTGCGCGACTGGCTGATCGGCGGCTCCGCCTACCAGGGTCCGTACAAGGACAAGAAGGGCCTCGACTCGATCGAGACGCCCGACGCCAGGACCATCGTCTTCAAGCTCAACAAGCCCGAGGGCGACTTCCCCTTCCTCGCCACCCAGACGCAGTTCGCGCCGGTGCCCAAGGCGAAGGACACCGGGGCGAAATACGAGGAGCACCCCGTCTCCTCGGGGCCCTACAAGGTCGTCAAGAACGAGGGCGACGGCCAGCACCTGGTCCTGGAGCGCAACCCGCACTGGTCGGAGAAGACCGACCAGGAGCGCCACGCCTACCCGGACACCATCGACGTGAAGGCGGGTCTCGACGCGGCCGTCATCAACCAGCGGCTGTCCACCAGCTCGGGCGCCGACGCCGCCGCCGTCACCACCGACACCAACCTCGGCCCGGCCGAACTCGCCCAGATCGGCAGCGACAAGGCGCTCGCCTCCCGCGTCGGTACCGGCCACTTCGGCTACACCAACTACCTCGCCTTCAACCCGAAGGTGAAGCCGTTCGACAACCCCAAGGTGCGCCAGGCGATCTCGTACGCCATCAACCGCACCAGTGTCATCAACGCGGCGGGCGGCTCCGCGCTCGCCGAGCCCGCGACCACCTTCCTGCCCGAGCAGAAGGCCTTCGGCTACACGCCGTACGACCACTTCCCGGCCGGGAAGACGGGCGACCCGGCCAAGGCCAAGGAGCTGCTGAAGGAGGCCGGGTACGCCAAGGGCCTGACCGTCACGCTCACCCACTCCACGGTCCAGAACCGGGAGACCAGCCCCGAGGTCGCCACCGCCGTCCAGGAGTCGCTCAAGCAGGCCGGGATCACGGTCAAGCTCCAGGGCCTGGAGGCCAACGCGTTCAACGAGGCGCGCTGGACCGTCAAGGGTGAGCCCGGCTTCTTCCTCTCCCGGTGGGGCGCGGACTGGCCGTCCGGCGGCCCGTTCCTGGCGCCGATCTTCGACGGCCGGCAGATCGTCAGGGACGGCTCCAACTACAACCACGCACAGCTGGACGACCCGGCGGTCAACAAGGAGATCGACGAGATCAACAAGCTGACCGACCCGGCGGCCGCCGCCCAGCGCTGGGGCGCGCTCGACAAGAAGATCGGTGAGCAGGCGCTCGACGTACCGCTCTTCCACCCGGTCTACAAGCGGCTGTACGGCAAGGACGTCAAGAACATCGTGATCAGCGACTGGACCGGTGTCCTCGACATCTCGCAGGTCGCGGTCAAGTGAGCACCGTTCCCGATCTGCCGGCGCCCGGGGCGGTGGCGGCGACGCCCGCCGCCCCGGGCGCCCGCCGGGTGTGGCGGCGGCTGCGGGGGCGCCCCGCGGCCGTCGTGGCCGCGGGCGTCCTCGCCCTGCTGGTGGCCATGGCGCTCGCGGCGCCGCTGCTCGCCGCCGTCGAGGGCCAGGACGCGAACTCGTACCACGACGCGCTGGTGGACTCGGCGCGCGGCGGCGTGCCCCTGGGGTCGTTCGGCGGGGTGAGCGGCGACCACTGGCTCGGTGTCGAGCCGGGCACCGGGCGCGATCTGTTCGTACGGCTGCTCTACGGAGCCCGGATCTCGCTGCTCGTCGCGGTGGGCGCGACCGTGGTCCAGGTGGTGATCGGGGTCGCGGTCGGCCTCGCCGCCGGCCTCGGCAACCGGCTGCTCGACAGCTTTCTCAGCCGGGTCACCGATGTGATGGTCGCGCTGCCGATGCTCGTCCTCGCCATCGCGCTGACAGCCGTCGTCCCTGCCGGCTTCCCCCGCCCGCTGCTGCTGATCCTGGTCATCGGGCTGCTCAACTGGGGCGGTACGTCGCGGATCGTACGGGCGCAGACGCTGACGCTGAAGCAGCTCGACTTCGTGGCGGCCGCCCGGCTCGGCGGCTCCGGACGGTGGCGGGTCGCACGGCGCGAGCTGCTGCCGTCGCTCGCGGCGCCCGTCATCACGTACGCGGCGATCCTGCTGCCCTCGAACATCGTGATCGAGGCGTCCCTGTCCTTCCTGGGGGTCGGGGTCAAGCCGCCGACGCCGTCCTGGGGACAGATGCTGTCGACCGCGCAGACCTGGTTCCGGGCGGATCCGATGTATGTGCTGCTGCCCGCCGGGCTGCTGTTCGTGACCGTCCTCGCCTTCACGGTGCTGGGGGACGCGGTGCGCACCGCGCTCGATCCGCGGGAGGCCAGCCGGCTGCGGATCGGGACAAGGGCGTCGCGCCCCTCCCGTAAGACCCGTACCCCGATCGGGGATTCCGCCTCATGACCCGCTATCTGCTCAAACGGCTCGGCGGCGCGCTGCTCGTCCTGCTCGTGCTGTCCGTCGTGATCTACGCGCTCTTCTATGTCGCGCCGGGCGACCCGGCAAGGCTCGCCTGCGGCGACCGCTGCTCCCCGCAGCAGATCGCCCAGGTGCGGGACCAGCTCGGTCTGGGCGACTCGGTGTACGTGCAGTACGCGCACTTCCTCCAGGGGATATTCGCCGGGCGCGACTACTCCACCGGCACGGCCCTGCTGCACTGCGACGCGCCCTGCCTCGGCTTCTCGTACCAGACCGACCAGCAGGTCACCCAGCTGATCCTGGACCGGCTGCCGGCGACCGTCTCCCTCGCGCTGGGCGCGATGGTGCTGTGGCTGGTCATCGGGGTGGGCACGGGGCTGCTGTCCGCGCTGCGGCGCGGCGGATTCACCGAGCGCGCGCTGACGGTGCTCACCCTCGCCGGGACCGGCACGCCCGTCTTCATCCTCGGGCTGCTGCTTCTGATGGTGGTGTGCGCGTATCTCCAGTGGCTGCCGTTCCCGACGTATGTGCCCCTGTCTGAGGATCCCGAGCAGTGGGCGTGGAACATGCTGCTTCCCTGGCTCACGCTGGGCTTCTTCGAGAGCGCCAAATACGCGCGGCTGACGCGCAGCTCGACGCTGGAGACGCTGGCCGAGGACCATATCCGGACGTTTCGCGCGTACGGCGTCGGGGAGCGGGCGGTCGTCGGACGGCACGCGCTGCGCGGCGCCGTACCGCCGGTCATCGCGCTCAGCGCGCTGGACCTCGGCACGATGATGGGCGGCGCGGTGCTCACGGAGTCCCTCTTCGGCATCCCCGGTATCGGCAAGACGCTGATCGACGGGGTGCGGGAGATCGATCTGCCGGTGGTGGTGGGGGTGGTGCTGGTGATCGGCGCGGCCGTCGTCCTGGCGAATGTGGTGGCCGATCTGCTGTATGCCGCGGCCGACCGAAGGGTGGCCCTCCTGTGACGGAGCAACGGGTGACGGAGCAACGGGTGACGGAGCGTCCGGAGCCGGAGCGACTGCTCGTGGTGAAGGACCTGACAGTCGACTTCTCGTCGGGGGAGCCGGGAGCGTCGGGGAAGCCGGGTGAGTCGGGGGCGGAGAGCGTACGGGCCGTGGACGGCCTGTCCTTCACGCTCGACGCCGGCCGGGCGATCGGCCTGGTCGGCGAGTCCGGCAGCGGCAAGAGCACCGTCGCGGGCGCGCTGCTCGGCCTGCACCGCGGGACCGGCGCGCGCGTCGGCGGCACGGTGCGCGTGGGCGGTACGGATGTGGGCGCGGCCTCCGACCGCGAACTGCGCGCGCTGCGCGGCGCGGTGGCGGCGATGGTCTTCCAGGACCCGCTGTCGTCCCTGGACCCGTACTACGCGGTGGGCGACCAGATCGCCGAGGTGTACCGGGTCCATACGGACGCCTCACGACGGGCGGCCCGCGCGCGGGCCGTGGAGGTCCTCGACCGGGTCGGCATCCCGGACGCGGCGCGCAGGGCCGGTGCGCGGCCGCACGAGTTCAGCGGCGGTATGCGCCAGCGCGCGCTCATCGCGATGGCCCTGGCGTGCGAACCGCGCCTCCTGATCGCCGACGAACCGACCACGGCCCTGGACGTCACGGTCCAGGCCCAGATCCTCGACCTCCTCCACGACCTGCGCCGCGAAACGGGCATGGGGCTCCTGCTGGTCACCCACGACGTGGGCGTCGCGGCGGAGAGCGTGGACGAGGTCCTGGTCATGCGGCACGGACGGGAGGTGGAGCGCGGGCCGGTGGCGCGGGTGCTGGGAGCTCCGGCGGCCGGCTACACCCGCACGCTGCTGGCGGCGGTACCCCGGGTGGACGGCCCGGCGCCACGCGTACCCTCGCCGCGAGCCGCCTCCGGTGGCGCGGACGAGGTGCTGCTCGAAGCCACGGACCTGCGGCGGGAGTTCCGGCGGGGGCGGCGGACCGTCACGGCGGTCGACGGCGTCTCGCTCACCGTCAGGCCCGGCGAGACGCTCGGCATCGTCGGGGAGAGCGGCAGCGGCAAGACCACCCTGGGGCGGATGCTCGTACGGCTGCTGGATCCGACCGCCGGGCATCTGCGGTACCGGGGCGCGGAGATCGGGGCGCTGTCCGAGAAGCAGCTGCGGCCCTACCGGCGCGAGCTGCAGATGGTCTTCCAGGACCCTGTCTCCTCGCTCAACCCGCGCCGGTCCGTCGGCGAGTCCGTCGCCGACCCGCTGCGGGCCGCCGGGGTGCTCGACGAGGCGCGGATCGTCGCGCGGGTACGGGAGCTGCTGGAGCGGGTCGGGCTCGATCCTGACCGGTACGGCCGGTATCCGCACGAGTTCAGCGGGGGACAGCGCCAGCGCGTCGGGATCGCGCGCGCCCTCGCCGCCGAACCACGGCTGATCGTCTGTGACGAACCCGTCTCCGCGCTGGATGTGACGACCCAGGCCCAGGTCACCGGGCTCCTCGCCGAACTCCAGCGGGAGCTGGGCCTCGCCCTGGTCTTCATCGCCCACGACCTCGCCGTCGTACGGCAGGTCAGCCACCGGGTCGCGGTCATGCGGGACGGCAGGATCGTCGAACAGGGCACGGTGGACGAGGTGTACGGGGCGCCCGCCGACCCGTACACCCAGCAGTTGCTGGCCGCCGTACCCGCGCTCGATCCGGCGCTCGCCGCCGCGCGTCGCTCGGCCCGCAGGGCCCTCCCCGAGGCCGTGGCCGCGGTCTGACCTTCCGTAATCGGAACGCTCCGTAGCGCGACGGAACGCCGCCGGTACGGGAAAGTTACGCGCATTCACCCCTTCTGGTGGCGCGCGCGGCCAACCCCCCCCCCGCGACCGCCCTAGCCGCGGACCGGCGGGGCCC
>NZ_JBHVVP010000003.1:270141-822238 GCF_042882605.1 Streptomyces sp. NPDC058198
GTGGGGCGGCGCGCGGGGGGGCGTTTTCTTCGTCTCGGGGGTTGCCTGGGGGGGGGGTGGGCCGGGGCCCCCCCGCCCCCCCCGCCACCGGCATATCCGCTTACGGTCGTCCCGCTGCGAGTCGCCGGATCAACGGTGGCCGCCCACAAGGGAGATCGGGGGTGTGCCCGTGCGGATCGGACTGCTTACGGACGGTGGGTATCCGTATGCGACGGGTGAGTCCAGGCTCTGGTGCGACCGGCTCGTACGCGGGCTCGCACAGCACGAGTTCGACCTCTACGCGCTGAGCCGCAGCGCACAGCAGGAAGAGCGCGGCTGGATACAGCTGCCCGGCCAGGTCCAGCGGGTGCGCACCGCGCCGCTCTGGGCACCGGCCGACGACGGCCGCCGCCACGGACGGCGTGACCGGCGCCGGTTCGCCGAGCATGTCCGGCAACTGGCCACGTCCCTCTGTTCCGACTGTTCCGACGGGACGGACGGAGCGCGGGGCGCGGACGGGGAACCGGGCGCGGACGCCTTCGCGGCCGGGCTCTACGGACTCGCCGACCTGGCCATGGAGCGCGGCGGCCTCTACACGGCCCTGCGCTCGGAAACCACCGTACGGCTGCTGGAATCCGCCTGCCGCGCACCCGGCGCGCGCCGGAGCGTGCACACCGCCACCGTCCCCGACCTGCTGGCCTTCGCCGATCAGCTGGAGCGCGCACTGCGCCCCCTCTCGCTCGACTGGTACGGCGACGAGGCACTGGGCGCGGCCGACCTCTGCCACGCCGCGTCCGGCGGACCTGCGGCGCTGCCCGGCCTGTTGGCCAAACGCTTCTTCGGGGCCCCGCTGCTGGTGACGGAGTACGGCGTACACCTGCGGGCCCACTACCTGGCGGCCGGCGCACCCCGGGCCGACGGCCCTGAAGGCCCCCTGACCGAACCGGCGTTCCGCACCCCGGTCCGCTCCCTGCTCGCCGCGTTCCAGCGGCGGCTGGCCGCCGAGGTCTACCGGCAGGCGAGCGTCATCACCCCCGGCAACACCCACTCCAGGCGCTGGCAGGAGCGCTGCGGCGCCGACCGCGCCAAGCTGCGCACCGTCTACCCCGGTATGGAGGCGGAGCGCTTCGCCGCGGTGGGGGACGGGGACGACGGCGGCGACCCCGGCACCCTCGTCTGGGTCGGCAGGATCGAACCCGCCAAGGACCTCATCTCGCTGCTGCACGCCTTCGCCGAGATCCGTAAGGCGGAGCCGGACGCGCGGCTGCGGATCGTGGGCGCCCCGGCGCAGGGCCCCGAGCCCGCCGCGTACCTCGCCCACTGCCGGAGCCTCGCCGCCCAGCTCTTCCCCGACGAGGCGGCCGGGGCGCACGCCGTCGGCGACAACCCCGTCTCCTTCGAGGAGATCGGCGGCCCCGAGACGCCCGAACTGCCCGACGCCTACGCGGCGGGCGGGGTGGTCGTCCTCTCCAGCGTGGTCGAGGGATTCCCGATCAGCCTGGTCGAGGCGATGTTCTGCGGACGGGCGACGGTCTCCACGGACGTCGGCGCGGTCCTCGAAATCATCGGGGGTACGGGCCTGGTGGTGCCCCCGCGCAATCCGCGGGCGCTCGCGGATGCCTGTCTCGCGCTGCTGCGCGACCCCGAGCGCCGTGAGCGGCTGGGCGCGGCGGCCCGCGCCCGCGCACAGGAGCTCTTCACCGTCGAGCAGAACCTCGCGGCATTTCACGGCATCTATCTGGAGCTCATCTCGCACGCCCCCGTACGGCGCGCCGCGGAGGCCGTGAACGCCGACGGAGCACCGCTGCCGTTCGCCGACCCGGCCGAGATGTACGCCCCGGGACGCTGGACCGGCAGACGCCAGGAGGAGCCCGCGAGGCCCGTGCCGAGCTGGGCACGCACGGGCGAGCGGGTCGGCGCGCACGCCGCCGCGGGGGAGAGCGATGTCTGACGGAGGCCACCCCATGACCGCACCGACCGCACCGGTGGCACCGACGCCGACGCCGACGACGCCGACCTCACCGGCCCCGGCCCCGGCCCCGGCCAGGAAACCGGCTGCCCGCCGTGGGCCCGCCGATCCCGTCAGAGCCCTGATGCACCGCCACCGGCGGCTGTGCGAGCGGGCCGTCGACCCGCTGGAGATCGCCGCCGGTCTGGAGGCGTACGGGATCACCGACCGGACCGCCGCCCGTTTCCGGCACCGCGATGTCTTCTCACTCGCCGAGGAGCTGTACGCACGCGTCCCGCACGGGGCGGACCGGGAGACCCCCGAACCCCCGGCGCGCGTCGCCGATGCGCGCGCCGGGCGGACCGGGACGACCGGCCGGGCGCGGTGGGCCGCTCTCACGCTGCTGCCCGGCGCTGTCTGCTCCCTGACCCTCCTGGGCCTGGAGCACAGTGGCGGGCAGCGACAGCTCGCGATATGCCTGGCGGGAGCCCTGGCGCTCTCCGGTGCGCTGTCCGCCTGTCTCCGGCGCGGGCCGCTGCACGCCGGGGGCCGTACGGTCCCCGCCGCCGGCCTCTGGGTGTACTGGCTGCTGGCCTATCTGCTCTGCGGTGACGGACTGCTCGACCAGCTCCTCTCCGGCGGCCCCGACGGACCCTGGCCCGTGACCGTGACCCCCCTCGTCGCGCTGGCCTTCGCCGTCGCCCCCGCCGCCTGGTGCGCCCACCTCTTCTCCGTACTGGCGCGGCGCAGACTCACGGACAGCCGGGGACTCGCCGATTTCGCCGCCGGCGCGCGCCCCCTGCTGCTCACGGTCGTGGGGCTGTACGCCGTCGTCCTGACGGGACTGTCACTCCTCGCGCCCCTCGCCCTCCAGGACGACGACGGCGCGCTCGCCGCCACCGTCACCCTCGGCACGCTGTTCCTGCTCGCCCGGCTGCTCACGGTCCACGGCTTCCCCGAGTCCGCCGCCACCGGGCTCGCCGCCGCCTGCGCCGTGGAGGCCCTGGCCTGCGCGTCCGTGCTGGCCGGCCGCCTCCCCGGCTGCGACGCCCTCGCCGCTCCCGTCCGGGCCGTGGTCCTGGCCTGGGGCGCCGGAGCCGTACCCGCCCTCGCCTGCGGAGCGGCCGCGCTCGGACTCCTCACCCACGCCACCGTCGCCCTCTCCCGGGCGTCGGCGCACACCTGACGCACGCACCCGGGGCCCACTCATCCCACGGCGCCGGAGGCGCGGGCGTCCCCCGCGACACGTACCGCGACCACAGCTCGTACCGAGACCACCTCCTAAGGAGACGACCGACATGACCCCGCAATCCACAGCACCCGTAACCGCCCGTCGGCACAGAGGGGCCGCGCGATGAGGGTCCTGCTGCTCGGTGCCAATGGTTTCCTCGGCCGCTTCGTGGCCGACCGGCTGCTCGCCGACCCCGCCGTCCACCTCACGGCTCTCGGCCGCGGCGACGACGCCGACGTACGGTTCGACCTCGCGGGCGGCAGCCCGGGAGCGCTCACCCGCTTCCTGGACGCCGTCCACCCAGGGGTCGTCATCAACTGCGCCGGAGCCACCCGCGGCGGCGCCCGTGAGCTGACCCGGCACAACACGGTCGCCGTGGCGACGGTCTGCGAGGCCCTGCGCCGCAGCGGCTGCGGCGCCCGGCTGGTGCAGCTCGGCTGCGCCTCCGAGTACGGTCCTTCCCAGCAGGGCTCGTCGACCGCCGAGGACGCCGTGCCGCGCCCCGGCGGGCCGTACGGAGTGAGCAAGCTCGCCGCGTCCGAGCTGGTGCTCGGCGCCGGTCTCGACGCCATCGTGCTGCGGGTCTTCTCCCCGGTCGGCCCCGCCACCCCGGCGGGCTCCCCGCTCGGCCGGCTCGCCGAGGCGATGCGCCGCGCCATGCAGTCCGGCGACGGCGAACTGAAGCTCGGCGGACTCGGGGTGCAGCGCGACTTCGTGGACGTACGCGATGTGGCGCGCGCCGTGCACGCCGCCTCGCTCTCCGCCGCGCAGGGCATCGTCAACATCGGCACCGGACGTGCCGTCCGGCTCAGGGACGCCGCCGCCGTGCTGGCGAGGGTCGCCGGCTACGCGGGCGCCCTGCACGAGCTGGACATGCCCTCCGCGCCGATGCGCACCGGCCATGCCACCGTCGGCGCCCCCCGGGGCGAGCCGCTGGTGGAACAGCTGGGCGCCGGCCCCTTCCCGTACCCCGACGGCTGCGGCAGCTGGCAGCAGGCGGACGTACGCACCGCTCGTGACCGGCTCGGCTGGCGGCCCCGGATCAATCTGGAGGAGTCCCTCGCCGATATCTGGATGGAGGCGGCGTGCCGCATCTGACCACCACCGGCGGCCCGCTCTCCGCCACCGGTTCCGGCAGGCTCGGCTTCGGTGTTCCCGGGTACGCGCACCCGCTGCTCGCCCCGGCCGAATGGGCCGAACTGACCCGTCCGGGCACGCCGATGCACTGGGCCGTCCTCAATGTCGCGGACGGCCCCGGCGCCCGTCCCGACCCGCACCGCGTGGAGGCGGCGCGCCGGCTCGGCACCGCGGGCGTACGGGTACTCGGCCATCTCGACCTGGCGTACGGCGCTCGCTCCTTCGGCGAGATCGTCTCCGACGCGCACCGCTTCCTCGACTGGTACGGGGTCGGCGGGTTCTTCCTCGACCGGTGCCCGGCGGGCCGCGCGGACCTGCCCGAGGTCCGGCGGACGACGGCGACCCTGGAAGCGGTGCTGGACGGCGGGGACGACGACGGACATCTCGTGCTGGGGCACGGGACGCATCCGTACCCCGGATACGCCGAGACCGCCGACCAGTTGGTGACCTTCTCCGGGCCGTGGACGGACTACCGCTGGTCGCAGGTGGCCGAGTGGACGGCGGACCATCCGCCGGAGCGGTTCGTCCATCTCGTCCACGGGGTGCCGCGTACGCACCTGGACGAGGCCATGCGGATCGCCCGTTGGCAGGGCGCCGGGACGATCTTCTTCACCGACCGGGGGGAGCGGGGCGGCCGGGGGGCCGGGGACGGCCGAACGGGGCGTAAGGGACCATTCGCGACACTGCCCGGTTACTGGGACGAAATTGTCTCGCGAGTCGGACCGGGTGTCTCGGAATGAGGAGGGCCGTGGCAGTGTTACAGGTGGAACAACCGTACTGAATCACCGACCAACCCCCTTGTTGAGGTCCTTGTGTCGCTGCCACCCCTGGTCGAGCCCGCTGCCGAGCTCACCGTTGACGAGGTCCGCAGGTACTCCCGTCATCTGATCATCCCGGACGTGGGGATGGACGGGCAGAAGCGGCTGAAGAACGCGAAGGTGCTGTGTGTGGGTGCCGGTGGGCTCGGCTCCCCGGCTCTGATGTACCTGGCCGCGGCCGGTGTCGGCACGCTCGGCATCGTGGAGTTCGACGAGGTCGACGAGTCGAACCTGCAGCGCCAGATCATCCACAGCCAGGCCGACATCGGCCGGTCGAAGGCCGCCTCCGCGCGTGACTCCGTCCTCGGTATCAACCCCTATGTGAACGTGATCCTTCACGAAGAGCGGCTCGAAGCCGAGAACGTGATGGAGATCTTCTCGCAGTACGACCTGATCGTGGACGGCACGGACAACTTCGCCACCCGCTATCTGGTCAACGACGCCTGCGTGCTGCTGAACAAGCCGTACGTCTGGGGTTCGATCTACCGCTTCGACGGCCAGGCCAGCGTGTTCTGGTCCGAGCACGGCCCCTGCTACCGCTGCCTCTACCCGGAGCCCCCGCCCCCGGGCATGGTTCCGTCCTGCGCCGAGGGCGGCGTGCTGGGTGTGCTCTGCGCGTCCATCGGCTCCATCCAGGTCACCGAGGCGATCAAGGTCCTGACGGGCATCGGCGAGTCGCTGGTCGGCCGTCTGATGATCTACGACGCCCTGGAGATGCAGTACCGCCAGGTCAAGGTCCGCAAGGACCCCGACTGCGCGATCTGCGGCGAGAACCCCACCGTCACCGAACTCATCGACTACGAGGCCTTCTGCGGTGTCGTCTCGGAGGAGGCCCAGCAGGCGGCGGCCGGCTCGACGATCACTCCCAAGCAGCTCAAGGAGTGGATCGACGACGAGGAGAACATCGAGATCATCGATGTCCGGGAGCCGAACGAGTACGAGATCGTCTCGATCCCCGGTGCGAAGCTGATCCCGAAGAACGAGTTCCTGATGGGCACCGCCCTGGAGAGCCTGCCGCAGGACAAGAAGATCGTCCTGCACTGCAAGACAGGTGTCCGCAGTGCGGAGGTCCTCGCGGTGCTGAAGTCCGCGGGCTTCTCGGACGCGGTGCATGTCGGTGGCGGAGTGATCGGCTGGGTCAACCAGATCGAGCCGGACAAGCCGGTCTACTAGGGCGTACGCCTACGAGATCTTGCAGGTGAAGGGGCCGGTCCACGGGGTGTGGACCGGCCCCTTTCCGCTGCGCGGGCCGTTCTGAGTGGGACAGCCCTCAGGAGCAGCTCTTCCCGGAGGCCGGCACCTTGTCGTGGAGGAAGTAGTCGTTCACCGTCCGGGTGATGCAGCGGTTGCCAGTGGTGTACGCGCCGTGGCCCTCGCCCTCGAAGGTGAGCTGGACACCGACGCCCTCGCCGAGTTCCTCGACCATCCGCTGCGAGCCCTCGTACGGCGTCGCCGAATCGCCCTTGCCGCCGATCACCAGGATGGGGGCCGCGCCGGGCGCCGCCACCTCCGCTGTCTCGTGCTCGCCCGCGACCGGCCAGTCGGCGCACCAGCCGGCCAGGTCCCAGGCCAGATAGGGACCGAAGACCGGCGACACCTTCCGGAAGTCCGCCAGCAGACGGGACCTGACCTCCGTGGCGGTGACGCGCCCCTTGGTGTCCGCGCAGGAGATGGCACGCTGCGAGTGGTGCGCGGTGCCGTAACGGCCCTTCTCGTCCCGGTCGTTGTACGAGTCCGCCAGCCGCAGCAGCCCGCTGCCGTTCCCCCGCTCGGCGGCGTTCAGCGCGTCGGTCAGATACGGCCAGCTCCGCTCGCTGTACAGCGAATTGAAGATCCCGGTGAGCGCGAGGCTCTGGGTGAGCGTGCGGCCGTCGGCGGCCGGCACCGGTTTCCGGTCGAGACGGCCGAGCAGCTTCACCACCCGCGCGGTGCCGGTCTTCGCGCTGATGCCACGGCTCTTGAAGTAGTTCTCCAGGGCGCGCTGGAAGCCGAGTGCCTGGTTGCGGGAGTGGCCGGCGTAGTCGGCGGACGGGTCGACGACCGCGTCCAGGGTGAGCCGCCCGACCCGTGCCGGGAACAAGTGGGCGTAGACGCCGCCCAGTTCGGTGCCGTACGAGAAGCCGAAGTAGTTGAGCTTGTCGTCGCCGAGGACCTGCCGCATCAGATCCATGTCACGGGCGGCGCTGGTGGTCCTGATGTGGGGGAGCACCCGTCCTGAGCGCCGCGCGCAGTCCGCGCCGAAGGCCGCAGCGTCTTCCAGATAGGTCTTCTCCTCGGCCGGGGTGTCCGGGGTCGTGTCGATACGGAGCGCCTTCTCCGTCTGCTGGTCGTCCCGGCACACCACTCCGGAGCTCTCCGCGACCCCGCGTGGGTCGAAGCCGACCAGGTCGTACCGCGTCCGGAGCGTGCTGAACATCCCGGCCGAGGCGGGCAGCGTGGCCACACCGGAGCCACCGGGCCCGCCGAAGTTGAACAGGAGCGAGCCGATGCGGCGACTCCGCTCGCTCGCCTCCGAGCGGATCAGGGCGATCCCGAGGCTCTCGCCGGCCGGCTCGGCGTAGTCCAGCGGCGCCTTCATCGTGGCGCACTTCCAGCGGGAGCCGGGGGCCTTCGCGGCGCTGCCCCACGCCTTCACGGGGGCCGCGCACCGCTTCCAGTCGAGCCGCTGTCCGGTGAGCGCGGCGGGCAGCACGGGCGCCGCGGACGCCGCCGCGGCGGCTGTGCCGGACGGCGTCGCGGTGGCCGTGGCGGACGCCTTCGCGTCGGGCGCGGGATCCTCCGTACCGCTGTCACAGGCGGTGAGGGCGCCGGCCAGCAGGAGCGACACCGCGGACAGGGCGGTTATCCGGATACGGCGGGCGGGTGCGCCGGCAGGTCTGCCTCTGCGTCCGCTGATACGTCTGCGCATGATGCGTCGGGCTCACTTTCGTTCTGCCCTTCGGCGGTGGGGCGCACGAAGCGGGGACGGGGACGGGGATCGGGGGGAGAAGGACGGCTGATCATCCTATGCGCGACACTCCGGGCATTCTCCAGCCACTGAGAGCTGGGCACAGACTGTGCCGACTAGCCACAGACCGTCCCGGCGGTCGGGACCTTGCCGTCCAGGAGATAGCCGTTCACGGCGTCCTGCACACAGGTGTTGCCGCTGTTGTACGCGCCGTGGCCCTGGCCGCGGTACGTCATCTCGACGCCGACGCCCTTGCCCAGCGCGTCGGCCATCGCCTTGGCGCCGGCGTACGGAGTCGCCGGGTCACCGGTGTTGCCGACGACCAGGATCGGCGCCGCGCCCCGCGCGCTCACGTCGGGGGTCTTCCACTGCCCCGGCACCGGCCACTTGGAGCAGCCCATCAGCCCCCAGCCCAGGAAGTCCCCGAAGACGGGCGAGGCCTTACGGAACTCCGGGAGCTTCGCCTTGGTCTGCGCCAGGGTGTAACGCTCCTTGGAATCCGCGCAGTTGATGGCCGCGTTGGCCGCCTGGAGATTGCTGTACCGGCCCTGGTCGTCGCGTCCGTTCATCGCGTCGGACAGGGCGAGCAGCAGGGAGCCGTTCCCGCCGTCGGCCTCGTCCAGTCCCTGTTCCAGCAGCGGCCAGTACTCCTTCGAATAGAGCGCCTGGGCCATGCCGTTGGTCGCCTGCGTCTGCGTCAGCTCCCGGTCGCCGATGCCCGCGATCGGCTGCTTGTCGAGCCGGCCGATCAGCCCGGTGATGAACGCCTCGATCTCCTTCGGCGTGCTGCCGGGCAGTTTGCAGGCGTCGCCGCGGGACACACAGTCCTTCTCGAAGTTGTCGAGGGCGAGCTGAAAGCCCTTCGCCTGGCCGAGCGAGCCCTGTTCCGAGGTCTCGGACGGGTCGACGACCGCGTCGAAGACCGCGCGGCCGACCGACTCCGGATACAGATGGGCGTAGACGCCGCCCAGTTCGGTGCCGTACGAGATCCCGAAGTAGTGGAGCTTGTCGTCGCCGAGGACCTTGCGCATCAGCTCCATGTCGCGGGCGGCGTTGGTCGTACCGACATACGGGAGCGCCTGCCCGGAGTTCTTCTCGCAGGCCGAGGCGAAGGTCGCGAGCCCCTGGGTGAAGCTCTTCTCCTCGGTGGGGTCGTCCGGAGTGAAGTCCTTGGCGAAGTACGCGTCGAGCTGCTTGTCGCTCTCGCACTCCACGGCGTCGCTGCGGCCGACCCCGCGCGGGTCGAAGCTGACCAGGTCGTAGCGGGAGCGGAGCTTCTCGTAGTCCTTGGAGAAGGCGGGCAGCGCGGCGACGCCGGAGCCGCCGGGGCCACCGAAGTTGAAGATGAGCGAGCCGATCCGCCGGTCCTGTTCCCGGGCCCTGGCCCGGATGAGGGCCAGCCCGATCGTGTCGCCGTCCGGCTTGGCGTAGTCGAGCGGGACGGCCATGATGGAGCACTCCCACGTCGCGCCGCCGGGCAGCGGCGACGGAGCCGTACCGCCGCCCTCCGCGGCGGACGGGACCGGGCACGCCTTCCAGTCGAGCCGCTGGGACACCAGGTCCGTGGGCTTGGCCGTGCTGTTCGAGCTTCCGCTGTCGGAGCTGCCACTGATGTCGGAGCATCCGGTGGCGGTCAGCAGTGCGGCGGTGGAGACCGCGGCGAGGGCCGTTGCGCGCCGGACGGAGGTGGAGGTCGGCATGGCCTCATCGTGCGCCCCGGGGCCGCGCGCCGCGCGGGGCCGCGGGCCATGCGGGTGGCGGACCGCGCCGGAGTCGCGCGCGCGGACCTACAGGGCTCCCTTACGGGTGAGATGGTTGAAGGACAGCCAGCCCGGGAGCACCGGCAGCCACAGCGTCAGCAGCCGGTACAGCAGCACGGCCGGCGCCGCGACCTCCTTCGGCAGCCCCACCGCCAGCAGACCCAGGGTCAGCGCGCCCTCGACCGCGCCCACCCCGCCCGGTGTCGGCGCCGCCGAGCCCAGCGCGTTGCCCGCGAGGAAGACCACCGCGATGCTCGCGTAGCTCAGCTGCTGGTTGCCGTTGTCGAACGCCCGGATCGAGGCGTCCAGACACATCACGAACACGCCCGTCAGCAGCAGCATCCCGCCGATGCCGGTGACCAGCTTCATCGGCCGCTGCAGGACGTCGAGCATGCGCGGCACGACCCCGGCGAACAGCGAGCGCAGCCGGGTCACCACGAACTTCCGCAGGAACGGGATCGCGGTCACGACCAGCACCAGCACGGCGACCGTCAGCAGACCCGCGATCACCGTCCTCGACGGGGTCAGCGATGTCGTCTTCTCGGTACCCGTGAGATAGCCGAAGGACAGCAGCAGCAGGATGTGCGCGCCGAGCCCGAAGAGCTGGGACGCCCCGACGCTCGCCACGGCGAGTCCTGGCCGTACCCCCGCGCGCTGGAGGAAGCGGGTGTTCAGCGCCACACCGCCGACCGCCGCCGGGGCGACGATCTTCACGAAGGACCCGGCGACCTGGGCGACGACGGTCCGCCGGAACGGCACCCGTTCGGGGACGAAGCCCAGCAGGCTCATCGCCGCCGCGACATAACTGAGCGCCGAGAACGCCGCGGCCGCCGCCACCCAGCCCCAGTGCGCCTGGCTGATGACCGTGCCGAAGTCCAGCTGGGTGAACTGCGTGAGCAGGAAGTACGCGGCGACGGCGCCGGCGATGAAGCTCAGGAGCGTACGCGGCTTGATCCGCTCGAGGCGGACCGGTTCGACCGGCGCCTGCGGCCTGATCAGCAGCACCTGCCGCCGCATCAGGGAGAGCAGATCCTCCTCGCGCGCCTCGTCCAGCGCCTCGTCTATCGCCCGTTTCTCCGCCTGTTTCTCGGCGCGCAGCGACTTCCGTACGGCCTTGCGGTCACCGTCGGCGGCCGCGGCGGCCTCCGCGATCTTGGCGCGCTTGTTCGTCTCCGACGCTTCGAGCACGGCCTCGCGCTCGCGCTGCGACCGCTCGCGGGCCAGCCGGCGCAGCGTCGCGCGGGTGGAGCGGCTCAGCGCGATCGGCTGCAGCAGCGGCAGACAGTCGGCGATGGCGTCCGGGCCGAGCACCTCCACCGCCGCGGCGACCGAGCGTTCCGCGCCCACGCGCAGGCCCATCGTGGTGAGCATCTGGGCGGTGTCCATGCGCAGCACCAGATCGCCCGCGGCGATCTCGCCGCCGCGCAGCTCCGTGAGGATCACCTTGCCCGACCGGTCCACGACGAGCGCGTCACCGGTGAGTCTGCGGTGCGCGATGCGCCGTGACTGGAGCGCCTTCACCTGGCGCCAGGCGCCCCGTACGAGCTCGTCGGTGATCTCCGTGTCCGGCAGCGAGTCCAGGGACCGGCCGCCGAGGTGCTCGTACACGAGCATGACGGCGTCGGGGCCGAGCTCCGAGGTGGCGATCAGCTTGGGGGCGTTGGCTCCGGCGGCGATGGCCGCGTACGCGAGCAGCGCTTCCTGTTCCAGCGCCTGGCGCAGGGAGGGGATGGAGCTGCGGGTGGTGAAGGACCGCAGGGTCAGCTGCCGCCACACCCGGTAGAAGAAGCCCTGGGCCTGCTGTTCCCGGTCGACGACGGTGACGTCGAGCGGCGGGCCGTCCTCCAGGGAGACCAGATAGCGGCGGCCCCGGTCACCCTGCTCGGCGGAGTCGGCGACGTCCTCGGCGCGCATCGCGTTGACCGGGCGGAAACCGACCCGGCGCAGACCCGCCATCAGCGTCTGGCCGGTGGGCCGCACATTGGGCGAGCCGACCGCGTAGAGCGTGCCGTACGCCACGGTCCAGCCGATCAGCACGGTGAGCGTGATCGAGAAGGGCGTCGTGTAGCCGGCGACCAGCATCGCGAAGGCGTCGAGCAGCAGCACCACCCACAGGATCACGCGCCATCGGGGTCTGCGGGCCATCCCGACGGCTGTCATATAGGCGATGACGGGGGCGAGATAGCCGTGTACGGGGTCGGTGAGCCCGGCGCCGAGCTGCGGCCGGGTCAGCGCGTCCTGGATCGAGCCCGGCGCGGCTCTGGCGACCCAGAGGTCGGTGGCGAGCGTCACACCGTGGGCCAGTACGGCGGCGAGCACACCGTCCGCGATCCGCAGCCCGTCCCGCTTGATCAGCCGCTCGATCGCGAACGCGACCGGGACGAGCAGGACGGCGATGCTGGACACCAGACCGGCCAGCTTGACCATCAGGTCGGGGGCCTGGCCGGTGCCTTTGCTGATGTCCTGTTCGAGGCCGGAGGTGGTGCCGTGGGCGAAGGCGGAGAGCCCGAGGACGAGGGCGATGGCGAGGATGCCGATGAGCAGGCGCAGCAGGTCGGAGGGGCGGTGGACGCGGGCGGGGAGCAGCGGCTCGTCGCCGGAGACCCGGTCGGCCCGGGTCGCGCCGTGGCCGCAGGGCTCGTCGTCGGCGGGCGGCTCTCCCTGCGGGGGGTCGCCGTCCGCGCCGTCTGCGCCGTTCGCACCGTCCGTGCCGTTCGCGCCGTCGGCGCCGTCAGCGCCGTTCGCGGGAGGACCGGTGGCCGCGCGGGACGTCTCCTCGTCCGCGCGGGGCTCGCTGTCCGGGCGCGACTCAGCGCCAGAGGTACTCGCCGCCGTGGGAGGCTGCACGGCCCGCTCCTCTGCCGAATCCGCTTCTTCTTGATCTCGTATCACCAGTCACCGCCCGGATGATGGTGGCACGAGCGAACGACAGAGGGGGGCATCAGGGTGCATTGCGGGGGCGTGGGGCGTGAGAGATACGTCCCTTTGCGTGGGTACGTACACAGGATTATCGAACATATGCGCCCCGATGTCCCGGGTCGGCGCGGCTGTCGGTGGGGTGCGGCAGGATGGACAGGATGAGCGAGGACGAGCCGACCACAGAGCAGACCGGGGAGCCGTCGGAGCTGCCCGAGTACGCGGAGCGGGTGCTGGATGTCGCCGAACTGATCCCGCCGGGCCGGCTGATGACGTACGGCGATGTCGCGGAGTGGCTCGGCGTGGGCGGACCACGGCAGGTGGGCCGGGCCATGGCGCTCTACGGCGGCGCCGTGCCGTGGTGGCGCGTGGTCCGCTCCGACGGTGTGCTGCTGCCGGGGCACGAGCTGCGGGCTCTGGACCACTACCGCGAGGAGGGCACCCCGCTGCGCGAGGCCCCGCGCGGCGCCGAAGGCCATCTGCCGCGCCTCGACATGAAGCGGGCGCGGTGGGACGGCGCGGACGCGGGCGATGTGTCTCACATATGACAGCTTCCGCCATGCGGCCGGGTAACGGGTGCTCGCCCGGCGCATGTCCCGGCCACCGCGCGGCGTAGCGTCGTCGGCACGCGTCACGCGCACCCCAGCCAGCCCCGTCACCACCAGCACCCGCACCTTCTCCAGGACCGGCGATCCACGTGAGCTCCTCCACTTCCACCGGGCGTACCCCGCACCGTCGGGTACGGCAGCGGATCCCGGGCGCGTACCGACTGGTGCGTACCTCGCCGGTCCCGGTGGATCCCCCCTTGCTGGACGCAGCGCAGCGCACGGTGGTTGACCATGGGGCAGGACCGTTGCTCGTGCTGGCGGGCCCCGGTACGGGCAAGACCACGACACTCGTGGAGTCGGTCGCCGAGCGGGTCGCCCGGGGTACGGATCCGGAACGGATCCTGGTCCTCACCTTCAGCCGCAAGGCGGCCGTGGAGCTGCGCGACCGGATGGCGGTCCGGCTGGGCGGCACGCGCGGGCCGCAGGCGACCACCTTCCACTCCTTCTGCTACGCGCTGATCCGCGCGCACCAGGACGCCGATCTCTTCGCCGAACCGCTGCGGCTGCTCTCCGGGCCCGAGCAGGATGTCGCCGTACGCGACCTGCTCGCCGGCCAGCTCGATCTGGAGCGTGGCGGGCGGGCGCGCGTCCGGTGGCCCGACGAGCTGCGGGCGTGTCTCACCACCCGCGGCTTCGCCGACGAGGTACGGGCCGTGCTGGCCCGCAGCCGCGAACTGGGACTCGGCCCCGACTCGCTGGCGGCGTTCGCGGCCCGTACCGGCCGTCCCGACTGGTCGGCCGCCGCGTCCTTCCTCGCCGAGTATCTCGACGTCCTCGACCTGCAAGGGGTGCTCGACTACGCGGAGCTGGTCCACCGGGCGGTGCTGCTCGCCGGGCGCCCCGAGGTCGCGCAGCGCCTCATGGAGCGGTACGACGCGGTGTTCGTCGACGAGTACCAGGACACCGACCCCGCACAGGTCCGGCTGCTGGGCGCGCTGGCCGGCCACGGCCGCACGCTGGTCGCCTTCGGCGACCCCGATCAGTCGATCTACGCCTTCCGCGGCGCCGATGTGAACGGCATCCTCGACTTTCCGTACACCTTCCCCCGGGCGGACGGCCGTCCCGCGCCGGTGGAGGTCCTCACCACGTCCCGCCGCTCCGGCGACCGGCTGCTGGCGGCGACCCGGCTGCTGACCCGCCGTATGCCGCTGACCCGGCTCCCCTCGGAGAAGGTACGGGCGCACCGCGAGCTGGCGGCGGTCCGGGAAGGCGGCCGGGTCGAGACGTACACGTTCCCGACCCCGTCGACCGAGCTCGACAACATCGCGGACATCCTGCGCCGCGCGCATCTCGAAGACGGCGTCCCCTGGAGCGACATGGCCGTCCTGGTCCGCGCGGGAGGCCGCACCATCCCCTCGATCCGCCGCGCCCTGACGTCGGCGGGCGTCCCTCTGGAGGTGGACGGTGACGATGTCCCCCTCCGCCACGAACCGGCGGTGTCGCCGCTGCTGACGGCGCTCAGGGCCGTTGCCACGGCGGCGATCCACCCGCCCGCCCCGGGCGGCACAGCGGCAGAACCGGACACGGCCGCCACCGTCACCACCCAGTCCGCCGCCACGTCCACCGCCACGCCCGGCCCGGCTCCCGGCCCCGTGCCCAGCCCCACGCCGGCCGCCTGGCTCGACGTCGAGACCGCGCTCACCCTCCTCACCTCGCCCCTCGGCGGCATGGACGCCGCCGATCTGCGGCGGCTCGGCCGGGCGCTGCGGGACGAGGAGCGGGCCGGGGGGAACCGCGTGCCCGCGGCGTCCGACGCGTTGCTCGCGCGGGCGCTCGCCGAGCCCGAGCGGCTCGTCGCGCACGATCCCGCGTACGCCCGGGGCGCGCAGCGGCTCGGCGCGCTGCTGCGCACGGCGCGTGAGCTGCTCGAAGGCGGCGGTACGGCGCAGGAGGCCCTCTGGGAGCTGTGGGACGGCACATCCTGGCCGGGACGGCTCGAACGGTCCGCTCTGCGCGGCGGCGCCGCGGGACGCAACGCCGACCGTGATCTCGACGCCGTGTGCGCCCTCTTCGACGCGGCCGCCCGTGCCGAGGAACGCACCGGGGGTCGGGGCGCGCTGAACTTCCTGGAGGAACTGGACGCCCAGGACATCGCCGCCGACACCCTCAGCCACCGGGCCGTACGCCCCGACGCCGTACGCCTGATGACCGCTCACCGCTCCAAGGGTCTTGAGTGGGGACTCGTCGTCGTGGCCGGCGTCCAGGAGGGCCTGTGGCCCGACCTCAGGCGCCGCGGCTCCCTCCTGGAGGCGGACAGGATCGGCCGCGACGGCCTTGCCGAGCCCCTCACTCCCGGCGCCCTCCTTACGGAGGAGCGCCGGCTGTTCTACGTCGCCGCGACCCGCGCCCGCGACCGCCTCGTCGTCACCGCCGTCAAGGCCCCCGCCGACGACGGCGACCAGCCCTCCCGTTTCCTCGCCGAACTCGGCGTCGAGCCCAGGGATGTCACCGGCCGCCCCCGGCGCCCGCTCGCCGTTGCCGCGCTCGTCGCCGAACTGCGCGCCACCACCGTCGACCCGGAGGCGAGCCCGGCCCTCCGGGACGCCGCCGCCCGCCGCCTCGCCCGGCTCGCGGCGCTCGGCGACGAGGACGGCCAGCCGCTCGTCCCGTCCGCGCATCCGCACCGCTGGTGGGGCCTGTACGAGCCGACCGAGAGTCCGGTGCCGCTGCGCGACCGGGACCGCCCCGTCGCCCTCTCCGGCAGCGCGCTCGAACAACTCGCCCGCACCTGCGCGCTCCAGTGGTTCCTGGGACGCGAGGTGAAGGCCGACGCGCCCGCCACCGCCGCCCAGGGGTTCGGCAACGTCGTGCACGTCCTGGCCGACGAGGTGGCCTCCGGCCGTACCCCCGCCGACCTCGCCGTCCTCATGGAGCGACTGGACTCCGTATGGGACGCGCTCGCCTTCGACGCCCCCTGGAAGTCGCAGCAGGAGAAGGAGCACGCGCGCGTGGCGCTCGAACGCTTCCTGCGCTGGCATGTCATGGACCGCGGCGGCCGCACCCCCGCCGCCACCGAGCACGGATTCGACGTCACCCTCGAAGCGGGCGCGTACGAGGTACGGATCCGGGGCTCCATGGACCGCGTCGAGCAGGACGCGGAAGGCCGCGCCTACGTCGTCGACTTCAAGACCGGGAAGCAGGCCCCCACCAAGGACGAGGTCGCCCACCACCCCCAGCTCGCCGTCTACCAGCTCGCGGTCCGCGAGGGCGCGCTGGACGAGGTCTTCGACGGCCGTCGCCCGGAGCCCGGCGGCGCCGAACTCGTACAGCTGCGCCAGCCCGCGCCGAAGAAGGAGGGCGGCGACCAACTCCCCAAGATCCAGGCCCAGGAGCCGCTCGCCGGGGAGTGGGTCGGCGACCTGCTCGCCACCGCGGCCGGCCGCGTCCTGGACGAACGCTTCACCCCCACCACGGGCCAGCACTGCGCGAACTGCACGTTCCGCGCGTCCTGCAGCGCGCAGCCGGAGGGCCGCCAGGTCGTGGAGTGAGCGTACGGATCAGAAGCCGGGGGAAGCGACAGCCGGCCGGCACCCTCCGCGGCCTTCATTCGCTACCGCCTCCGGTCAGTGTCAGTGGTGGCCGATAGCCTCCTGAGGTGTCCGCGCACCTCACCGATCCCGAGCAGCTCAAGGAGCTCCTCGGGATCCCCTTCACCCCGGAGCAGACCGGCTGCATCACGGCGCCGCCCGCCCCGCAGGTGATCGTGGCCGGAGCCGGCTCGGGGAAGACGACGGTCATGGCCGCCCGGGTGGTGTGGCTGGTGGGTACCGGACAGGTCGCCCCCGAGCAGGTCCTCGGCCTCACGTTCACCAACAAGGCGGCGGGCGAGCTGGCCGAGCGGGTCCGCACGGCGCTCGTACGGGCCGGTGTCACCGACCCCGACGCCATCGACCCCGACCATCCGCCGGGCGAGCCCCGCATCTCGACGTACCACGCCTTCGCCGGCCGGCTGCTCACCGACCACGGCCTGCGGATCGGCCTCGAACCCACCACCCGGCTGCTCGCCGACGCCACCCGCTTCCAGCTCGCCGCGCGGGTGCTGCGGGACGCGCCGGGACCGTATCCCGCACTGACCAAAACGCTTCCCGCCCTGGTCAGCGATCTGCTCGCGCTCGACGCCGAGCTGGCAGAGCATCTCGTGCAACCGGGCCGGCTCGGCGCGTACGACACCGACCTGCTGGCCACCCTGGACAGCGCCGTGCTCAGCAACGCCGAGCTGCGCAAGGTGCCCGAGACCGCCGCCGCCCGCCGCGAACTGCTCGACCTGGTGCGGCGCTACCGCGAGGCCAAGAGCGCCCGCGACCTCGTCGACTTCGGCGACCAGATCGCCCTCTCCGCCCAGCTCGCCGGGACGCGGCCCGAGGTCGGCGACCTCCTCAGGGACGAATTCCGGGTCGTCCTGCTCGACGAGTACCAGGACACCTCGGTCGCCCAGCGGCTCCTGCTCTCCGGGCTCTTCGGCGGCGGCTCAGGACACGCGGTGACCGCGGTCGGTGACCCCTGCCAGGCGATCTACGGCTGGCGCGGCGCCTCCGTCGCCAACCTCGACGACTTCCCCGCCCACTTCCCGTACGCCGACGGGCGCCCCGCCACCCGCTACTCCCTCAGCGAGAACCGCCGCAGCGGCGGCCGGCTCCTCGACCTCGCCAACGGCCTCGCCGAGCCGCTGCGCGCGATGCACGAAGGCGTCGAGGCGCTGCGCCCCGCGCCGGGCGCCGAGCGCGACGGAGGCGTGCGCTGCGCGCTGCTCGCCACGCACGCGCAGGAGATCGAGTGGCTCGCCGACTCGATCGCCCACCTCGTGCGCACGGGCAAGGAGCCGGGCGAGATCGCCGTGCTGTGCCGCACGGCCGGCGACTTCCCGGAGATCCAGGGCGCGCTGGTGGCCCGCGAGGTGCCGGTCGAGGTCGTGGGCCTGTCAGGGCTGCTCCATCTCCCCGAGGTCGCCGACCTCGTCGCGATGTGCGAGGTCCTCCAGGACCCCGGCGCCAACGCCTCTCTCGTACGGCTCCTGACCGGGCCGCGCTGGCGCATCGGCCCGCGCGACCTGGCACTGCTGGGCCGCCGGGCCAGACTGCTGGTCCACCGCGGCACCGGCCCCGACGCGGACGAGGACCTCGGCGCACGGCTGGCCGCGGCCGTCGAGGGCACCGACCCGGCGGAGGTGATCTCGCTGGCCGACGCCCTCGACACGTTCCTGGAGTCGGCCGGCGCCCCGGACGACGCACTGCCCTTCTCCGCCGCCGCCCGGGTCCGCTTCGCCCGTCTCGCCACCGAACTGCGTGAACTGCGCCGGTCGCTGGCCGACCCCTTGATGGACGTCCTGCACCGCGTCCTGTCCACCACCGGCCTCGAGGTCGAACTCTCCGCGTCCCCGCACGCCCTGGCCGCCCGTCGGCGGGAGACGCTGAGCAACTTCCTCGACATAGCGGCCTCCTTCGCCGCGCTCGACGGGCAGGCCGGTCTGCTGGCCTTCCTGGCGTTCCTGCGCACGGCCGCGCAGTACGAGAAGGGCCTCGACAACGCGCTGCCGGGCGGCGAGAACACCGTGAAGGTGCTCACGGCCCACAAGTCGAAGGGGCTGGAGTGGGATGTCGTCGCCGTCCCCGGCCTGGTTACCGGACAGTTCCCCAGCGGCAAGGCCCGCGAGGCCTGGACGTCCCAGCCGAAGGTCCTCCCGCACGCGCTGCGCGGCGACGCACCGACGCTTCCGGACATCGCGTCCTGGGACGCGAAGGGCCTGAAGTCCTTCAAGGAGGCCATGAAGGCGCACCAGCACACGGAAGAACTGCGCCTCGGCTATGTCACCTTCACCCGCCCGCGCTCCCTGTTGCTCGGCTCGGGCCACTGGTGGGGGCCCACCCAGAAACGCCCCCGCGGCCCGTCGGACTTCTTGCACGCCCTGTACGACCACTGCGCGGCCGGTCATGGCGAGATCGAGGTGTGGGCGGACGAACCGGAGGAGGCGGAGGACAACCCGGCACTGCGAGCCGAAAGCACTCCCCATGCCTGGCCCCTCCCGCTGGACGCGCTGTCCCTGGCCCGCCGCAGAGCCGCGGCGGACACGGTCCTGGCCCACCTGGACGCGCTGAGGTCGGGCGGCGAGGACGACGGCGAGGACGAGCTGCCGGAGCCGGAGCCGGAGCCGGTGATGGACATCTGGGACGACGAGCCCGAGCCGTTCGAGCCGCACGACCCCGATCAGGACGACCCCGATCAGGCCGATCTGTCCGACTGGGACGCCTGGGACACCACGCGCGACGCGACGATCCCGGCGCCGTCTCCCGGGGAGGCCGCCGACCCAGACGCCGCCGACCCAGACAGAGCCGGCACAGACGGCGCCGACACCGGCCCGAGTCGTGCGCACCCCGCGCCCATCCCCGTTCCCGGCCCCCGGTCGCAGTCCGGCGCGACCGCCGCCCGCCGCGAAGCGGGCCTCACCCCCGAAGAGGTCCGCGCCCTCGCCTCCTGGGACCGCGATCTCGACGCCCTCGCCGGGGAGCTGCGGCGTGCCCGCGCGACCGTCCGCGACGTGCCCGTACCGCCCTCCCTCTCCGCCTCCCAGCTGCTGCGCCTCGCCGCGGACCCGGACGGCTACGCCCAGGACCTGGCCCGCCCCATGCCCCGCCGGCCGCAGCCCGCCGCCCGCAGAGGCACCCGGTTCCACGCCTGGGTGGAGTCGAGGTTCGAGGAGCTGCCGCTGCCGATGCTCGGCCCGGACGAGCTGCCCGGGGGCGACGAGGACGAGCCGGAGATCGCGGACGAACGGGAGCTGGCCGCGCTCAAGGCCGCCTTCGAGCGCACCCCGTACGCCCGGCGCACGCCGCACCGCGTGGAGACGCCGTTCCATCTCACCCTCGCCGGCCGGGTGATCCGGGGCCGTATCGATGCCGTCTATCGCCGCGCCCACGTCGACCCGGTGACCGGTCAGGACACGTATACGTACGAGATCGTCGACTGGAAGACCAGCCGAGCCCGCACCGGCGACCCTCTCCAGCTCGCCGTCTACCGCCTCGCCTGGGCCGAGCAGCACGGTCTCCCGCTGACCGCGGTCACGGCCGCGTTCCTCTACGTACGCAGCGGAGAGGTCGTCCGCCCCGACCGCCTCCCCGGCCGCCCGGAGCTGGAACGCATCCTCACCGGCGAGGAGACCGGGGACGCGGCCACGGACGGGCGATCCGTGGAACCGGCAGACGAGACCGCTCCCGGAGCCCGTTAGGCTCGACGTCATGAGCGACAACCCGGACAGCGTCGTCCGTACGTACATCCAGACCCACCGCGCCGCCTTCCTCGACGACCTCGCCGACTGGCTGCGCATCCCGTCCGTATCCGCCCAGCCCGACCACGACGCTGACGTGCGGCGCAGTGCCGACTGGCTCGCCGCGAAGCTCAAGGAGACCGGCTTCCCGGTCACTGAGATCTGGAACACACCGGGCGCCCCGGCCGTCTACGCCGAGTGGCCCTCCGAGGACCCCGACGCCCCGACCGTCCTGGTCTACGGCCACCACGACGTCCAGCCTGCCGCCCCCGAGGACGGTTGGCACACCGCCCCCTTCGAACCGGTCGTCCGGGACGGCCGGATGTTCGCGCGCGGCGCCGCCGACGACAAGGGCCAGGTGTTCTTCCACACCCTCGGGGTACGGGCCCATCTCGCCGCCACCGGCCGCGCCACCCCCGCCGTGCACCTGAAGCTCCTCGTCGAGGGCGAGGAGGAGTCGGGCTCCCCGCACTTCCGCGCCCTGGCCGAGCAGCACGCCGACCGCCTCGCCGCGGACGTCGTGATCGTCTCCGACACCGGTATGTGGTCCGAGAACACCCCGACCGTCTGCACCGGCATGCGCGGCCTGGCCGACTGCGAGATCGAGCTGTACGGCCCCGACCAGGACATCCACTCTGGCTCCTTCGGCGGAGCCGTCCCGAACCCGGCCACCGTCGCCGCCCGCCTCGTCGCGGCCCTGCACGACGAGCAGGAACGGGTCACGGTCCCCGGCTTCTACGACGGTGTCGCCGAACTCACCGACGCCGAGCGCGCTCTCATCGCCGAGCTGCCCTTCGACGAGGCGGAGTGGCTGCGTACGGCCAGGTCCCACGGCACTCTCGGCGAGTCCGGCTACTCCACCCTGGAGCGCGTCTGGGCCCGCCCGACCGCCGAGGTGAACGGCATCGGAGGCGGCTACCAGGGCCCCGGCGGCAAGACGATCATTCCGTCCTCCGCCCAGCTGAAGCTCTCCTTCCGGCTGGTCGCGGGCCAGGACCCGGACCATGTCGAGCGGTCCGTACGCGACTGGGTCGAGGCCGGGATCCCGGCCGGAATCCGCCACAAGATCAGCTTCGGTGCGGCCACCCGCCCCTGTCTGACCCCCCTGGACCACCCCGCGCTCCAGTCGGTCGTACGGGCCATGGGCCGCGCCTTCGGCCAGAAGATCCGCTTCACCCGCGAGGGCGGTTCGGGACCGGCCGCCGACCTCCAGGACGTGCTCGGTGCGCCGGTGCTCTTCCTCGGCATCTCCGTACCGTCCGACGGCTGGCACGCGCCGAACGAGAAGGTCGAACTGGACCTGCTCCTCAAGGGCGTGGAGACCACCGCCTACCTCTGGGGCGACCTTGCCGCCGCACTCCGCTGAACAGAAACCCAATCCACCCGGGGGAGTTGGAAGTACCTGTGAGCACCATCAGCAGTGACGCCACCGCACACCGACCGATCGGCCTCACCGCCCACAGCGGTATCGACCGCGCGGCGCACCACCGTCTCGACGAGGCCTGGCTGGCGGCGGCCTGGAGTCACCCGACCACGCGGGTCTTCGTGGTGTCGGGCGGCCAGGTGCTGATCGACGACACACCGGACGGCCGCACCGAACTGGTCATGACCCCGTCCTTCGAGGCGCCCGTCACCGAGACCCACCGCTACTACCTCGGTACGGACGAGGGCGGCGTCCGCTACTTCGCCCTTCAGAAGGACGCGCTCCCCGGGCGCATGGACCAGTCGGCGCGGGCCGCGGGGCTGCGCGAGGCGGGGCTGCTGCTCTCCCCGCGCGACGCGGGCCTGATGGTGCACGCCGTCGCGCTGGAGAACTGGCAGCGGCTGCACCGCTTCTGCTCCCGCTGCGGCGAGCGCACCGTGATCGCGGCGGCCGGCCATATCCGCCGCTGCCAGGCCTGCGGCGCCGAGCACTACCCCCGGACCGACCCCGCGGTGATCATGCTCGTCACGGACGAGGAGGACCGCGCGCTCCTCGGCCGCCAGGTGCACTGGCCCGAGGGCCGCTTCTCCACCCTCGCGGGCTTCGTCGAGCCCGGCGAGTCGATCGAACAGTCGGTGGCTCGCGAGGTCTTCGAGGAGGCGGGCGTCACGGTGGGCGACGTCGAGTACGTCGCCAGCCAGCCGTGGCCGTTCCCGTCGAGCCTGATGCTGGGCTTCATGGCCCGCGCCACGTCCTCGCAGATCACGGTGGACGGTGAGGAGATCGAGGAGGCGCGCTGGTTCTCCCGGGAGGACCTGCGGGCCGCGATCGAGTCGGGCGAGATCCTCCCGCCGGCCGGCATCTCGATCGCCGCGCGCCTGGTGGAACTCTGGTACGGCAAGCCCCTGCCGAAGCCCGCCAACTGACGTACCCGGCAGGCGTTTGGCGTCGGGCAGTTCATGCGGACGCTCGGCCGGGTTTTCCCGGCCGAGCGTGGTGCGTGGGCGGCCGTTTGAGTCACATCCTCGCAGGTCAGCAGCTTTTTTCGGGGAACGGCTGCTACCCTCGTCCCATGACTCCGCAAGACCTCGCCAACCTCGGGCACCTGCGCCGGGCGCGGGATCTGATCGACCGGGAGTACGCACGTCCGCTCGACGTGCCGACGATCGCCCGCCACGCGCTCATGTCGCCGGCGCACTTCTCGCGGCAGTTCCGGGCGGCCTATGGCGAGACGCCGTACAACTACCTCATGACGCGCCGGATCGAGCGGGCGATGGCCCTGCTGCGCGCGGGGGTGAGCGTGACCGAGGCGTGCATGGCGGTCGGCTGTACCTCGCTCGGCTCGTTCAGCTCACGATTCACCGAGCTCCTGGGGGAGACGCCGAGCGCATACCGGCTGCGGGAGCACCCCGCGGAGACGGCGATGCCCGCGTGCGTGGCGAAGGTGCGCACCCGGCCGACCAGAAACGCGCCGACCAGAAACGCGCCGAGCAGGATCGGAGAAGCGGTCCGCGCGACCGCCGCCTAGCGTGGTCCGCATGAACATCTCACTCCATTACTCCCACATCACCGTCAACGACCCGGACGAGTCCCTCGCCTTCTACCGCGACGCGCTCGGCCTCGAAGTGCGCAACGACGTCGCTGCCGGCGGATTCCGCTGGGTCACCCTCGGCAGCCCGACCCAGCCGGACATCGAGATCGTGCTCTCGGAACCTCACGCCGGCCGGTCCCAGGCCGACGGCGACGCCATTCAGGAGCTGCTCACCAAGGGCGTCCTGCAGCAGATCGTCTTCCGCACCGACGATCTCGACGCGGCCTTCGAGAAGCTGCGGGCGTCGGGCGCGGAGGTGCTGCAGGAACCCATGAGCCAGCCCTGGGGCCCGCGTGACTGCGCGTTCCGCGATCCCTCGGGCAACATGGTGCGGATCTCGCAGGCGCCGACGGCGTAGTCCGAGGCCTCCCGCACGACGTGTGCAGGAGGCCCCGGCCCGAAGTACTCCGCTGCGGCCGCGCGTGCCCTCCACCCCCGGAGGACACCTGGAGGACCCCCGGAGGGCGCCTGGAGAGCGCCGGTGCGTCAGGCGCCGAGGGCCTGCTTCACCTGGGCCAGCGACGGGTTCGTCATGACCGACTCGGTGCCCGTGGGCGCGATGACCAGAACCGTCGGCACGGTCTGGTTGCCACCGTTCGCCTTCTCGACGAAGGCCGCCGACTCCGGGTCCTGCTCGATGTTGATCTCGTTGTACGCGATGCCTTCGCGGTCCATCTGGCCCTTCAGCCGACGGCAGTATCCGCACCACGTGGTGCTGTACATCGTCACAGTGCCCGGCATGCTCTCGCGCTCCTTTGTCTCGCCCAATGCGCCGTCCGTCGTCCTCGTACGCCGCTCGCATCCTGTCGAACGCACGTGACCCGGCCACCATTCCCGGACGGCTGCGACCCACCGCACGACCCGCGTTGATACGACCGGCGCGGCTCCCCTGTGGACAACCGCCGCAGCCGTCTCCTGGGACCTGGCAGCATGGCGGCGTGACAGCAGCAACGCACTCCCCACTGTTCCCGCAGGAATCCGGCAGCCAGATCGTGGCTCCGCCGCGCGACGCCGACGCGGTGCTCGACGGGCTCGACCCCGAGCAGCGCGAGGTGGCGACCGCCCTGCACGGTCCGGTGTGCGTGCTGGCGGGGGCCGGCACGGGCAAGACACGCGCCATCACGCACCGGATCGCGTACGGCGTGCGCGCCGGGATACTCCAGCCCGCCAGCGTGCTGGCCGTCACCTTCACCAACCGCGCCGCGGGTGAGATGCGCGGGCGGCTGCGCCAGCTCGGCGCGGGCGGCGTCCAGGCACGCACGTTCCACTCGGCGGCGCTGCGCCAGCTCCAGTTCTTCTGGCCCAAGGCGGTCGGCGGTGAGCTGCCGCGGCTGCTGGAGCGCAAGGTCCAGCTGGTCGCCGAGTCGGCGGCCCGCTGCCGGATCAAGCTCGACCGCAATGAACTGCGCGACGTCACCAGCGAGATCGAGTGGGCGAAGGTCACCCAGACCGTGCCGGCCGACTATCCGGCCGCCGTCGCCAAGTCGCACCGCGACGCCCCGCGCGACCCGGCCGAAATCGGCCAGATCTACGCGATGTACGAGCAGCTGAAGCGCGAGCGCTCGGTGATCGACTTCGAGGATGTGCTGCTGCTCGCGGTCGGCATCCTCCAGGACCGGCATGACATCGCCGACCAGATCCGCCGTCAGTACCAGCACTTCGTGGTGGACGAGTACCAGGACGTCAGCCCCCTCCAGCAGCGGCTGCTCGACCTCTGGCTGGGGGACCGGGAGAGCCTCTGTGTCGTCGGGGACGCCAGCCAGACGATCTACTCCTTCACCGGCGCCACCCCCGACCACCTGCTGAACTTCCGCACCCGGCATCCGAGCGCCACCGTGGTGAAGCTGATCCGCGACTACCGCTCCACCCCGCAGGTCGTCCATCTGGCCAACGGCCTGCTGAACCAGGCGCGCGGCCGGGCCGCCGAGCACCGCCTCGAGCTGATCTCGCAGCGCGAGCCGGGCCCCGAGCCGGTCCACACGGAGTACGTGGACGAGCCGGCCGAGGCCGAGGGCACCGCCCGCCGGATCCGCGATCTGATCGCCGCCGGCGTCCCGGCCGGCGAGATCGCCGTGCTGTACCGGATCAACGCCCAGTCGGAGGTCTACGAACAGGCCCTCGCCGACGCGGGCGTGCCGTACCAGCTGCGCGGCGCCGAGCGGTTCTTCGAGCGCCAGGAGGTACGGGAAGCGGGCGCCGCGCTGCGCGGCGCCGCGCGCTTCGGGGGCAACGACTCCCTGCTCGACGATGTCGTGGAGCTGCCCTCACAGGTGCGGGCGGTTCTCTCCACCAAGGGGTGGACCACCGAACCTCCCTCGGGCTCCGGCGCGGTCCGCGACCGCTGGGAGTCGCTGGCCGCCCTGGTCCGTCTCGCCGAGGACTTCGTGCGCGCCAAGCCGACGGCCACGCTCGCCGATCTGGTGGCCGAGCTGGACGAGCGGGCGGCCGCGCAGCACGCGCCCACCGTGCAGGGCGTCACGCTCGCCTCGCTGCACGCGGCGAAGGGCCTGGAGTGGGACGCGGTGTTCCTCGTCGGGCTCACCGAGGGCATGATGCCGATCACCTACGCCAAGACCGACGAGCAGATCGAGGAGGAGCGCCGGCTCCTCTATGTCGGGGTCACCCGGGCGCGGCTCCATCTCTCCCTCTCCTGGGCGCTCTCCCGCTCGCCCGGCGGCCGGGCCTCCCGGCGTCCCACCCGCTTTCTGAACGGGCTGCGTCCGGGCTCCACGGCCCCCGGAGCCCGCAGCGTGGCGGCGGCCGCGGGCGGGACCGCCGAGCGCGGCGGCGCGGCCGTCAAGCGCAAGCGGCGCGGCCCCGTGCTCTGCCGGGTGTGCGGCAAGACCCTCACCGAGGCCGGCGAGATGAAGCTCATGCGCTGCGAGGACTGTCCCTCCGACATGGACGAGGCGCTCTACGAGCGGCTGCGCGACTGGCGCGCGGACCAGGCGCAGCAGCTCAGTCAGCCCGCCTATTGCGTGTTCACCGACAAGACGCTGATGGCCATCGCCGAGGCGGTGCCGGGCAGCGAGGGGGAGTTGGCCGGGATCGCGGGGGTCGGCAGCCGCAAGCTGGGCCGCTTCGGAGCCGATGTGCTGGCCATCTGCGCAGGTGAGGAGCTTGCCGGGGACGATGGGGACAGCTGATACAAACTCGTCGAGAAAATAGTTTGCGCGCGCCCCGGCAATCCCCATAGGTTCTTAACCACGGGAACGGCGGCTTCTCCGAAGCCCTGTCCCCGTGCTCTACTTGTCCAAAGCTGTATCTGTCCAGTGAACGTGCGACCGGCCCCCGGGCCGGTCCTTGAGACGCCGAGAGGAGGCGATTCCAGTGATCAGCATCAACACCAGCTTCATCAGCCCGGCCAAAATGACCGATCCCTCGGTCGTCTCCGCCTGCTCGCTCGGCTTCTCCGGTTCCGAACTCATTGCCATCGGTATGTCCGGCGCCTGCGCCGCGCGTCCCACCGGTCTGTCGGGTCTGCCCGTCCGGCCGCGCAATGAGCGACCGACCAAGGCGCTGGGAGCGGCAGTAGCAGGCGCAGAGGCGAAGGCCTATGCCTTCGCGGCGGCCAGTGCCGAAACCAAGAAGCAGACGACGCAGCATCACAAGATGTGGGCCTTCCGTGGGCTCGAACCCTGGAGTGATCCAGCCTGATCGAAGATCAGGCCGGCGCCTTCAGGGCCGCGGAACCCCACCCGGGATCCGCGGCCCTTCTGTTTTTCCCGAACGGGAGAGACGGAGCGAAGGGGCCTCGGGACAGGTAACACCCGGTACCAGCCGACAACCGGCCAACAGGCCGGACCGACCAGACGAGGAACGACACCCCGTGCAACTCGAAGCGCACGCCCCGTCCGTACCGACTTCCGAAACGATCCCCCCGCCCGGTCTCACGGAGGACTCCACCTTGACCCCGCTCACCGCGCTCACCGCGCTCGATGACGCCATCGAGAACCTCGGCGTACCCGTTCCCTGCCGTGCCTACGACCCGGAGGTCTTCTTCGCCGAGTCCCCGGCCGATGTCGAGCACGCCAAGTCGCTCTGCCGCACCTGCCCGCTGGTCGAGGCCTGCCTCGCCGGCGCCAAGGAGCGGCGCGAGCCGTGGGGTGTCTGGGGCGGCGAGCTCTTCGTCCAGGGCGTGGTCGTTGCCCGCAAGCGGCCGCGTGGCCGTCCGCGCAAGAACCCGGTCGCGGCATGAACGCGTCCGGAACCATCGACCGTCCCTTTACGCACGATCCCCAGAAGCAGGCTCCGATGACCTCTTCCACGAGCGAGCCCTCGGGCTCCGCCACCCCAGTTGTCAGCACCACCGGCGCGAACGACTCGCGTCAGAACAGGACCCGCGAGATGCAACTCATCCCAGAAGCCCTGGCTCGCGCGCATATGGACGAACGAATGCGTGAAGTCGACGCGGAACGCCGGGCCGTGCGCCTGGTCGCCGCTCGGCGGATGCAGCGCCGCGCCGAGCGCGTGTCGATGCGCGCCCGCCGCGCGCTGGCCGTGGCCGTCATGCAGTAGGCGAACCAGCCAGTTCGGTATCACTGAGCGGGGGCCGGTCCCGAGGGACCGGCCCCCGCGTTGCGTTGTCCCCGCCCCCGCCCCCGCCCCCTGCCCCGCCCCCCGTCGTCGGACTGCTCGGTCAGGCTCCGGCCTCGACCGCTTCTTCCTCGTCGTACTGCTCCGGCAGGAACCCGGGCAGCCAGTCCTCCAGCTCGTCCCGGAGCCGTACCGTCGCGTTCAGCTGGCAGAGCACGCCGATGGTGCTCAGCGTGACGCGGTGTATCAGCAGATACGACGGCGGCAGATTCAGCTGCTTGCCCAACTGGTTGGCGGGGGAGCGCGGATCGGCGACCCGCGCCGCCTGATTGCGCATCCAGCTCCGGGTGAAGGTGAACTCCTCCGCTGCCGCCGGCTCGATGATCGGCTTCAGATAGTCCAGCACCGCGTCCGGGTCGAGATCTATGGACTCCTTGACGAATCCCTCCTCGCGCAGCAGGTCGTACACCGACTCGGCGTCGCTCTCCAGCGTCATCCGCAGCGCCTCGCCGATGGTGCCGGGCAGCCCTCCCGGCAGCCGGTCCACCGTGCCGAAGTCCAGCACCCCGAGCCGGAATTCGCCCTCCGCCCCGTCGTCGTCCTCATCGGTCTCCACGGGCGGCAGCAGCCGGAAGTTGCCCGGATGCGGATCCGCGTGCAGCAGTCCCGTACGCGCGGGGCCCGAGAAGAGGAACCGTGCCAGCAGCTGCCCCGCCCGGTCGCGCTGCTCGGGTGTGCCGTTGTTGATCACTTCCGCCAGCGGTATGCCGTCGATCCACTCCGTCACCAGCACCTGGTCGCTCTGGTGCACCACATCCGGCACCACCACATCCGGGTCGTCCGCGAACTCCGCCGCGTGTTCCCGCTGGGCCTGGGCCTCCAGGGCGTAGTCCAGCTCCTCGGAGACGCGGTCGCGAAGCTCGGTGATCAGCGGCTTGATGTCCATCCCCGGCACCAGGGGCCCCAACAGCCTGGCGAACCGGCTCAGCTGTGACAAATCCGACAGCAGCGCCTCCCCGGCGCCCGGATACTGCACCTTGACCGCGACCTCGCGCCCGTCGTGCCAGATCGCCCGGTGCACCTGGCCGATCGACGCGGCGGCCGCGGGCTTGTCCTCGAACTCGACGAACAGCTCACGCCAGTCCTCGCCCAACCGCTCGGTCAGCACCGCGTGCACCGTGCGGGTCGGCATGGGCGGGGCCGCCTCCTGGAGCTTGGTGAGCGCCGCCCGGTAGGGCCCGGCGATCTCCTCGGGCAGCGCGGACTCGAAGACGGACAGCGCCTGCCCGAACTTCATCGCGCCGCCCTTGAGCTCCCCGAGCACCTTGAAGAGCTGGTCGGCCGTGCGCTGTTGCAGTTCCCGGGAGACGATCTCCGCGGACCTCCCGCCGATCCGCTTGCCCAGGCCCCAGGTGGCCCGTCCGGCGAAGCCCAGCGGCAGCGCGGCCAACTTCGCGGTACGGGTGACCGCCTTCCGGGGAAGATCAGACATTACGCCCCTCCTAATCCCAGACAGCCATGCCGCGTAGGCCGGCTACCCCGCCATTGTGTCGTGCGGTGCCCCCGCCGCGGCGATGCGCTCCCCCTCTCTTTTCCCGGCCGCCCCGCAGGGACAGTCCGGATGGGGCACGATCCGCTCCGAGCGCCAGTCGAGCAGTGGCAATGACACCTCCCATCGTGCACCCGTGCCGGCGGGCAGCTCACCGTCCAGGAACGACAGGGCATGGGCCGCCGCCAGACCCGCCACCGTCGTGGCCAGCCCCAGATCGCAGGCCGGTACGGCGGCCGCCCTGCGGCGCCCTGACCCCCACTGCGCCAGCGTCCGGGGCCACCCCGGATCGCGGTCCGCCCGGCCCCGCGCCAGACAGCCCGCACAGGCCGTGCCACCGGGCAGCACCAGCGGCCCGACCAGACCTGTGCCCTCGATCACACCCGCATAGAGATGGGGAGTCCCCGTGGCGATCCAGGGCTCGGCCGCCGCCGGATCGGGGGCGTAGGCCGCGAGGCCGTCCCGCGGGGCGACGACGACCAGGGAGAGGGGCGGCTCACCCTCGCCGCAGGACTCCGCGAGCTCCGCCGCCCTCGGCGCCCGACCGGGCGCGGACCGCCGGACCAGCTGCCGGGCCGCCACATCCCGGCGCTCGCCGACGGACCCCGCGGGCAGGCCGCCGGGCGCCACATCCCACTCCTGCGCGCACCCGCCGTCCAGCACATCGAGGCGCCCGACCCCGGAGGCCGCGAGCACCGAGGCGACAGCCGCCCCGACCCGCCCGGCTCCCCGGACCTGGACCCGCATCGCCCGCCGCGCCGCCAGGCGCCGTATCCCCGCGCCCGGCTCCGGATGGACGACGGAGAGCGACGCGAGATCGGGCCGCATCCGGTCGAGGGCCCCCGCCCGGTTCCGTAACGCGTCGGCCGCCCGGCCGCCCGCGTCCGAGTCGTCGATCACCCCCGCCGCGGTCAGCCGCTCCACCAGCGAATCGGCCCGGCCGTCCGGCAGTCCCATCGCGCGGGCCTCCTCCCGCAGCAGCGGCAGCCCCCGCGTCCCGTCGAGCAGCTCCAGAAAGCTGCCCGTGGCGGTGTCGACCGGGCCGACCAGCACCGCGTGCGCGGGGGTGACCCCGAACTGCACCGTCTGCCGCTCCCGCCAGGCGTGCCGCAGCGCGGGCTTCACCATCGGATGCATATCGGCCTCCCCGTTGATCTTTTCTTGGTTCGCTGATCTCGCTGTTTCGCGTTCTCAGAATGCAAGGCGGCGGCCGGGGGCGCGGAAAGTTATCCACAGCTGTGGGCATTAGTCGTTCAAATGGCGCATGCCACGGAGTGGATCAAGATCGAACCGTCCCGGCGGCGGGACTTCCCCCGCACGCAGCGGGTAACGTCGGGGCGTGTCCGCCGATCCTTCCCCTCGCCTCGCGGGGGAGACCCCATCGAACAGCGCCGGAAGCGCGGAGCGCGGCGTGGCGAGCCGCCCGCCGCGCGGCCCGGGGACGAGCGCTGTCGAGGTCCGCAGGAGCACCCGCCGCAGCAGAACGGTCTCGGCGTACCGCGAGGGTGACAGGACCATCGTGCTCATCCCCGCCCGGATGTCGGAGGCGGAGGAGCGGCGCTGGGTGTCGGTGATGCTCGACAAGCTCGCAGCCCAGGAGAGCAAGCGCGTCCTCGGCGACACCGAGCTGACCGAGCGGGCCGAGCGGCTGTCCGACCAGTTCTTCGCCGGCCGGGCGAGACCCGCCTCCGTCCGCTGGGTGACCAATCAGAACACCCGCTGGGGCTCCTGCACCCCCGCCGAGGGCAGCATCCGGCTGTCGCACCGGCTGCAGGGCATGCCGGAGTACGTCGTCGACTACGTGCTCGTCCATGAGCTGGCGCATCTGCTGGTGCCGGGGCACGGGCCCCGGTTCTGGCGGCTGCTGGAGGCGTATCCCCGCACCGAGCGCGCCCGCGGCTATCTCGAAGGCGTGGTCGCGGCCGAGCGACTGCCGCATCTGCCCCTCGTGCCCGGTGAATGACCTATTCCGCATGAGCGCGTGACACCTGTTGAGGCCGGGAACAGTGATTCGGCGATCCTGTACCGAATGTGTACCGGCTTGGCTCAATGTCGCACCCAGCCGTTAGCCTGGCGCGACTCAGTCATATTCGGGATGGGGGACGGTCGTTACGTATGGCCAGGGAATTCCAACGCGGCCACAAGGCCAAGATCAGTGATCTCACGCCGGGAACAGATCTGTACGTAGGTGTGCAGATCGCCGCTCCCGGGCTGAGCTTCGACATCAGCTGTTTCGGACTCGACGCCAACGAGCAGCTCTCGGACGACCGCTATTTCATCTTCTTCAATCAGCCGAAGTCGCCCGAGGAATCCGTCCAGCTGCTGGGCGCGCAGGCCGGGGACACCGAGTCCTTCCGGGTGACCCTGGACCGCATCCCGGCCACCATCCACAAGCTCTCGTTCACCGCCACCATCGACGGCGCGGGCCAGATGTCGCACGTCGGTCCCGGATACATCCGCATCGTCGCGGGCGGCGAGGAAGTCGTCCGATACGCCTTCAGCGGCTCGGAGTTCACCACCGAGCGTGCGGTTATGCTCGGCGACTTCTACCTGAAGGACGTATGGCGCTTCGCCGCCATCGGCCAGGGCTTCGACGGCGGTCTGGACGCGCTGCTCAAGAACTTCGGCGGCGAGGTCGCCGAGGAGGAGCCGGCCGCGCCGCAGCCGCAGGCCGGCGGCCAGGTACCGTCCTTCGCCCCGCCCGCGCAGAGTTCCGCCCCTGTCCCGGCCTTCGGCGCCCCGGCCGCCCCGCAGGCACCCCAGCCTCCGCAGCCCGCGCCGTCCTTCGGCGCTCCTGCCGGACCTCCCGCTCCCGCCCCGGCACCTCAGCCGATGCACGTCGCGCCGACCATCGCGGCGCCCATGACCCCGCCGGGCGGCATGGTGCCGCCGCCGGCCGCGCCGGCCCCGTACGGACAGCCGCCGCAGTTCGGCCAGATCCCCGGGCAGGTCCCGCCGCCCGCCGCGCCGTCTCCGTACGGACAGCCCGCGGCGCCCTCCCCGTTCGGTCAGCAGCCGCCCGGTCCTCCTCAAGGCGTCCCGCAGGGCGTCCCGCCGGGCGGCGCCGGTCTCCAGGCGGCCCTTCAGCCGTACAAGGAACTGCCCACCGGCCAGCGCTGGACCCCGCAGAACGGCCAGCTCATGCGGGTGGACCTCGGCATGGGCGGCACACCGGTCCTCGCCCGCCAGGGCAGCATGGTGATGTACCAGGGCAAGGTCGACTTCGGCTACAAGGGCGCCGGTTTCTCGGGCCGTATCGTCGGCAACGCCACGGGCCAGGAGATGCAGCTGATGCGCTGCACCGGCCGTGGACAGGTGTTCCTCGCCGAAGAGGGCGCGCATCTGCATCCCGTCGAGCTTCAGGGTGACGGCATCTGCGTCTCCGCGGAGAACGTCCTCGCCTTCGACGAGAGCCTTCAGTACGAGGTCCGCCGTATCGAGGGCCACGGCATCCCCGGCGGCGCTCTGTTCACCATGCAGTTCCAGGGCACCGGCACCGTCGTCGTGAAGACCCACGGCACCCCGGTGGTCCTGCCCGTCACGCCGACGACCTTCGCCGACTGCAATGCCGTCGTCGCCTGGTCGTCCGCGTCCCAGGTGATCCTCTCCAGCCAGGTCAGGCTGCGCCGTAACGCGTACCCCGGCCACAGCGGAGAGACCGTCAACCTGCAGTTCCGGGGAGCCCCCGGCAACTTCATCGTCGTCCAGCCGTACGAGGTCTGAGGGAGCCCGGACAATGAACCAGCAGCTCGCGGGCTTCGCCCCCACGCCCATCGCGGCCCGGATGGAGAATCACGGCCGCTCCATGCTGAAGGTCGCGATGGCCTCCGGCCAGGACCTCTTCGCACGCACCGGCTCGATGATCGCCTACGAGGGCTTCATCCAGTACGAGCCGAACCCGCCCGCCATCCGTCAGGTCGCCTCCCAGTGGGCGACCGGCGAGGGCACCCCGCTCATGAAGTGCGCCGGGGACGGTCTGCTCTACCTCGCCGACTACGGCGCGGATGTCGTCGTGATCAACCTCAACAACGACGCGCTCTCGGTCAACGGCACCAATCTGCTGGCCTTCGACGCGCACCTCCAGTGGGGTGTCGAGCGGGTCAAGGGCCTGGCCAAGTTCGCCGGCCAGGGCCTGTGGAACGTACAGATCTCCGGGACTGGCTGGGTCGCCGTGACCTCCCGCGGCACCCCGATCGTCGTCGACTGCGGCCGCGGCGAGGACGAGACCTACGTCGATCCTGACGCCCTCGTCGCCTGGTCCCCGGACCTCAAGGTGAAGGGCAAGCGCAGCTTCAAAGCCTCCTCGCTGATCGGACGGGGCAGCGGAGAGGCCTTTCAGATGGCCTTCTCGGGCCAGGGCATCGTCGTCGTACAGCCCAGCGAGGACAGCACCGACCGCCTGCGGATCCGGCGCTGAGGGGAAGCGGGAACACACCATGCAGAGTCCACTTTTCGCATACACGGAACAGCAGTCCCAGGAGCGGTACGCGGTACAGAACCCGCAGCTGCTGCGGGTCGCGCTCACCGGCCAGGACGACGTCCTCGCCCGCAAGGGCGCGATGGTCGCCTACCAGGGCCTGATCGACTTCGACGGTGAGTACCAGTCGGGGAACCAGCGGCGGGCCCGGGCGCGCACCGGTGAGGGCCTGGAACTGATGCGCTGCTCCGGGCAGGGCACGGTCTATCTGGCCAACCTCGCCCAGTACATCCATGTCGTGGAGGTCGACCACGACGGCATGACGGTGGACAGCGCCTATGTCCTGGCGCTCGACTCCACGCTGCACACCGAAGTCATCGCGGTGGACAGCCAGTACGGCATCTCCGGCTCCGGCAAGTACCAGCTGAACATCTCCGGCCGGGGCAAGGTCGCCCTGATGACCTCGGGCCAGCCACTGATGATGCAGGTCACGCCGGACAAGTACGTCAACGCCGACGCGGACGCCGTGGTCGCCTGGTCCTCCGCGCTGCGGGTGCAGATGCAGGCACAGACGCACTCCTCGGGCATACGGCGGCGGCGTGGCACCACCGGGGAAGGCTGGGAACTCAGCTTCCTCGGGCAGGGCTTCGCGCTCGTCCAGCCCAGCGAGGTCATGCCGCCGCAGCACGCGGAGATCGGTCAGGGCCTGGGGGCGCAGTTCGGCGTCGGCCAGCAGGGCGCGCACGGCCAGAACCAGAACAACGCCTGGAGCGGGGGCGGCTGATCAGCCCAGAGGGGGCGGCCTCCACGGAGGCCGCCCCTCTCTCAGCCGAAGTCGCAGGAGCAGGAGCAGGAGCAGGAGAAGCCGCAGCCTCAGCCGCTGCTCAGCGGAGCAGCGCGGCGCGCGTACGCTCCACCAGCCGTACCACCGAGCCGTCGGCCACCTCAGCCGCCTCGTCGTAGGAGAACCAGCGCAGATCCAGGGACTCGTCGCTGATCGCCTCGACCGCCCCGGCCGGCGCCAGCGCCGCGTACTGCACATCGAGATGCCAGTGGCAGGGGGCCGGAATGGCATGCCGGTCCAGCTGTACGGGACCGCCCCGCAGCAGCGTCAGGCCCGGGATCCCCGACTCCTCCGTGGCCTCCCGCAGCGCCGCCCGCTCCAGCGAGCTGTCACCTGGCTCGCAGTGGCCGCCCATCTGAAGCCACATGGAGAGCTTCTTGTGCAGGGTGAGCAGGACACGGCCGCGCTCCGGATCGATCACCAGCGCGCTCGCGGTCAGATGCCCCGCCTCACAGGCCTTCCACATCCCGTCCGGGTGGGCGGCCAGATGGTCCAGATAGAGCCCGCGCAGCTCTTCCTGGTCCTCGTAGCTCTTCAGTACGAGGACCGCGTCGTCGTGCAGGCTCACTTGTCGGTGTCGTCCTTGCCCTGGTCCTCGCCGTCGCCCTTGCCGTCGTCCTTCCGGAGGTTCGGCTTGGTGCCGGCCGAACCGCCCGCTGCCTCGCCGAGCATCTTGTCGAGCTCGGAGAAGTCCGCCTGCTCGTGGTGGACGAAGCCGTCCGGGTCGTCGAGGTCGGAAGCCGTCGGCAGCATGTCGGGGTGCTCCCACAGGGCGTCGCGCCCGTCGACCCCGCGCGCGTCGGTGAGCGAGGCCCACAGCCGCGCGGCGTCCCGCAGCCTGCGCGGACGCAGCTGAAGGCCGATGAGGGTGGCGAAGGTCTGCTCGGCGGGACCACCGGAGGCCCGGCGCCTGCGCAGCGTCTCGCGCAGCGCGTCCGCGCCCGTGAGCCTGGTCCTGGCGGCCTCGTGCACCACCGCGTCCACCCAGCCCTCGACCAGCGCGAGCGCCGTTTCGAGCCGGGCGAGCGCCGCCTTCTGCTCCGCGGTGTCCTCCGGCTGGAACATGCCCTGCTGGAGCGCTTCCTGCAGCTCCTCGGGGTGGCTGGGGTCGAACTGGCCGACCACGTCCTCCAGCTTGGAGGTGTCGACCTTGATCCCGCGCGCATAGCCCTCGACCGCGCCGAACATGTGCGACCGCAGCCACGGCACATGGGCGAAGAGCCGCTGGTGGGCGGCCTCGCGCAGCGCCAGATACAGCCGGATCTCGTCCTTGGGCAGCCCGAGGTCCTTGCTGAACGTCTCGATGTTCAGCGGCAGCAGCGCGGCCTTGCCGGCCGGGCCCAGCGGCAGTCCGATGTCGGTCGAGCCGACCACCTCACCCGCCAGCACACCCACGGCCTGCCCGATCTGCTGGCCGAACATGGCGCCGCCCATGGAGCGCATCATGCCGATCAGCGGACCCGCCACGGACTGCATCTCCTCGGGCAGCACATCGGCCATGGCCGTGCCCACCCGCTCCGCCACCGGGTCGACGAGCTGCTGCCACGCGGGCAGGGTCGCCTCGACCCACTCGGCGCGGCTCCACGCCACCGACGTGTTCGCGCCGGAGGGCAGGGAGGTCACACCGTCCAGCCACACATCGGCCAGCCGGACCGCCTCATCGACCGCGGCACGCTCGGCGGGGCCCACGCTCGCGTCCTTGGTGCCGTCGGACGTGCCCTGGGCGACCGTCTGGCGGGCGATCTGCTTGGCCATGTCCCAGTTGACGGGACCGCCCTCGTAACTGAGCATCTGGCCCAGCTGCTGGAAGGCCGCCCCCAGGTCGTTGGGGTTCAGCGAGCCGAACATCGCGGCGAACGGGTTGTCCCCGCCGCCCCCGCCGCCGCCCGGCAGCCCGAATCCCGCGAAGGGATTGCCGGGACCGCCCTGGCCGCCCGCACCCTGACCACCTCCGGCAGGGTCCTTCTTCTTGCCGTCGCCGTCGTCCGGCTCCTCCGGCGGAAGGCCGAATCCGAATGGAGTGTCACTCACGGGGTTCCTCGGCTCGTAGGGCCGCCGGCTTCCTGCCGGCGGCGGCTGCCCGACTACACCACCCAGCCTAAGCGGCACGGGGCCGGCGAGGGTCGTGTCGCGGGTCGTGGACCGTGCCCGGCTGTGGCGCCCGGACCCTCCTTCGACCTGCGCCGTCACCCGCCCGGGCCGGCCGGACGCGGCCCCGACACCCGGGCGGCTTCCGGGCTCGATGCTCCGTCGGCCGATGGCCTGCGGCAGGATGGACGTCACCTGGTGCGTACGCGCCTTACACGTACGTACTGAAGACAACCGCTGGAGACGCCCGGTGAGTTCCCCAGATCCGCAGGTTCGCGCAGCGCGAAACCGCTCAACCCCGACCCCGTCCCGCGGCCCCGTCGTCGCAATCACCGGCGCCGCCTCCGGCGTCGGTGACCTGCTCACCCGGCGCCTGGCCGCGTCCGAGGAGATCAAGCAGGTCATCGCCATCGACGAGCGCCGAGGAGAGGTCTCCGAGGCGCAGTGGCACATCCTCGACGTCCGCGATCCGGCCATCGCGGAGAAGTTGCGCGGCGCGGACGTCGTGGTACATCTGGCGCTCGATCTCGACCTGGAGACCGACGCCGCCGCCCGAACGGCGTACAACGTGCGCGGCACCCAGACCGTGCTCACGGCGGCCGCCGCCGCGGGTGTCCACCGGGTGGTGCTGTGCACCTCGGCCATGGTCTACGGCGCGCTTCCCGACAACGACATCCCGCTCTCCGAGGACGCCGAGCTGCGCGCGACCGCCGAGGCCACCGGCGTCGGCGATCTGCTGGAGATCGAGCGCCTGGGCCGCCGCGCGCCCCGCGCGCACCCCGGGCTCAATGTGACGGTCGTACGGCCCGCCGTGCTCGTCGGCGGTACGGACACCGCCCTCACCCGCTACTTCGAGTCACCGCGGCTGCTCGTCGTCGCCGGATCCCGCCCCACCTGGCAGTTCTGCCATGTCGAAGACCTGGTCAGCGCGCTGGAGTACGCCGCGCTCGAAAAGGTGGACGGGGAGTTCGCGGTCGGCTGCGACGGCTGGCTGGAGCAGGAGGAGGTCGAGGAGCTGAGCTCCATCCGTCGGATGGAACTGCCCTCCGCGGTGGCTCTGGGGGCCGCTGCCCGGCTGCACCGGATCGGCCTCACCCCCTCGCCGGCCGGTGATCTCGCCTACACCATGCATCCCTGGGTGGTCAGCGTCAGCCGGCTGCACGACGCGGGCTGGCGGCCGCAGTGGACCAACGAGGAGGTCCTCACCGCTCTCCTGGCGGAGGTGGAGGGCCGCCACACCGTCGCGGGCCGCCGGCTCGGCCGCAAGGACGCCACCGCGGCCGGCGCGGCGGGCGCCACCGTGGCGCTGCTCGGTACGGCCGCGCTGGTACGGCGGGCCCGCAAGGCACGGCGCCGCCTCTAGGCCGGACAGGACCTAGGACGCTCCGAGGCGGCACGCCCCTCCTGGTGAAAGCGTTGTTCCGCGATGCCGGTGCCGTACGGCACGATGGACCGCATGGCGAGCACGCGTTCCCACCCGGGCGAGCAGACGGCGCAGGACCCCATCCGGCTGCTGGCGATCCGTGACACCCCGCTGACGGTCGACGAGGTCTTCCGTGCGGTCGGGGACGACGCGGCGGGCGGCACCGCTCTCTTCGTCGGCACGGTGCGTAACCACGACGGGGGTGCGGATGTCGACACCCTCGGCTACTCCAGCCATCCGTCGGCCGAGGCCGAGCTGCGCCGCGTCGCGGAGAAGGTCGTCGCCGGCCATCCGGTGCGCGCTCTGGCGGCCGTCCACCGTGTGGGTGATCTGGCGGTGGGAGATCTGGCGGTCGTCGTCGCGGTCTCCTGTCCGCACCGGGCAGAGGCGTTCGACGCCTGCCGTCAGCTGATCGACGACCTCAAGCACGAGGTCCCGATCTGGAAGCACCAGAAATTCTCCGACGGCACCGAGGAGTGGGTCGGCGCGTAGCACCTCCCCGAGGGGTGGTGAGCGGCGTCGCCGATTTGCGTAACTGCCCCCCGGCCAGCAGCGTTGGTTTCGCAGATGGCTCATCTGCTGATCGGTCAGTTGCTGTGAGTTGGAGGTCAAAATGGCCGCTCTCGCCTGGTTGTTGATTCCGCTGTTCGCCGCGATAGGCGCGGCGATATGGGGGAGCTGGGTCCAGAGAAACCGCACCATAGGTGACATAGCCGAGCTCAACGGCTACACCCGCTTCCGTGACGCCATGGAGAAGGCGGACTCCGGTTCGGACGCCGCCTGACGCGGCCGCCGACCGTACGCAGTCGCCACGCCCGCCCGCACGGAGCCCCCGTACGGACCGGCCCCAGGGGTGCACTGACAGACCCTTCCCGTACTGTCGTTCCATGCCACGCCGCACCGCGACGATGCTCGCTTCCACCCTCGTCCTCATCGCGCTGCTCTGCGCAGGCGTGCTGATCAAAGTTCCGTATTCGGAGATGAGCCCGGGGCCGACGGTGAACACGCTCGGTGACGCGGGCGGCGAACCGGTCCTGCAGATCTCGGGCCGCAAGACGTACCCGACGTCGGGCCATCTCAATATGACGACGGTCAGGGTCACCGGTGCGGACTACCGGATGAACATCGTCGAGGCGGTCTACGGCTGGCTGGCCCACGACAACGTGGTGGTGCCGCACGACACGCTGTACCCGGACGGCAAGACGGAAGAGCAGTCCACGCAGGAGAACGCGGAGGAGTTCAGCCAGTCCCAGGAGAGCGCCAAGGTCGCCGCCCTGAAGGAGCTGGACATCCCGGTGACGTCACGCGTCATCGTCTCCTCCGTCCTCAAGGACGGCGCCGCCGAGGGCACGCTGCACGCCGGGGATGTCATCAGGGCCGTGGACGGATCGCCGGTCCGGCAGCCGGAGGACGTCGCCAAGCTCGTCACCCGGCACAAGCCCGGCGAGGACGTCGTCTTCACCATCGCCCCGGCCGCGGACGCGAAGGCGGCGGAGAAGGCCGGCAAGGAGCCCGAGGGCACCAAGAAGATCACCATCACCACGCAGAAGGCCGACGAGGGCGACCGGGCGGTCGTCGGCATCCGGGCCGGGACCGACCACACCTTCCCGTTCACGGTCGACATCAAGCTGGCCGACGTGGGCGGTCCGAGCGCCGGGCTGATGTTCGCCCTCGGCATCGTCGACAAGCTCACGCCCGGCGCTCTGACGGGCGGCACCTTCGTCGCCGGTACGGGCACGATCGACGACAAGGGAGCGGTCGGCCCGATCGGCGGCATCGAGATGAAGCTCGTCGGCGCGCGCAGTGCGGGTGCCACGTACTTCCTCACCCCGAACGACAACTGCGCCGCCGCGGCCTCGGACATCCCCAAGGGCCTCACCCTGGTCAGGGTCAAGACCATCGAGGACGCCACGAAGTCGCTGGACAAGATCCGCGCCGGGAACACGGCCGGCCTGCCGAGCTGTTCGGCAAAGTGACCGGCCGCGTATCCGCGGGAGGCGGGGAGCCTGGCGGGGAGCCGCTCCGGGAGCCGTACTGATCCTGGAGCCGTACTGATCCGGAAGGGCTACGCCTCGAAGGTCGAGGAGAGGGCCTCGGCCAGCCCCGGGACCAGACCGGAGCCGGTGAGGACCTCGCTGGGCGAGTCCTTCTCGCGCAGCCGCAGCGCCGACTCCCTGGCGCCGTCACGCAGCACCGCCACCGTCATCCGCACCTCCTGACGCTCCGGGTGGGCGGCGACCCACGCGGCGAGCCCCGAGTCGTCGAGACCGTCCGGTACGGACGCCTCCGCGGACGGCGGGAGCATCAGCCGCTCCACCGTCATCGCGCAGCCCGCCACCGCCCCGGGCCATGCGATGGTGCCGAGAAACTCGTCCAGCGGGGTGCCGGAGGGGATCTCGTCCTGCTCGATAGGGGTGAGCGGGGCGACCGCCCCGCCGTCGTCGAGACCCAGCTGGGCCGCGAGCTCCGGTTCGTCGATGCGCAGCCGCGCGGTGTCGACGAGCGCGAAGAGCCGGGCCGGCTGGTCCCAGCCGAGCCCCGACGCGTACTCGTCGATTTCGAGCACCGCGCGGGTCAGCGGGCTCGCGGCCATGGGTGTGCCTGAGGGAGAAACGTTGGACATGCTCAATATCCTGCCTCCTTCGGACCCGAGTGCGGGAACTAGGTAAAGCCTCAGTAAGTTGCATCAGTGGGCCCTACGATCGCGGGGCCGCTTTATACAGGCTGAAACACACGACCGCGAACTTCGAGGTGCGCACGTTGGCTTTCCAGATGCCGGACCGCGGCGGAGGCCCGACCGGGCCACGGATCAGAGTGGGCCGCCCGTCTCGGCGCGTCCGGACCCTGCTCATGACGTTGGGCGTGCTGGCCGTGCTGGCCATGCTGTTCGTCATGTTCGCCGGGTTCTGGACCGACTGGCTCTGGTACCGCTCGGTGAAGTACTCATCGGTATTCACCACCACCCTGTGGACCAAGGTCGGACTGTTCGCGGTCTTCGGGCTGCTGATGGCCACCGCGGTCGGGGTGAACATCTGGCTGGCGCATCGGCTGCGGCCGCCGCTGAGCGCGATGTCGATGGAGCAGCAGAACCTCGACCGGTACCGGATGGGGATCGCGCCCTACAAGAAGTGGGTGCTCCTCGGGATCACCGCCCTGGTCGGGCTGATCGCCGGAGCCTCCGCCGCCGGCCAGTGGCGCACCTGGCTGATGTGGGTGAACGGGGTGGCCTTCGGCCAGAAGGACCCCCAGTTCAAGATGGACGTGTCGTTCTACGCGTTCGATCTGCCCTGGTACCGCTTCCTGCTGGCCTTCGGCTTCGCGGCCGCCGTGCTCTCGCTGATCGCCGCCGCGCTGACCCACTACCTGTACGGCGGGCTGCGCGTCACCAGCCCGGGCGCGCGGGCGACGGGCGCGGCCACCGGCCACCTCTCGGTGCTGATCGGTGTCTTCGTCTCGCTCAAGGCCGTGGCCTACTGGCTCGACCGGTACGGCCTGGCCGTGAAGTCGAGTGACTTCAAGGCGGCGGGCAACTGGACCGGACTGCGGTACGTCGACGCCAACGCCTACCTCCCGGCGAAGACGATCCTCTTCTGCATCGCCGTCATCTGCGCCGTGCTGTTCTTCGCGACGCTCTGGCGCCGCACGTGGCAGCTGCCGGTGATCGGCTTCGGCCTGATGGTGCTGTCGGCGATCCTCATCGGCGGTCTCTACCCGGCGATCGTGCAGAAGTTCCAGGTCCAGCCGAACGAGCAGGCCAAGGAAGCGCCGTACATCAAGAAGAACATCAATGCCACGCGCGAGGCGTACGGCATCGATGACGCCGATGTGCAGGACTACAAGGGCAAGGGCGACCCGGACAAGAAGGCCGAGCAGCGCAAGGCGGCGGACTCCGCCGCCAGTTACCGGCTGGTCGACCCCAATGTGGTCTCGCCCGCGTTCCAGCAGCTCCAGCAGGAGCGCAAGTACTACCAGTTCCCCGCCACGCTGGACGTCGACCGGTACACCGGCCCCGACGGCAAGCCGCAGGACACGGTGGTCGGTCTGCGCGAGCTGAACATCACCGGTATCCCCAAGCGCAACTGGATCAACGACCACTTCACGTACACCCATGGGTACGGCGTGATCGCGTCCAAGGGCACGAACACGGTGACGGACGAGAACGACGGCACCATCGGCGCTCCCGACTTCACCGAGTCCGGTCTGCCGACGACCGGACAGCTCGGCAAGTACGAGCAGCGGATCTACTACGGGGAGAAGACCGAGCAGTACTCGATCGTGGGCGGGCCGCAGAAGGAGCTCGACTACGAGAAGAACGGCGAGGAGACGACGAGTTACCGGGGCAAGAGCGGTGTCGACCTCTCCAACCCGGTGAACCGCGCCGCGTACGCCGTGGCCTTCAGCGAGCCCCAGATGCTCTACTCCGGCGCCATCGGCGACGGTTCGCGGATTCTCTACAACCGCACGCCCAAGGAGCGCGTCGAGGCGGTCGCGCCCTGGCTGACCATCGACGGCGACGCCTATCCCGCCGTGGTCGACGGCCGCATCCAGTGGATCATCGACGCGTACACCACGACGAACGGCTATCCCTACGCGTCCCGTACGACCCTGGGCGACACCACGGCCGACTCGCTGACCGACAATCAGCGCGCGGTCGTCGCGCAGCAGAACCAGGTCAACTACATCCGGAACTCGGTGAAGGCCACCGTCGACGCCTATGACGGCACGGTCGAGCTGTACCAGTGGGACACCAAGGACCCGGTGCTCAAGACCTGGATGAAGGCCTTCCCCGACACGGTGAAGGCGAAGGGCGACATCAAGCCCGAGCTGCTGGCCCATCTGCGCTACCCGCAGGACATGTTCAAGGTGCAGCGCGAGCTGCTCACCCGCTACCACGTCACGGACCCCGCGCAGTTCTACAGCGGCAGTGACGCGTGGCAGGTGCCGGACGACCCGACCAACAAGGACAGCAGTGCGGTCCCGCCGTACTACCTGAGCCTCAGGATGCCGGGCCAGACGGATCAGCGATTCTCCCTGACGACGACCTTCACGCCCAACGGGCGCCCCAACCTGGGTGCGTTCATGGCGGTGGACGCCGACGCCAACAGCACGGACTACGGCACGATCAGGGTCCTGAGAGTGACCTCCACCGTGCAGGGTCCGCAGCAGGTGCAGAGCGAGCTGAACGGTGTGCCGGAGGTCGCCGAGTTCGTCAGGAACCTGAGAGGCACCGACTCGGACATCGAGTACGGCAACCTGCTCACGGTGCCGGTCGACGGGGGCTTCCTGTACATCGAGCCGGTGTACGCGCGAGGCGGCAGCGCGAACTATCCGCTGCTGAAGAAGGTGGCCGTCTCGTACGGCGGCAAGCCGGTGTTCAAGGACACCCTGGGCGAGGCGCTGAACGCGGTGTTCGGGGCGGAGAGCGCCGAGCCGCCACCGACGACCCAGCCACCGCCGGGTGACACCACGAAGCCGCCCGCCACCGGCGACAAGGCGCTCAAGCAGGCCATCGCGGACGCCCAGAAGGCGTACGACGACGGTGAGGCGGCGCTGCAGAAGCAGGACTGGACGGCGTACGGGAAGGCCCAGCAGGCCCTTCAGGACGCCCTCCAGCGAGCCGCGGAGGCGGACTCCGGCTCCGGGGCGGCCGACGGGAACGGCGGCGGCGACAGCAGCTGAGCAGGCATCACCCCGCGTCGTGGTACGGTTGGGACACAACGACGCGGGGTGGAGCAGCTCGGTAGCTCGCTGGGCTCATAACCCAGAGGTCGCAGGTTCAAATCCTGTCCCCGCTACGCGAAGTCAAAGGCCCGGATCCTTCTGGATCCGGGCCTTTGCGCTGTGTTCTGTACGAACTGTGTTTCAGGCCGGGTGAGTTGACCCCGAGTGTGTTTGGCTTGTCTCTCTGTGGGCATGTCGACAAAACGCTGAAGCTACCACGGTGCGATATACCAGCTGTACGTGGGTGGCAGGTGGTGCGACGATGGGGTTTTATGGGGGATAAGGCAACTCTGTTGGAGACAGGGCGGTTTGTGCAACGGCAGTCGGATGGCATCGCGGAGTCCATGAGTGCGACGGGTGCGCTGCGCGCCGTCGACACGGAGGAGACCGCCGACGCCGAGGCCGAGGCGCGCCACCGGCGCGCCGCCGACGCCGGCGACACCGCTTCGATGAGCGTGCTCGGCGCCCTGCTACTGCGCCGCGGCGACCTCGACGCCGCCGAGCCCTATCTGCGTGCCGCGACCGCCGAGGGTGAGCGCGCCGCCGCCAACAACCTGGGTGTCCTCCTCCACCAGCGCGGCTACCCGGACGAGGCGGCGGGCTGGTGGCGTATCGCCGCCGTCGCCGGGTCCGCGGCCGCCGCCCACGCGCTGGGCCGCCACCACCGCGAGCTGGGCGACGAGCCGGGCGCCGAGTACTGGCTGCGCCAGTCCGCCGAGCAGGGACACGCGCTCGGCGCCTATGCCCTCGCCGACCTGCTGGAGCACCGCAGCGACGTCGGGGCCGAGCGCTGGCTGCGCGCCGCGGCCGAGCAGGGCCACCGTGAGGCGGCGTACCGGCTCGCCCGCACGCTGGAGCGCCGGGCCCGCGAGACGTCCCGCTCCGGCGCCGACATGGTCTACAACAGCGGTACGGGCCCGCCTGCCCCGGGCGCCCGCCGGGCGGACGCGCGCCGGCCGGCGGCCTCGGCCGACAGCGCCGCTCCCACCGGCTCCTCGCTGATCGGTGAGGCCGCGCAGTGGTACCGGCAGGCCGCCGCGCGTGGCCACCGCCGGGCCGCGCTGCACCTCGGCGCGATCCTGGAGAAGCGCGGTGAGCTCAAGGAAGCGGGCCGCTGGTATCTGAGCTCCGCCAAGGACGGCGAGGCCAGGGCCGCCTGCGCCCTCGGCTTCCTGCTGCGCGACGCCGGCGACGAGGAGAGCGCCGCCATCTGGTGGCTGCGCGCCGCGCAGGACGGCGACGGCAACGCCGCGAACGCCCTCGGCGCGCTCCATGCCGCCCGTGGCGAGCAGCAGAGCGCCGAGCGCTGGTACCGCGCCGCCATGGACGCGGGCGATGTCAACGGCGCGTACAACCTCGGGCTGCTCTGCGCCGCCCAGGACCGTACGGCCCAGGCCGAGCAGTGGTACCGCCACGCCGCCTACGCGGGCCATCGCGAGGCCGCCAACGCGCTCGCGGTCCTGCTGCTGCAGGCCGACGACTCCACCGGCGCCGAGCCCTGGTTCTCCAAGGCCGCGGAGGCGGGCAGCGTGGACGCGGCGTTCAACCTGGGCATCCTGCACGCCGGACGCGACGAGGACCGTACGGCCCTGCGCTGGTACGAGCGCGCCGCCGCGGCGGGACACACGGAGGCGGCCCTCCAGGTGGGCATCGCCTGCCTGCGGGACGGCGACGACCAGTCGGCCGAGCGCCATCTGCGCTGCGCCGCCGGCGGTGGTAGCGCCGAGGCGGCCTTCCGGCTGGCCACCCTGCTCGACTCGCGTCAGCCGCCGCCCGGGCCGCCCGTGCTCGGGGAGCCGCACATCGTGAAGAGCGAGTGCGAGCAGTGGTACGAGCGCGCCGCCGAGCAGGGGCACCGCCGCGCCCAGGTGCGGGTCGGGATGCTGGCCGCCGCGCGCGGGGACATCACCGACGCCGCCCGCTGGTACCGGGAGGCGGCGGAGGCGGGCAGCCGCAACGGCGCCTTCAACCTGGGACTGCTGCTCGCGCGCGAGGGCGGCGAGCGGGAGGCCGCACTGTGGTGGACCCGGGCCGCGCACGACGGACACGGCAGGGCCGCGCTGCGCCTGGCGCTGCTCGCCGCCCGCCGGGGTGAGCTGAGCGAGGGGGAGCGCTGGTGCGCGCGCGCCGTCGAGCTGGGGCCCGCCGAGGTGGCCGAGCGTGCGGCACGGCTGCGTGACGCGCTCCATCAGGAGCTCACGGCGTGACCTCTGAAGGGCCCCTGAGAGCGCCCCGTATATGAATTTGCGCTGGTCGGCGGCGTGACGTAATGTTGCGTTCAACGACGCGGGGTGGAGCAGCTCGGTAGCTCGCTGGGCTCATAACCCAGAGGTCGCAGGTTCAAATCCTGTCCCCGCTACTGACCCGGAGGCCCGGATCTCGAAAGAGATCCGGGCCTCCGGTGTTGTGTGTAGAGCCGCCCCATCGTCATGCGGTGCGGATCGCGCCGGTCGTGCCGGCTCAGGCGGCGGCGCAGTTCGGGCAGGTGCCGCGGTAGGTCACCTCGACGTCCGAGACCGTGAAGCCGAAGCGCTCGCCGTCCGGCAGGTCGGACAGCGGATCGCCGGTGGGATGGACGTCCCGGATGGCGCCGCACTGGGCGCAGACCAGGTGCTGGTGCGGCCGGTGCGCGTTCGGGTCGTAGCGCTTGGCGCGGCGGTCCGTCGACACCTCGATGACCTCACCGAGCGTGACCATCTCACCCAGGGTGTTGTAGACGGTCGCCCGGGAGATCTCCGGAAGTCTGGCGACGGCGCGCGCGTGCACCTCGTCGGCTGTCAGGTGTACGTGGTCCCCGTCGAGGACCTCGGCCACAACACGCCGCTGGGCAGTCATGCGCCAGCCGCGTCCGCGAAGTCGTTCCAACAGGTCACTCATAGGGACCAGCCTAACAGTGAGGGGACTCAGGTCCCGAACGAGTGTGACTTTGGATGTTTGCTTGACTTAGACAAAGTCCATCGTAGGATCGAGATCGGCAAACGCCAAGAGGACAGGACGTCCAGTACATGACGCAGGAGGCGCGCGTGACGCAGGGACCGCTCACCACGGAGGCCGGGGCACCGGTGGCCGACAACCAGAACAGCGAGACCGCGGGCGCCGGTGGTCCCGTTCTGGTCCAGGACCAGGCATTGCTGGAGAAGCTCGCTCACTTCAACCGCGAGCGCATTCCGGAGCGCATCGTCCACGCCCGCGGCGCCGGCGCGTACGGCACGTTCACGCTGACCCGCGACGTCTCGCAGTGGACGCGGGCGAAGTTCCTCTCCGAGGTCGGCAAGCAGACCGAGACGTTCCTGCGGTTCTCCACCGTCGCGGGCAACCTGGGCTCGGCGGACGCGGTCCGTGACCCCCGTGGCTTCGCGCTGAAGTTCTACACCGAAGAGGGCAACTACGACCTCGTCGGCAACAACACCCCGGTGTTCTTCATCAAGGACGCCATCAAGTTCCCGGACTTCATCCACACCCAGAAGCGCGACCCGTACACCGGCTCGCAGGAGGCGGACAACGTCTGGGACTTCTGGGGTCTGTCGCCCGAGTCCACGCACCAGGTGACCTGGCTGTTCGGTGACCGTGGCATCCCGGCGACGCTGCGTCACATGAACGGGTACGGCTCGCACACGTTCCAGTGGAACAACGAGGCCGGCGAGGTCTTCTGGGTCAAGTACCACTTCAAGACCGACCAGGGCATCAAGAACCTCACCACCGACGACGCCAACCGCCTCTCCGGTGTCGACCCGGACTCGCACCAGCGTGACCTGCGCGAGGCCATCGAGCGCGGTGACTTCCCGTCCTGGACCGTGCAGGTGCAGATCATGCCGGCGAGCGAGGCGGCCACGTACCGCTTCAACCCGTTCGACCTGACCAAGGTCTGGCCGCACGAGGACTACCCGCCGATCGAGATCGGCAAGCTGGAGCTCAACCGCAACCCGGAGAACATCTTCGCGGAGGTTGAGCAGTCCATCTTCTCGCCGGCCCACTTCGTGCCGGGCATCGGTCCCTCCCCGGACAAGATGCTGCAGGGCCGTCTCTTCGCGTACGGCGACGCCCACCGCTACCGCGTCGGCATCAACGCCGACCACCTGCCGGTGAACCGTCCGCACGCCACCGAGGCGCGCACCAACAGCCGGGACGGCTACCTGTACGACGGCCGTCACAAGGGCACCAAGAACTACGAGCCGAACAGCTTCGGCGGCCCGTTCCAGACGGACAAGCCGCTGTGGCAGTCGGTTCCGGTCAGCGGTGCCACCGGTAACCACGAGGCCCCGAGCCACGCCGAGGACAACGACTTCGTGCAGGCGGGCAACCTGTACCGGATGCTGTCCGAGGACGAGAAGGGCCGCCTGATCGAGAACCTCGCGCAGTTCATCTCGAAGGTGTCGCGCGACGACATCGCCGAGCGCGCGGTGAACAACTTCCGTCAGGCGGACGGTGACTTCGGCAAGCGACTGGAGACCGCGGTCCAGGCCCTGCGCGGCTGACAGGCTCGCCGAGACGGAAGGGGCCGGGTCCTTCGGGGATCCGGCCCCTTCCGCCGTCGCCGTACGGGAGCCGGCGCGGGCCGACCGGGCTGCCGGAGCGGCGAGGGCCGGGCTGCCTCAGCCGGCCAGCACCGCCGCCTCGCGCCGGTCCGGGGCCCAGCAGCGGATGATGTCGCGTACGGAGACGATGCCGACCGGCTCGCGCTCGTCGAGGACGATCAGATGGCGGAATCCGCCGTGGGACATGGCCGAGGCGGCCTCCTCGAGTGTCCACGCTGGCGCGGCGAAGACGACGTCGGTCGTGGTGTGGGTGCAGGCGGTCTCGGAGTCGGGACTCTGGCCCGCACCGAGCGAGTTGAGGATGTCCCGCTCGGTGAGAATGCCGATGCCGCAGCGGTCGGTGTCGAGGACGACAGCGGCGCCGACGCGGCGTGCCGCCATCAGACGGGCCGCCTGGCGGAGCGTATGCGTGGGCCCGATGGTCAGGACCACCGAGCTCATCGCGTCACGGACGAGCATGGGATGGAGCCACCTCCTCGGTGAACCGTCTCCTGAAGACCCCCGATGACTCCTGACGGCCCCTGAGGGCCGGAGGGAGACCTTGGAGAAACGATTCACAAGTTCACAAGTGGGGGGACTCTCAGAGTGACACCCTTGCGCCCGGTCAACAAGGGGGCGGTAGAGGCTGGGCAGGGGGCGCGCAAAAAACCGACAAACGCTGCACCGGTGCCCCAAACGCCCCTGCCCGGGGCCCGGCGGTGACCCGACCGGTCAGTAGAGGTCGGTAGCGGTCAGTAGCGCTGGTTCAGATAGCCGAGCAGCTCCTCGTGGAGCACGCCGTTCGACGCCGCCGCATTGCCGCTGTGCGGCCCCCGGCGCCCGTCGAGCCCTGTGAAGGTGCCCCCCGCCTCCTGTACGACGATCGCGGTCGCCGCCATGTCCCACAGCGAGAGCTCGGGCTCCGCGCAGATGTCGACCGAGCCCTCGGCGACCATCATGTACGGCCAGAAGTCGCCATAGCCCCGGGTGCGCCAGCAGGCCCTGCTCAGATCGAGGAAGCCGTCCAGCCGCCCCTGCTCCTCCCAGCCGCTCAGTGAGGAGTACGCGAACGACGCGTCCCCGATGCGCGAGACGTCCGAGACCCGCAGCCGGGTCGCCGAGGACAGGCTGCGGCCCGTATAGGCGCCCCCGCCCTTCGCCGCCCACCAGCGACGGCCCAGCGCGGGCGCGGACACCACGCCGACCACCGGCTCGTAACCGCCCTCGGCGGCCACCATGAGCGAGATCAGCGTCGCCCATACGGGCACTCCGCGGACATAGTTCTTGGTGCCGTCGATGGGGTCGATCACCCAGCGGCGCGGGCCTGTGCCCTCGATGCCGTACTCCTCGCCCAGGATCGCGTCGCGTGGCCGCGCCCGCTGGAGGTTGCCACGGATCAGCTCCTCGGCCGCCTTGTCGGCTTCGCTCACCGGAGTCATGTCCGGTTTGGTCTCGACCTTGAGGTCCAGAGCCTTGAACCGGTCCATCGTCGCGGCGTCGGCGGCGTCCGCGAGGACATGGGCGAGACGGAGATCATCGTGGTAGTCGGACATGGTCGTCACAGTATCCACAGCCCAGGGGGACGGGCCACGGGGTCCGCTCCGGCGGGAAGTTGCCGGTAGCCTTGACAGTCCGCGACAGCGCGTCAACTCTGAGTGGAGAGCCGAACGGCCCCGGAGGCGACGATGCCTACAGCGCGTGAAGCCCTGCTCGACGCCGCTCTCTCGGCGCTCACCGACCTGCCCTGGTCCGCCGTCAGGATGGTCGACGTGGCGTCGGCCGCCGGGGTGTCCCGGCAGACCCTCTACAACGAATTCGGCAGCAAGGACGGACTCGCTCGCGCGCTGGTGCGACGCGAGGCCGATGTCTATCTGCACGGCGTGGAGCGACTGCTCGCCGAGTGGGCCGACCCCGCGGACCGGCTGGTGGCCGTCGCCGAGCGGACCGTCCGTGAGGCGCGCGCCCGGCCTCTGCTGCGGGCGCTGCTCACCGGCTGCTGGGGGGAGTGGCTTCCGGCGCCGAGACCCGTGCGGGCCTCGGCCGCGCCGTCCGGTGTCCCGGCGCAGCGCCGGGCCGACGCCGGACCGCTCGCGGCGGCCGAGCTGGTCGCGCTGGTACGGGACAGATCGGCGGCGGCGCTGGATCGGGGCCGTACGGATCACCGCCTTCCCGGTCACAGCCGCGCCGGTCAGGGCAGCGGACGTCAGGGCAGCGCAGGCCAGGTAAGCGCAGGCCAGGGAAGCGCAGCTCACAGCCGTGCCGAGCTGCTCTACCGCTGTGAGCTGGCCATCCGGCTCGCGCTCGCCCATCTGATCGCGCCGGCCGGAGCGTCCGTCGGACCGCTGGTCCGTACGGCCGTCACGGCATCGGTCAACGCGCCGCTCAGTGCGCCGAGCCCGAGAGCTGGAGGCCGATGACTCCGACGATCACCAGCGTGATGGAGATCAGTTTGAGCGTGGACACCACATCGCCGAGAAAGACCATTCCGTAGATCGCGGTGCCGGCCGCGCCGATGCCCGTCCACACCGCGTACGCGGGACCGACGTCGAGCTTCTTCAGGGCGAGCGTCAGCAGACCGAAGCTGCCGAGCGCGAAGCTCGCGAACGCGATCGTCGGCCACAGCCGGGTGAATCCGTGGGAGAGCTTGAGACAGACCGCGAAGCCCGTCTCCAGGATTCCGGCGACCACAACCAGCAGCCACGCCATGGTGAAGGCCCTCCCGCGTCAGTGACTGCTGGGCCGACCGCTTGGTCTCGCCGGTCCCGCTCGGTGCGATTATGCACTTACCAGCGGCGGTGGCCCGCAAACGCCCGCGCCTCAGTCCCCTTCGCGTCGCTCCCGCGTGGCGAGAAGTCGCCGAAGTGAGTAGAGCCGGGCAGGGTCGGCGTGTCCCTCGGCCACCCAGGCGTCGAGCGCGCAGTCCGGTTCGTCGTGGCTGCACGCCCGGGGGCAGCCCTCCGTCCCCGGCACCAGATCGGGGAAGGCGAGGATCACCCGGGACGGATCGACGTGGTGCAGCCCGAAGGAGCGGATACCGGGGGTGTCGATCACCCAGCCCTCGGCCTTCTCCAGCGGCAGGGCCAGCGCCGAGGTGGTGGTGTGCCGGCCGCGGCCCGTGACCGCGTTGACCAGGCCGGTGATACGCCGGCGGTCGTCCGGCACCAGGGCGTTGACCAGTGTCGTCTTGCCGACGCCCGAGTGGCCGACGAAGGCGGTGACCCGCCCTTCGAGATATTCGCGTACCAGGTCCGCCGCATATCCGCTGGCCAGCTCGTCACGCCGGGTGACGACATAGCGGATGCCGAGGGTCCGGTAGGTCTCCAGCAGCTCGTCCGCCGAGGCCAGGTCCGACTTCGTCAGCACCAGCAGCGGTTCGAGCCCCGCGTCGAACGCCGCGACCAGACAGCGGTCGATCAGCCGGGGCCGCGGCTCCGGATCGGCGAGCGCGGTGACTATCGCGAGCTGGTCGGCGTTGGCGACGATCACCCGCTCGTACGGATCGTCGTCGTCGGCCGTCCTGCGCAGCACGGACCGGCGCTTCTCGATCCGTACGATGCGCGCCAGCGTGTCCTTCTTGCCCGACAGATCACCGACCAGGCCGACCTGATCACCCACCACGGCGGCCTTGCGGCCCAGCTCGCGGGCCTTCATCGCCAGCACGACACGGTCGTCGACGAGGCAGGTGAGCCGGCCGCGGTCGACGGTCAGGACCATCCCCTCCGACGCGTCCTCGTGCTTGGGCCGGATATTCGTACGCGGCCGGTTGCCCTTGGGATTGGGGCGGGAGCGGATGTCGTCCTCGTCGGGGTTCTTGCCGTAGCGGCGCATCGCGTCAGGCTCCCGCTCCCGCGAGCATGTCGGCCCACATCCGCGGGAAATCGGGCAGCGTCTTGGCGGTCGTCCCGACGTTCTCGATCTCCACCCCCTTGACGGCGAGACCGATGATCGAGCCCGCCGTCGCCATGCGGTGGTCGTCGTACGTATGGAACACGCCGCCGTGCAGCGGACGCGGGCGGATGTGCAGACCGTCCGCGGTCTCGGTGACATCGCCGCCGAGCTCGTTGATCTCCTTGGTGAGCGCGGCGAGGCGGTCCGTCTCATGGAGCCGCAGATGGGCGACGCCACGCAGCGTGGAGGGCGAGTCGGCGAGGGCGGCCACCGCCGCGATACCGGGCGTCAGCTCCCCGACCTCGCTCAGATCGATGTCGATGCCGTGGATCCGGCCGGTGCCGGTGAAGGTGAGGCTGCTGCCCTCCGCCGTCATCCCGAACTCGCAGGAGCCACCCATCTCGGTGAAGATCTCCCGCAGCGCGTCACCCGGCTGAGTGGTCCGCTCGGGCCAGTCGGGGATCGTCACCCGGCCGCCGGTGACCAGGGCGGCGGCGAGGAACGGCTGCGCGTTGGAGAGATCGGGCTCGACGGTCAGATCGCGGCCGAGCAGCGCGCTGGGGGAGACCCGCCAGACATTCGGCTCCCCGCCGGTCTCGGGCTCGTCGACCTGGGCGCCGACGGCGCGCAGCATGTCGACGGTCATCCGGATGTGCGGCAGCGACGGAAGGGCGGAGCCCACATGCCGTACCTCCACACCCTGGTTGAACCGCGCTCCCGAGAGCAGCAGCGCGGAGACGAACTGGGAGGACGCGGAGGCGTCGATCTCCACCGCGCCGCCGTCCAGCGCGCCACCGCCGTGCACGGTGAGCGGGAGCGAGCCGCGGTTGTCGTCGTCGATCCGGGCGCCGAGGGCGCGCAGGGCGGTGATGACACCGTTCAGCGGGCGCTCGTAGGAGCGGGGGTCGCCGTCGAAGCGGATGGGACCGTCGGCGAGCGTCGCGACGGGCGGCAGGAAGCGCATCACCGTGCCGGCGTTGCCGATATCGGCGGTGGCCGGGCCGTGCAGACCGGAGGGGATCACCCGCCATGCCTCGCCGGTGGCGGCCGGGGCGCCCGCCGCCGCGGAGCTGGAGGACACGGTCTCCTCGATGCCGACGCCCATGGCCCGCAGCGCCTCGGCCATCAGCAGGGTGTCGCGGGAGCGCAGCGGGCGGCGCAGCCAGCCGGGCTCCGCGGCCAGCGCGGCGAGGACCAGACCGCGATTGGTGACCGATTTGGATCCGGGCACGGTGACCGTCGCTTCGACGGCCCCGTTTGCGTAGGGGGCGGGCCAGAGGGCGGGCTGCACGGAGCTTTCGGTCATGGCCCTTACTTTAGTGGTTCTTGACGGACCGGGATCCTGATCAAATACGGAGAAACCGGGGCGTAATCTGAGGGTGCTAACGCGTCAACGGACCTGCGCGGGACCTGCGCGGGATCCGCGCGCGAGCGCGGCGCCCCGCCCGTTACTAGAGGCCGAGCATCCAGCGTCCGCCGCCGATCAGCGAGCAGAGTGAGACGGCGTGGAAGAGGAAGAGCCACATCACCGGCGGAGCGTGCGTCAGCCGCCCGAGCTGGTCCGCGTCCGAGTCCCCGGCGCCGCCGTGCCGGCGCTTGGCCTGTAGCTCGAACGCCGGGCGTACGCCCCCGAGCAGCAGAAACCAGACGGCGGTGTACGCGAACGCCGACTGGACGGCCGGACCGGTCAGCCAGGAGATGAGGAGGAAGGCGGCGCCGGTGACGATCACGGTGAGCGCGCCGTACGCGTTGCGGATCATCACCAGCATCGCGAGCAGCAGCGCCGTCGCCAGCCAGAGCAGCAGGGTGATGTGGTGCGCCGAGAGCAGCCAGGCGCCACCGAGGCCGAGCAGCGGCGGGGCGGTGTAGCCCGCGGCCGCGGTGAGGATCATGCCGAGCCCGGTCGGCTTGCCGCGGCTGACGGTCAGGCCCGAGGTGTCCGAGTGGAGCCGGATCCCGTCCAGCCGGCGCCCTGTGACCAGGGCTATCAGTCCGTGGCCGCCCTCGTGCGCGATGGTGATCGTATTGCGGGAGAGCCGCCAGAGCGGATGCGGTACGACGGCGGCGAGCGCGACGACCGCCGTCACGACCACCAGCCAGTCGTCCGGGGCGGGCTGGGTGCCGAAGACGCGATCCCACAGATCGCCTATCGGGGCGGTGTCGATGATGGCCATTTCTCGGGCGGCTCCTCAGGTGCGGGTGCGTCGTGGCAGTCTGGCACTCATGTGCGGTAGGTATGCGGCGAGCCGGCGGCCCGAAGATCTCCAGGGTCTCTTCGGCGTGGAGAAGTGGGAGCCCGAGGAAACCCTCGCCCCCGACTGGAACGTGGCCCCGACGAAGGAGGTCTACGCGGTTCTGGAGCGTCCTGTGAAAGACGCGGCGGAGCCCACTCCGGTTCGTCAGCTGCGCAAGCTGAAGTGGGGACTCGTGCCGTCCTGGGCGAAGACGCCCGAGGGCGGGGCGCGGATGATCAACGCTCGGGCCGAGACCGTGCACGAGAAGCCGTCGTTCCGCAGGCCCTTCGTCTCGCGGCGCTGCATCGTGCCCGCCGACGGCTATTACGAGTGGGTCACCGGGTCCGACGAGCGGCAGTTGGAGGAGCAGGGGAAGAAGAAGCGGCCCCGCAAGCAGCCCTACTTCGTCCTGCCGGCCGACGGCTCGGTCATGGCCCTGGCCGGACTGTACGAGTTCTGGCGCGACCGGACCCTGCCGGACGACCACCCGGGGGCCTGGTGGGTGACCTGTTCGGTGATCACCACCGAGGCGGAGAAGACGCCCCTGGCGGTGGCCCCGGCCGAGGGCCCCGGATCGCTCGCCGAGATCCATCCGCGGATGCCGCTGATGCTCACCCCCGACCGCTGGGACGCCTGGCTGGACCCGGCCCGTACGGACCCCGAGGAGCTGCGTGAGCTGCTGACCGCGCCGCCGGCCGGGCTGATGCGGGCGTATCCGGTCACGACGGCGGTGAGCAACGTCCGCAACAACGGTCCCGAGCTGCTGGAGGAGCTGGCCGCTCCCGAGGAGAGCACGCTCTTCTGAAGACGCGGCGGGGCGCGCTCCCCGCCGCCGGGCATCCCGCGCGGCAGGATGCCCTTGTGACAAGCAGGACAACGAACAGCGAGGCGGCGAGCATGCCGGAGCAGGAGACCGTCGGGACACCTGCCGGAGATGCCCGCATCACCTGGCACTCCGCGCAGCGCCCGCGGCTCGTCCTTGCCCTCAGCCATGGCGCGGGCGGCGGGATCGAGGCCCGCGACCTCCAGGCCCTCGCCACGGCGCTGCCCGCGCATGGGATCACCGTCGCCCTGGTGGAGCAGCCCTGGCGGGTGGCGGGCAAGAGACTGGCGCCCGCGCCCAAGACCCTCGACACCGGCTGGCGGGCGCTGTGGCCCGCGCTGGAGCGGCCAGGACAGCCGGTCGTCGCCGGAGGCCGCAGCGCCGGGGCGCGCGTGGCCTGCCGCACGGCGCGCGAGCTGGGCGCATACGCCGTACTGGCGCTGAGCTTCCCGCTGCACCCGCCGGGCAAGCCGGAGAAGTCCCGGGCCGCGGAGCTGCTGGAATCCGGGGTGCCCACCCTGGTCGTCCAGGGCGGAAACGATCCCTTCGGAAAGCCCGCCGAGTACCCCGGGGGCGCGTACGAACTCCTGGAGGTGCCGTACGGCGATCATGGTTTCGCCGTACCGAAAAGGGCGCCCCTCTCCCAGGACGAGGCCCTGACTCTGCTCACCGAAGGTGTGCTGACCTGGCTCGACGCGCTGGACAGAGCCGACAGGGGCTGAAGGGAATGCCGAGTGCGGGGTCACTGTTGTGACGAACATCGGTAGACCAGAGCTTGGAGAGGGAGTCCGTCGTATGGGTTCGACCATCTGCCCGCGCCGCTCAGACGCCACTGACCTGGAGTGGACGGTGCTTTCCGCGGCGAAGACCGCTTCCGTTCGGGCGGCCGGCGATACGGACCCGCAGGCCTCGGCGCAGCTGAACCGACAGGCCGCGACACCACAAGGTCGACTATTCTCCGATTCGAGTGGGTCCGCATTCGGACTCGCCACAGCGTTGGAGGAGGTGGGTCCGGTCACTGGGACCGACGGAGCGACCGACGACGGCCACATCGAAGAGACCACTGCCGAGCGCAATGCCCGCTTCGAGCGGGACGCGCTGGGCTACCTCGACCAGATGTACTCGGCCGCGCTGCGCATGACGCGCAATCCGGCCGACGCCGAGGACCTCGTGCAGGAGACCTATGCCAAGGCGTATGCCTCCTTCCACCAGTTCCGTGAGGGCACCAACCTCAAGGCCTGGATGTACCGCATCCTCACCAATACGTTCATCAACTCGTACCGCAAGAAGCAGCGTGAACCTCAGCGCAGTGCCGCCGAGGAGATCGAGGACTGGCAGCTGGCGCGCGCCGAGTCGCACATGTCGACCGGTCTGCGCTCGGCCGAGTCGCAGGCGCTCGACCATCTCCCGGACTCCGATGTGAAGTCCGCGCTGCAGGCGATCCCCGAGGAGTTCCGCATCGCCGTGTATCTCGCCGATGTCGAGGGCTTTGCGTACAAGGAGATCGCGGACATCATGGGAACACCCATCGGTACGGTGATGTCGCGACTCCACCGTGGCCGCCGCCAGTTGCGCGGCATGCTGGAGGACTACGCCCGTGACCGCGGGCTCGTCCCGGCGGGTGTCGGAGAGTCGGACGATCGGAAAGGTTCGGACTCATGAGCTGCGGAGAGCCGCATGAGACGGATTGCGCCGAGGTTCTCGACCACCTCTACGAGTTCCTCGACCATGAGATGCCCGACAGCGACTGCACCAAGTTCGAGGTGCACTTCGAGGAGTGCTCCCCCTGCCTGGAGAAGTACGGCCTTGAGCAGGCCGTGAAGAAGCTGGTCAAGCGGTGCTGCGGGCAGGACGACGTACCGAGCGACCTGCGGGCCAAGGTCATGGGCCGGATCGACCTGATCAGGTCGGGACAGACCGTCCCCGACCACGAGGTGTCGACGGCGGGCGCGGATCTGCCGGGCGTCGCCAAGGAGTAGGGCCTCGTTCACGGGGTCGAACACGCGGTCGAACGTAAGATCGAACCGCTGTCGAGGGCGTGCCGCGCATCGCGTGGCACGCCCCACGTATGTCTCCGCGTATGTCTCCGTGCCGGCGCGGAAATGTTCCCGCCGGGATCCCGCCCGGCCCCCGCCGGCGCGGAAAGCGGCACTGTCACCCGAAGGTGCTAATCGGTTCCGTCCGGACGCCCTCGGCCGCCCAACTCGCTAGCCTGACGCTCTTGTTTGGGCCGGGCCGAGGAGGGGCGGGGACGGGTGAGGGCCATACCGGGTGCGGCGCGCGTGTACATCCTGGTCGTCGCGCTCTGCGCCGCCGCCTGTGTCCGGCCGGCGCTGCGCCCCGAGACCCCCTGGCGGGCCGTCGTCCTCCTGGCGGCGCTGTACGCGTTCTGCGAGATGGCCGCCCGCTGCCCCGTGCCGCGGCGATCGGCGGCCGGTTCCTCGCCGGTCGGCGCCGGATCGTTCCTTCCCGTCCTGCTCGCCGCGGCCCTGCTGCTGCCGCCCGCCGCGGCCGCGCTGGCCGCCGTACCGGGCGCCCTCCTCGGCCGGGTCGAGCAGCGCCCGAAGAGCGCGCGGCGGATCTGGCGCACCGCGCAGCTCACCGTCGCCACCTGGGCGGCTGCGCGGGCGCAGGTGGTCTTCGGCGGGCCCGTGGCGCTCGGCGGCGGCGGGTACGGGCTCACGACGCCCGACTTCCCGTACGTCCTGCTGCCCGCGGGCGCCGCGGCCCTCGCCTTCTGCCTGGTGCTGTCCGCGCTCGACGGCGGCATCCTCGCCACCGCCGAGCGGCTGCCGCTGCGCACCGCCTGGCACGGGCTGCTGTCGCGCTCGCTCGCCCCGCACGGCGCGTACGGGCTCGCCGGGCTGATGATGGCGGTCCTCTGGCGCAGTCCGTACGGGCCGCTCGCGGCGCTCTTCGTCCTGCTGCCCATGTACATCTCCAGCTGGGTCTTCGCCCAGTACCACCGTGAGCGCGCCGCCCACCAGGCCACCATCAGGGCGCTCGTCCAGGCCGTCGACATCAAGGACACGTACACCCGGGGCCACAGCGAGCGGGTGGGGCGCGCTTCCGTGCTGATCGCCCACGAGATGGGGATGGAGCGGGAGCGGATCGAGGTGCTCCGCTTCGCCGGGATCCTGCACGACGTCGGCAAACTCGGCGTCCCCACCCGGGTGCTGCGCAAGGACGGCCCGCTGACGCCCGAGGAGCGCCGGGTGATCGAGCTGCATCCCGAGTACGGGCACGAGATGGTGCGCGGCATCGGGTTTCTGGGGGAGGCGCGGGGGGCCATCCTGCACCACCACGAGCGGCTGGACGGCAGCGGTTATCCCTACGGTCTCGCCGGGCGCCAGATCCCCGAGTTCGCCCGGGTGGTGGCCGTGGCCGACGCCTTCGACGCGATGACCTCGACCCGGTCGTACCGGCGGGGGCGGCCGGTGCCCACGGCGGTGGCGGAGCTGGAGCGGTGCGCCGGGACGCAGTTCGACCCGGAGATGGTGCGGGCGCTGGTGCGGGCCCTGGACCGGCACGGCTGGCAGACGGCGGTCACGGCGGACGAGGAGACCAGGACACCGCCGTCCCCGCCCCCGAGCGGAAACGTCCCGCCCGGAAACGTCCCGCCCGGAAAGGTCCCGCCCGCGCGGCCCCCGGCCGGCCGCCGCACCCCCGAGGGCGGTCAGCGATGACGGCGGCCGCGGCCCCGGTGGTGCCCGGCCGGCGCCACCCGGTGTCCCGCACCGTCGTCGGGGTGTACGCCGCCGCCGGGCTGCTGGCCGCCGCCGGTCTCGGCTGGTCGCTGTGGCACGGCCTCGCCGAACCCCGTATCGCGCTCGCCTTCGGGGTGGTCATCGCGATCGGCGAGCTGGCCCGCTGGGGCGCACTGCCCGGGGAGCGCGAACCCGCGCCGCTCGGGGCCGCCGGAGCGCTCGCGTACGCCCTGCTCGGGGAGCACGCCGGGCGGCCGACCACCCACGGCGTGCTCCAGACCGTCGCCGTCGCCTTCGCGGCCGCGCTCGCCGGAGCCGTACCGCATGTCGCCAGGAGGTGCCGGCCCGCGCTCGACCACCTGGCGAGGCGGGTCCTCAGCGTCGGCTTCGCGGCCGTCTGTTTCCAGCCGCTCTACAACGCGGGCGAGCTGCGGGACCGGTTCGTCGAGGGTCCTTTCTACGCGATCCTGCTGATCCTGCTGCTGGTGCTCACCGCGCTCTGCGACGCCGTCCTGGCCGCGCTGATGCTGCGCGCCCGCACCCGCCATCCCTTCGGCCCCCTGCTCCGCGACGAGCTGCGGGCCCTGCTGCACATCGGCTCCGCCGTGTGCGCCACCGGCGCTGTCATCGCGCTCGGGGTCGCCGTCGCGGGACTGTGGGCGCTGCCGGTCTTCTGCGTACCGCTGCTGCTGACCCAGCTGTCCTTCCGGCGGTACGCCGCGGTGCGGACGACCTACCGGCAGACGATCGCCTCGCTCGCGCGTGCCACCGAGATCGCCGGGTACACCCCCCACGGACACGCCCGCAGGGTCGCGGAACTCAGCCGGGCCGTAGGCCGTGAGCTGGGGCTTTCCGGCCCCGAACTGACCGTTCTGGAGTACGCCGCCTTGATGCACGACATCGGACAGCTGTCCCTCGTCGACCCGGTGCCCGAGGGCGCCACCGCCCTGCTGCCGGTCGCCGACCAGCGGCGCATCGCCCTGCTCGGCGGCGCCGTGGTCCGCCAGACCGGGGTGCCCGCCGCCGTCGCGGTGGTGGTGGAACGGCAGGCGGATCCGTACCGCGAGCAGCCGCTGTCCGCCCGGATTGTCCGCGCCGTCAATGCGTACGACGATCTGACCGGGGAAAGTGCCAGTGCGAGTGGCCCGCTCAGCGCGCTGGAGCGACTGCGGCTGGGGACCGGGCACGACTACCAGCCTGAGGTGGTGGAATCCCTGGCACGGGTGCTGTCCCGGGGCGGTCCGGCCGCTGGTGAGGCCGGGTAACCCATGGGTAATGAGCGGGCGTCCGACCCGGCATGGTTGGATGCGAAGAAGAGGGTGTCGAAGAAGAGGGTGTCCGGGGGCACTGACCCGAGCGACCGGCAGGCGGGAATCGTGAGGATCTTCGGGAAGGTACGGCATCGGCCCTCCGCCTCGTGGCGGCAGGCCACCGACCGCGCGTTCACGCTGATCGGTGACGGCCGGTACGAGGACGCGGGCGCGCTGCTGACGCGCGCGGCGGACCTGGAGCCCTGGCTCTCGGAGTCCTGGTTCAATCTGGCGCTGCTGCACAAGTTCCGGCACGACTGGGAGCAGGCGCGCGCCGCCGGCCTGCGCGCCGTCGCGCTGCTGGACAAGGAGACCGGCGCTCCCGACTGGTGGAACGTCGGAATCGCCGCCACCGCGCTCCAGGACTGGCCGCTGGCCCGCCGCGCCTGGCAGGCGTACGGCCTGAAGGTGCCGGGCAATCCGCACAGCGTCGAGGCCAACGGTGAGCCGGAGGGCATGGAGCTGGGCAGCGCCGCGGTCCGGCTCTCGCCCGAGGGCGAGGCCGAGGTCGTCTGGGGCCGCAGGCTCGACCCGGCCAGGATCGAGGTGCTGTCGATCCCGCTGCCCTCGTCCGGGCGGCGCTGGGGCGAGGTCGTGCTGCACGACGGCGTACCGAACGGCGAGCGCACGACCGCCGCGAGCCCGGACGGTGCCATCAGGGCATATCCCGTGTTCGACGAGATCGAGCTGTGGGCCCCCTCGCCCGTGCCCACCTGGGTGGTGCTGCTGGAGGCGGCGACCGAGGACGACAGGGACGCCCTGGAGCGGCTGGCCGCCGACGCCGGATTCGCCGCCGAGGACTGGTCGTCCTCCGTACGGCTGCTCTGCCGGGCCTGCTCGGAGAGCCGGATGCCCACCGCCGAGGGCGACGGCGAGCATCTCGACCCGCACGACCACAGCGAGCCGGGCCATCCAGGACCACTGGGCCACCGCACGGCCGGTGAACTGTGGGCGCCGGAGCGCGAATGCGGCATCGCGGCGCCGCCGGGACTGGTCCGCGGCCTGCTCGACGGCTGGGTCGCCGACAGCCCGGACACCCGTGAGTGGCGCGATCTCGAAGAAGTCTGCTGAGCGGCGCTGACCGCTGCCCTTAGGCTGTACGGGCACATCGTGCAGGCAGCATCGGGAACCGAGGAAGGCGTACTGCGGACATGGCGCAGCAGGAGACGGACCAGCGGATCGACAGTGGGGCCGCCGTGGCGGAGCCGGGGGACGGGTTCCTCGTGGACACGGAGGACGCCGAGGCGCGCGAGCTGGCGCACCGCGAGCGTGGCACGTCCCGCCCGATCACCGTCGTCGGGAACCCCGTCCTCCACAAGGAATGCCGGGATGTCACGGAGTTCGACGACACGCTCGCCGCGCTGATCGACGACATGTTCGCCAGCCAGCACACGGCCGAGGGCGTGGGGCTGGCCGCCAACCAGATCGGTGTGGACCTCAAGGTCTTCGTCTACGACTGCCCGGACGACGACGGTGTGCGGCACGTCGGCGCCATCTGCAACCCGGTGCTGGACGAACTGCCGCCGGGGGAGCGTCATCTCGACGACTCCGGCGAGGGCTGCCTGTCCGTGCCGACGGCGTACGCCTCGCTGCCGCGCCCCGACTACGCGGTGGTGCGCGGTCAGGACGCCAAGGGCAACCCCGTCACGGTGCGCGGTACGGGGTACTTCGCCCGCTGCCTCCAGCACGAGACGGACCATCTGTACGGATACCTGTACATCGACCGTCTCTCGAAGCGCGACCGCAAGGACGCGCTGCGGCAGATGGAGGAGAACACCCCGCGCTACGAGATCGTCCCGAACGACTGAGACCGGCCGGCGATCGGGGGGCGGCGATCGAGTGGCGGCCTCGCCCCTGAGACCGTCCGGCGATCGGGGGGCGCCGCCGCCCCGTCGCCGGACGGGCTGAGCCGTACCAGCGTGTGAGGTGGTCCCTGCCGGTGTGCCGGCAGGGACCAATTGCCCCTTGTCGCGGACCGGTTGACGCGCGTCGACCCTTACGCCAGTCTCGGCCCTACACGTTCGCCTCCATAGGGAGATCCGATGCTCCGACGTACCACGAGACTTGTCCTCAGCTTTGTCATGGCCATGTCTTTCGCATGGGCCGGGACGCTCGTCACGGCCGGCACGGCGCACGCCGACGGCTGTTACACCTGGTCCCGCACCCTCTCCTCCGGCGCCTCGGGCGCCGATGTCACCCAGCTCCAGATCCGGGTGGCCGGCTACCCGGGCAACGGTGGCGTCATCGCGATCGACGGTGCCTTCGGCCCGGCGACCGCCGCCGCCGTCCAGCGCTTCCAGTCCGCGTACGGACTGGCGGCCGACGGGGTCGCGGGGCCTGCCACCTTCAACAAGCTCTACTCCCTCCAGGACGACGACTGCACGCCGATCCACTTCAGCTACGCCGAGCTGAACACCTGCAACACCACCTGGGCGGGCGGAGCGGTGGACGCGGCCACCGCCAAGTCCAACGCCCTGCGCACGATGTGGAAGCTGGAAGCGCTCCGGCACGCGCTGGGCGACCAGCCGCTCCGGGTGACCAGCGGCTTCCGCTCGCAGGCCTGCAACAGTGCGGTCGGCGGAGCGTCGAGCAGCCGTCATCTGTACGGTGACGCCGCCGACCTCGGATCAGGACCGCACTCCCTGTGCACCCTGGCCCAGCAGGCCCGTAACCACGGCTTCAACGGGATCCTCGGCCCGGGCTACCCGGACCACAACGACCACGCCCACGTGGACCACCGCCCGAGCCGTTTCTGGTCGGCCCCCAGCTGCGGCATCTGACCGCGCTCCGTCGACCGACTGCGTCTGCCTGACCCGGTTATCCGACCCGGTCGACGCGGTTCCGGGGCCTCACGCCGCGTGCGAGGGGCCCCGGAACGCGCGGCGGTACGTGTTCGGGGTCGTCCCGAGCGTCCGCAGGAAGTGATGGCGCAGCCCCGCCGCGTTCCCGAAACCGGCCCGGCCCGCGACGCTGTCCACCGTCTCGTCCGTCGCCTCCAGCAACTCCTGTGCCAGCAGCACCCGCTGACGCAGCAGCCAGCGGTACGGAGTGGTCCCCGTCTCCTGCTGGAAGCGGCGGGCGAAGGTGCGCGGGGACATATGGGCCCGCGTGGCCAGCTGCTCGACGGTCATCTCCCGGTCCAGATGCCGTTCCATCCACCCGAGGACGTCGCCGACCGTGTCACAGCGGGTCCGCGGCAGCGGGCGCTCGATGAACTGGGCCTGGCCGCCGTCGCGATGGGGCGGGATCACCATGCGCCGGGCGACCGCGTTGGCGACCTCGGGGCCGTGCTCCTTCCTCAGGAGGTGGAGGCAGGCGTCGATCCCGGCGGAGGTACCCGCCGAGGTGATGACCGGGCCCTCGTCCACGTACAGCACGTCCGGCTCGACGAGAGCCAGCGGATAGGCGCGGGCCAGCTCCGCAGCGTGCCGCCAGTGGCCGGCGCACCGCCGGCCGTCCAGCAGCCCGGCGGCGCCGAGTACGAAGACGCCCGAGCACACACTGAACACCCTGGCCCCCCGGTCCACGGCGCGGCGCAGGGCGTCCAGCAGCTCCGGCGGGTACGCGCGATTCCCGTACGAGTCCCCGGCGGGCACGGCGATCAGATCGGCCTCCTCCAGCCGGTCGAGGCCGTGCAGATTGCCGATCGTGAACCCGGCATGGGTGCGCAGCACGGGTCCTTCGGCGGAGACCACCGCGAAGTCGTAGACGGGCAGGCCCTCGTCGCTCCGGTCGAGTCCGAAGACCTCGCAGACCACGCCGAGCTCGAAGGGGTGCACACCGTCGAGCAGGACGACGGCCACGTTCTTCAGCATGGAAGCAGTGTGGCAGTAATTCGATGCCCAGTGACAGTCCTGCCACTGCTTTCCTTCACGCGGAACGGCCAGAGTGGGGACATGGACACCTTCCTCACCATTCTGGCCCTGATCGTCCTGTTCGTCCTCCTCACGCTGCCCCCGCTGATCTGGCACCTCAAGGACCGGGCGATCGACCGCCAACTGCGCCGCGCGGAGCACCCGGAGCCCCCCGCCGCACGGTCACCGACCTCTGCACGAGCGCCGCGACGGCTGCACCGACCGCGTACCACAGCAGGTCAGGCGCATTGAACGTGGAGCCCAGAACGAGCCGCGCGACCACGCTCCGCGCGGCCAGCTCGGCGGGCACCCCGGTCAGCTGGAGCAGCTCGACGGCGCAGCTGAACGCCAGCGCGACGCAGGAGGCCACAAGGGGCCGCACCCGGGGAGCGGCGAGCACGATGAGGACGTACACCAGCACGGTGTAGAGCGCGTCACCCGCGTACTTGGCGACGTCCCCCGCCGCCACGGCCCTGACCCCCAGCCCACCCGCCACGGTCAGCAACGCCACCCCACCCGCCACCAGGCGCGCACGCCCAAGAACACCCATGCCAGGACCCTATGAGGCGGGCCGGGGGCGGCATAATCCGGCCATGAGCCTCACCGTGCGGCAGCTCGCCCTGGCCACCTTGGACCGTCAGCTCCTGCTGGAACGCCGGCGCATCGATGTGGCGGAGGCGGTCCGCCGGCTCTGCGCTCTGCAGGCGCAGACACCGGCGTCGCCGTACCTGGCGCTGTGGAACCGCGTGCGGGACTTCGTGCCCGAGGACCTCGACGCGGCGTTCGCGGACCGCCGGATCGTGAAGGCGACCCTCATGCGGATCACGCTGCATGCCGTCCACGCCGAGGACTACGCGCCCTACCACGCCGCCATGCTGAGCAGCCTGCGGGCGTCGCGGCTGTACGACCGCCGCTTCGCCTCGACCGGGCTGACCCACTCCGAGGCCGACGCGCTGCTCCCCGAGCTTGCCGGGTTCCTGGCGCGGCCCCGCACCGGCGCCGAGGTGAAGGAAGAGGTCACGGGGCGGTTCGGCGAGCACGCGCACCGCGTGTGGTGGGCGCTGCGGACGTACGCGCCGATGCATCACGCGCCGACCGGCGGCCCGTGGTCGTTCGCGCAGCCGAACGCTTACCTCGCCGCCCCGGCGGCCCCCGGATCCGAGCCGCAGGAAGCGGGCCCCGGTGTGCGTCGGCTGCTGCTCGCCTATCTGCGGGCGTTCGGGCCCGCGTCGGCCCAGGACTTCGCCCGGTTCACCTTGCTGGGGCGCCCATCGATCACCCAGGCGCTGCACGAGCTCGGCGACCAGGTGGTGAGGGTGGCAGGTCCGGGCCGCGCCGCCCTGTTCGACGTGGCAGGCGCCACCGTGCCCGCCGAGGACACCCCGGCGCCGCCGAGGCTGCTGCCGATGTGGGACAGCACGCTGCTGGCCCACGCCGTCCCCGGGCGGATCATGCCCCAGGAGTACCGGCCGCTGGTCGTCCGGCGCAACGGCGACATGCTGCCCTGCCTGCTCGTCGACGGGCAGGTCGCCGGGGTATGGCGCGCAGTCGACGGAGGGCTGGAACTGACCACCTTCCGCACGCTCGGCAAGGCCGCGTGGCAAGGATTGACCGAGGAGGCGGAGAAGCTGTCGGCACTGCTCGCCGACCGCGATCCAGCCGTCTACCGGCGCTACGGACACTGGTGGGACAAGGGGTTCCCCGGCATCGAGAGCAGGATCGTCAAGGCCTGACCACGGGGCCCGACGGCATGGGCGGTTGTCAGTGCCGACGCGACGCGATCCCACGTGATCGTCTTGGCCTGGGCGTCCGCGGTGACGTCCACGAGGTGAACGGCGTCCACCCGCATCGGGGCGTGCCCCGGGCGTACTTCGTTGCGAAGCTTCCGCTGGACCTGGTCGGAGTCGCATCCCCCGGGGGCCGACAACAGGCCCGGGGTTCCCACGGAACCCTCCCGGAGTTGTTCCATCATCGAGCAACTGACCAGCAACGACCGCAGCTCCTCCGGCCCAACGTCACCCCGGACCGCCCCGGTCTGCTGGGTACGCCTCAGCAGCACCGCCGGGACTTGACGGAGCGTTCGAGGGAGTCGGTCAGCCACAGGTGGGATACGCCGAGTGTCACCGGGTCGCCGCCGGCCTCGGCCACGAGTCGCCAGTAGCGGCGCATCCGCGGGACGCGGTCGGCGGCCACGTGGGCCAGCAGCCGGCCTCTGAACTGCGGGGTGTCGCTGCCGCCGCGCGCCGAGGCATGGACCGCGACGAACCGGTCGAGTTCGGGGCCCACGCGGGGCGGCGTGCCCGCCCGCACCGCGGGCTCGGCCAGCACGCACGCCTCGCTGATCCCGTTCATCAGCTCGTCCTCGTCGGCGATCAGTTCGGCGTTGGCCCGCGCCATGGCCAGCAGGCCGCGTGTCAGTGCCCGGTCGCCGGCCAGGGCGAACAGCTCGGCGAATGCGACCACCTGCGGCGGGGTCGGGTCGATGGGCGGCTCGGGCACGGCCATGGTTACGAACGCGGTGAGCATCGCCTCAGAAACCGGGGCGACCATCGTGCGTCTCCAGAAGTCGATCAGCGCGTCGCGGGCGGCATCCCCGCTCGCCACGGCGGCCAGCAGCTCCAGCCTGGCGGCCCGGTCGGCCGGCCCAGCCTCCTCGACCGCGCGCAGCGAGGCCCGCCGCCAGGCCAGGTCCGCGAGCCGCACGTCGAGCGCGGCCCGCTCGGCCGCGACGACTTCGGCCACGGAGCGTTCGCCGGCGAGCACGTGCCTGATGGAGGGCAGCCCGAGCCCGAGCCCGCGCAGCCGTCTGACCAGGCCGAGCTGTCCCACGGCCGCCTGGTCGAATCTGCGGTGCCCGCCCGTGCTGCGCACCGAGTTGATGATGCCCTCGTCGCAGTAGAAGCGAATGGTCCGCACCGGCACGCCGGTCAGCCGTGCCAAGTCGCCGATCCCGAGCGTCTCATCGAGCAAAGGCACTTGAATCTCCACTGGACTGGAGTTTCTACCGTACCGGCGTAACCCCGTGAGAGGAGCTTTCGTGATGACGAAGACGCTGGACACCGCACGGCTCGTGGAGGGCCTGCGGGAGCAGACGGAAGGGTTCATCCGCGCGGTCGCCGGAAGGGCCCCGGACACCCGGGTGCCCACCTGCCCGGAATGGCCGCTGCGCACCCTCGTCGGGCACGTCGGCCAGGAGCACCGGTGGGCGGCCGAACTCGTGCGCACAGGCGAGCAACTGCCCATCCCTGACCCGCGGCAGGCCGATCCCGGCGCCCCGGACGAGTGGGCCCGGTGGCTGCGCGAGGGCGCGGAGGAACTGATACGCGCGATCCAGGAGACCGGCGCGGACACCGAGATGCACACGTTCCTCGGGCCGCGGCCGGTGTCCGTCTGGCTGCGCAGGATGCTGAGCGACACCTGCGTCCACCACTACGACGCGGCGTTTGCGACGGACAGCGCGTTCGAGATCACCGACGACCTCGCGGCACACGTGATCAGCGAGAACATGGACCTGCTGTCCACACCGGCCTTTGAGACGGTCAGGCCGGCGGTCGCCGAGCTGCGCGGCAGGGGCGAGCGGATCGGGTTCCGGCCGAGGTCCATGGACGGCTGGGTGATCACCAGGACGCCTGACGTGCTGCGGTGGAAGCGCGGGCCGGTCGAGGCCGACGTGGTGGTGTCGGGGGCGGTGGCGGACCTCATGCTGGTGTTTTCCCACCGCGTCCCGCCGGAGGACGACCGGGTGACGGTGAGGGGCGACCGCGCGTTGCTGGACCACTGGCTGGCCCACACGGCGCTCTAGCCCCAGATGATCCGCAAGGCGCTTCCAGCGCCACGTCGGTCCGCCTGGCGATCCGGCCCCACCCGATCCGCTCTTCAACAGCGCCTGCCGACCCGGGATTGACGGCCCGTGCCGGGGCGCGTCTCGCGAAGGAGACGAATGCGGTCCATCCGACGGCGGTGAGACGGAGTGTCGGTCCGGGTGCGTTCGGACCTGTCTGACACATGCTCATGGGGCCTGGCGGTTGTTAATGTAGACGCCTTGATCGGCGGGGGACGGCGGCAGGGTATGCGGGTGGCGATGGCGAGTGTGGCGCGGAACGGCCGCGTGAACGAGGACTTCGCCGGCGCCGTACCGACTGCGGCGGACGAGGCGATCACCGGAAGCTGTCCGATCTCCGGGCTGACCGGTGCCGTCCTGCTCAGCAACGGAGCCAGCCGCATCGTGGACCGGTTCGGGCTCGCTGACTGGCCAGGGGTCATGACCCTCCTGGCGTCGAGCGGTCCCGCCGAAATCATCCGCCGTGTCCGGCAGGCGGAGGCCCGCCACGCGGTGGCGGCGGACGATGCGACGATCGCGTACTGCACCGACCTCGGCGAGGCCTGACGTCGGACGCGGGGTTCAGGCGGGTACGTTTTCGTGATCGCTCGCGAAGGAGACGAACGCGGTCCATCCGGCGGCGGGGAGACGGAGTATCGCCCCGTGCGCGTTCTTGGAATCCCGGATGTGCACCGTGTTGGAGGCAAGCGCCACCTCTACGCAGTCCCCGCCCCCCGATCCGCTGTAGCTGCTCTTGAACCACGCCACTTCTACGCAGTCCCCGCCGTCTGATCCGCTGTAGCTGCTCTTCAACCACGTCAGCTGGGCGGGTCCGGCCGTAACCTGCTCAGTACTCATGCTTCTCCTGCCACGCGCTCGATGAGACGTGCAGACTCCTCGACGTTCAGGGCCTGCGTACGCAGCTTGCCATAGCGCAGGCCGAAGGCACTGACCTTTGCGGCGCCGGTAACCACGACTCCGACATCCTGGGACTCGATGTAGCCAACCTGGCGATGCTCCAAGGTCTCCATAATGACCATCGGCCCGTTGAGCCCCAGGTGGAAGCGCCGACCTGCGGGCATGACCTGGATTTCGACGTTGCGTGCCGTCCCTTGTTTGAGCAGATGCTGAAGCTGTGCTCTCATGACTTCAGCGCTGCCGACCGCGCTGGTCAGGGCCGACTCGCCGATGATGAAGCACAGCTCAGCGATGGGGGTCCGGGTCAGCAACTTCTGGCGCGAGAGCCGGGCTTCGACATGCTGCTCGATGGTCTCCTCGCTGAGCGGCGGGCAGTGGGCCGAGAACAGCGCCCGCGCATAATCCTCGGTCTGGAGCAATCCTGGGATCAGCAGGGGGTCGGAGGAGAACCTGCTGATCGCCTCCGTCTCGATGAGTGCGAAGTCCTGGAAGAACGCCGGAAGCTTCGCCAGATCCACATCGTCCTGCAACACGGACAGCGTCCCGCCCGCGCTCAGTGCCACCTCCGCCGCGTCCGTGAACGCGGACTTCGCGGGCCTCCGACCCTGCTCGATCGAGGCGACCTGATCGCACGAGTAGCCCACCGCATCGGCGAGTTCCTGCTGTGTCAGTCCGGACTTCTCGCGGAAGAGCTTGACCAGTTTGCCGTAGGCGACCCAGACGCCCGGCCGGTCGTCATCCTGCGCGCGCTGCTTCTTCTGACGGCTGGTTCCCATACGCCTCACACCCCAACGTGCCGATGCGCGAATGTGGTTCACCTACAAACGCAGGGCGCCCCGTGCCGGTCACTCGGCGTGGCTCGTACAAAAACGTACCCGGCCCGTACCTGCCGTGCAGGTACGCCCGTCTGCCCTGGTCACGCTACCGGCGTGACGCGACGGTTACCGTATGAAGTCAGAAATTGATTGCCTCACCGCCCCGACCGAGCCGGCGGCGCCCGCCCAACTCCCGCCCCAGCCACCACTTCCGCCCCTGTTCCCGCCGGCCAGGATCAGGCTGAGTTCCAGCCGTCGCGGCGCCCGGCTCGCCCGGTTGCTCGCTGGGCAGCAGCTCGAGGAGTGGGGGGTTCCGCGTACGACGCCCACCGCGGCCGGAGTCGTGGCCGTCGTCGCGGAGCTGGCCGCGAACGCCATCACGCACGGCCGCACCCCCGGGCGGGACTTCGAGGTGCGGCTTGCTCTTACCGCCGCCGCCATCCGTGTCGAGGTCATCGATACCCGCCCCGACCGTGCCCCGAGTGCCGCCGTCCACACGCCCCCGGCGCCGGACTCGACCGGCGGACGCGGGTTGCTCCTGGTCGCCGCGTACGCCGACCGCTGGGGGTGGACCGTGCGCGACCCGTACACCAAGTTCGTCTGGGCCGAGGTGGACTGTGGACCGGCCGCGCGCTTCGCCCAGGCATGAGCTGAGGCCGAGGCGAACGCGCGGGCGGGCGCACAGCATGGAGCACCCTCGCGGCGCGCCCGGGCCTACCGGGGAGTGGTGAAGCCGGCCCGCCACAGGTCGCGGAGCAGCGCGATCTCGGCCATGTGGTGGATGAATTCGCGGTTGGCCCCCGCCAGCACGCCGATGAACGGGTCGTCGGGGTCGGAGCCGTACGGGTACTGCGAGAAGCCGACCGTGTCGAGCTGCTCGTCGGTGACGGCGCCGACGCTGTCGCGCCAGCGGGCGATCAGCGCCCAGAACTGATCGAGTGCCGAGTCGGCGGAGGGGGTGAAGTCGACCAGCAGCTGCGGCTCCTGCCGCCGTTCACCGAAGGTCCACTCCCATTGGCCCGCGAAGCAGGAGTGCAGGTGCCCCAGCCGCCACGCGATGGTGGTGACCGGCGTCTCGTCGGGCTCCGGCGCACCGGTGTGGGCGAGGACCTGCTCGACCCGCTCGACGCTCACGCTCCAGTCATCGGCGATCTTGGCGACCGTCATGCCGCCGGCGGCCTGCCGGGCGATCTCGGCGTACTCGTTCGCCGGGATGTCCGGGGCGCCCCTGTCGAGCACCCACTTGCCCGGCCCGTACGCCCGGGGCGTCGCCGCCTCGCCCCGGCGCCGGATCGACCAGCAACCGGCCACCGGCTCCCACAGGTACTCCTCGTCGCCGAGCCCCGTCAGCCGCACCTGGGCCGCCTCCCTGGCCTGGTCGAACTGGTCGAGCATCAAGCCCAAACGGTCGGTCCGCGCGCCCTCTGTCTCCATGCCTGGCTCCCTCCGCCGTCGCGTCTCGTACCTCACCCGCGCTCAGGCGGAGGTTAACGGCTTACGGGCGTGAGTAGGTGAGGTATTTCGTGTCTCCAGGGCCAGGTCGCCGAGATCCGCAGGCGGAGGCGGCGTCCACCGCGGGTGAGGCGGGCAGCGACGTGCAGCAGCCGGTAGCGCGGTTTCTCCTTTCGCGGATCCGGCGCTGTCGCTTCCGGCCTCATCCCAACCGAAACGGCGAGGCCAGCCTCGATCTTGTATGACGGTTCGCTACGGGGGCGTGGAAACGCCCGGTCAGCAGGATGCTGAGCGTGCGTACAGAGTCGCCTGGCCGCCTTTGAACTCTTCCCGTCGGCATTCGACGAAATCGCGTTCGAGGACTTCCCGCTTGACTGCCTCCTGGGCGGTGGCGTCGAGAGGTTGGCTTTTCGGATCGCTCAAAACGATGATCCTCTCCACCCGTGCCAGGCGCTGTCGGATTGCCGGCGCTGAGAGCTCGATGCCTTGCAAGGTGCCGGACGCGCTCGGGTTGTCCTTGAGCGCGACGTCGGCCAGACCCGCGAACTGGTCAGGGTAGGAGAGCATCCACTCTCGGCGTCTGGCGGGGGCGAACAGGATCGAGTCACCCTGTTCGGACATCTCCTCGACTCCTGCCGCAATGGCGGTGACGTTGTCCTTTCTGCTGTCAGGGGTCCTCATGTGGACAGAGACCGGCAGTATGGCGGCGGCGAACGCTACGGCAAGCACGATCACGGACAGGGATTGGGACAGGGACTGGGCCTTTGGGCTTCGTGCGAAGGGCAGGTGCTTCGCGTGGTCGGCCAGAAAGACGAGCGCCGTACCGATGACGAGTGCGAAGCCGATGTTCGCGTACAGGACGTACCGGTCCACATACATGTGCTCGTAGACAGCCGCCATCAGGAGGACCGCCGTAGGCACCACCGCGAGAGGTAGGGCCAGAGCCGGGACGGCGGCCGACCGGCCGGAGCGCGACAGGTACACGGCGCAGAGCAAGGCAACGAGCGCGACACCTCCGATCTCGAACCACTCACGCAGGCCGGGGCGACCGATCCATGACACCTGACCCGACTGCCCCACGCTGAACAGCACAAGCGGCAGCAAACAGACGAGCACGCCGCCGACGCTGATGGCAAAGTACCGCCGGTTTGCGTAGGGCGGTTGAGAGCGGAAGAACGTGATGCCGTGAGCCAGGAGCGTGAGGACAGCGAACTCATGCAGCAGCGAGGCGGCCAGGACTGCGAGCGCGTAGACAAGCCATCGGATCTTCGACACGCGATCCAAAAGTGTGACGAACAGATACGTGGAGACCGCCACCAGAGCGCTGACCATCGCGTAGGAGCGCCCTTCTTGGGCGTACATCTGTACTTCTGGTGTTACCGCGAAGGCCAGCCCGCTCAGCAGTCCAGCCGCGGGTCGGGCGGTGAGCCGGAGGGCGATGATTCCCACCAGTCCCGCCGTAAGAGCGGTGGCGACGACGGATGGCAGTCGCAGGGTGACCAGGCCGCCCTCCCATGCCGAGAACAGAAAGTGCATGCAGAGGTAGTAGAAACCGTGCACGGCATCGGCGTCACGCAGGAGGTCAAGAATCTCGGGCACGCTCCGGTGGGACACCTGGTAGGTGACGGACTCGTCTCTCCACATGGTGCCTGCGCGGGTGATTCCCCAGATGCCCAGTAAAAATGAAGATAAGACTGGCACGAGGAAGGAAGTGAGGCGCCCTTTCCCCGCGCTCTGGCGGCGGGCCGTGTGCCGCACCGTCGCGGTTACGGTTTTGACAGGAGCGCTGGTCCGCTCTTGCAGTTCGATGGTTCCTCCGCGTACTGGGATCGCGCTCCGCCCATGCTGAACATGGGCAAGTCACGCTGCCCGAGCGGGAGTTGACGTTCTTAAGGCTGAAGCCGGCCCTCTGACTGATTTCCGTTACTGAGAGTGGTATCGGACTTGCTGGCCTTCTTCTGGAGCCCTCACAGTCACGGAGTTGCGCTGTCGGACGGTGCGCATCTGACCATTCCTCCGTTGCCCTTTGCGCCGACGCGGTCTCTTTGTGTAATTCGATTCAACGTTGCTGACGTGCAACGGGCAATGCAATTTCACAATCCGGGCGTATGTATGACTAGTTGCAATCACCCCGGAGTGGCGACCTCGACAAGATGACCAAGCTGCCGAGCCCGATCCGCTTGAGCCACACCCGCCACGGGCCTCGCAGGTCTCAGGCCAACGGTCCGGCTCCCGCACCGCCCATCCACACAGGGGGCCGACATCAGGCGCCGATCAACGCCGTGGTTTTTGGAGGGTGGTAGCCAGCCACTCCTGGTCGGCCTTGTTTGTAGGCGCCGTTGGGCGGCCTGGTAGAACTCAGGCATGACATACAGGTTCACTGCGCGTGTGGTGGGCGCTGAGATCATCCCTGGCGACGACGTCATTCTGGCTGGTGTGGCTGAGGACGAGGAGGAAGGCAGCTTCAGCCTGGTGTTCATGGGCAGCGTCGCCGAGCCCTCCCGGCAGGACCTGGCGCTCGGTTGGGACACGCATTGTGTGGTGACTCCTGACCAGAACACGGCCTATGGCTGTGTCCGGAAGATTGCCCTGACGGACAACGTGCTCACCGTGTCGCTAGCCCAGGACTCTCTCGATGCCTTGGCGCTGGAGGACGCGGAGATCGAGGCAATCCTCGATGTACCGGCAGAGGACGTCACACGGCTGCGTGATGTCCTGGCGCAGGTCATGGCGTGCGGGCGTCAGAACGCCCGCCCTGAGCGTGTTGGGCTCTAGTTTCGCTTCGCCTCGTGAGTCGGCGGTGGCAGCCAGGACACGGTCCTCCCGACTACCCAGCGGTGGCGGCGCAGTCGCTGTGAGGATTCGATGCCCTTGCGGGCGATGCGGTGGGCGATGCCGCGTTTACGGAGCCGTCGACGCAGGTGGTCGTAGTCGCAGCCGGGCCCACACCCGCGCTTTCGACCACTGCGCGAATCGCCCATAGACCGTCGGCCAGGCCGGTCGGAGCACCGGCGGCAACTGCCGCCACGCGCAGCCCGTGGTCGCCACGAAAAGATCGCCGCCAACACTTCACGATCGCCCGCCCGCCGTCGATCACCGCCCTGCGGACGCGCGGCGGGCGACGATGCGGAGGAGTGGCCAGTGCATCCGTGCGGGCCCCGGCCTCTCGGTTGTGGCCCGCACGGACGTCGGGGCAGGGATCAGCTCGGCTGGTCGCCGGTGTAGCGGTAGATCTCGCCGCCGCTGTTGATGTGCCACGCGTTGCCGTCGGCGCCGGCGGCGATGTCGGTGGCGGTGCCGGGGATCTTGATCCACGGGTTGACGCCGCTGGCGTCGTTGTTGGTGTACCGATAGATGCTGCCGGCGGGATCGACGCCCCACACGTTCGTCCGGGAGCCCACCGCGATGCGCTTGAGGCTGCCGGAGACGTTCTTCCACGGGTTCGAGCTGTCCTGGTCCCCGGTGTACCGGAAGACCTGGTTCCCGCCGTTGACGCCCCACACGGTGCCGTCCGCGCCCGCGCCGATGTCACTCAGCGCCCCCGGGACCTTGATCCAGGGGTTGGCATCGTAGTTCGTGTACCGGTAGATGGAGCTGGCGGAGTCCACCCCCCACACGTTCGTCCTGGAGCCCGCGTCGATGCGGACCAGGCTGCCGGAGATGCTCGGCCACGGGTTCGAAGCCCCTTGATCCCCGGCATACCGGAAGATCTGGTTGCCCCCGTTGACGCCCCACACCGTGCCGTCCGCCGCGGCGCCGATGTCACTCAGCGCCCCCGGGATGTTGATCCAGGGGTTGGCGTCGTAGTTGGTGTACCGGTAGATGGCGCTCGCCGCGTTCACACCCCACACCGTCGTCCTGGACCCCGCCGAGATCGCAGTGAGACTGCCCGCAACCTTCACCCAATCCGCCATGCCGAAACCATCCCTTCTCGAACCGCTCTTGGCTGTCATCCTCGGCCATGAGAGAAGCGGATAAAGCGGGTGAATGCTTGTGCTAATACCAAACAAGACCGTAAATCAGCGTTTCATTCCTATCGCCCTGCGGGGCGGGGGCAGGAGCGGCTCGGTCGGGAGTATTTCGGCTCGAAGCGCTGTCCCACCCAGAGGGGATCGACACGAGTGCCGGTTCATGCCTCCGCCGGGACCGCCCCGCCCGCCGGAGGGGGACGGGGCGGTCCCGGCGGCCGGCACCTCAGACGGAGAAGCCTGTGACCTTCTGCGGGGTCACCCGGACGATCAGCCGGAGCACCTCCTCCGGCTCGGCCGGCGGGTCCTCGCCCAGGTACTTCCGCGAGAGCTCGCGCGGCAGCGGTTTCTCCGGGTCGTCGAGCAGTTCGACAGTGCCGCGGATGTCTACGGACCGGTACGGGTTCGCGGTGTCGAAGACGGTGAGGCTGACCCGTGGATCCCGGGCGAGATTCCGCGCCTTCTGGCGCTCGGCCGTCGTGGAGAACAGCACCGTATCCCCCTCCCTGGCGATCCAGACCACCGAGGTCTGCGGCCCGCCGTCCCGGTTCAGCGTCGCGACGGTGGCGAAGTTCCTCCCGTCCAGCAGCTTGCGCGTCTCCTCGTTGAACACCTGTGACACAGCCTCGCCCCTCTGCTCAGCGTTCTTGGAATCACTACTCGCACAGAACAGATGCGAAGGCCGGGTCCTTCCCAGCGCCGTATCGAGGGGCCGGAGTACTAGAAGTCGTCGTCGAAGCCGACCGTGCCCTCGACCGCGACCTGGTAGGCCGACGGGCGGCGTTCGAAGAAGTTCGTCAGTTCCTGGACGCCCTGGAGCTCCATGAAGGAGAAGGGGTTCTCCGAGCCGTAGACCGGGGCGAAGCCGAGGCGCTGGAGGCGCTGGTCGGCGACGCACTGGAGGTATTCGCGCATCGACTCCGTGTTCATGCCCGGCAGGCCCTCGCCGCACAGATCGCGGCCGAACTGCAGCTCGGCCTCGACGGCTTCCTTCAGCATGTCCGTGACCTGCTGCCGGAGGGCGTCGTCGAACAGCTCCGGCTCCTCCTTGCGGACCGTGTCCACGACCTCGAAGGCGAAGTTCATATGCATCGTCTCGTCGCGGAACACCCAGTTGGTGCCGGTGGCCAGGCCGTGCAGCAGGCCGCGCGAGCGGAACCAGTAGACGTACGCGAAGGCGCCGTAGAAGAACAGCCCCTCGATACAGGCCGCGAAGCAGATCAGGTTCAGCAGGAAGCGCCGGCGGTCCGCCTTCGACTCCAGCCGGTCGATCTTTTCGACCGAGTCCATCCAACGGAAGCAGAACTGCGCCTTCTCGCGGATCGACGGGATCTCCTCCACCGCGTCGAAGGCCGCCGCGCGGTCCTCCGGATCGGGCAGATAGGTGTCGAGCAGCGTCAGATAGAACTGGACGTGCACGGCCTCCTCGAAGAGCTGGCGGGAGAGATACAGCCGCGCCTCGGGGGAGTTGATGTGCTTGTAGAGCGTCAGCACCAGGTTGTTCGACACGATCGAGTCGCCCGTCGCGAAGAACGCGACCAGCCGGCCGATCATGTGCTGCTCACCGGGGGAGAGCTTGGCGAGATCGGCGATGTCGGAGTGGAGGTCGACCTCCTCCACCGTCCAGGTGTTCTTGATCGCGTCGCGGTAGCGCTCGTAGAAGTCCGGGTAGCGCATCGGCCGCAGCGTCAGCTCGAAGCCCGGGTCGAGCAGGTTCTTGGTGGTGGTGGGGCTGGTGGAGCTCATTACTGGCACGCCTCGCAGGACTCGGGGTTTTCCAGGGAGCAGGCGAGCGCCTCTTCCGGCGTCGCCTGCGCCGGTACGGGTACGGGCACGCTCCTCGGCGCCGAAGAGCCCGCCGAAGACCCCGCCGAGGACCCCGCCGCGCGGGCGATCCGGGTCGCCGGGCGCGAGCGCAGGTAGTACGTCGTCTTGAGGCCCTTCTTCCAGGCGTACGCGTACATCGAGCTGAGCTTCCCGATGGTCGGCGTCTCCAGGAACAGGTTCAGCGACTGGCTCTGGTCGAGGAACGGCGTACGGGCCGCCGCCATGTCGATCAGACCGCGCTGCGGGATCTCCCACGCCGTGCGGTACAGGTCGCGGACCTCCGCAGGCACCCAGGTGAAGCCCGCCACCGAGCCGTTCGACTCGCGCAGCGCCTCACGCGTCTGGGTGTCCCAGACGCCGAGCTTCTTCAGGTCCGCCACCAGGTACGAGTTGACCTGGAGGAACTCCCCGGAGAGCGTCTCGCGCTTGAAGAGGTTGGAGACCTGCGGCTCGATGCACTCGTACACGCCCGCGATCGAGGCGATGGTCGCCGTCGGCGCGATGGCCAGCAGCAGGGAGTTGCGCATGCCGGTCGAGGCGACCCGGGCACGCAGCGCGGCCCAGCGCTCCGGCCAGTTCAGCTCGACGTCGTAGTGGTCGGGGTGCAGCACCCCGCGCGCCGCGCGTGTCTTCGACCAGGCGGGCGCCGGGCCGTTGCGCTCGGCGAGGTCGCAGGACGCCTCGTACGCCGCGAGCATGATGCGCTCGGCGATCCGGGTGGAGAGCGCGGCGGCCTCGGCCGAGTCGAAGGCCAGCCGCTTCTTGAAGAAGACGTCCTGGAGGCCCATCGCGCCCAGGCCCACCGGACGCCAGGTGGCGTTGGAGCGGCCCGCCTGCTCGGTCGGGTAGAAGTTGATGTCCACGACCCGGTCGAGGAAGGTCACGGCGGTACGGACGGTCTCGTCCAGCCGCTCCCAGTCGATCTCGCCCGAATCCAGCACGAACGCGCCGAGGTTGACGGAACCGAGGTTGCAGACGGCCGTCTCCCCGTCGTCCGTCACCTCCAGGATCTCCGTGCAGAGGTTGGAGGAGTGGACGACCTTTCCGGGCTCGGCCGTCTGGTTGGCCGTACGGTTCGAGGCGTCCTTGAAGGTCATCCAGCCGTTGCCGGTCTGGGCGAGCGTGCGCATCATCCTGCCGTACAGCTCCCGGGCCGGGAGGGTCCTGCGGGCCAGGCCGGCCGCCTCCGCCGCGCGGTACGCCGCGTCGAACGCGTCGCCCCACAGGTCGACCAGCTCGGGCACGTCGGACGGCGAGAACAGCGACCAGACGCCGTCCGTCTCGACCCGGCGCATGAACTCGTCCGGGATCCAGTGCGCCAGATTCAGATTGTGCGTACGCCTGGCGTCCTCACCGGTGTTGTCCCGCAGCTCCAGGAACTCTTCCAGGTCCGCGTGCCAGGTCTCCAGGTAGACACAGGCCGCGCCCTTGCGCCGGCCGCCCTGGTTGACCGCCGCCACCGAGGAGTCGAGGGTCCGCAGGAAGGGGACGATGCCGTTGGAGTGCCCGTTGGTGCCGCGGATCAGCGAACCGCGCGAGCGGATACGGGAGTACGAGAGACCGATGCCGCCCGCGTGCTTGGAGAGCCGGGCCACCTGGTGGTACCGGTCGTAGATCGAGTCCAGCTCGTCCAGCGGCGAGTCCAGCAGATAGCAGGAGGACATCTGCGGGTGGCGCGTACCGGAGTTGAAGAGCGTCGGCGAGGACGGCAGATAGTCCAGCCGGCTCATCAGCCGGTACAGCGCGGCGACCTCGTCCAGCGCGTGGGCGGCCGCCGCCGAGCCGGGCTCGGCGTCCTCGGCGAGGCCCGAGGCGACGCGCAGCATGAAGTGCTGCGGGGTCTCGACCACCTGGCGGGTGATCGGGTGCCTGAGCAGATAGCGGCTGTAGAGCGTCCGCAGCCCGAAGTAGCCGAAGCGGTCGTCGCCGGCCGGGTCGATCAGGCCGTCGAGGCGGTCCGTGTGCAGCGTCACGAAAGCGGCCGTACGGTCCGCGATCAGGCCCTCGCGGTGGCCGACGGCGACCGACGCGGAGAACGACACCGCGCCCTGCCCCGTCGCCTCGTCGGCGATGGTGCGGGTCAGGAGCCGGGCGGCGAGCCGGGAGTAGGCGGGGTCCTCGGAGATCAGCCCCGCGGCCGCCTCGGTGGCGAGCTCGCGCAGCTCGGCCTCGTCGGACCGGGCGTTACGGCCCCGCAGCGCGGCGGCGGCGACTCTGCCGGGGTCCGTGTCGGGCAGATCGGCGGTCAGGTCCGTCAGGGTCCGCAGCAACGCGGTCCCGGGTCCGTCGGCCACCTGCGCGGGGACCTCGGAGATGCCTGAAGCCGGATCGGCTGGCGCGATGGTCACGTGGTGCTCTCCCTCGCTCGGCTCTGGGCCGTCGGGAGGGGAGCGGGGGCGCGCACAGCCGTACGGCCCGCAGCCGGGCAGCACTGTGTACGGCGTCCACCGGCCCAGCCTCGAGGCCCGGACGTCTCGGCGTCCGGCTCGGTCGAGCCGGACGCGCCGTCGGCAGGTGTTCGGACTCGCGGGTACGACAAAGCGCACCACAGCACACCGTTGCGGGACAGTTCCGGATTCGCACCGGATTCCCCTGCGTTGACAGCGAGGACGAGCATACATGTGGGGTGAGGACGGCGCGTCACCCCCCAGATGTTGTGTCGGCGGCGGTCAGCGGCCGGTGGCCGGAGGTCCGTTGAGGTCCAGGGCGTAGGTGAGCAGGGAGAGCCCGGGGAGGGGCTCCCAGTCCCGTTCCGGGGTCCTGACGAAGCCCAGGCGCTCATAGATCCGGTGGGCCTGGAGCATTCTGTCCTGGGTCGACAGCACGATCCGTATACAGCCATCCATGTCCCGTGAGCGCGCCACACAGGCGCGGACGAGAGCCTCCCCGACGCCCCGGCCCCGGGCCGCCCGGTCGACCGCCAGCATCCGGAACTCGGCCTCGCCCGCGCGCGCCACATCGGCCCACGGCCCGCCTGCCGCGACAAAGGTCACCCCGCCGAGCAGCGTCCCGTCGGCGTCCACGGCGGCCAGCACCTCCGCCTCGGCCGCCCGGGCCGCCACGTCCCGCAGGGTGAGCAGATACGGGTCGTCCTCGCCGAAGTCCAGGAGGCCGTCGTCCAGATACCCCCGCGCGGTGATCTCGCCGAGCCGCGTGTACTCCCCGGGCTCGGCCACTCTGATCGTGAAATCCATGAGCCGATTGTGCGCCTCGGGTACGACAACGGGCCGCCGGGTTTCCTCGCCCGCGCAGCGCGGGGGAGGACTCGGCGGCCCGTGGGCGGCTACTTGGCCCGGGTCAGGGTCAGTGCACGGGGTCTCCCGATGTGGCCGCGGGCAGCTCCACCTTGACGCCCGGGTCACCGGCGTCGGCCGTGTAGTCGGACGGGCTGGTCTCGTCGATGCCGTCCGGCGCCTTGGCCGCCCGCAGCACGAAGGTCAGCACCACGGTGATCACCACATTGAGCACGAACGCGGTGAGGCCGATGTAGCCGATCTCACCGAGCCCCGGGATCTCCTTGGACGAGCCGCCGAAGTGTGCCTGCGTCGGGCTGGCGACGCCGTACGCCGCGGCCGTGCCGTACAGCATGCCGGCGCCCCAGCCGATGAGCAGCGCCCAGCGGTGGAACCACCGGGTGAACAGTCCGCCCACCAGCGCCGGCATCGTCTGGAGGATCCAGATGCCGCCCAGCAGCTGGAAGTTGATCGCGACCGTCTTGTCCATGGACAGGACGAAGGCCAGCGCACCCACCTTCACCAGCAGCGAGACCAGCTTCGACACCTTGGTCTCCTGCGCCGGAGTCGCGTCCGGCTTGATGAAGTCCTTGTAGATGTTGCGGGTGAAGAGGTTCGCCGCGGCGATCGACATGATCGCGGCGGGCACCAGCGCGCCGATACCGATGGCCGCGAAGGCCACCCCCGCGAACCAGTCGGGGAACATGGTCTCGAAGAGCTGCGGAATCGCCAGCTGCCCGTTGTCCACCTTGATCCCGGCGGCGATGGCCATGAATCCGAGCAGCGCCAGCAGCCCCAGCATCAGCGAGTACAGCGGCAGTATCGTGGTGTTGCGCCGGATCACCTCGCGGCTGCGGCTGGAGAGCGTCGCCGTGATGGAGTGCGGATACATGAAGAGCGCCAGCGCGGAACCGAGCGCCAGCGTGGCATAGCCCCACTGTCCGGCCTCGCCGGGCGCGAGCGCGCCCCGCGGCTGGCCGGTCGCCGGATTGGGCTGCGCGAACGCGTCGCCCGCCTTGGCGAAGATGTCGTCGAAGCCGCCCAGTTTGATCGGGATGTAGATGATCGCCACGACGATCACGATGTAGATCAGGGTGTCCTTGACGAACGCGATCAGCGCGGGCGCCCGCAGTCCGGACGAGTAGGTGTACGCGGCGAGCACGCCGAAGGCGATCAGCAGCGGCAGGTCCCTGATGAACCAGTGGGTGTTCTCGCCGCCGCCGACGCCCATCACGTCCAGCACCGCCTGGATGCCGACGAGCTGGAGGGCGATGTACGGCATCGTGGCGAGGATGCCGGTGACCGCGACCGCCAGTGAGAGCCCCTTCGAGCCGAAGCGGCCGCGCACGAAGTCCGAGGTGGTCACATACCCGTGCTTGTGCGACACCGACCACAGCCGGGGCAGGAAGGTGAAGATCAGCGGGTAGACGAGAATGGTGTACGGCACGGCGAAGAAGCCGGCCGCGCCCGCCGCGTAGATCGCCGCGGGTACGGCGACGAAGGTGTACGCCGTATAGAGGTCGCCGCCGAGCAGGAACCAGGTGACCCAGGTGCCGAACGACCGGCCGCCCAGGCCCCATTCGTCGAGGCTCTGCTCGTTCGCGGCCTTGCGCCAGCGCGACGCCAGGAAGCCCATGACGGTGACGGCCAGGAAGAAGAAGATGAAGACGGCGAGCGCCACGCCGTTCACGCCGTCGTTCATCGCGACGCACCCCCCTTGCGGGAGCGCTGGTCACGCTTCCACAGCTGATAGGCCAGCATGGTCAGCGCGGCCGAGATGAGGACCCAGAGCATCTGGTACCAGTAGAAGAACGGGATACCGATGAAGGCCGGGTCGGTCTTCGCGTACGAACTCACCCACAGCATCGCCACGAAGGGCGCGAGGAGACAGAGGCCGATGACCACCCGCATGGGTGTGACCGTGGGCGGTTTCTCTTCAGGAACTTCTGACATACCGCGGCTCCGTCCCCTCACTGATCGCCTGTCGTAATGCGCAGGTAATCTAGGCGCGGGTCTCACCCACCGTCACCCCCCGTCCGCATATCGGTACGGCAACGGTATGCGGCGGTCATACGAAAGAACCGGGCCCGAGAGCCCGGTTCCTGATGGCCCGTCCGTTTCGTCGGTGGGCCGGGGTCGGTCCGCTTCGTCAGCGGGCCGGACGCTTCAGCCGCGCCACGAACTTGTAGCGGTCACCGCGGTACACCGAGCGGACCCACTCCACCGGCTCACCGTCGCCGTCGAGGGAGTGCCGCGAGAGCATCAGCATCGGCAGGCCGACGTCCGTACCGAGCAGTCCGGCCTCGCGCGGGGTGGCCAGGGAGGTCTCGATGGTCTCCTCGGCCTCGGCCAGGTGCACGCCGTACACCTCGGCCAACGCCGTATAGAGAGACGTGTACTTGACGAGCGAGCGGCGCAGGGCGGGGAAGCGCTTCGCCGACAGGTGCGTGGTCTCGATGGCCATCGGCTCACCACTGGCCAGCCGCAGCCGCTCGATGCGCAGCACGCGTCCGCCAGCGGTGATGTCGAGCAGCCCGGCCAGCGTGTCGTCGGAGGTGACGTAGCCGATGTCCAGCAGCTGCGAGGCCGGCTCCAGGCCCTGGGCCCGCATGTCCTCGGTGTACGAGGTGAGCTGGAGGGCCTGGGAGACCTTGGGCTTGGCGACGAAGGTGCCCTTGCCCTGGATGCGTTCGAGCCGGCCTTCGACCACCAGCTCCTGGAGCGCCTGCCGTACGGTCGTGCGCGAGGTGTCGAACTCGGCGGCGAGCGTACGTTCCGGAGGCACCGGCGTGCCGGGCGGCAGCGTCTCCGTCATATCGAGCAGATGACGCTTCAACCGGTAGTACTTTGGCACCCGTGCCGTGCGGGTGGCAGCCCCGCCCTCGGTCTCCGTGCCGCCCCCGTCCTTCACCATGGCCTGCCTCCCCGACTCCTGTGCTGCTGCCGTCACCGGCTCCTCCGTCTGTCGCGGCTCACATGGTGGCACGGTCCGGTCACGGGTCGTCGCCCTCCCTCAGGTGTCGGTCCGATAACGGACAGGACTGCCCTTCTTATACACCCTTGACACCCCTAAAGGTCTAGGCCAAGCTCCCCGTACTGGTCTAAACCATTAAAGACCAGGTCCCAGCCCCAGCAGTACTCGTCGTAAGTCTTCGCGGTGGGCAGGGGTTGCAGGCATCCCTGAGGAGGGTGGCGTGAAGCGCAAGCTCATCGCGGCGGTCGGCGTCGCGGGCATGTTGGTCAGTATTGCCGCGTGTGGCTCGGATGACAGCACAGCGTCGAAGGATCCCAAGGACCGTAAGGAGACGCTGACCGTCTGGCTCATGTCGGACGCGCAGAGCACCTGGCCGGAGCTGGTCAAGGACGTCAACGCGCAGTTCAAGGAGAAGTACCCGAACGTCCAGGTCAAGATCCAGTACCAGCAGTGGGCGGACAAGGCCAAGAAGCTCGACGCGGCGCTCGCCGGCGACAAGTACCCGGATGTCGTCGAGCTCGGCAACACCGAGACCATGACGTACATCCTCAACGGGGCACTCGGCGAGATCGACCCGAAGAAGTACGAGAACTCGGACACCTGGATCAAGGGCCTGAAGGACACCTGCTCCTTCGAGGGCAAGCAGTTCTGCGTGCCCTACTACGCCGGTGCGCGAGTGGCGATCTACAACAAGGACATGTTCAAGGCCGGTACCGGCTCGGACCAGCTGCCCACCACCGAGGCCGAGCTGACCGCGGCGCTCGACAAGGTCGGCGCCAAGTACGGCAAGGACAAGGCCTTCTCGCCGCTCTACCTGCCGGGCCGCTACTGGTACGCGGCCATGTCCTACGTCGCGGCGTACGGGGGCAAGATAGCCACGTACGACGAGGGCGCGAAGGAGTGGAAGGCCAGCCTCTCCACCCCGGAGGCCCAGAAGGGCATCCAGCACTTCGTCGACCTGGTGAACAAGTACAACCACGGCGACAAGACCAAGGACGAGGCGGACCACGCCAACGTCATGGCCAACGAGAAGACCGCGCTTCTCTACGGCAACGGCTGGGAGGCCGGCAGCGTCGTCGACTCCGCCGCGAACGGCAACCCGAAGCTGAAGGACAAGATCGGGACGGCCGGTATGCCCGGCCCCGACGGCAAGGCCCTGCCGTCCTTCATCGGCGGTTCCGACCTCGCCACCATCTCCAAGTCCAAGGTCCAGGACCTCGCCGAGGAGTGGATCGCGGCCTTCACGAGCGGCAAGTCGCAGGAGGTGCTCGTCTCCAAGAACATCCTGCCGAACAACACCAAGCAGCTGGAGCCGCTGAAGGCGAAGCCGGAGACCGCGCCGATCGCGAACGCCGTCCCCGACGCGTGGTTCACCCCGATCGCCCCGGGCTGGACGGCCATCGAGAAGAAGGAAATCCTCGAGGTCATGCTGCTGGACATCATCAAGGGCAAGTCGGTAGCCGAGGCCACGAAGGCGGCCGACGCGGAGATCAACGAGCTGATCAACGAAGAGTCCTGAGCCCGCCGGGCCGCTGAGCCCGCCGAGTTCGTGAGTCTCCGGCTCTGTGGAGACTCTGTTGATCGCACGCGGGGGGTGGCGGGACCGATTCCGGGTCCGTCGCCCCCCGTCCTCCGGTACCAGGTCCGAACGGAAGGCCAGCACAGTGAGTGCCGCCGACATGAAAGCAGCCGACCCGCCGGTGTCCATCGCACGGGTCACCGAAGAGATCGGCCCTCAGCCGCCCGAGGACGCGCCGCGCAAGCCACGCAAGTCCGGGGCACTGCTGCCGTATCTTCTGATCGCCCCCGCGTTCGCCGCGATAGCCGCCGTCTTCGTCTGGCCGTTCGTGAAGACGGTCATCATGTCCTTCCAGGACGTCGGCCGCCGTGAGCTGTGGACCGGAGACCCGGCCCCCTGGGTGGGCTTCGACCAGTTCACCGAGATCCTCGGCGACGGCGAGTTCTGGGACGTCGTCCTGCGGACCATCGTCTTCATGGTCGCCTGTGTGGTGGCCACCATGGTCATCGGGCTCGGCATCTCCATGATCATGCAGCGCATGGACACCTGGGTACGGCTGCTGCTCACCGCCGCCCTGGTCGCCGCCTGGTCGATGCCCCTGCTGGTGGCGACCTCCATCTTCCGTTGGTTCGCCGACTCCGACTACGGCGTCCTGAACATGGTGCTGACCAAGTACCTCGGGGTGGACGCCCAGGGCCACAACTGGTTCCTCGACCCCAAGCAGGGCTTCCTCATCATCGGCGCGGTCGTCGTCTGGGGCGCCATCCCCTTCGTCGCCGTCACGCTCTACGCGGCGCTGACCCAGGTCCCCCGGGAGCTGGAGGAGGCCGCGTCCCTCGACGGGGCCGGCGTGGCGGGAGTCTTCCGCTATGTGACCTGGCCGGTCATCAAGCCGGTGTTCCAGATGGTGGCCACCCTGTCCGTCCTCTGGGACTTCAATGTCTTCGGCCAGATCTTCCTGATCCGCGGCAACAAGCCGGAGCCGGAGTACTCGGTCCTCGGCATCTACTCGTTCGAGAAGGCATTCGAGTCCAACTCGTTCAGCCAGGGCGCGGCCATCTCGCTCATCACGGTCCTGCTGCTGTCCGGCGTCGCCGTGTACTACCTGCGCCAGCTGCTCAAGATCGGAGAGGTCGAGTGAGCGCCGCCACCCCCCAGGTCCTGCGACCGGACCGTAAGAAGAACCGGCTCGTCTACAACATCCTGGGCCTGGGCGTGTTCGTCCTCATGGCCTTCCCGGTGTACTGGCTGATCATCAGCTCGCTGCGGCCGAACCACGAGATCCGCAGTTACGACCAGACCCTCTGGCCCTCGTCGATCACCTTCGACAACTTCCAGCGGGCCGTGAACCAGCCGAACTTCGGCACGGCCATCGAGTCCAGCCTGATCGTGTGCGGCGTCGCCGTCCTCGGCGGCATGCTGCTCGCCACCATCGCCGCCTTCGCCATCGGCCGGTTCAAGTTCCGCGGCCGGAAGTTCTTCATGATCGTGCTGCTCGTCGTGCAGCTGCTCCCGCCGACCGCGATGCTGATCCCCATCTACATCCAGCTCAACGACCTGGGCGGGCTGAACGAGTACTGGGGCGTCATCGTCATCTATCTCGTCTCGACCCTGCCCTTCGCGACCTGGATGATCCGCGGCTTCATCGTCAACATCCCGCCGGAGCTCGAGGAGTCCGCGATGGTGGACGGCTGCAGCCGGATGGGAGCCTTCTGGCGGGTGACGTTCCCGCTGCTCGCCCCCGGCCTCGCCGCCGCGGCGATCTTCTCCCTGATCACCGCGTGGAACGAGTACCTCCTCGCCTACGTCGTGCTCCAGGACAACGACAAATACACGCTGAACGTGTGGCTGATGAACTTCACCACCTCGCGTGGCATCGACTACGGAGCTCTGATGGCCGCTTCGACCCTGATCGCCATCCCGGTCGTGGCCTTCTTCCTCTTGGTGCAGAAGTACATGGCCACCGGCCTCACTTCCGGCGCAGTGAAGGGTTAGGACCGCCGATGACGACGCTCGTAAGCAGTACGGACACCCTCACCCGCGACGCCCTCGCCGTCCTCCAGCCCGGCTTCCTCGGCACCACCGCCCCGGACTGGCTGCTGCGGCACATCGGCGAGGGCCTCTCCTCCGTCGGCCTGTTCGGCCGCAACATCGCCTCGCCCGAACAGCTCGCCGCGCTCACCGCGCGCCTGCGGGCCGAACGGGACGACGTCCTCGTCGCGATCGACGAGGAGGGCGGCGACGTGACCCGGCTGGAGGTCCGGCACGGCTCCTCCTTCCCGGGCAACTACGCCCTCGGGACGGTCGACGACCTGGACCTCACCCGGGACGTCGCCAGGGAGCTCGGCCGGCGGCTCGCCGAGTGCGGGGTCAACCTCAACTGGGCCCCCTCCGCGGACGTCAACTCCAACCGTGACAACCCGGTCATCGGGGTACGGTCCTTCGGCGCCGATCCCGAACTGGTGGCCCGGCACACCGCCGCGTACGTGGAAGGCCTGCAGAGCGCCGGTGTCGCCGCCTGCACCAAGCACTTCCCCGGTCATGGCGACACCGCGGTGGACTCGCACCACTCGATGCCCCGTATCGACGTGGGTCTGGACACACTGCACGCCCGTGACCTGCTGCCTTTCCGCGCGGCCATCACGGCGGGTTCCAAATCCGTCATGAGTGCGCATATCCTGCTTCCCGCGCTCGACCCGAACCGCCCGGCGACCCTGAGCCCGCAGATCCTCACCGGTCTGCTGCGCGAGGAGCTGGGCTTCGACGGCCTGATCGTCACCGACGGCATGGAGATGCAGGCCATCGCCTCGACATACGGAATCGAGCGCGGCTCGGTCCTCGCCATCGCGGCAGGCGCCGACGCCATCTGTGTCGGCGGCGGCCTCGCGGACGAGGAGACCGTACTGCGGCTGCGCGACGCGCTGGTGGCGGCGGTACGGGACGGCGAACTGCCCGAGGAGCGACTGGTCGACGCGGCCGCGCGGGTGCGCGCCCTCGCCGACTGGACACTTCGGGTCAGGGGGGCTTCGGAGCCGGGCGCGGCTTCACAGGAGGGGACCGCGCCCGGCACCGCTATCGGACTGGTCGCGGCCCGGCGCGCGCTGCGGGTGACGGGGACGGTGCGGCCGCTCGACAGCGCGCCGTACGTCGCCGCCTTCACCCCGGTCGCGAACATCGCCGTCGGGGACGAGACCCCGTGGGGCGTCGCCGCGGAGCTGGGGCGCCTGCTGCCCGGCACGGAGACGGGCGCGTACAACGGCGCCGGAATCGCGGGCACGGACACCGGCGCGCTGGTCGCGAAGGTGCTCGCGGCGGCGGGCGGGCGCACGATCGTCGCCGTCGTACGCGATCTCCACCGGCATGTCTGGATGTCGGACGCCCTGGACGCCCTGATCGCCGCCCGGCCGGAGACGGTCGTGGTGGAGATGGGGGTGAACGAGGCGGAGCCGAGGGGGGTCCTGCACATCGCGACGCACGGTGCGGCGCGGGTGTGCGGACTGGCGGCGGCGGAGATCATCGCGGGCCGCACGGACTGAGTCCCGGTCCTGGCCGGTGACGCGCCCCGGCCGGGACGGACGGAAACGGTGCCGGGCCGCCCCTCGTGGGCGGCCCGGCACCGTTTCTTTGCGCCGTGTGGCTCTTTGTCCCGTCGTGCGGGCGGGGCGCTCAGATGCCCTGCCACTCCGGCTTGGTGGCGTAGGTGGCGCGGAAGTAGTCGGCGAGCTTCAGCTTGGACGCCGCCGCTTCGTCGACGACCACGGTGGCGTGCGGGTGCAGCTGCAGCGCGGAGGCGGGCACCAGCGCGGCGACCGGACCCTCGACGGCCTGCGCCACGGCCTCGGCCTTGCCCTCACCCGTGGCCAGCAGCACCAGATGGCGGGCCTCCAGGATGGTCCCGATGCCCTGGGTGATGACGTGGTGCGGCACCTCGTCCAGGCTGTCGAAGAACCGGGCGTTGTCCTCCCGGGTCTGCCGCGTCAGTGTCTTGATCCGGGTACGCGAGGCGAGCGAGGAGCACGGCTCGTTGAAGCCGATGTGCCCGTCCGTACCGATGCCGAGCAGCTGGAGATCGATTCCGCCGGCCTCGGCGAGCGCGCGGTCGTACGCCTCGCACGCCGCCTGGACGTCCTCGGCGGTGCCGTCGGGGCCGAGGAAGGAGCTTTCGCTCAGCCCCAGCGGCTCCACGACCTCGCGCAGGACGACCGAGCGGTACGACTCGGGGTGGCCGGACGGCAGCCCCACGTACTCGTCGAGCTGCGCGATGCGCGCGGCAGAGGCGTCCACGGCGCCGGAGCGGACCGTGGCCGTCAGCGCCTGGTAGATGGGCAGCGGGGTCGATCCCGTGGCCACGCCGAGCAGGGCGTCGGGCTTGCGGCGCAGCAGGGCGGCGATGCTGTCCGCGATGAGTTCGCCGCCTGCCGTGGCGTCCTGGACGATGACAACTTCCACGCTGGGCCCCTGCCGGTCTGATGATGCGACTGTTGTGGTATAGACCAATGTAGCAGAGGCGTAAGAACGATCAGGGGCTGCCGGGGGTACGGGGCGAGGCGGGCGCGGGGCGGCCGGGCGGGACCGGGGAGGTCTTCTGGGGCCCGCTGACGGGAGGGCGGCGCCGTCAGGGCGGGGCGGCCGTCGCGAGGGAAGTCACCCGCGGGCCGCGGCGCCGCGACGAGACCCTCGGCCCGTCCGGCACCGCAGCCCGGAGTTGCTACGGCCGGCGGGAGTGCGGTCCCGCGCGGCCGTGGGAGAGGCGCCGGCGCAGTCAGGGCAGAGAGCGCCGGGTACCTCGTTCCGCCCTCCTGTGCGGGGAGGGTGGAGGCTTTACCTCATCATTGTGGACTAGACCATTCTGCCCTGTCCATGCGTGCGGGCGGCCTATTTCCCGCCGCTCCCGCCGGGACCGACCATGGTTCGTCCTGGTTCATACCGCGAGTACGCTCCCTGTGTGCCCTCCATGAACGACCTCGTACGCCAGCACACAGCCCTCAGTGAATCCGACCTCGAGTGGCTCCATCTGCTGGTCTCGGAGTGGCAGCTGCTCTCCGACCTGTCCTTCGCCGACCTGGTGCTCTGGGTTCCCACCCGCGACGGCACCCGCTATGTGTCCGTCGCCCAGATGCGCCCCAACACCGGCCCCACCTCCTACCAGGACGACATGGTCGGCCATCTCGTCCCGCGCGGCCGCCGGCCGCTGCTCGACGCGGCACTCGACGAAGGGCGGATCGTCCGGGAGGGCGACCCCGAGTGGCGCGAGGAGGTGCCCGTACGGGTCGAGTCCATCCCCGTACGCCGCGACGGCCGCGTCCTCGGCGTCATCGCGCGCAACACCAATCTGCTCACCGTCCGCACCCCCAGCCGGCTGGAGCTGACCTATCTCCAGTCGGCCTCCGATCTGGCCCAGATGATCGCGGCCGGGTCCTTCCCGTTCCCCGGCCAGCAGGTCGACATGGACGCCTCCCCGCGCGTCGGCGACGGACTGATCCGGCTCGACGCCGACGGCGTCGTCCAGTACGCCAGCCCCAACGCCCTCTCCGCGTATCACCGGCTGGGACTCGCGTCCGACCTGGTGGGACATCACCTCGGCAGGACCACGGACGAACTGGCTCCCGCCCGTGGCCCGGTGGACGAGGCCATGGTGAAACTGGCCAGCGGCTACGCCCCCCGGGAGACCGAGGTGGAGGGCAGCGGCGGTGTCATCCAGCTGCGCGCCATTCCGCTCAAGCCGAAGGGCACCCGGATCGGCTCGCTGGTGCTGCTCCGTGATGTCACCGAACTCCGGCGCCGCGAGCGCGAGTTGATTACGAAGGACGCCACCATCCGGGAAATCCACCACCGGGTGAAGAACAACCTCCAGACGGTCGCCGCGCTGCTCAGGCTCCAAGCCCGGCGGATGGATTCCCCGCAGGGCAGGGAAGCCCTCAACGAGGCGGTACGGCGCGTCGGTTCGATCGCGATCGTTCACGAGACGTTGTCCCAGAATTTGGACGAGCGCGTCGAATTCGACGAGATCGTCGACCGCGTGCTGGCGATGGTCGCCGAGATCTCGCCGGGCAAAGTCGTCTGCCGCCGCACGGGCAGGTTCGGCATTCTCGACGCCGAAGTGGCCACCCCGCTCTCGATGGTGCTCACCGAAATTCTCCAGAACGCGCTGGAACACGCCTTCGCGCCGGGGGACCAGGGCCGGGTCGAGGTCTCGGCGATCCGCAGCGGTGAATCGCCGGTGAAGCGGGGGGAGGGTTCCCGCTCGGAAGCCCGGTTGCTGATCACCGTTCAGGACGACGGGCGCGGACTGCCCGAGGGATTCGATCCGCAGCGGGCCGGAAATCTGGGGCTGCAGATCGTACGGACCCTGGTGGAAGGGGAGTTGGGCGGCGGCTTCGACATGGTGCGGGCGCCGGTGCGCGGTACGCATGTGGTGCTCGACATTCCGGTGGAGCCACAGAAGTAGTCGCGCGCCGGACGGGATCGCGGTCCGGAACGGGATCGCGGTCCGGAACGGGATCGCGGTCCGCACAGCATCGAGCCCCGGACCGTGGTGACGGTCCGGGGCTCGGCTCGAAGCTCATATTGCGATGCGCATCGGGGGTACTGCGCGCTGCGTTTCAAGGGCGGGACTATGCGTACACGCTGTACGCTCCGCCGGCCTCAAGCTCGTTCAGGGTGGATCAGGCGGTCGCGTTACGCGCCCGGTTGCGAGCGGCGCGACGCTTCATAGCGCGGCGCTCGTCCTCGCTGAGGCCACCCCAGACACCCGAGTCCTGGCCGGACTCGAGCGCCCACTGCAGGCACTGCTCCATGACGGGGCAGCGACGGCAGACGGCCTTGGCTTCCTCGATCTGCAGCAGCGCAGGACCGGTGTTGCCGATGGGGAAGAAGAGCTCGGGGTCTTCCTCGCGGCAAACGGCGTTGTGACGCCAGTCCATGGCTGCTACCTCTCTTGGTATTACATACAGATTGCTTGTGAATGTGAACGCTTTCACGAATCCCTCGACAAGGGAAGGGCCGCACACCAGACAGACTGGTGTGGTCCTTGGTTCGAGGAGGGGTTCTGGTTCTCAGGGAGGCCGATGTTGCGGGCCGTCCCGAGCGCCAAGTAGAGATTCGCAAACCTCGGCTGCGGATACAACCCCTTCTGGAAAGTTTTTTTTGATTCCTCGGTGTCGACTAGGTCACAGCCGTACTTCCATGGGGTGGATGCCAGCCTAAACGTTCGAGTGAAAGGACTTTGGCCCCTTCCACTCACACAATCACACGCAGTGCACGGCGTACGCCTGTGAACGTCACGCTCGTGCGCAGTCCGAGGTGGTCGCCGTCCATCTGGAAGGGGAGGGGCGCCTTGGAATGCAAGGTGAAGTCCGTCAGGTCATGAAGAGAGACGGCATGCCGCCCATGAGGGCCCCGATCGGGGGTCGAAGTGAGCAATTGAGTCGCGTACCGAGCCACTGCCGGGGTGGACAATTTGCTCAGTCCGAGCACATCCAGGGCCGTGTCGAAGGAGGCCCCGGGAGACGCGTACATCGGACGATTGCCCAGGTAGGTATAGGGCGAGGTATTGCAGACTATGGACAGCACGAGGTCCTTGACCGGGTCACGGCCGGGGCGCTCAAGAGTGATCATCCCATGCCGGCGGTGCGGTTCCTCCAGGAACTGGCGTACCACCTGGCGCACATAGAGGGCGTGCGTCGACCGCTTCCCGCGCTCCCGCTGTTGTTCGACCCGGCCGACCACCCCGGCGTCGAATCCGAATCCGGCGCAGAAAGTGAACCAGCGGGACGGCACCGACTCGTCTTCCGTGCCGGGCGTCCCGGCCGCCAGTCCCAGACCGACCGTACGTTCGCTTCGCAGCGCGAGTGCGTCGAGAATCGCGCCGGTCGCCTCGACCGCGTCATTGGGCAGCCCGAGCGCGCGGGCGAAGACATTGGTCGAGCCGCCGGGGACGACCGCGAGGCGCGGCAGCCGGTCGGGATCGGGACCGTTGTGCAGCAGACCGTTCACGACCTCATTGACCGTGCCGTCCCCGCCGAGGGCGACGACCATCTCGATGTCGTCGGAGTCGGCGGCCCGCCGGCCCAGATCGCGAGCGTGGCCGCGGTACTCCGTCGTCACCGCCTCCAGCTTCATCTCGCTGGCGAGCGCGTGGATCAATACGTCGCGGGTGCGGGCACTGGTGGTGGTTGCTGCCGGATTGACCACAAGGAGTGCGCGCATGCCCAGCAGATTACCGGCCGGACGACGGAGGGTCGTCCCCGGTACAGCGGCGGCTACCCTGCAGGGGTGAGCAGCAGTGAGCGGACCACCCCCGTACCGTCCCCGCGCCCCCCGCGCCTGACCGTGGCGGCCGGCGCCTGTGGGCTCGAAGCCCTGGCGCTGATCGTCGGCGGTGTGTATCTCCTGGTGATGGGGTTGCTGGGACGGCCCGACCGCCCGGAGCAGGCGGAGATGGGCGGTCTCACCCTGATCGCGCTCGGGGTCATCCCGCTGATCGCCGCGCGCGGTCTGCTGCTGTGCCGCGGCTGGAGCCGGGGGCCCGCGCTGATCACCCAGATCATGGCCCTGCCGGTCGCCTACACGCTGCTGACCTCCTCGGGCGGGCTGATCCCGGCCGGGATCGCGCTGGCGGTGGTCGCCGTGACGGGCCTGGTCCTGGTGGTCAACCCGACGACGACCGAGGCACTGGGCATCGGCCGCCCGGCCGACGACTCCCGGCGCTGAGACCGGGCCGGCCGCCTGCCTCTCGGGTTTCCTTCTCCGGCCTGCTCCTTCGGCCTACTCCTCCACGAGCAGCCGCTCGCGCAGCTGCGCCAGCGTGCGCGCCAGCAGACGCGAGACATGCATCTGGGAGATGCCGACCTCCTGCGCGATCTGCGACTGGGTCATATTGCCGAAGAAGCGAAGCAGCAGAATCCGCTTCTCCCGCGGCGGAAGATCCTCCAGCAGCGGCTTGAGGGACTCCCGGTACTCGACGCCCTCCAGCGCCTCGTCCTCGGAGCCCAGCGTGTCCGCGACCGCCGGTGACTCGTCGTCCGTGTCCGGGACGTCCAGCGACAGCGTGGAGTACGCGTTGGCGGACTCCAGGCCCTCCAGGACCTCTTCCTCCGAGATGCCCAGCCGCTCCGCCAGCTCATGGACCGTGGGCGAACGGCCGTGCTGCTGCGACAGCTCGGCGGTGGCCGTCGTCAGTGAGAGACGCAGCTCCTGGAGCCGGCGCGGCACCCGCACCGCCCAGCCCTTGTCCCGGAAATGCCGCTTGATCTCGCCCACGACCGTCGGTGTCGCGTACGTCGAGAACTCGACGCCGCGGTCCGGATCGAACCGGTCCACCGACTTGATCAGGCCGATGGTCGCGACCTGCGTCAGATCGTCGAGCGGCTCGCCGCGGTTGCGGAACCGTCTCGCGAGATGCTCGACCAGCGGCAGATGCATCCGCACCAGCTGGTTGCGGAGGTCCGCCCGCGCCGCCGAGCCGTCGGGCAGCTCGCGCAGCTCGATGAACATCGCCCGCGCCCCGCTGCGGTCATGTGGATCGTGGTGTTGCTCGCTCATAAAGGCCGCCCGCTCTGCCTGCGCCTGCTCCGCCGCGGCCGTCTGGCCGTCAACCCCGTCCTCCGGGTGGGGACGGGCCTGCTGCTCCGGGATGCCCGCCGGGGCGAGCACCGGCTCCACCGGAGCTTCGTGCCCTCCCCCGGGCTCCCGTGGGATGCGCCCCTCGTCACGCATCGGACCGTCCCCGTTCCTCACGCCGGCCCAGGTCCCGCGCCGCGCTGTTTGTAGAGGCTGATGGTGACCGTGCGGTCCTCGGCGACGGTCGATTCGACCTTGCCGGCCAGCGCCGACAGCACCGTCCAGGCGAACGTGTCGCGTTCCGGAGCGCGTCCGTCGGTGGTGGGGGCCGAGACGGTCACTTCGAGTGAGTCCTCGACGAGGCGGAAGACACAGCTGAGGACGGAGCCCGGTACGGCCTGCTGAAGCAGGATCGCGCAGGCCTCGTCCACCGCGATGCGGAGGTCCTCGATCTCGTCGAGGGTGAAGTCCAAACGCGCCGCGAGGCCGGCCGTGGCCGTACGCAGCACGGACAGGTAGGCACCCGCAGCGGGCAGCCGGACTTCCACGAAGTCCTGAGTCCCGGGCTCGCCTGCGATCTGGGACACCCTCACCTCCAAGGTGGCACAAGCTCTTCAGGGCCCCGGGACAGGACATGTCCCGGAGCCTTGCGGTACGTGTTCGGTACGTAGCCGGTCTGGACTGGCGACGCTATCGCGATCCATGGTGCCCTGTCGCCGGGCCCCCGCCCGACACCTGTCACTCATGGTAAGCATATGGGCACGGAAAGCACCCAGGGGTCTGTGGGGCCCAATTGCGAAGAACCGGCGAAGGGTTGACGTACCCAGGCGTCAGACGATCGAACCGTCCACAAAGCACCACCGCCAGCTCTGACCGGGCTCGAACGTCCGCATCACCGCATGGCCCGTGTCCTTGTAGTGCTGCGTGGCGTGCTGGTGCGGCGAGGAGTCGCAGCAGCCGACCTGGCCGCACACGAGGCAGAGCCGCAACTGAACGGGATTGCTGCCGGCCGCCAGACACTCGGAGCAGGTCTCGCCCTGGGGCGCGGGCTCGGGGCGCGGCAGTTCCGCGATGTGGGGGCACTCGCTCATGATGACCAGGTTACGACGCGCGTGAGGACGGTGGAATGGACGTATTGCAGCTGGTCGCGCTGGTGGCGGCCAGCGCGGCGATTGCCGGCGCGGCCCGCAGGACACCGGTGGCGGCGCCGCTGCTGCTGGTGACCGTGGGGCTGATCGCCGCGTATGTGCCGGGCGTGCCGGACTACACGCTCGATCCGCACATCGTGCTGCCGCTGCTGCTGCCGCCCCTGCTGTACACGGCCGCGGTGGACAGTTCGTACCTCGATCTGCGGGCGAACATCCGGCCGATCGCCCTGCTCTCCATCGGCTATGTCCTCTTCGCCACCCTCGCCGTCGGCTGGCTCACGTATCTGCTGGTGCCCGGTCTGCCGCTGACCGTGGCCCTGGTGCTGGGCGCCGTCATCGCGCCACCGGACGCGGTGGCGGCCACGGCCATCGCCCGCAGACTGGGACTGCCGAACCGGATCACCTCCATCCTTCAGGGTGAGTCGCTGGTGAACGACGCGACCGCGATCACCGCGTTCAAGGTGGCGCTGGCCGCCGCGGTCGGCGAGGGGGCGAGCTGGGCCGGTGGCGTCGAGGAATTCGCGCTGGCGTCGCTCGGCGGCGTCGGCGTCGGACTGGTGCTGATGGTGCCGCTGCACTGGCTGCGTACGCATCTGACCGACGCCCTGCTGCAGAACACGCTCTCGCTGCTGATCCCCTTCCTCGCCTACGCGCTGGCCGAAGAGGTGGGGGCGTCGGGGGTGCTGGCCGTCGTGGTGGTCGCGCTCTATCTCGGACACCGCGCCTGGCAGGTGGACTTCGCGACCCGGCTCCAGGAGGCCGCGGTGTGGAAGATGGTCGCCTTCGTCCTGGAGTCGGTGGTCTTCGCGCTGATCGGACTGCAACTGCCTTTCGTCCTGCGGGGGCTCGGGCAGTACGGGGTCTGGCAGGCCCTGCTGTACGCCCTCGGCGTCTTCGTGGCGGTGGTGGTGGTCAGATTCATCTGGGTCTTTCCGGCGACCTTCCTGCCGCGCGCGCTGTTTCCGAGGATCAGGGAACGCGAGCCGGGGGTCACCTGGACCGCGCCGCTGATCGTCGGCTGGTCCGGTATGCGTGGAGTGGTGTCGCTGGCCATCGCCTTCTCCATTCCGGCGACGCTGCACAACCACCAGCCGTTCCCCGGGCGCAATCTCGTACTGTTCCTGACCTTCACGACCGTCATCGGCACGCTGGTCGTGCAGGGGCTCACGCTGCCGCCGCTGATCCGGCTGCTGAAGCTGCCGGGGCGCGACCTGCAGGCCGAGACGCTGGCCGAGGCGCAGGCGCAGAGCGAGGCGTCCCTGGCGGCGGAACGGCGGCTGGACGAGCTGCTGGCCGATGAGCGCAACGCGCTGCCGCAGCCACTGGCCCAGCGGCTCCGTGACGTACTGGAGCGTCGCAGGAACGCGGTCTGGGAGCGGCTCGGGACGGTCAACGAGATGACGGGGGAGTCGGTGGACGATACCTACCGGCGGCTGTCGGGGGAGATGATCGCGGCGGAGCGCGCGGTGTTCGTGGAGCTGCGGGACCGGCGGCGGATCGACGACGAGATGATGCGGACGCTGCTGCGCAGGCTGGACCTGGAGGAGGCGGCGGCCTACCGGGAGGACGGCTCCGACTGACCAAACTGACTAAGGGGACGGCTCGGGACGGGACGACTCGGGCTCGGACGGCTCGGGACAGCCGGTGATGACGGCGGCCACGGAGCTGCCCGGCGGGAAGGCGCCCTCCTCCACCAGGGCCGTGAGGCCGTACAGCATCTTGGCGACGTAGAGACGCTCCACCGGAAGCCCGTGCCGGTCCTCGAAATCCTCGGCGAAGGCGTCGAGGAGGGGAGAGGTGCGGGCGAAGCCGCCGAAGTGGAAGCGGTCGTCGAGGCGCCAGTCGCCGGCGGGGCCGCCGAACGCGGCGCGCTGGAGGTCCCGTACCTCCTGGTCCAGGAAGCCGCCCCTGAGGACCGGGAAACCCACGGCCCGCTGATCCGCCCCGAGTCCGGCGGCGAGCCCCGCGAGCGTCCCGCCGGTCCCGCAGGCGACGGCGACGGTACCGGCCGTACCGCGCAGCTCCCGGCCGAGGTCCGCGCACCCCTGCGCGGCGAGCGCGTTGCTGCCGCCCTCGGGGACGACGTACACGGAATCGCGCTCCAGCTCCGTCCGGGCGCAGACGGCCGTCACGACCGCGGGCTCGGCCTTGCGGCGATAGGTCGCGCGGTCCATGAAGTGCAGCCGCATCCCGTCGGCCGCGCACCGGGCGAGCGACGGATTGAGCGGGCGGCCGGCCAGTTCCTGTCCCCGTACGACCCCGACCGTGGCGAAGCCCAGCAGCCGCCCGGCGGCTGCGGTCGCGCGCAGATGGTTGGAGTACGCGCCGCCGAAGGTCAGCAGGGTGCGCCGGCCGGAGGCGGCCGCGGCCCGTAGGTTCGGCGCGAGTTTGCGCCACTTGTTGCCCGGCAGCTCCGGGTGGATCAGATCGTCACGCTTGAGCAGCAGCCGTACGCCGTGGCGGGCGAAGCGCTCGTCCTCGGCGGGCCGCAGCGGCGAGGGGAGCCGCGGCCGCAGGGCGGTGAGATCGAGCGCTTCGGAAGAGGTCACCCCTCCATTGTCGGGTCCGCCGGGCCCGATGACGGGTCGGCGGTCACTTCAGACGGTCGTGGATACGGGCCCGCATGGACGACATGCTGAAGCCGCGGGGGTCGACCTTGCCGGGCTGCCACTCCAGATGCCCGATCACCGAAGGCGCTTCCCACCCGTGGTAGCGGCAGACCGCGGCCGCGGCCTTCTCGATGGCCTCCAGCTGGGCGTCGGGCCACGGGTCTTTCCCGTCGCCGAGGTTCTCGCACTCGAAACCGTAGAAATGCCGGTTTCCGTCCGTGTTCGCCTCGTTGTCCGACGGAAGGCCCTTCTCCGCGATCACGGCCCGCAGGACGTCGTCGTCGCCGAGCCCCGCGTGGTTCGCCCGGCCGTAGCCGACCAGATGGACGGTGCCGTCCTTGGCGATGACGCCGTGGCACAGCGGCCCCGGCAGCTCCGCGTAGCCGTCGCGGCAGAGACGGACGGTGGCGGCGGTGCCCTTGGTGACGGTGTGGTGGATCATCACGCCGTGCATCGGGCCCCAGGGCCCTTTGTGATTGCGGTTGTGGGTGCGCCAGTTGCCGACCTGGACGACCGTCACCCCTTCGTTCTGCAGTGCGTCGAGGAAACGGTCCGCGGACATAGGGGTGGCCATGGCCAACTCCTTCTGGTCGTGAGCGGAATGTCTCGTACCGGAATGTGTTGTCCCGCTTATACCCGAAGTGCCGTGATGTCACCCGCTGTTCGTACGGTGTGCGAGCGGATTCGGACATTGGAGCGCGGGGTGTGGTGTGGCGTGGCGCGGGGTGGCTGATGGGCCGTCGGGCTGAACTTCAGCGTGTTGTGCCCCGTCCTGCGGGATTCAGTCCCACTCATTTGTGTAATGGCGCATCCACTCTCTGTGCTGGAAGTCTTTCCTTTGCAGGTCAGCACATGATCGAGAGGGAGACTTCATGTCGGTTGGTGACGAGGTCCGTGCAGTGCAGCCGCCGCCCCAGCAGAGTCTGGGAACGGCCGCCGCCCGGAACCTGGCGACCACCACCAAGTCGGTGCCGCAGATGCAGGAGATCACCTCACGGTGGCTGCTGCGGATGCTGCCGTGGGTTCAGGTGCAGGGCGGCACCTACCGGGTGAACCGTCGGCTCAGTTATGCCGTCGGTGACGGACGCGTGACATTCGTGCAGACGGGGGACCGGGTGGCGGTCATCCCCGCCGAGCTCGGCGAGCTGCCGGCGCTGCGGGGGTACGGCGACGAGGACGTGCTGGCCGAGCTGGCGCGCCGCTGCGAGCAGCGGGAGTTCGCGGCGGGCCAGGTCCTCGCCGCGACCGGTGATCCGGCGGACCAGGTCTTTCTGCTGGCGCACGGCAGGGTGGAGAAGGTGGGCACAGGTCCCTACGGGGACGAAGCGGTCCTGGAAGTGCTCGCCGACGGGGCGTACTTCGGAGACCAGGCCCTGGTGGACGGGGAGGCCGCCTGGGAGTACACGGCGCGCGCGGCGACGGCGTGCACGGTGCTGGTGCTGTCGAGGCAGGACGTGCGGAACCTCGCGGAGCGCGCGGACTCGCTGCGCGGCCATCTGGAGTCGCTGGCGTTCGTACCGCACCAGCGGACCAACAAGTACGGAGAAGCGGAGATCGATCTGTCCGCCGGCCATGTCGGCGAGGCGGTCGTGCCGCACACGTTCGTGGACTACGAAGGGGCGCCGCGTGAGTACGAGCTGAGCGTCGCCCAGACCGTGCTGAAGGTCCACAGCAGGGTCGCCGATCTCTACAACCAGCCGATGAACCAGACCGAGCAGCAGTTGCGGCTCACGGTCGAGGCGCTGCGCGAGCGCCAGGAACACGAGCTGATCAACAACCGCGAGTTCGGTCTGCTCAACAACTGCGACTACGGACAGCGGCTGCAGCCGCACAGTGGCGGGCCGAGCCCGGACGACATGGACGAGCTGCTCTCGCGCCGCCGTGGCTCGAAGCTCTTCCTGGCGCATCCGCGGGCCATCGCCGCCTTCGGGCGCGAGTGCAACAAGCGAGGGATCTACCCGGACAGCGTGGAGGTCGCGGGCCATCATGTGCCCGCCTGGCGGGGGGTGCCGATCTTCCCCTCGAACAAGATTCCGATCTCCGACGCCAGGACGACCTCGATCATCTGTATGCGTACGGGCGAGGCCGAGCAGGGGGTCGTCGGTCTCCAGCAGAGCGGTATCCCGGACGAGATCGAGCCGAGCATGTCGGTCCGCTTCATGGGCATCGACGAGCAGGCGATCATCTCCTACCTGGTCACGGCCTACTACTCGGCGGCCATCCTGGTGCCGGACGCCCTCGGCATCCTGGAGAACGTCGAAGTGGGCCGCTGGAGCTGAGCTGACCGGTCCCGGGTGGGCCGGCCGGCCGTCACGCGCCCGCCGGGCCGCGCGGCCCGCCCACCCGGACCCCGGTCCTCGATATCCGGGCCCCGATACCGGCACGGGGTCCGCACATATGCTGCAAGAGGAAGTGACCGTGACCATGACCAGCACGGATGCCGCCACCGAGGGCCATGAGGCCGTGGCTCTCCTGGAGCGCACCCGCACCGCTGTCCATCCGGAACTGCGATCAACCGTCGAGTCGTTGCCCGGTTCCATACGCCGGGTCGCGATGTACCACTTCGGCTGGGAGCATGCCGACGGCACCCCGGCCTCCGGGCGGGCCGGCAAGACGATCAGGCCCGCGCTCGTCCTCGCCGCCGCCCGGGCGCTCGGCGGGAATCCGCTCCACGCCGTACGGGCCGCTGTCGCCGTCGAACTGGCCCACAACTTCACACTGCTCCATGACGATGTGATCGACGAGGACCCGACCCGGCGGCACCGCGCCACCGCCTGGACGGTCTTCGGCACCCCGGACGCGATCATCGCGGGTGACGCGATGATGGCCCTCGCCCTGCGGCTGCTCGCCGAGGACCCGCATCCGGCGTCGCCCGCGGCCTCGGCCCGGCTCGCGGCCTGTGTCATCGAGCTCTGCGCGGGCCAGCAGGCGGACTGCGCCTTCGAGCAGCGCGCTCCGGACGATGTCTCACTGGACGAGTGCGTCGCCATGGCGACGGCCAAGACGGGCGCCCTGCTGGGCACGTCCTGTGCGCTCGGCGCTCTCTACGCGGGCGCGGCGGAGGAGGAGGTCGCCGCGCTGGACGCCTTCGGCCGGGAGGCGGGGCTGGCGTTCCAGTTCATCGACGATCTGATGGGGATCTGGGGCGACCCCGACCGTACCGGCAAGCCGGTCGGCGCCGATCTGGCCGCGCACAAGAAGTCCCTGCCGGTGGTCGCGGCCCTGGCCTCCGGCACCCCGGCCGCCGAGGAGCTGGCCGAGCTGTACCGGAGTCCGATGGACGCCACCGCGGTCCGGCGCGCGGCCGCCGCGGTCGAACGGGCCGGTGGGCGCGACTGGGCGCAGTTCCAGGCGGCCGACCGGATGTCCCGGGCGGTCCATCAGCTGTCCCGGGCGGTCCCCGACCTCACGGCCGCCGGTGATCTGCTGGCCCTGGCGGAGTTCGTCACGCGCCGTACCCGCTGAAGCAGCCGGCCGGGCCAACTCTAGGATCGCAGCGTCGTATGGACGATCCAGGAGGAGGGCCGGGAGATGGGCACAGGGATCAGGCAGGCGGGGGAGGGGGACCGGGCGACCCTGGTGCGGCTGCTGGACGAGGCGTTCGCGCACGACCCGGTGAGCTGCTGGGTGTTCCCCGACGAGGCCCATCGCCGCAAGGTGCACGGCCTGTTCCTGGGGGTGTTCGCGGATATCGCGCTCGCCGAGGGCCGGGTGGACATCATGGAGGACGAGACGGCGATGGCGCTCTGGCTCCAGGTGCCCGCCGGCCTGCCCGAGGAGGAGGACGACACCCCGGCACGGATGCGGGCGACAGCCGATCCCGACAATGAACGGGCCGAACTGATCGGGCGGCTGACGGGCGCGATCCATCCGCACGACCGGGCGCACGAGTATCTGCTGATGATCGCGGTGTCCCCGGAGCACCAGGGCAAGGGGCTCGGCCGGGCGCTGATCGAACCGGTGCTGGAGCGCTGCGACCGTGACGGCATACCGGCCTATCTGGAGGCGAGCAGCGAGCGCAGCAGCCGTCTCTACGAGCGGCTCGGATTCGCCTTCACGGGGACCACCGTCGATCTGCCCGACGGTCCGCACATGTGGCCCATGTGGCGTGAACCGCAGGGTCGTTGAGCGGCCCGCCGTAAAAAGGAGCTTGCGTCACCACTACAACTGGAGCACTATGGATGGAGTGGTCAGGCGCTCTTGAGGGGTGCCCGGCCGTCCCTGTCGTCCAGTGACCCAGAGGATCGGTTTGCGCAAGCTCACGTATTACATCGCGGTGTCGATCGACGGCTTCATCGGAGACCCCGCCGGCGACGCGACGTGCTTCCTGTCCTTCGTGGACGAGGAGCTCTTCGCGTACCTGAAGGCGAACTATCCGGAGACGATGCCGACAAACGGCCGTCAGGCCCTCGGCATCGACGACCTGGAGAACCAGCGGTTCGACACCGTCATCCAGGGCCGGGCCAGTTATGACGTGGCCCTGGAGATGGGTGTCACCAGTCCCTACACGCATATGCGGCAGTACGTGGTGTCCCGGAGCATCAAGGAGAGCCCGGACCCCGCGGTCGAGATCGTCTCCGGCGATGTGGCCGAAAAGGTCCGTGAGCTCAAGGCGGAGGAGGGCGGCCTCGGTATCTATCTCTGCGGCGGCGCCGACCTCGCCGGGCAGTTGACCGAGGAGATCGACGAGCTCGTCATCAAGACGTACCCCCTGGTCCTCCGCTCCGGGATGCCGATGTTCGCGGCGGACTGCGACATCAGTGAGTTCACGCTGGAGTCCGTGAAAGCCTTCGGGAACGGCGTACTCGTCAGGAAGTACACCAGGAAGCGGTGACCCACGCTGCGGCGGAAGAACCCGTACCGCTACAGTCCGCGCCATGACAGCGGAGTCGACGGATTCATGGGCGGGTTGGTACCGGGACCGCCAGGGGGCGGAAGCGATCACCCTCACTGCCGGCGGGCAGCAAGTACGCACCCGAATAAGAGGGGTTGAGTACCAGGGGGCCGATTTCGAGGGCCTGGAGCCGGTGGGGGCCGGGGAGGCTCTGGCGTCCTGCGTCATGGAGTGGGACATCCCGATGCCCGTCAGCGCGGACGGCGCGGTCCAGCAGGCCACGCTCAGCTGTCTGCTGGCGCTCGGTGAGCGGTCGGGCGGGGGCCCGGTCGGGCGGGCGGAGCTGAGCCTGACGCTGCACTGCGGCGGCGCCGCCTACGCGTCGGGAATCGCGGGAGGCGGCTTCGAGGAGGCGCTCGGCCGCATCGCGCGCCAGCTGCCGACCGATACGGAGCTGGAGGGCAGGCCGCTGGTGGGCGCGTCCTGACGCCGTGAGGCGCGCGGGGACGCCGCCGCACAGGGCTAGGCCCTGTCTGACACATAGCGCCGTCCGCCCCTGGGGCGGGGCTCGCGGGGTCTGGTGCGTGCAATCGCAAGGCGGAGGATCATCCTCGTACTGGACGTACTTGGATGACTCCGACAACGCGGCGAGTGTGCGTGCCAGGCGCCGTGAGCCAGGCGGGATGTGTCAGACAGGGCCTAGGACACCCGGGCCCCGGCGGGCCGGCAGCGTCGGCCCCCGGCCCGGGGCCTTCGCCCCTCACACGTCCGGCTGCTCCACCGACTCCTCTATCCAGCCGATGTCCATCGCCGGATGATCGTCATGGAGGACGAACTCCTCCTCGATGTCGACCGGTTGGAACCCGGCCGCGTCGAGTCCGTCGAGCAGCGCGTCCAGCCGGGCGCGCGCGGCGGGTCTGCCGACGCCCCGGGCGCGCTGGGTCACAAAGCGCTCTTGGACCCCGCCGGACAGCACCCGGCGGGCATTGCGCGAGACATGCGCGGTGTGCTGCTCCGCGACGGTGGCCAGCCGTTTCGCGTCGTACGGGATGGGCAGCCGCAGTTTGATGTGGTGCTCGAAATGGCAGTGCGCGGGAAGCGTCGCGGCCTCGGCGTCGGTCTGCGGCACGCCCTCGTTCCAGGGCGCCGCCTCGATCTTCGTCCGTACGACGGCGAATCCGGCCTCCGCGAGGCGTTCGGCGCACTGCTCCGCGGCGCGGCGCTGTCCGTCGAGGGTGCCCGTACCCCGCAGGGTGAGCATCGGCTGCGACGGGGTACGGCCGCGGTCCAGGACGATATGGGTGAGCTTGAGCCCCTGGGCGGCGGCCCAGTCGCCGAGCGACGCGACCGTGTCCGCGCGGTCGGCCCGTACCGTCAGATGTGTCTCGAAATCGCCCTCGATGGTCCGGCCGAGATCGCGCCGGGGCGACGCGCCGATCTCCGTACTGAAGTCCACCGAGAGACGTTACCAAGGGGGACAGGGCGAGGGGCGCCCCGTCGTGCGATGACGGGGCGCCCCTGCCGGACCGCTGTGGTGCGTGTGTTCTCCGTGCCTGTGTTCTCCGTACGAGAGGTCAGAAGACCCCGGGGTTCAGGAGACCTTGGCCAGCGCGGCCGCGATGCCGTTCGCCCACAGGGCGTTGACCTGGGCGGCCTCCTGCGCGTTCGGCTGGCTGTTCTGGCAGGACGTGCCAGGACCGCCGCCGGACATCAGCTCGCTGCACGGACCGGTGTAGTGGTCCGGGAGGCCGAGCACGTGGCCCGTCTCGTGCGCGGTGACGCGCGTCGAGTTGTACTGCTGGTTCTGCGCGTAGTCCAGGAAGATGTAGCCCTGGCCGTGACCGTCGGTGCTCGCGTACGAGCCACGTGAGTCGTTGCCCTCGTAGTACGCGAAGTCGGCGTTGCCGCCGGACTGCAGCTTCACGTTGGCGACGGAGCTGTTCCAGATGGACGTGCTGCTGGCTATCTGGCTGGCGAAGCTCGGCGCCTGGGAGGCGTCGTAGACGACCGTGACGGCCAGGGCGCCCGGGTTGGCGGCGCGCTTCTTGGCGACCGACTTCATGACGGCCTCGAAGAAGGCCTTGTTTCCGGCGGCCTCCGCCTTCGAGCCGTCGTAGGCGGCGTACGAAGAGGTGGCAGCGGCGCTGGTGGGGGCAGCGCTGGTGCCGGCGGTGGCGGTGGGCGCGACAGTGAACGCGGTCGCAAATGCCAGGCCAATACCGCAAATTGCGGAAATCACCGTCTTGGGGTGTCGCATGTGGGGGGCTCCTACTCGTCCGCTGAACGGGTTCGGTACCGCAGAGTCTCTGGGAGTTCGCCCCGGTGCGGATGATGTCAGTGGCCGATAACACCAGCGCATCACCCTGGGCGACTTTCTTCGAATGCAAGCCAATTACTGCGATTTGCGGACCTGGTGCGGTTCAGAAGGCCGCTCTACTCTCGGGGCATGGAGCTGGAGGTGAGGCATCTGCGTGCCCTATGTGCCATTGCCGATACGGGAAGTCTGCATAAAGCGGCCCGACAGCTGGGGATGAGCCAGCCGTCCCTGACGACCCAGCTGCGGCGTATCGAGAACTCGCTGGGTGCGGAGCTTTTCTCTCGCGAACGCACCGGCTGCCGGCCGACCCCGCTGGGGCGCTCGGTACTGAGCCGGGCCCGTCCGCTCGTCTCCGGGATGGACACGCTGGTCACCGAGGCGCGGGCGTCGGCCGACCGGGCCGGCGGGCCGCGGCTGCGGATCGGCTCCACGGCGAGCCGCGCCCTCGCCGGCTGGCTGCGCCGGCTCAGACGCAGACTGCCCGGCACGGACATCTCGCTTCATATGGACGTCTCCGCCAACGCGCTGCTGCGGGCGGTCGCCTCGGGCCAGCTCGATGTGGCCTTCGTGCACGAGGTCGAGGGCTGCCCGCTGATCGTGCCCGAAGGACTGGAGAGACGGGTGCTGGTCGAGCGGGAACCCCAGTTCATCTCCATGGCCCGCGACCATCCGGCGGCCGCGAGCCCCGTCGTGGAACTCGCGGATCTCGCCGACGACCGCTGGATGATCGACCCGACGGTCGACGGCGAATGGGACGGGCTGCGCCGGGTGCTGGGCGCGGCGGGGCTCAACCCGCCCGTACTGCACGGGGATTACTCCACCGCGGCGTCACTGATAGCGGTCGGCGAGGCGGTCGCACCCTGCCAGCCGACCTCGGGCCCGCGCGACGACATCGTTTTCCGGCCGCTGCGCGACGATCCGCTGGCGGTGCGGCTGCTGCTGTTCTCGCGGCCGAGCGGGCGCGAGGACGGCGAGGGCGCCACGGTCCTTGACGGGTCCACGGGCGCGGAGGTGTACGGGGATCTGGAGGACGCGTACCGGGAGGCGGCCCTGCGGGCGGTCGACTACCGCCAGTGGCTGACGCGCCACAAGAGCCCGCTGCTGCACGCTCCGGCGGCCTGAGCGGGACGCGGCCCGGGGGTGCGCCCCGTGCCCGACCCGTCAGGCCACGAGCCTCGTCAGGCCACGAGCCTCGTCAGACCGCGAGGCCCGTCAGGCCACGACCCGGCCCCGGAGGATGATCCGGCTCGGGCGGGCGAGCGCCGCGGGATCCAGGGCCGGGTCGGAGTCGTACGCCACGAGGTCCGCCGGAGCGCCCTCGGTGAGGCCCGGAAGTCCCAGCCAGGCGCGGGCCGTCCAGGACGCCGCGCCCAGGGCCGCTTCCGGGGGGAGCCCGGCGCGGGCGAGCCATGCCGATTCGCCGGCGACCGTGCCGCACGGGTAGCTGTCGGTGCCGGCGAGGACCGTCACGCCCGCCGCGTACGCGGCCCGTACCGTACCGGGCATTGCCTCCCAGCCGGCGATCCAGTCGTCGCGGCGGGCACCGGGCTCGCTCGCGTAGCGCCTCTCCGCGTCCGACGCGAAAACGCTCAGCGTGGGCACCAGCGCCGTACCCTGCGCGGCCATCCGGTCCAGCAGCTCCCGGTCGAGATGCATCCCGTGCTCCACACTGTCCGCCCCGGCGAGCATGGCGTTGCGGCTGCCCTCCGCGGTCTGGCAGTGCACGGCGACCCTGCCGCCCGCCGTGTGGACGGCCCGTACGGTCTCGGCGAGCAGGTCCAGCGGTACGGCGGGCTCGTCCCACCGCCAGTCGCCGATCACCTTGCACCAGCCGGCGGCGGCCTCCTCGACGGCCGCGGCGGGCAGTTCGTCCTCACGGACGTCACGTCCCAGGCCCGGGAAGAACCGGCCGGGTGTCGCGAGCCAGCGTCCGGCGGAGCGTACGCGGGGCAGCTCCTCGTCCTTGTCCACCCAGTCCGGCATGCGCGCGCCGGTGCCGGGCGTACGGACGAGCAGGACGCCGGCGTCCCGGTGCTCGGTCAACTGCCTGCGCAGCACCGTGTCGTCGAACGGATCCTCGGCCGATTCCATCCCGGGGTGGGTATGTACATCGACCAGCCCCGGCAGCAACCAGCCGCCGTCGACGACGAGTTCGGCGCCGGGAACCGGATCGGTCCGCAGCCGGTCGCCGTCGATCCAGAAGGACCGCTCCTCGCGCTCGGGCAGGACGACACCTCGTACACACAGCACCACGGCCGCTCCCCCTCACTCCGCCGCCAGCGTAGGGCGGGGCCGGCGGGCAGGGTCGGGGAAGACGTGCGCACCGTGCTCACGGGGTGAAGGCGTCGACTCCCGTGAGTTCCGCCGACAGCTTCCACAACCGCGCGGCCCGGTCCGGATCGGCGGCCCACGCGCTCACGCCGCTGCCCAGGACTGTGCCCTCGGCGGCGGGCTCGGCGATGTCGCAGTCCTCGCAGTACACCCCGCCCATGCCGTCCAGCTGGGGAGAGGTCGCCGCCCACACCTGCGTGGCCGCGCCCTCCTCGGGAGTCTTCCAGCCGCTGTTCGTCGGACTGGCGCCGATGGTCTCCGTGAGCTCCGCCAGCTCTTCCTGGGACATGTAGCGGCCCAACTGCGTGGCGATCGTGCCCGGGTGCAGCGAGAAGGCCCGTACCCCGGCGTCCCGCCCCAGCTCGTCCAGGCGCAGGGCGAACAAGGCGTTGGCCGTCTTCGCCTGTCCATAGGCCTGCCACTTGTCGTAGCCGTGCGCGAAGTGCACGTCGTCCCAGCGAATGTCCGAGAGCTGGTGCCCGTTGGAGGAGACCGACACCACGCGCCCGCCCCCACGCTCGATCGCCGGCCACAGCCGGTTCACCAGCGCGTAGTGACCGAGATGATTGGTGGCGAACTGGGCCTCCCAGCCGGTGCCGACACGCGTTTCCGGGCTGGCCATGATCCCCGCATTGTTGATCATCAGATCGACAGCACGGCCGGAGGCGAGGAACCGTTCGGCCAGGGCCCGCACGCTCGCCAAGTCCGTCAGGTCCAGCTCCTCCACCTCCACGCCGTCGATTCCGCCAACCGCCTCCTGGGCGGTGGCGCGGCGCCGTGCCGGGACGACGACGTGCGCCCCCGCCCCGGCAAGCGCGCGCGTCGTCTCCAGGCCGAGTCCCGAATAGCCACCGGTCACGATCGCGAGCTTTCCGGACAGGTCGATATTCCGGAGTACGTCGCTCGTGGTGCTGCGCGCTCCGAACCCGGAATTGATCTTGCGCTGTTGAGTGGTCATGCACCGAACCTACAGATTAGAGGGCACTCCAAGACAATCCCGGCTACGACTTCTCGCGGCCGGGATCGAGTGGTATTCCTGCTGTCTCGGACTCGACGGCGGCCGCGTGCTCGTGATTTTCGGTGACGAGGCGAGAAGGCCGTTGTGATGTCGCCGATCGGCAGGGGGAATGTGACGGAACAGGAAAGTGGCGGCCTTGAGGAACAGAGCCGCGACATGTCTCAGATGCGTCATCTGGCCGGAGAAGTGGAGAAGATCGCCGTCGAAGCCGGCATCGGCGCGCGACGGGCGCAGCGGCGAGGGAAATTCTGGAACGCCACCCACCTGGTGCTGGGTTTCCCCGCTGCCGTACTCGCCGCGGTGTCCGGGGCCGCCGGCCTCGCCTCGCCCGATGCGCGGGTACCGGCTGCGGTTCTTGCCCTGCTCGCCGCCGGCTTCTCCGCCGGGGCGGCGTTTCTCCGGGCCGAAGCGCGGCAGCTGGCCAACCTTCGCAGGCGGTACGCCTGGCAGGACGTGGAGGTCCGGGCCCGCCTCGCACTGGCGCGCGAGGCGTACATGACCGAGGAGGCGCTGTACGACGCGCTCTCCCGATTACTCGAACTACGGCGTGCCGTACCGTCCAGCGCGATTGTCCTGTCCGAACTGCCGGCCCCGCCCGCACAGACGGAACCTCTTCAGAACGGCTGACGCGGCTCGCAGGACGGTGCGTCCCGGACGGCGGCCCGCCGTCCGGGACCGGGACGGCGGCGGCCCGCCGACGGTGGTGCTTACGACGCCGACCGCACGGTCACATCGCCGCCTTCACTGCGCGCCTTGATCTTGTGCGCGGAGGCGGCGTCGTTGGTGACCTTGACCGTGCGGCTGCCCCCGGCGGTGGTGGCGTCCACGGCGTACGAGCCGTCCGGCACGGTGACCGTCACATCGCCCCCGGCGGTGGAGGCGTCGATCGAATCGGGCGCCGCGGAGAACGCGACGGTCACGTCACCGCCTTCGGCACTGATGCCCGCGTCGGCGGCCAGGCCGTCGCCGGTGATGGTGCCGCCGGCGGTCGAGATCTTCACCGCCAGGGTGCGGGGGATCTCGATGCGGTAGTCCACGTCGCAGCTCCCCGAGTCGCAGCCACTGTTGGTGAGCCGGAGCTCGCCGCTGGTGACGGAGTGCGCCGTCTTCGGCTTGTCGCCGTTGTCGCTCCGCTCCTCGGTCACCTTGACGGTGCTCCGGTCGGAGGCGGTGATGTCGACGCTGCCGCCCTTGTTGTCGAGGGTGAGTAACGTGGCCTTCTCCGTGACCTCGTACGAGGAACTCGACGTGCTCTCGTCGCCCCCCTTGCCGGAGGACCCGCAGCCCACGAGCAGTACGGCGGCGGCGGTGGCGGCGGCGGTGCTGATCAGGTTCTTGTGGTTCATGGTCACGTCGCATTCCTTGTCGGAGTGAGGGTCCGGGCCCGGTCGCCAAGGACGTCAGGGCGACGGGGAGTAGGACGCCGAGCGGTACGGCCAGGTTGCCGTTCCGGTCACTACGGCCTCTACACCGGCTCGAAGGCCACCGTAGAAGGAAGCGTGTAGCCAAGCTCTGTGAGGCGCGCGGCCACCTCGGCCGGACGCCGCTTGTTCGCGGCGGCGGCGCGCAGGATGTGTCTGAGGGCCACAGGTTCGTCGGCGCGCAGCCATGGGCCGCCAGTGCTGTTGTTCAGGCTGAGAAGATGCCAGTCGTCGCGCCCCGCGACGGGGGGCAGGGGGGTGTTGCCCGGGAGGCGATATCCGAACCCGGCCAGGTGCGCCGCCACCTCGGCGGGGCTGCGCCCGGTACGGGCGGCCGCGCTGAGGACATGCCCCAGTGGCAGCGGCATCCCGGGTTCCAGCCACGGCTGCTCCCGGTCGAGATTGGCACTGAGGAGAAGGGTGTCATCGGGCTTCGTGGCGTCCGGGATGACGGCGTCGGGTGACAGCCGGTAGCCGAGTCTCGTCAGACGCTCCGCGACCTCGGCCGGAGTCCGGCCGGTGGCCATGGCTTCTTCCAGTACATCTCCCAGAGGCACGAGGCCGTTCGCGACCAGCCACGGACTCTCTCTGTCGAGGTGGCGGTTGAGGAGGAGAAGGTCATAGGCGTCCGCGTGGTCGTTGATGACAGCCTCGGACGAGAGCTGGTAGCCGAGTTCCACGAGGCGTCTGGCCACATCCGCCGGACTGCGTTCGGTGAAAGCCGCTGTCCCTACCACATGACCGAGTTTTACCGGCTCGTCGATGACCAGCCAGGGGCTTGCCCGGTCCAGGTCGCGGCTGAGGAGGAGGGCGTCGTCGGCTTCTGCGTGATGGTGGAGTACCGCGTCGGACGAGAGCCGGTAGCCGAGCTCCGTGAGCCGCTCGGCCACGTTCGCCGGACTGCCTCCGACCGTGGATGCCGCCCCTATGACATGGCCGAGTGAGACAGCCTTGTCCATGGTCAGCCAGGGACTTCTGCCGTCCAGGTCGCGGCTGAGGATGTGGGCGTCGTCCGGTCGGGCATCGTCGGGGAGTACGGCGGCGGGTGAGAGCTGATGGCCGAGTTCCGTGAGCCGTCCGGCCACGTCGGCCGGGGTGCGTCCGCCGGTGTAGGCGACATCGAGAAGGTGACCGAGTGGCACGGGCCGGTTGTCGGCCAGCCAGGCCGCGTCACTCCGCTGGTCAAGTCTGAGCAGGGGGATGTCCCTGGTTTCCGCGCGGTCGTGAAACGCGGCAGAGGGGGAGAGGTGGTAGCCGAGTTCCGTGAGCCGCCCGGCCACGTCGGCCGGGGTGCGTCCACTGTGTCGGGCAGCGCTGAGAACGTGGCCGAGTGGCACGGGCGGGTCGTCGGTCAGCCACGGCGGCTCGCCGTCCAGGTCGCGGCTGAGGATGAGAAGGTCCTCCGCTCGGGCCTTGTCGGGGAGTACGGCATGGGGTGAGAGCTGGTGTCCGAGTTCCGTGAGGCGCTCGGCCACGTCGGCCGGGGTGCGTCCGGTGGCACGGGCAACGCTCACAATGTGGCCGAGTGGCACCGGTTTGCCAGGGAGCAGCCAGGTGGGTCCGGGCCCTCGATAGGGATCGGTTGATCTGCGAGCGGGCCTGTCGGTTACGTTTTGCAGGAGGGCAGCGTCCGTGGGACGTGCCAGGGGGACAGCGTCAGGAGCCACCACCGAGACTCCGGGAAACGCTCCGGACTTGGCCCACGCCAGCAAACGCCATTCGGACAACAGATCGGAAAACTCCGGGCCATTGCGGGAAGGGACCGGCCAGGCCGTCGAGGAGCGGGGCTCGAAGAGAGTGTCGTCGTTGGGAAAACACCCCACCGCGGTCACCATCGCCTCGTGTCCCCTGACGGTCCAGGGGCTGAGACGTGCCGTGATGGCCTGGGTGAACACCGCGTCGGCCAACCCCGGTCCGTGCTGCGCCAGACGGGACAGCCAGCGGTGGCTCAGCACCTGCGCGCCGTCCCTCAGCAGCGCGGGGATCTCCTGCCGCAGCAGGTCGGTGACATGGGTCTCGTCATGGCTCAGCGCCCGCCTGCGGTCCACGGTCAGCTGGGGCGCGTAACGGCCGGTGAGGCTGACCACGGCGCCGAAGAGCGGAATGCCCGCCCACACCCCGTCGGACAGCACCCCGCCGGGCCCGCTGCACCACCAGACGTCCGCTCGCGAGGTCGCGTCGACCTGGACGTCCTCCTCGCGCACGGCTTTCTCCGCGTGCGGATCCTCTGATCCGAGCGGAGCCACCGGGGAGAGCACCCCCGGGGACCAACTGAGTGTGTCGGCGGAGTCGGTCGCGGTCACGGCGTAGTCGGAGATCCACAGCAGACGCCGCAGCAGATCCGTACACGACGGAACCGTGTCCTGCGCCCGGAGGTAGAGGCGGACCGTGGTTCCCGCGTCGTGGCCCCGGCCGAGGTCACGGATATAGAAGAGGGCGCCCGGCCCGGCGATGTCCACCTGCAGGCGGCGGCCCGGATGACCGTCGGCGTCCAGCCGGCAGGTGGTCACCGTGATGTCGTCCGCGATCATGAAATAGCTGAGCACCCCGATACCGAACCGGCTGTTGGGGTGCAGGTGGATGCCCTCGGCCTGCCAGGCCGCCTGCTCTTCCACGTACTCGGGAAGGTCGGCGAAGCGCATGCCGGCGTGTGAGAAGACTTCGCGCAGCTCCCGCTCTCCCATACCGATGCCGTTGTCCGTGCAGTCGATATAGGCCCGGCCGTCCTCCTGCCCCTGGGTGAAGGTGATCCTGCCCGACCAGTCGGAGGGGTAGGAGTACCGACGCCGGAGGAAGTCGGTGCGCGCCTCGCGGTAGCGACAGGCGTCCAGCGCGTTCTGGTACAGCTCACGGATGGCCAGCGCGGGGTCGCCGTAGAGCTGTTCGCCCATCAGGAGTTCCTGGATCCGGTCGTCCGCGAGACGGAAGCGGAGGTCGGTGGACTCGTACGCGGGCGTTCCGGCCGCGGTGGCCGCGGCCTGCACCTGGTCGGCGGTGGCGTGCACCGGAAGATCCTGCAGCGGAGCCAACTGCGGTTCTGCGGCGGCGTGTACGTCGATCGCGCCCAGAAGCGCGTCGAGAGAGGCGGCCTGCTGCTGAAGCGACAGCCCGACGGCCGGGTGCCGGCAGGCGGCGTGCAGGACCCGGGTGCGCCCGCGCGGATCCCACCGGGCCGTTCTGAGGGTCTCGTGCAGCTCCGCGAGGTCCACGGCGTATCTGATCCCGAGGTGGTCCACCACCACGTCCGGCAGCATTGTCGGGTCGATCGCCAGCCGATGGGCCACGGTCAGCAGGGCGACGAGGAGCTGCTCGCGGACGCGCTGTTCGACCGGCGTGGTGCCGGCCAGCTGGCTCACCGGCCGTGCCTTGCGCGGGTCGGGCGCCATCTGCAGGGCGCGCAGCAGCGGCAACAGGCGCTCCGCCCCGAAGACTTCGGCGATCAGCCGGCTGTCGGCCGTCGACAGACCGCTCCCGAGGGAGGCCGCACCACAGGTCAGCTCCGTCAGGGTGTCGTCGCGGTGTTCGTGGGGCTGGAGGGTCAGCCAGCGGTGGAACAGCCACCATCCGATCCCCGAGGCCCCGGCGGTGTCACCCGTATCGGCGGCGCGCCCCGCGCGGCGTACCAGCCTGGACTGGCCGGCGAAGAACCGCTCGTAACGTGCCCGCTCTTCGGACGGCTTCGCCACCCGGGCGAGGTTCTCCGGCTCGACCGTCAGCGCCCGGGCGGCCGCGCGGTTCCGGTAGGCCGTACAGAGGAACGGGGTGACGGCCAGCAGAGCCCCCTCGGCCGGGGACAACGCCAGCTTCTCGGGATTGAGCACCTTGGAGAGCAGCCAGCTGAGCCGGTCGGTCATCCGCTCGGCGAACCCGACGGGACGCCAGGGATCGGCCTTCAGAAGACGGTCGTCCTTGTCGCTGCAGTGGCTGAGCCGGCCGACGAGCGCGGCGCTGGCCTCTTGGAGCGTCCGGGCGCCGGGACCGTCCTCCACCAGCTTCCATACGGGGTGTTCCCTGAGCAGCACCGACCAGATGTGCTGGTCGGGGTGTTCGCTGAGGCGCTCCGGCCGCTCGAAGACGACGAAGCTGTCGAGGTCGGTCTCGGTTCTCACCCGCACCTGCTGCCGCGGGCAGTTGTGCTCGGCGGTCAGCGCGTCGACGGCGCTCTGGAGCTGCTCCTTCACCTCATCGAGCGTGCCCGGGCCCATCTCGTCGGCCACCAGGCCGCTGAGCGCTCGCGAGAACAGACTGAAGGTGCTGGTCCCCGACGTGGTGTAGCGGGCACGCTCGCCGGGCGAGCACGCGTACACATGGCAGTAGTGCCGCTCCCCGGTCTGCCGCACCTGCATCTGCGACCAGCCCGCGGTGTTGGAGGCGGCCATGTCCCGCAGGGTGATGCCCTCGCGGCAGGCGTCGACGAAGACGACGACGTTTCCGGCGCGGCTCCGCTCGACGTAGCTGCCGAAGTCGAGGGACAGGCATCGGCGGCGGAAATCGTGAGAACTGGTTCTCGCGCCGCGAGGCACCAGATAGTCGACATTGTTGTGGTGGATGCCGTGCCCACTGAGATAGAGCAGCAGCGTCTCGCCGTCGCGGGCGTCCTGGAAGAAGCTCTCGACCGCCGAGTCGATGCTGTCGAGATCGGTCTCCTGGACGTCATGGATGGCGACCTCGTACCCCGCCGCGTCCAGCGCCTCGGACAGCTCGGCGAGGTCGTCCTCGATGAACGGCAGGTCGTCGATGTCCTGGTCGCGGTAGTACGGCACACCGATCAGCAGGGCGCGAAACGATTCGCTCATGGCGCGATGCGGTCCGCTACGAGCCGAAGGTCAGCGTGATGGCGCCCTTGGCCGCCACCTGGGCCGAGGTGCCCACCAGGGCGATCCCTCCACCGGCCGTCACCTCGAAGGAGACCTGCGCCTGCATGAGCGGCATTCCGCCCTCCGGCACCGTGATCTCGCCGATCACCTGCTGGAGACCGTTCACCGCGCGCTGGAGATTGTCCCGCAGCACCGCCACCGGGATGTCCCGGATGGATCCCTCCCCGCCGCCGCGGCGGAAGATCCCCTTCTCACCGGCGCTCGCACCGGGCGGCGGCGGCGGGGTGTCGTCGATCGACACCAGGAAGGACAAGGTCTGTACGGGTGGTACGGATACGGGCGGTACGGGCGCCTCGGTGTCGGTGCCGCTTTCCTGACTGCTCCGGAACATGGTCCCCCCAATGTGCCTGCGGTGCGGAAGCTGACACATCATAAGACCGCCCGGGGGCGGCGGCTGTCCGGCGTAACGGATCGGCGACGCGGGGGCGTCAACACGCGCCGCCGCCCGTACGGTGAACGGCACATTCCACACTTCCGGGGGGCCCTCGTGTCGAGTCCGTATCCGCCGCCGCACGGGCAGCGGCCCCAGTGGGGGCCTCAGTCCCCGCCGCCGCAGCGGTGGGACCGTCCGGGCCCGGGATGGGGGCCGCCCCCGCCACCGCCGAAGAAGACCCCGGTCGCCCTGATCGTCACCTTGTCGGTGACGGGCACTCTGGTGCTGCTCGTGCTGCTCGGCGCGCTGGTCTCCGCCGCCGGGGACTCGCCGTGGAAGGAGCGCTCCTCGCCGCCCACACAGACGCCGCAGGGCGCCGAGCAGCCGGCCAAGGACGTGAAGGTCACGGGCTGCGAGGTGAACGGCCTGACGATGTGGCCCGCGGCCGACCTGGAGATAACGAACTCGACCGGGGCGAAGGCCAATTACGTCGTATCCGTGGAGTTCGTAGACGCTGCCGGCACCCGCCTCGGCGAAGGAATGGCAGCCACCAGCAACCTGGCGGCGGGCCAAACGGCCAGAGAAAAGGCCCAGGGCCTCGACCAGGTCTCGGGCAAGGTCGCGTGCAAGGTGACAAAGGTAATGAGATACCCCTCCCGCTAGCCCCTGTCCGCATCGCTCGACGGCACCCACCCACCCCGGCGAAGACGACCGCACCCGGTCCGGCAGGGGCTCCGGGTGGGGAGGTCTGCGGGCCGGGTACGGGCGGGTGGGCGCTGCGGGGAATGTGACCGCAGGTCAGGCCTTCTTGGTCTCCTAGTAAAGGAGACCTCCGGTGATGGGCGCCGCAGGTCGCCGGCCTGGTCTTTTGGTGATGGCTGGCGATGGGGTGCGATGGTCTCGATCGGGTGCCCTGCGGACTGTGTGCGGACTGATGCCACTCGGCATTGACTCTGTGATCAGGACTTGTGATTGCTGCCGCCTCGCACTCGTGCCGTATCCGATCATCCTGTCCGGGTCTGTCCGTCTTCCACCCTCCCTACCGGTTGTGCAGGTCAGTCCCAGGGGAGTGACCGAACTACGGTCACTGTCAGGTGGCGACAGCGAATGCGCTCGTCGAGCCAATGAACGACTTTCGGTCCGTCCAGCACTTCCAGCAGCTCCCGGCAACGTGCCACGCCACCTGTCAACGGCTCCGCCACGATCAGGTGGTTGTCCACGGCCACTGGCTGGTCACCTTGAATGAGAATCCCTGTTCCACGGGCGCCTCCTTTAGCCCCTTGCCCCGGCCTGGATGTACGGCGCATAACCACGAAGGGGGGTTCGAGCAAGCGCCCACCGAAGCGGCGCCTTCGCAGTGGAAGGCCCATCTCGCCTTGACCCGGCAGTTCCCTCGCCGTGAGATAGGGAACCTCTGGTCCGTCGTGAGAGTCTCGGTTGTCGACGACAGGGCCGACTCCAACACGGAAATGGTCGCCTATGGCCCTGTCCGTGGTGGCGGCGGACGGCGGCCACCAGGCGACTGCCCCGGGGTGGCCGCCTGCTCTCCGTATAGCGGAGAGCAAGAAGACGTCTACGTCGGTGTGGTCGTCGAAGAGGCCGTGCGGGCGGATCTCCTCCAGCTCCAGCTGCTGGGTGAGCTGGCCTCGCCATGCTCGGTAGCGGCTTCCGCTGCGTAGTACGTCGGGCAGGACTGCGAAAAGCCTCCCGCCTGGGGCCATCGCGGCTGATGCCTGAGCGGTGAACGTCGCGGCCAAGGATGTCTTGCCCGTCGACCATGTACAGCCGGGGAGTGCCGCGTCCATGCCGTAGGGAGGATTCAGAAGTAGTTGGCCTCCGAAGCCACGGTTTTTGGACACTTGACGCAAGGCCTCCAGACCATCGCCGACTTGTACCCGCAGGAAAGCAGTACGCCACCGCTGTTCCGTGAGCGGGGCATCGGATCCGACAGCGCGATGACGTTCCAGCACGGCCAGGACCAGCCGCATGCGCGCCACCGTTACGAAGGGATCGTGAAGGTCATGCCCCCGTACTCGGCGGTTCCACACAGTGAGCGTCTCCGCTGGCGTCGCCCCCAGTAGGAACTGCGCGGTGCCAGCGATGAGCAGGTCGCCGCCACCACAGGTGGGGTCCCAGATCACTGGTGTCCGTACGGGTGCTGTGCTGCGCGTCAGGAGTTCCTCGTACGACTGCCGGACTCCGCCGGTTGTGAAGAAGGATCCGGTAGCACGGCGGTCGGCTCGTGAAACCATACGTCGCAGTTCCGCCGACGCCTGGCCGTTGAGGGCATGCGCCACGTCGTCCGCCACACGGCGCCAACGGCCTGAGGCCACGTCGGTCACCAAGGTCTCAAGCTGACGTGCGTAGGCGTCGTAGGCGGCAATACTCATGTGTTCCCCTCCTGCTGATCCGGAAGGGATGACGTCCTGGATCAAGTATCTGGATTGGCTGCGATGTCATTCTGCAGCAGCGTCAGGGGCGTTGGGAGCGGATCACCTAATCCCGTCGCGCTATGACCCACCAGCCACTTCCTACAGGCCGACGTTGTCGGGAGCCTTGCGCGGACCGGGGAAGGGGAGTCGGCAGAGCGGATTGGCCACGGCACCGCCGTCGACGAACGACCGATGGGTCTCCAGCGGCGGGTCAAAGCGCAGTCCCGCCTCGACGCGTGACACGGTTACGCTGCCCGCACAGGCCCGGCCGGATTTGCGGCCCGCTGCCGGGAGAACCGCCAGATGCCGGTCGGTGACGAGTTGCTTCTCCTCGTGGCAGTGGACGGACAGTTGCGTGCATGCGATGTGGGCTTCCGGAGCCGCCAGCCGTACGCCCGCCATGATCGCCTGATTCGGATTGGCAGGGCGCAGTCCACCTCGGATGGAGAAGATGACCAGCTGAGGGTCCACCAGCTCCGTCAGCTCTTTGGCGAAAGACTGCGGATCAGCCTTGCCCGGGAGTCCTCCGTGGTGGGGAAAGACGAGGACTGGCGCCGAGAGCTGCTGGCCGTTCCCTTGAATGTGCTTGAGTGCTACCGCGTCCATGTCAGCCGCGAGGAGGACGGCGGGTTCCTCCTCAAGGTGCACGCGGACCACGATGGACACTGTGTTGGTGTCCAGATTGCCGAAGGTCGGGGAGTTCTCCGTTGGGCCGGTGCCGGCCATCAGGAAGCTAGGGTGGCAGACTTCGAGCCTCGCCCGGCCGCAAAACAGCGTTTGCGGTGTCTCCGTGTGCAGCATCTGGTGTCCACCGAAGCCGCCGCGCCTGTGGCGGGTGTAAACGGCTCGGATCAATCGCTCCCAGATTCGGGTGTTCTTCTTCGCATCCGGATTGAACCAGGCAATTCCCACCGTGCGCAGCGGATCTAGCAGGATCTGCGGCCCGCCCCCGGCATGGTCCTGGTCCGAGTGCGAGATGATCAGGTGCTCGATGTGCTGGCATCCAACGCGATCAAGTTCGCGCTGGACGATGTCGCCGGGGGCTGCGTCGATGACAGCGCAGGTTGCGCCATCGCGCACCACCGCAGAGTTGCCGTGCCCGACGTCCAGCACGGTGACAGCTAAGTCTCCTTCTGCTTGCTGGCTGAGAGGCAGTTCCGGGGAAGGGGTTGGGTCAGTCATGCGCTGAGCCACTCCTGCGGAAGATCGGGAGCGAGGATGATGTTGCGATAGAAAAGGTCGGAGGCTTCCTTCGCGTAGCAGTTCACCTCGGCCTCAAGCCACCGACCGGGAAGTTCTTCCGGACGAACACCCGTTGCCTCCTCAATGGGGCGCAACGGCATCCAGACGGAGGAGTCGATCTTCCAGCCGACCACGACGACCTTTGCCTTGGGTTCCTCACCCCCGGGCTGGACCTCGAGGACTTCGATCGGTGTTGCGAATGCTCGACGCTCCCGGGCAAGGTTTCCCGCCAGCTCATCCAGCGTGTACCGGAGCGCCTCGACTACCTCATCAGAGGCATCGGTCTTGTCGACAACGCTCGGGATGCCCTCCCGCCAGCGCAGAATCGCGCCGTTCTGCTCAGTGTTCACATGGCTGCTGATGAGCACGGCGGGCAACGGCGTACCCGCGCGTCGGTTGGCCTTGCAGACCAGCTCCGCGCCCGTGAAGCGGACGTTGCCGCGCCCCGCAAGGATGTGGTCGCACACCACGGCGTCGTAGCGATTGCCCAGGGAGGCAAGAAACGCGTCGGCGTCCTGGCCAGGCGTAAACTGGGTGATCATTTCCGCGCGGAAACCCGCGTCCTGAAGTGGAGGGATGAGGCTGACCGCGTCATTGACGTCGTCGTCGATGACTACGACCGACGATCCCGCTGTCAGTGGATGTACGCTCACTCGGCCCCCAGTTCATGCCCCTTGGCCCCCGGCGGCTTGGGCCGGCAGCCAGATCATGATACGTGCCCCACCCAACTCACCGTGCTCACGGGCTTCTTGGGATCCCCCAAGGTCGGCGACGATGTCTCGGACGATCGTGAGGCCCAGCCCGGTCCCGTTGTCGCGCGTCGTCTTGCCCGGCAGCCAGATCGCGCTCAACGAGATTTCTTTGATTCCAGGACCTGAGTCATCGACACAGAGGCAAAGACGAGTTGTGCCTCCCTCCACGACCAGGCGCGTTCGGACGCGGACCGTGCGCTCAGGCCGGATGGCGTCCGTACGGGTAAAGGCATGCGCGGCATTCACGATCAGATTGGACAGGATCGACTCGATGTCGGCGATCGTGCTGCGAACGATCGCGCCCTCCGCATCCAGATCGTATTCGACCTGAATTCCGCGCTCGTCGAGATAGCGGGAGAACAGTAGGACGATGGCCGGGCACTCCCGGTCGAAATCGACGTCGGTGATCTGCCGCTTGTTCTTCGTGAGGAGGGTCAACGGAAGACGAGCGAAGGTCTCCAGGGTCCTGGCGCTGTCGATCGAGTTCTCAACCGACGAGTGGAACCTGTCTTTGTACTCGTCCTCTGAGACATGCTGTTTGACCCGACGGCTGACCGTCTTAACCTCGTTGATGATGCGCGCCGCTGGCTTCATCGCCTCGTGGGCGAAGACCGCGGTGCTGGTGCCGACTGTAGCCAAGGTCCGATACAGGAGCAGGTCTTCGCGGAGCGCTTCGATTTCCTGGCGCTGCGAGTCGAACACCTCGGATGCTCCGGCGGTGAAGGACTCCAGTACGGCGGAATCAGCGGAGCCATCCAGAGTTGGCGCCTCCGAATCCTTTGGGCTGATGGCCTCCAGGAGGTTCTGGAACTGCTTCTCGGCTTCTTTGACCCGGTCGCGCGCTTTCGGCGCCGCGCCGATGCGACGCTGTTCCCGAAGTTCGAGTCGTTGATCCGCCGACCAGTCTAGAGCGCGCTTGGCGAACTCCTGCAGTTCTAGGAAAGCCAGGTTGTCCACGAAGCCGCTGCGATCCGTCTTAGGCTGGAGGAGGTCATCCGAGTCCTCCACCTGAATGCGGCCCACGGAGTTGTTTGTGGACGGGCGCACCTCGGGGCTCGCGGCGCGCCTCAGGTTAGTGAGCAGCCAGTCATTGCCTATGTCCCCGTAGGGCTGTACGCGCAACTGTCTATGATATAGGTGAGCTCCGCCTACCTGCCTGAGCCACATCTTGATCTCTGGTGTGGGTTGCTGCGCGAGTCGAACTTCCTTGGATGCCCCAGGATTGAGATTGAACATCCACATCTCGAACATGGCTGGTGGTGCAGAAAACCCCAGAGGCGCGTTGCGATTGCCACGCCCTTGGCGTCTCCTGCCCACATCATCGTGCGCCGCCGACTTGATGACTTCGCCACGCCAGTTGTAGAGGGTCGCGGAAGCCTTGCCCCGCTCGTCCAGCTCGGCCATCAGACGAAATTCAGCCCATTGGAGCAGATCTCCCGTGATCACCCTTGAAAGGTACTCGAACTCTGGTGAATCACAGGTCACTCGAAACGCCGAGCCATCCGCGAAGGAAAATGGGCCTGTAAGCATGAGCACTGACCGTGCTAGACGATCAGCGTCCTGCTTGGTGACTCCCTGGCGGAGCCCAGTGATCTCGACGGTTGTGCCGGTCCGTCCCTCGCATCGCTGGGTCGCGACTGTCAGTGGGACGTCTTCAACCGCTTCAGCCCCGTCGATACGGTCCCAGTCAATGGTCAGGGTGTGCTCGAAGTCGGGGTCGTCCACGGAGCGCGTTCGTACGGTGGCTTGCGTGCCGAGCCGGAGGGCGGCAATTCTGCCCAGCCCCTTTTCGCCCACCTTGCGTCGAAATTTACGGGTGTGAGTGTTCGACGATTTTCCGGACTTTCCAATGAGGAGAAATCCATTGGCGAGCTGCTCCGCAGTCATTCCGTCACCGTCGTCCGAGACGATAAGAGTGCCGCCGGGCTGCTCGGCCTCACTCGTCCGTAGTTGACAGTGGGTGGCGTCCGCATCGTAGGCGTTACGGACGAGTTCCATGATGCCCAAGTCGGCGTGTGGGACCAGTTCTTCACCGAGCCGGGCGAGGATCTGCGGGGCGAAGCGGAGGTGGTGCTGCGTCAAGGCGTTCCTCCCGTACGGTGCGGCCAAGGCGCGCCGTTCGGTCGATCGGGCGGGCCATCGAGAATCGTAGCCCTCTCCTCTTCGGCGAACATGAGCGACGAGAAACCACATGTCGCCAGGGCGAGCGTGTCGCGTCTGCCGTCAGGGAAGATCGGGCCGCCGAAGACCGCCAGGTCACGTCGGACCGTACCGTTGGCGAGGTCGCGACCGACGCACTCCTCGGGCATCTCGCCGCCCGACCGTCGAAGCAGTGGCTGTTCACCATGGAGGAGGGGGAGCCGCTCAACTACCGGCGGTGGAAGACCGAGTGGAACGGGGTCCGCAAGGTGCTCCAGGCGGCCGAGAACGGGGCCGCCGAGCGCGAGGGGCGTGAGGACGTCGAGCTGTCGCACATGGTGACGCACGATCTGCGCCACTTCTGCGCCTCTGCCCTGATCGCCGGCGGAGTGAGCGGCAAGCAGGTCCAGCTCGTCTTCGGACGCGTGGCCGCCGTCATCACGCTGCGGACCCAAGCACACCTGTGGCCCGGCAAAGACGACCGCACCCGGTCCGGCAGGGGCTCCGGGTGGGGAGGTCTGCGGGCCGGGTGCGGGCGGGTGGGCGCTGCGGGGAATGTGACCGCAGGTCAGGCCTTCTTGGTCTCCCAGAAGATCTTGTCGATCTGGGCGATGTAGTCCAGAGCCTTCTGGCCCGTCGCCGGGTCCTTCGAGCCCTTCGCGGTCGACAGCGCCTTCAGGGTGTCGTTGACCAGCTGGTGCAGCTCGGGGTACTTCTCGAAGTGCGGCGGCTTGAAGTAGTCGCTCCACAGCACTGAGACATGGTGCTTGGCGAGCTCGGCGCGCTGCTCCTTGATGACTGTCGCGCGCGCCTGGAAGTGGGCGTCGTCGTTGCCCTGCATCTTCTCCTGGACGGCCTTGACCGACTCGGCCTCGATGCGGGCCTGAGCGGGGTCGTAGACACCGCAGGGGAGGTCGCAGTGAGCGCTGACCTTCACCTTGGGGGCAAACAGGCGGGAAAGCATGGAGCTGTCCTTCCTCGTGATCGTCTTCTCAGGTGGGACATTACTCCGTGAGAAGCCTGTTTTCGCGAGTGCCCCCTAGGTCCTGTCCGGCGGATTTCGCGGATCGGCCCGCGGCGTCTGGTGCCGTGCATCGCAAGGCGGAGGATCGCCCATGTACTGGATGTACTGGGGTGACTCCGACAACGCGGCGAGGTGCGGTACCAGGCGTCGCGGGCCCGCGAGGTCCGCCGGACAGGGCCTGGGGCTTAGGACAAAAGTCCGGGGTGAATATGGGACTGGTGGCGGAACGTACCGTGAGACCGGGAGGTGCCGGATGACGGAGCACGGGCGGGAGCCCGGAGCGCGGTTGGGGATCGCTGAAGTGAGGGGTCCGTCCATGTATCCGACGCTCAAACATGGCGATCAGCTGCTGGTGCAGTACCGGGCTCCGGTGAAGGCGGGCGATGTGGCGGTGCTGAAGCATCCGTTGCAGCAGGACCTGCTCATCGTGAAGCGGCTGGTGGAGCGGCGCGACGGGGGGTGGTGGGTGCTCGGGGACAATCCGGGGGCCGAGGGGGACAGCCGGGTGTTCGGCGCCGTGCCCGAGGAACTGCTGCTGGGGCGGGTCAGGGCCCGGTACCGGCCGCTCGGCGATCAGCGGTCGGCGCGCGCGGTGGTCTCGTGGCTGGTGTCGGCGCTGCGTCCGGTGCGGGCCGAGCGCTCGGTCTCCAGGCGTTTGCGGGCCCGGTAGGCGGCGACATTGGCGCGGGTCGCGCAGCGGTCCGAGCAGTAGCGGCGCGAGCGGTTGGTGGAGGTGTCGAGGTAGGCGTTACGGCACGGCGCCGCCTGGCACAGGCCGAGCCGGTCGACGCCGTGCTCCGTCAGATGGAACGCGAGGCCCATCGCGGCGGTCGCGGCGTATCCCGCCGTCGCGTTGGAGGGGTGGTCCGCGAGGTGCAGGTGCCAGCGCGGATGGCCTTCGTCGTCGAGGAAGTCATGGCCGGAGATCTGCGGGCTGACCGGGAACTCCAGCAGCAGGGAGTTGAGCAGGTCCACCGCCTGGGTGGCCTCGCCCGAGTCGGCGGCGGTGAAGACCGCGCGCAGCCTGGCCCGTACCGACCGGAAGCGGGTGACATCCGCGTCGGTGGCGCGGCGTGCCGCCTGGGAGCTTGCGCCGAAGAGGGCACGGACGGCCTCGACCGAGGTCAGGGTGTCCGTGCCGCGGGCCGGTTCCTCGGTGTTGACCAGGCGTACGGCAGAGTCCGAGTAAGAGGCCAATTCCACTTGTAGTCCTTACGGCAGCGGTCTAGAGTCGACGTAATAGCTGATCGTGCTTCTAGGGTATTACGGAGGAGGGTTTCCATGTCGGAGACCGGGACCGGTACGGCGGCCGGCACCGACTGGCGGGCCTGGCAGGAGAGCTGGGACCGCCAGCAGGAGTGGTACATGCCGGACCGCGAGGAGCGCTTCCGGGTGATGCTGGAGATGGTCGAGGCCGTGGCCGGCCCCGAGCCGCGGGTGCTGGACCTCGCGTGCGGTACGGGGAGTATCACGGACCGGCTGTTCCGCCGGTTTCCCGGCGCCACCAGCACCGGCGTGGACCTCGATCCGGCCCTTCTCGCCATCGCCCGCGGGTATTTCGCCGGGGACGAGCGCGTGAGCTTCGTGACCGCCGACCTGAAGGACCCGGGCTGGGTGGAGCGGCTGCCGTACACCTCGTACGACGCCGTGCTCACCGCCACCGCCCTGCACTGGCTGCACAGCGAGCCGCTGACCGCGCTGTACGGACAGCTCGCCGGGCTGGTCAGGGACGGGGGCGTCTTCATGAACGCCGACCACATGAAGGACGGGAGCACCCCACGCATCAACGCGGCCGAGCGCGCCCACCGGCACGCCGCCATGGACCGTGCCAAGGCCGCCGGCGCTCTCGACTGGGCGGACTGGTGGGATCTGGCGGGCAAGGATCCGGTCCTCGCCGGGCCGACCGCCGAGCGCTTCGCGATCTATGGCGAACACGCCGACGGCGACACGCCGTCCGTGGACTGGCACGCGCGGACGCTGCGCGAGGCCGGCTTCGGCGAGGCGCGAGCGGTCTGGTCCTCGCCCTCCGACTCCGTCGTCCTCGCGTTGAAGTAATAAGCAGTCAAGCGAGCGCTGAAGCGAGCACCGCGCATACGTCAGGGGCGGCACGGACCCGTCCGTACCGCCCCTGAACGCTCTCACAGCACCCCTACAGCACCTTCGACAGGAACGACTTCGTCCGGTCGTGCTGCGGGTTCGTCAGTACGTCACGCGGGTGGCCGGACTCGACCACCACACCGTCGTCCATGAAGACCAGCGCGTCGCCCACCTCACGCGCGAAGCCCATCTCGTGCGTGACCACGATCATCGTCATGCCGTCCTGTGCCAGGTCGCGCATGACGTCGAGGACATCACCCACCAGCTCCGGGTCGAGCGCCGACGTCGGCTCGTCGAAGAGCATCAGCTTCGGCTCCATGGCCAGCGCACGCGCGATGGCCACCCGCTGCTGCTGGCCGCCGGAGAGCTGTGACGGATAGTTGGCCGCCTTGTCGGCCAGGCCGACCCGGTCCAGCAGCCGTTCGGCGCGGGCACGGGCCACGGCCTTCGCCTCGCCCCGGACCTGGACCGGCGCCTCCATGATGTTCTCGATCGCCGTCAGGTGCGGGAAGAGATTGAAGCGCTGGAAGACCATGCCGATGTCCCGGCGCTTCCTGGCGACCTCGCTGTCCTTGAGCTCGTACAGCTTGTCGCCCTTCTGGCGGTAGCCGACCAGCTCGCCGTCGACCGACAGCCGGCCGGCGTTGACCTTCTCCAGGTGGTTGATGCACCGCAGGAAGGTCGACTTGCCCGAGCCGGACGGGCCGATCAGACAGAACACCTCACGCGGCGCGACCTCCAGGTCGATGCCCTTGAGGATGTGGGCGGCGTCGAAGGACTTGTGGACGCCCTCGGCCTTCACCATCTGGGTCATGCCATGCCTCCCTTGGGCCGGCCGAGGGACAGCACATTGACTCTGATGCGCTGGAACGGCGTCGGCGGCAGGCTGCGGCTCGACCCGCGCGCGTAGTGACGCTCCAGGTAGTACTGGCCGAGGCTGAGCACCGACGTCAGGATGATGTACCAGACCGCCGCCAGGAAGAGCATCTCCACCGCGGCGCCCGACGTCTGCGCCACATTCTGCGTGGCCCGCAGCAGCTCGGTGTACTGCACGGCCACCGCCAGCGACGAGGTCTTGAGCATGTTGATGACCTCGTTGCCCGTGGGCGGCACGATCACCCGCATGGCCTGCGGTACGACGATCCGGCGCAGCGTCTTGGCATGGCTCATGCCCAGCGCGTGCGCCGCCTCGGTCTGGCCCTCGTCGACCGACTGGAGGCCGGCCCGGCAGATCTCCGCCATGTACGCGGCCTCATTGAGGCCGAGGCCCAGCAGCGCGCACAGGAACGGGGTCATGAAGGACGACCACTCGTCCTTGTAGATCGGCCCGAGGTTGATGTACTCGAAGACGATGCCCAGGTTGAACCAGACGAGCAGCTGCACATAGACGGGTGTGCCGCGGAAGAACCAGATGTAGAACCACGCGATGGCGGAGGTCACCGGGTTCTTCGAGAGCCGCATCACCGCCAGCACGATGCCGAGCACCACGCCGAGGATCATCGCGAGGACCGTGATGATCACCGTGTTCTTGACGCCCGTGAGTATCTGGCCGTCGAAGAAGTAGTCCGGGATGGCGGCCCAGTTCACATCGCCCTGCGCGAAGGCGTAGACGAGCGCGACCAGCACCCCGATGGCCACGACCGCGGACACGTACCGCCCGTAGTGCCGCACCGGAATGGCCTTGATGGACTCCGGTGGGATGCTCGGCTCGTCCCGGGGTGCGTCCTCGGGCCCGTCCGACTTGTTGATCTCAACAGTCACGGATGCTGCCTTTCAGAGCCGGGAGCGGATCAGGAGCCGCCGTTGAGCTTGGCTTCCGTGACCGCGCCGGCTTCGACACCCCACTTGGCGATGATCTTGCCGTACTCGCCGTTCTTGATGATCGCGTCCAGGGCGGACTGGAGCGCCTTGGTCAGTTCGTTGCCCTTGGCCACGGCGATGCCGTACGGAGCGGCCTCGACCTGCTCGCCGACCAGCTGGAAGTCATTGCCGCCGCCCGAGGTCTTCACCGCGTACGCGGCGACCGGGAAGTCACTGGAGCCGGCGTCGGCGCCGCCGCCGCGCAGCCGGGTCTGGGCCTCCAGGTCGTTGTCGAAGGCCTCCAGCGCGATCTTGCCCTTGCCGGCCGCGGTGCACTTCTCGCTCTCGGCCTTCGCCAGGTCGTGCGAGACGGTGCCGCGCTGGACGACCATCTTCTTGCCGCACAGGTCCGACCAGCTCGCGATGCCCTTGTCGGCGCCCTTCTTGGTGTAGATCGAGACACCGGCGGTGAAGTAGTCGACGAAGTCGACGCCCTGGCCGACCTTCTTGCCGGTCTCGCCGTCCACGCCGTCCTGGCGGTCCTTGGTGTCCGTCATGGCCGACATGGCGATGTCGTACCGCTTCGAACGCAGACCCGTGAGCAGCGTGTCGAAGGTGCCGTTCTCGAACTCGAACTTCACCCCGAGCTGCTTGCCGAGCGCGTCGGCGAGGTCCGGGTCGATGCCCACGGTCTTGCCGGCCTTGTCCTTGAACTCGACCGGCGGGTACGCGATGTCGGAGCCGACCTTGATGACGCCCTTGTCCTGGACCGCCTTGGGCAGCTGGTCGAAGAGGGGCGCCTTGGCCGAGTCGGAGGATTCGACCTTCTTCGAGCCACTGTCCGTCTGGTCGCCACAGGCGGTCAGCAGCATGGCGCCCGCGACCGCGATCGCGCCAACCGCGGCGATCCGGGACTTCGCGGCGGTCGTACGACGGGTGGTGCTTGCGGTCATGATCAGGGTCCTCCGACGGGTGAGGGAGCTGCCAGGTGGTCGGGCACGCTTCTTCGAGTGTCGCGACCGTGTGTGATTAGGGCATCCTGCCATTTGGACTGGCCCATTCAGGGGACCAGGCATGTCAAAATCGGGTAACGGGAGACCCCCGCACCCCAATATGGCGGTACATCAGAACCGGACCATCTGTTGGAACGCCTTCTTCCGGCCGGATAATCTCCGGCCCCTTTCGTCCCTCGAACGCGATTCATACCGTGTGACGGAAGTGTCCGAATGTTCGGCTATGAGTCATGTCACCGCGGGGATGTGGACTCGTGGACGATGCGACCGTCGGGTAAGAAGGACGATTACACCCCTCATCCGGGGCTCAGGGCGCGTGTGCGGCGCGCCCGCGCGTGCGCATATCCCCCTGCCGGGCGGGCCAACCGTCGACGCGGGGCGCGGACGCGGTGCCCACCCACCCCTCCTCAACCAGGAGTGGCCACCCTCAACTGATGAAGACTTTAAGGGGTCACCTACATGGCAGCGGAGATCGTCAATCCTCGCAGCGACAGCGCTACTGGCAGCGCTGATGACACCGCTTCTCCCGGCGCCGACAGTACGCGGAACGCCACCGAGGAGCCCTTCGATCCGGCCTTCGCGCTGCACCGCGGCGGCAAGATGGCCATCCAGGCCACGGTGCCGGTGCGCGACAAGGACGACCTGTCCCTCGCGTACACGCCCGGTGTGGCGAAGGTGTGCAGCGCGATTGCCGAGCACCCCGAGCTGGTGCACGACTACACCTGGAAGTCGCAGGTCGTCGCCGTCGTGACGGACGGTACGGCGGTGCTCGGGCTCGGCGACATCGGCCCGGAGGCCTCGCTCCCCGTGATGGAGGGCAAGGCGATCCTGTTCAAGCAGTTCGGCGGCGTCGACGCGGTGCCGCTCGCGCTCGCCACCACCGACACGGACGAGATCATCGAGACGGTCGTGCGGCTCGCTCCCTCGTTCGGCGGGATCAACCTGGAAGACATCGCGGCGCCGCGCTGCTTCGAGATCGAGCGCAAGCTCCAGGAGCGGCTGGACATCCCCGTCTTCCACGACGACCAGCACGGCACGGCCGTCGTCACGCTCGCGGCCCTGCGGAACGCGGCGAAGCTGACCGGGCGCACCCTCGGTGATCTGCGCGCCGTCATCTCGGGCGCGGGCGCGGCCGGTGTCGCCATCGCCAAGTTCCTGCTGGCGGCGGGCATCGGCGATGTGACGGTGGCCGACCGCAAGGGCGTTGTCAGCGCCGACCGCGACGACCTGACCGACGTCAAGCGCGAGCTGGCCGGGATCACCAACCGGGCCGGGCTCTCCGGCTCGCTGGAAGCCGCGCTGTCCGGCGCGGACGTCTTCATCGGCGTGTCCGGAGGTACGGTCCCGGAGCCCGCCATCGCCTCGATGGCGCCCGGCGCGTTCGTCTTCGCGATGGCCAACCCGAACCCCGAGGTCCACCCGGACATCGCGCACCGGTACGCGGCGGTCGTGGCGACCGGGCGCAGCGACTACCCGAACCAGATCAACAATGTGCTGGCCTTCCCCGGGATCTTCGCGGGGGCGCTCCAGGTGCGGGCCTCCCGTATCACCGAAGGCATGAAGATCGCCGCGGCGAACGCGCTGGCGGATGTCGTCGGCGACGAACTCGCCGCGGACTACGTCATTCCGTCGCCGTTCGACGAGCGGGTCGCGCCGGCCGTGACGGCGGCGGTGGCCGCGGCGGCCCGCGCGGAGGGCGTCGCGCGCCGCTGACCGCCTCTGGCGCCTGTACGGCTCGTACGGGCCGCGTCGTGGCCTCCTGGGGAGGTACGACGCGGCCCGTAGCGCTTTCCCGGCGTCCGGGACGTGCGCTTTCCCGGCGTCCGGCCCGTGCTTTCCCGGCGCCCAGGACGCGTGTCACACGCCCGTACGGTTCCTTGCCGTCCGGCTCCAGCCCTAGGGTCAAGGTCATGTTCGCCGCCTACGCAGCACGCATCGACCGCGACCACCCCCTCAACGGCCTTGAGCTGGGCGAACGCCCCGCGCCCGAGGCGCGCCCCGGCTGGACCACCGTCACGGTGAAGGCCGCCTCCCTCAACCACCACGATCTGTGGTCGCTGCGCGGGGTGGGGCTGAGCGAGGACAAGCTGCCGATGATCCTCGGCTGTGACGGAGCCGGCGTCGACGAGGACGGCAACGAGGTCGTGCTCCACTCCGTCGTCGGGCAGACCGGCCACGGGGTCGGGCCGCGCGAGACCGGTTCGATCCTCACCGAGCACTACCAGGGCACCTTCGCCGAGCAGGTGACCGTGCCGACCTGGAACGTGCTGCCCAAGCCCGCCGAGCTGACCTTCGAGCAGGCCGCTTGTCTGCCGACCGCCTGGCTGACCGCGTACCGCATGCTCTTCACCAACGCCGGTGTACGGCCCGGGGATTCGGTCCTCGTCCAGGGCGCGGGCGGCGGGGTCGCCACCGCCGCGATCGTGCTCGGCAGCGCGGCGGGGCTGCGGGTGTACGCCACCAGCCGCGATGCGGCCAAGCGGGCGCGGGCCGTCGAACTGGGCGCGCTCGACGCCTTCGAACCGGGCGCCCGGCTGCCGCAGCGCGTCGACGCCGTCATCGAGACGGTCGGCGCCGCGACCTGGTCCCACTCCATCAAGTGCCTCCGGCGCGGCGGCACCCTGGTGATCTCCGGCGCGACGAGCGGCGACCGGCCGGAGCACGCCGAACTGACCCGGATCTTCTTCCTGGAGCTGAGGGTCGTCGGCTCGACGATGGGGTCCAAGGACGAGCTGGAGGATCTGCTCTCGTTCTGCGCGACGACAGGCGTACGGCCGGTCATCGACCAGGTGCTGCCGCTGGACCGGGCGCGGGAGGGCTTCGCGAAGATGGCCGCGGGTGATCTCTTCGGGAAGATCGTCCTGACCAGCTGAGCGACGGTCAGTCCTCGGACTGGTGCACGAGGATGAAATCGCCGTACGGGTACGAGCCCGGCCGGCCCGCGGTCTCCGTCAGCGCCCGGCGCAGCGTGCGCAGATGCGCGGTCGTGAGCGCGAGCGGGGGCTCGTCCGGCTGGTGGACCGTACCGCGCGGATAGTCCACGTCCGGTGTGGTGGTCATCTCGATATGGCAGCCCAGCACATCGGTGACGGTCCGGGACGCGCAGAAGTCGAGCAGCCGGTCGACGGTCCGGGTGTACGCGGGCGCGTCGCGGACGTAGAGGCGTCCGGGGTAGAGGGAGTCGCCGGTCAGCAGCAGCCCGGTGTGCCGGTCGTGGAAGACGACGGCGGCCCTCTCGTGGCCCGGCCCGGGGATGAGATCGACGACGCGGCCGCCCAGATCCAGTTCACCGAGCCCGTCCGGCCAGCCGGTCAGTCCGTACGCGGCGAGGACGTCGTCGAGGCCCGGTCCGACGACCGTGGTGTGCGGGCGGCCCGCGAACTGCGCGTCCGCCGCGATGTGGTCGCCGTGCCCATGGGTGTGGGCGACGAGCAGGCCGTACGCCTCCGGGCGCGGATGGCGCCGCAGCCAGTCCGCCACCAGCCCGTCGACGGTCTCGCGCAGCGGGAAGCGGGCGGGGTCGGCGGTCGCTCCGGTGTCGAGGAGCAGCGCGCGCTCGTTCCCGAACAGCAGGAAGAGGAACGGCGCCTCGAAGTGCACCGACTTGCCCTGACGCAGGATCAGCGTGTGCTCGCTGTGGACGTGGACCTGAAGGGGTACGTCGGCGTGCCAGTCGACGTCGAGCGTGCCGGGCACGGGTGCGTCCGCGAGGTAGTCGATCACCTGTCCACCCTAGACCCGTCAACTTTGGTTGACAGACGCTTGATGTCAACATAAGTTGACATCATGACCGAAGCAACGGATCTCGCCGAACGGGCGGGTGACCGCGACCCCCGGGTCGGGCTGAGGGCCGTCGCCGCACTGCGGCGGCTGCTGGAACAGCTCGAATCCGTACAGGTGCGCAGCGCCCGCAATCAGGGCTGGTCGTGGCAGGAGATCGCGGACGAGTTGGGCGTCAGCCGGCAGGCCGCGCACAAGAAGTACGGGAGGCAGTGATGTTCGAACGCTTCACCGAGGGCGCCCGAGGTGTGGTCACCGGGGCTGTCGGACACGCCGAGCGCACGGGTGCGGACACGGTCACCGAGGAACACATGCTGCTGGCGCTGCTGGACCAGGAGGGCACGCGCGCGTCCTTCGCGTTCGCCTCGCTCGGGATCGGCGGGCGGCGCGAGTCGGTGGAGACCGCGCTCGCGGAGGCCCGGCGGCGGGGCGGCCTGTCGCAGGCGGAGGCGGAGGCGCTGGCCGGGATCGGGATCGACCTGGGGGAGATCGTCTCGAAGGTCGAGGAGGCGCACGGGGAGGGGGCGATGCGGGTCGGCGCGAAGCCGAAGCGGTGGTGGCCGGGGCGCCGGGGGTTCACGCCGGCGGCGAAGGGGGCGCTGGAGAAGTCGCTGCGGATCGCGGTGGGGCGCGGTGACCGGCATATCGGCGACGAACACATTCTGCTGGCGCTGACGGCGTGTCCTGGTGTGGTGGCGGAGGTGCTGGCGGACCACGGGGCGACGTACGCGACGGTGTCACGCGCGATGTTCGGCGAGCCGGAGTGAGGCGCGCGGGGGCGCGGGCGGCGCGATGCCGGCGCCCCCGCCCTCGGCCGGCCGCGCGTGCTCCCGCGCGCCCCACCCCGCGCCCCACCCCACGCCCCCCACTGCGACCGTCAGGCCCGCGGCGTACGCAGAAGCGCGCTGATGTGGGCCGCCGCCGTGGACAGGTGACGGCGTGCCTCGCCCAGTTGCGCCTCCGTCACCCCGTGGTCCCTCGCCGCGTCGCGGATGTCGTCGCGGAAGCGGTCCAGCAGCCGGTCCAGGGTGCGCGCCGGATCGTCCGTCTCCGGCGTGTCCTTCGCCCAGCCGGGCTCGGGGCCGGGCTCGGGGGAGGGTTCGGCGGCCGACTCGGGAGCCGGAGCCGGAGCCGGGTCCGCCGGCTTCGTACGCGACGGACGTGCCGTACCGGCCAGCCCGCCCAGCTGGCCGACCAGGTCCGAGAGCCCTTCCCGTACCCCCGTCGGCCAGTCGCCCCGCACGAAGTGGTCCTGCACCTGGTCCTGGACCTGCTGCGCGATGCGCTGCATCGCCTCGCGGGCCCGCTGCGCGTCCTCGCGGGCCCGGCGGGACTCGTCCTTCGCCCGGCGGGCCTGCTCCTTCCACTCCTGCTTCGCGCGCCGCAGCTCTTCCTTCGCCGCGCGCCACGACTCCGCGTCGCCGAAGACCGTGTCCCCGAAGGCCGCGTCCCGGTCGCCGTCCCCGGGACCGCCCTGGGCCGTGGAGGACTTCGCGGAGGATTTACGGGTCGCGGACGCCGCCGCCCGCATCTCGCTGCGCAGCTGGCCCGCAGCCCCCCGTACGTCGTCGCGGATCTCCGCGGCGAGTTCGGAGACCGAATCCCGGATCTCCAGCTCCAGATCGGCCAGTTCACCGCTGCGCCCGGCCAGCTCCGCGCGTCCCGCGTCGGTGATCGAGTAGACCTTCCTGCCGCCCTCGGTGGCGTGCGTGACCAGGCCCTCGGCCTCCAGCTTGGCGAGCCGCGGATAGACGGTGCCCGCAGAGGGCGCGTACAGGCCCTGGAAGCGCTCCTCCAGTAGCCGGATCACCTCGTAGCCGTGGCGCGGGGCCTCGTCGAGGAGCTTGAGCAGATAGAGCCGGAGTCGCCCGTGGGCGAAGACCGGAGGCATGTCAGAGCTCCTTCGTGTCGGCCGCTACCGGAACGGTGTCGTGCGGTTCGTCCTCCGCCGGCGGTCTTCTCAGCAGCGCGATCGAGCCCGACACCGTTGTCGCCCTGAGCGTGCCCGTGCCCGCCCCCAGCGTGCCGGTGATCTTCTTCGCGCCCCACTGCCCGCTGACCCGCAGATCCTCGAACGCGTTGGAGACGGTGCCGCTCGCCGTGTTCGCCTCGACCCGCACGTCCGTGGGGTGCGGCAGCCGGATCGCGACCTCGCCGGAGACCGTGGCCAGCTCGAGCTCCGTGGGCTTTCCCGCCGGGGCGAGGTCGATGACCATGTCGCCGCTGACCGAGTCGGCCCGTACGGACGCCCCCGCGCCCTCGATGAACGTCAGATCACCCGAGACCGACTGGAAGCGGAGGTCGCCGGTGACGGCCTGGGCCTCCAGGTTGCCGGAGACGGTGTCGGCGCGGACCGGGCCCGAGAGGCCCACGAGGGTCGTGTCGCCGGTGACCCCGCGGATGTCCGTACGCCCCCGCATTCCGGAGATCACGGCCCCGGCGCCGACCAGTCCGACCTCGACCGCCGTCCCGGCCGGGACGGCGAGGGAGACGACGGCGCTGCGGTGCCGGCCCTTGCGGTCGAGCCACTTGAGGAAGCCCTTCCAGGGCAGGTCCTCGTAGGCGACCGTGAGCGTGGAACCGCTCTTGGTGACGATCAACGGCGGGCCTTCGACGTGGGAGATCTCCAGTCGGGCGCCGCCCTGCTCGTTGAGCACGGCTTCATCCGTGCCGACGACATTCACCGTCCCGTTGACGATGCGCACGTTGAGTGCCGTCACCGGGTCGTCGAAAGTGAGCTTCTTCCGCTCAGCGACTTCCCACGTGGACTCTGCCATGGTGCTGACCTCCCTGGCCGGGCGTGACGCAACATATCGCGTCTTCGATGTAACACGATATATCGCGGTTACGGGAAGTCAAGGCCAGTGGCAGGCCGTAACGGGGCGCAGCGCTCGTATCGGGGCAAAGTGCCCTAGCGTAAGGGCCATGAACGCGACATCCGCAGGGGCGCTGCTGCTGTGCCGGGCCGAGCCGGCGGCGGTACGGCCCGCCGCCCAGCTGCTCCGCGAACGGCTGCTGCTCGCCCCGGCCGGCCGGAACTGGAGCGTGCTGGTCCCGGAGGGGAAGCGCTGGCTGGACGGCGACCACCCGGTCGACCGGGTGGTCGCGGGCTGGGCCACGGCGCTCGCCGTCGGCGCCGACTGGCCGGTCCTCGCCCTGTGGTGGGACACGGACCGGGCCGGGTACACCCTGGCGGCCGGTTTCCGCAGCCCCGTCGGCTACATCTGGCTGGCGGACGGTACGCCGGCCGGCGAGGACGAGGCGATGCGTACGTTCGCGGCCCGCCTCGGCCTCGACCCCGTACTGGACGTCCAGGCGCTGGAGCCGATGACCCGTCAGGCTCCGGAGGCCGATGCCCGGGGCCGGCTGCTCGCGCTGGCCGAGTTCCTCACCCGTACCGGCCTCAGGCTTCCGGCCGGCCTCGCCCCGGGCGAACCGGCGGACCGGTTGCGCGAGGTGGCGCGGATCCGGCCGGGCGCCGAGCAGATCGAGGGGGCCGGCCGGCGCGATGCCGTACGGACCGAACCGGACGTGGTGGAGGGCAGTCCGCTCGGCCCGTGGCTCTGCGGCCCCCGCGCCAGGGCGCTCGGTGCCGCGCAGCTCGCGGCCGGCGTCTCACTGGCCCTCTGGGCAGCCCGCCGCCGCAGCGGTGGCTGGGCCTTCGCCGGCGCGCTGCTGATCGCGCACGGCGCGCTGGGACTCGCGTACGACCGGCTGCGCGCCCAGGACTGAACCCGGCACGTCCCCCATTCAGAACCTCCGCCGGAGACGGCCCGCCTACTCGTCCTACTCGTCCTACTCGTCATCGTCCTCGTCGTCCAGCCGCGCCAGATAGGTGGCGAGGCGCTCGACCGGGACCTCGAAATCGGGATTGAGGTCGACGAACGTACGCAGCTGTTCGGCCAGCCACTCGAAAGTGACCTCCTCCTCGCCGCGCCGCTTCTCCAGTTCCTCGATCCCACGGTCCGTGAAGTACATGGAATCAGCCTAATGCCTGGTGGGGGCGGTGCGGCGGCCAGGAGTACGGACCGTGGGAACGCCGAGAACCGGCCGGGCGCGAATCGCCGTCCTGCTCCATGTACCTCGCTTCGCCGCCGTACTGCCGCTAGCCTGCGGGGAATTGGGGGAACGGGGGATGTCACGGTGGACGGTGAGGCCCGTATTACGCGCATTGAGATGCCGGACGGTACGCCCGTATGGGCCCGGATCTCCGGCGCCGAAGAACTGGAGCGCCCCTCCGGTGGCCTGACGTTCTCCGACACCGGCTTCGGCGACCAGGTGCAGGCGAGGGTCGAGAGCCTGCACGGCGTGGTGACCAGCGTCGCGCGGTCGCTCGTCGGACCGCTGCGCGCGGTGCGGCCCGACGAGGTCAGTATCGAGTTCGGAATCGAACTGACGGCCAAGTCGGGCAAGGTTGTCGGACTGCTCGGGGGTGGCGAGGCCAAGGGGGCGATCAAGGTCACCCTCACCTGGAACGACGGCGGTCCGCCCACCGACCTGTCGTCGCCGCTGGTGCCCCCGCAGGCCGCCGCCCCGGTCCCGCCGCCCGCCGCCACGCCTCCGCCCCCGCCCGGGGGCGCACCGCAGTCCCCCGCCGCCGGAGCATCCCCCGGCGCACCGGCGCATCCGGACGGGCCCACACCGCCCGCCGGGAGCACACCATGATCGACGGGGGCGGCCGGGGCGCACGGGGCGCCTCGGACGACACCCGGCGTGCGCTCGTGGACCTCGTCATGGCGGCCACCGTGCGCATCCATGGCCCCGCGGCCGGGCATGCTCCCGGGGGACCGGGTGGCGGCTTCCTCGGGAGCGGCTTCTTCATCGCCCCGAGCTGGATTCTTACGTGTGCGCACGTGGCGATGCAGGGGGAGGGGCGGGACGTGACAGTGATCTTCGAAACCGGCCCCGGCAGCGGCGAGACCTCGGTGGCGGGCACCGTGGTCGCGGCGCTTCCCGAGCCGTCTCGCGGCCCCGACGCCGCACGCTCGTTCGCTACGGCCGGGGGCTGGCCGGCCCCGGACCTCGCGCTCATCCGGCTCGGCCGGCCCGTCGACCACGCCTGTGTGTACGTCACCGAGCGCCCCGCGGCCTTCTTCGGCGGCGGCCAGGTGCTCTACTCCGGCTGGACCGAAGTGGGCGGGCGGCTGAAGCGGCTCAGCGGACAGTGCGCCGTGCAGGGCACGGTCGGCGGATGGGCCGACCCCGACGAGCAAATGCGGCTCGGCGGGGACGTGCTGCCGCCGGGCGTGTCCGGCGGGCCCACCGTCGACCTGACCCGCGGTGAGGTGGTCGGGGTGCTCAAGTCGCAGCTCGTCGGCGGCATGGGCGGGACATCCATCGGCGTCGAGCGGCTGCGCTCCCTGCCGGTGCCCGCAGCGATGGCCGGCGCGGAGTCCGACGACGACTACCAGGGGGTGTTCCACGCCCACGACCGCTACCACGCCGACCGGCACACCAACCGGGTGGGCACCGGCTGGACCTGGACCGATGTGCAGAGCGGACTCGGCGCGGGAGCCGACCGCGCCCTCAGCCCCCAGCAGCGCGTCGTCCTCCTCGGCGCCCTCGCCGAGCTGCCGCCCCCCGTCAGCACCCACAGCCTGCTCGACCTGCTCGTCCGGCTGCCGGGCGTCCACTCCGTCGACCGCTATCCGGCGCCGCGCAGCTGGCGCGACGGGCTCGGCGCGCTGTACGAGACGCGGGGCGGCGAGGCCGCGCTCGAACTGGTCCTGCGCTACTGCATGAGTGTCATCGCCGCCGAGCGCCCCTATGTCACCCAGTCCACCGCGGCGTCCGAGGAGAGGCTGTGGAAATGGGTGAAGTGGATCGCCGACGAGCGGCTCTCGCGGGAGTTCCGTAACGAGATCACCCGGCTCTGGTCGGCCGGCCGCCATCGCACGGACCGTGAGGAGCGGCGCGCGTCCCCGGCGTACGGCGAGCGGCCCCGGGACGGCGAGCGCCCCTTCGTACTGCTGGAGCTGGAGCCGCGCGGCTGGGAACGGGACAGCTACGACTGGCGGGTCGGGGTCGCCCGGCACACCGGAGAGGTGCAGCCCGTCGCCGAGGACAGCCGGGGCACCCCGGGCCATGCCCTTCAGGACCGGCTCACCGCCTCGCTGACCGAGGCGTTCCGGCGGTGCGACGAGCCGGACAGCCCCGCCGTGCTCCAGGTCGCCGTCGTCCAGGCCCTGCTCGGCATGGACGTCGACACCTGGCAGCTGTCGGCCGACGAGCCGCCGCTCGGGGTCGCCCGTCCGGTGGTCGTCCGCTGCTCGGACCATGAGCCACCGCTGTCGGAGGACGAGGCGCGGGAGCGCAGGGCGCGCTGGAGCCGCGCGTGGAGCGCCGCCATGCGCGCCGAGATCATCGACTGCGAGGACGGATTGCGGGTACCCGTACCGACGGAGGAAGACCTGCGCTCCCTGGCGTACGAAACCGTGCCCGTGCTCTGCCGTTTCGCCGACCGGCCCGACGCGGAGACCGCCGCCGGGCTGGCCCGGATGATGCGCGGCGGCTTCCACATCGCCCTGCTGCGGCGGGGCAAGGACCGGCCGGACGTGGTCTGCGCGGACTTCCACCGCAACGCCGCGGACACCGTCGCCGAGGCCGGGACGGCCGATCAGCTGCCGCGGATGATCCACGAGCTGCGACAGGGCGTGCGCGCGGGCCGTACGGAGACGTACTGGTCGGACGGCGTCGCGCTGTTCTACGACGATCCGCACCATCCGCTTCCCGGTTCCGGCCAGTTGCTGGAGGCGCCGTGAACCGGCCTGTCCGCGGACCTCTTACGGGGCCCGCGGACGATCGCTACCGTGAGGCACGTTCGGCGGTCGCAGCCCCTGGCGGACGAGTGACGACGAGGAACACGCTATGAGTGAACCCAGCGAGTGGCTCATCTACCGCGGGGCCGGCGAACCGCACGCGGGCATCAGCCAGTTGCCTCCGCCGCCGCCCTGGCGGGACTTCGCGGGCCCCGACGGCGGCTCTCCCGATGACGAGAGCGGCGACGGCTCGGCCGACCGGCGGCTCGGCGGCTACCGGCACGAGGCCGAGCTGCACCGGCCGGGCGCCGAGGAGCTGGAAATGATCAACGCCGCGCTCTACTTGAGGCGCCCGCTGCTGGTCACCGGAAGCCCCGGCGCGGGCAAAAGCACCCTGGCGCACTCCGTCGCGCACGAACTGGGACTCGGCCGGGTCCTGCGCTGGCCCATCGTCAGCCGGTCCACTCTCCTCGACGGTCTGTACCACTACGACGCCATCGCCCGGTTGCAGGATGTACAGATCGCCGCGCACAGCGCGGCGGCCGGCGCGGGCGCCGCGGACGGCCAGGATCCCTCCGCGGACATCGGCGGCTATATCCGGCTGGGCCCGCTGGGCACCGCCCTGCTGCCCTCGGAACAGCCCCGCGTCCTGCTGATCGACGAGCTGGACAAGAGCGACATCGACCTGCCGAACGACCTCCTCAATGTGCTGGAGGAAGGCGAGTTCGGCATTCCCGAGCTGGAGCGGATCGCCGACCGGCTGCCCGACGGCGAGGCCGAGGTCCTCACCGACGACGGGAGGAAGGTGAAGGTCAGGGGCGGCCGGGTGCAGTGCAGGGCCTTCCCGTTCGTCGTCCTCACCAGCAACGGGGAGCGCGACTTCCCCGCGCCCCTGATGCGCCGCTGTATCCATCTGGAGCTGGGCCGCCCCGATCACCAGCGGCTCGCGACCTTCGTACGCGCCCACCTCGGCGACGAGGCCGCGCGCGCCGGAGACGATCTCATCGCCCACTTCCTGGAGCGTTCGCGCAGCGAACTCATCTCCACCGACCAGCTGTTGAACGCGATATACCTGACCGACGCCGCCGCCCCCGCCGGCCGTGACCGGCTGGCCGACCTGCTCATCCAGCGACTCGACCGGCCGAGGTGATGCGCTGATGCCCGGCGTCACGTCACGGCACGGACCGGACGACGAGCCGGAGCCGGGACGCGGGTACGACCCGGCGGACCGTACGCCGGACGGCCGGGCGGACGGCGCGGCTGATGCGGACGGGAGTGGGGCCGGGCGGATACCGTACGACGGTGCTCTGCTGACGGCGCTCGTGGCCCGGCTGCGCCAAGCCGGACTCGACCCCGACGTCGAACGGCTCTGCGATGCCCTCTGGCTGGCCCAATGGACCGGTCGCGGGCAGGCGGAGCAGCCGCCCGGCGAGGACACTGGAGCGGCACGCCGTACTGACACGCATCTCGAGGGCCCCGGCCCGTCGGCCCTCGCATCGGCGGCCGGCCCCGACCGCACGCAGGAGACCGAGCCGGTGGACGAGCCAGCGCAGCAGCCGGACCCCCGGGACGACGACCGCCGGATCGCGCTCTATCCCGTGCCGCGTCACAACGCGGCGCGGGAGCGGTTCGACGGCCGCTCCACCACGCTCACCCTCGGGGTGCCCGCCGCTCCCGCGCTCCCCGCCCCGCTCGAACTCCAGCGCGCGCTGCGTCCGCTCCAGCGCTACCGGCCCGCTCTCCCGCCGCTGCGCCGCACGCTGGACGAAGGGGCGACCGCGGAGCTGAGCGCCCGCGCCGGCGGACTGATCATGCCGGTGTTCCGTGGGGTGTCACGGGCGGACGCGCTCCTTCAGTTCGTCATGGACGCCTCGTCGTCGATGCGGGTGTGGGAGCGGCTCTTCGCCGAACTCCAGCAGATCTTCGGGCAGTTGGGGGCCTTCAGGGACGTACAGGTGCGCTATCTGCACCAGGGCCCCGACGGGGCGCCCGCCGTCAGCAGGAGCCCCGACCCGGCCGCCGCGCCGCTGAGCTCCGCCGACCGGCTCAGCGATCCGACCGGACGCCGGGTCACCGTCGTCGTCAGCGACTGCGCGGGACCGCTGTGGCACAGCGGGCGGGCCCAGCGGCTGCTGCACCAGCTCGGCCGCCAGGCCCCCACCGCCGTACTGCAGCCCCTGCCGCAGCGCATGTGGAACCGCACCCGGCTGCGCGTCAGCTACGGCGTGCTGTCCCGGGGCGAAGGGCCGGCCGGGGCCGCGGTGCTGAAGGTCGCTGGCGAGGCCGCCGCGGCGCCGGCCGCGCGGCAGGGAGCCCTCGCGATCCCCGTACTGCCCCCGGTCGCCGGCGCGCTCGGTGCCTGGGCCCGGCTGCTGTCCGGCACCGGCGCGGGACAGATCTCCGGAGCCGTCGGCTGGGTGCGCTCCGACCATCCCGCGGCGCCCGCGCCGCGCCCCGGCGCCGGGATGTCCTCGCTCCAGCTGGTCAGCCGGTTCCGCTCGGCGGCCTCCCCGGTCGCCGGGCAGCTGGCCGTCTATCTCGCCGCCGCCCCGCTGTATCTGCCGGTGATGCAGCTGGTGCAGCGGACGATGCTGCCCGACTCGGGGCCCTCCGAACTCGCCGAAGTGCTGCTCAGCGGGCTGCTGACCCGTGGCAAGGGACATGGCACGGACGACGAGCCGTGGTACGAGTTCGCGCCCGGCGTCCAGGAGGCGCTGCTCGGACCGCTGGGACGGGACGAGGCCCTGCTTGTCCTCAAACACTGTTCCGAGTACATAGAGCAGCGTTTCGGCAGGGGCGGACCGAACTTCCCCGCCCTGGCCCTCGCCCAGCTGGGCGACGGCGGGTACCGCCCGTTCCACCCGCCCGGCGGCCTGGACGAGGACGGCGAGTTCAGCGGCGAGAACGGCGAGAACGGTGATCTCGGGGAGAACGGCGAGCCCGGCAACGGCGGCCCGCGCGTCCCGCATCCCTTCGCCGAGGTCGCGGCCCGGGTGCTGGAGCGGTTCATGCCGCTGCCGGAGGAGTTCGCACCGCACCGGGACCGCGCCGGCCGTCACGACCCCGACCCGACCACGAACGCCGCGGTGGAGAGCGCCCGCGGACTGCTCCGCCAGTTCGAGTCGGACAGCATGGTGCAGTACCTGATCGACGCCGTACAGCTCCTGCGGGGCGCCACCGAGCGCGAGGAACCGGGCGGCGGCTCCGATCCGGAACTGTGGGCCGAGTTCGCCCGCTGTCTGCTGCGGCTGTGGGAGGTCCAGGGCGGCGGCGGCCTGCTGCGCGACGCCGAACGGGCCGCCGAGCGGGCCGCCGCGCACCCCCGGGCCGTACGGGAACGGGCCGTGCTGGCCAAGGTGCTGCACGCCGCGGCCGACGACCGGCGCCGGCGCGGCGACCGCAGGGGCGCGCTGGATCTGCTGCGCCGCGCCGACCGCGAGTACACCGTCGCCTGCGCGGCGCCCGGCCTGGAGCCCGGCGAGGCGCTGCGGCTCACGCTGGAGCGGGTGCGCGCCCTGGAGGCGCAGTGGCGGCTGGGCGGCGACAGCGCGCTGCTCCAGGGTGCCATCGGCATGCTGGAGGCGTTCGCCGACGTCTGGCCCGATCAGGAGAACCGGCCGGCCGGGCTGCCCCTGGCCCATGGACGCACCCTGCTGCGGCTGTCCGGGGCGACCAGTGACACCGAACAGGCGCAGGTGTACGCGGCACAGGCGGCGCGCTCACTGCGCGTGGCGCTCGCGCCGGGCGGCGCCCAGCACACCGTGGGTACCCAGGGCCGGATCCTGCTCGATCTGGTGGACGCCCTGCTGGGATCGGGCGACGGCCTCGACGAGGCGGCGACCCTGGTCGACCAGGCGCTGGCGACGGTACGCGACGAGCGGCTGCTCGCCTCGCTCAGGATCCGGGCCGGCCGGGTGCGGGTCGCCCGGTACGAGCGCTCCGGCGACCCGACGGATCTCCAGGAGGCCGCCGAGTGCTTCAGCCGTGCGGCCCGCGGTGTCCCGCGCGACTCCCGGGCCCACGCGGATCTGCTCGCCGAATGGGGCAGGGCCCTGCTGCGGCGTGCCGAACTGCCGGACGGCAGCGCGCATATCGGCGCGGCGGTGCGGGTGCTGCGCGACTGCCGTACGGAGACGCCGGTGTCCACCGCGCGCCAGGCGGACCGGCTGCTGATGCTGGGGCAGGCCCTGATGCTGCGGCACCGGCTCAATGACGACCGGGTGGATCTGCGGGAGGCCGAGCATCTCTTCGGGCTCGCGGCCCAGGAGGCGCGTGATCCGCTGACGGCGGCCCGCTGCTGGCTGGAGCTGGGGCGCTCTCATCTCGACGCGTACCGCAGTCTGAACCGGCCCGCCCGTCTCGACGAGGCGGCCGAGGCGTTCCGGGACGCGGCGGACGCGGCCAGGACCGCGGAAGCGGAGCTGGACAATCCACAACAGCGGCTGCAAGCAGCCGAGTTGTGTGCTGCGGCCAGCCACTGGCGGGGTATGACCTATGAGGAGGCGGGACGGCCCCGGGCCGCGCGTGAGGCGTACCGGACGGCCCGTACGGAATGGCGCAAGCTGCCGGACGGCGGCGGCGAGGCGGCCCGCGCGACCACGGACCGGCTGGCCGAGCTGGAGCGCTGAGCGTCCGGCGGTGCGCGTTCGGCGGTGCGCGTTCCATGACGAACGTTCGACGGTGCGCGTTCGGCGGTGCGCCGACGGGTGCACGGAACCGGCACGACGACCACGGGGAGACGTGATGAGCGACATGACACAGAACGGGGAAGCGGGCGCGCCCGACGGTCCCGGCGGGATCGTCGACACGGGCGGACTGCCCGATCTGCTGGACCTGGACCTGGAGGCGCTGCGGACCCTGGACCATCCGGTGCTGACCGAGGTGGTGGCGGATCTGCGGGCCAGGGCCGAGCAGCCGAGGGAAATGCTGTGGGGGTTCACCAGCGCGTTCTGAGCGGCGTTTCGCACACAGTTTCGGTCCGGGACGCGGTTGAACAGGACAACCTGACTCCCGCTGTGTTTGCCTCCCGGGCCTTCCAGGGAAACACGCCATCGGCCGGGCAGCCACGGCTGCCCCGGACGCCGTACAGCATGGGGGTTCCGGAGTGTCTCGACGTGCGGTGCCGCGCGTGCCGGGGGCGCCGCGGATCCCGGCGGCGAGGGCCCCGGCGCACGCGACGCCAGGGACGCCCTCCGCCGCCCGGATACCCGTCCCCTTCGGACAGTTCATCGTCAAGGTGCACGGCCGCTGCAACCTCGCCTGCCGCTACTGCTATCTGTACGAAGGCCCCGACCGGACCTGGCGCACCCGGCCCGCCGCCGCCTCGCCCGCCGTCCTGGACCGCGCCGCGACCCGGATCGCCGAGCACACCGCGGCCCACTCCCCGCGCGAGATCTCCCTCGTGCTGCACGGCGGCGAGCCGCTGCTCGCGGGCGCCGGCCGGCTGGCCGCCTTCGCCGCTCTCGTACGCGAGCGGACGGGATCCGGCGGCGCCGTCCCCACCACCGTCCACACCACCGTGCAGACCAACGGCACGCTGCTCACCGAGGGCAGGATCGCCACGCTCGCCCGGCACTCCATCCGCGTCGGCATCAGCCTCGACGGCGGCCTGGCCGCCCACAACACCCTGCGCACCGACCACGCGGGACGCCCCTCCTGGCCCGCCGCCTCACGTGGCGCCCGGCTGCTCGCCGCGCACCACCCCGAGGCGTACGCGGGCATCCTCACCGTCATCGACCCACGGACCGATCCGGTCGAGATGTACGAGTCGCTGCTCGCGCTGCGCCCGCCCGCCCTCGATCTGCTGCTGCCGCACGGGAACTGGAGCCGCCCGCCACCGGGGCTGCCGGCGGCCGTCCCCGGCGGTGAGATTCCGGGCGCCAACCGCCCCACCCCGTACGGCGACTGGCTGTGCACCGTCTTCGACCGCTGGTGGCGGGCCGGCCGCCGGGAGACCCGGATCCGGCTCTTCGAGGAGTGCCTCGCCCTGCTGCTGGGGCTGCCGGGCGCCACCGAATCCCTCGGACTCGACCCCCTCAACGCCATCGTGATCGAGACCGACGGCGCCATCGAACAGGTCGACTCCCTCAAGTCCGCCTACGACACGGCCGCCGCCACCGGACTCGACATCTTCCACCACACCTTCGACGACGCCCTGCGCCATCCCGGTGTCGCGGCCCGCCAGGCGGGCGCGGCGGCGCTCTCCGCCGTGTGCCGTGCCTGCCCCCTGCTCGGCGTCTGCGGCGGCGGCCACTACGCCCACCGCTACCGCGAGGGACACGGCTTCACCAATCCCTCCGTCTACTGCGCGGACCTCGACCGCCTGGTGCGCCATGTGGCAGCCCGGCTCACCGAAGCGACCAGAGCCGAAGCAACCACGGCCGAAGCGACCACGGCGGGAGACGTACGGTGAGCCCCGCCGTCCCCGAGCGGCTGCTGCGTGAACTCGGCCGTACGGAAGGCGGAGCCGAGGCCCTCGGACTGCTCGTACGCGACCAGCACACCCGCCGCCTCGTCCTGCTGCGCGCCCTGCTGGAGGCGGCGGCCGCCGCACCCGCGTCGGTCTGCCCGCCCGGCGCGCTCGACCGGCTGCGCCGCGACTGGGCCCTGCTGGAGGCCGCCGAACGCGCCGACCGCGACGCCGTGCGGACCGTCCTGCTCTACCCGCTGGCCGGTCCCTGGGCGCAGCGCTGCCTGCACGGCCTCACCGCCGGCGCGCCGACCCCCGGACTCGCCGCCGACCTCGCCCACTTCAGCGCCCTCGCCGCGGCGGCCGCGATCCGGGCCCGGCTGCCCTTCACCGGGCGTCTCACCGCCCACGGCGGGCTGCTCGCCCTGCCCACCCTGGGCGCGCTCCGCACCCGACCGGGACCGCCGGCCCCGGTCGGTATCGCCCTGGCCGAAGGCCGTGTGACGCTACGTCAGAAAAGTGCTACGCCTGTCGTCGTACGGATGATGGACGGCGGCGCCCGCTCCGGCGACCCGCGCTGGCTGCCCGTGCGCACGCTGCCCGCCGTACGGGCCGGCGCGGCCCCCGTACCGCTGGACGACATCGACCGCTACCGCGCCGCCGGCAGCGGGCCGGAACGGCAGGGGCCGCGCGCCGACACCAGCCTCGACGACACCGAGCACACGGCGTGGGCGGCGTCCTGGTCGGGCCTGGAATCCCAGCTGCGCGTCGGCGGCGCACACCGGCCGGCCGAGGCGGTGGCCCTGCTGCGCTGTCTGGTCCCGCTCGCCCCGCCGCCGGGATCCGGACCCGACGGCGGGAGCGCGGCGCATTGCAGCGGAACCAGGCGGGAGGCCTTCGGCGCGGTCCTCAGCAGCAGACCGACCACTCCCGCGCACTTCGCGGCGACCCTCGTGCACGAACTCCAGCACACCAAACTCGCCGCGCTCAGCGCGCTCACGCCGCTGCACCACGAGGGCACGGCCGCCCGCTACTTCGCACCCTGGCGGCCCGACCCCCGGCCGTTCGACGGGCTGCTCCAAGGGGCGTACGCGCACCTGGGGCTCGCCGACTACTGGCAGCGTTTCGCGCTCGGCGCGCAGCGTGTCTCGCACCGCGACCCGGCCTGGGCGGAGCACGCCCGCTGCCAGGAACAGGTGGGCGCGGTCCTGCCGGCGCTGGCCGGCTCCGGCGCGCTGACCCCGGCGGGCCGCGTTCTCGTCAACGAGATGATCGCGATGTACCACCGGCTGGCGGACCGTCCGCCGCCGGCCGGCCACCTCGCGCGAGCCACTGCGTATGTCCGTACGGCGCGGGTGATCTGGCGCCAAAGGAACGGAAGCTGAGGCGGCGCGCTCCAGGATGGATTCCGGGGGCTCCGGGGTATGTTAAAAGGGCGTATGACTATGCAGGGAGACGGTCGAATGCCCGGAGCGCGTAAGTCAGTTGGAGCGACCGGGACGCAGGCCGTCACCATCAGTTTCGCCGGGTTCAACCGTGCCTGGGCGGCCTGGATCGGGGACCGTCTGGAGCGGCGCGGACACGTGGTCGTCTACCAGCGCTGGGATCCGCCTGTGGAGACTCCGCTGGAGGAGGCGCTGCGGGATCTGCTGCTCGCCCCCGGCCCCGTCCTCGTCATCCTCAGCGACTGGTACTTCCAGGTCGGCCCCCGCAGCCACGACGAGTGGAACCAGGCGCTGCGCGCCGTGGTGGCCGCCGCCCCCGGCCGGTTCGCCGCCGCCACCGTCACCACCTCCGCGCTGCCGAGCGCCACCGCCGTCTTCGCCGCGGCCGACCTGACCACCGTCGGTGAGGAAGAGGCCGAGCGGCGCATCCTGGGCCGCCTCGGCCTGCCGGCCGATCCGCTGCCCGAGGCCGCCGACCCGCGCCGCGGCCCCCGCTATCCGGCCGAGACCCCCGATGTGTGGGGCGGCGTTCCCCGGCGCAATACGCGCTTCACGGGCCGCGAGGCCCTGCTCAACGACGCGTACCACGCGCTCCAGGAGGCCGGCCGCGGCGCGGGCGTGCTGACGCTGCACGGCATGTCGGGCGTGGGCAAGACCCAGCTGGCCGCGGAGTACGTGTACCGCTTCGGCGCGGAGTACGACGTGGTGTGGTGGGTCTCCGCCGACAAGCGGGTCACCTGCCGGCAGAAGCTCGCCGAACTCGCCCCGGCGCTGGGCCTGTCCACCGGTGTGGAGTACGGCGAGCGGCTGCGCGCGGCACGGGACGCGCTGCGCCGCGGCGACCCGTACGCGCGCTGGCTGCTCGTCCTCGACGGAGCGGACGAACCCGAGCAGATCTGGGACCTGGTGCCGAGCGGCCCCGGCCATGTGCTGATCACGGCGCGCAATCCGGAGTGGGGCGAGTACAACAGCACCCTGGTCGAGGTGCCGGTCTACGACCGGGACGAGTCGGTGGCGTTCGTACGCCGCCGCGCCCCGCGCCTGACGCAGACGGAGGCCGACCAGCTCGCCGTGGCGCTGGAGGACCTGCCGCTGCTGCTGGACCAGACGGCGGGCTGGCTCAACGACTCCGACATGTCGGTCGGCCAGTACATCGAGCTTCTCGAGGACGGCATCGACCAGGACGTGGTCAAGGTCTCCGCCGACTTCCCGCTGGCCTTCCAGACCGGCTGGTCGATACTCCTGAACAAGCTCCGCGAAACCGTCCCCGAGTCCGTCGACCTGCTCCGGCTGTGCACCTTCTTCGCGCCGGGCGCCATTCCCGTACGGCTGGTGCGCGACCTGCCGGTGGACGGGCTTCCTGAGAAGCTCCGCGGACTGGTCGACGACCCGGTGCGGTGGGCACGGGCGATCAACAAGTTACGGCAGTACGCGGTCGTGCGCGCCGCCGGAGTCGGCGAGCGCGAGGTCCACGACCTGGTGAACGACGCCGGTCCCACCGGCATGGCGGGCGACACGCTCTACATGCACCGGATGGTCCACCAGATCGTCCACCAGGACATGCCCGCGCAGGACCACGAGGAGTTCATCGAGGTGGTGCGCAGGGCGCTCGCCGCGGCGGACCCCGGCCGGCCGACCGACACCCGGCTGTGGCCCCGGTACGCGGAGATCACCCCGCATCTGAAGTGGGCCGACGTCCTGAAGAGCACCGACCCCGCGGTGCACACCCTGGTCCTCAACTGCCTGCGCTACATGTATCTCTCCGGGGAGTACCGGGCGGGCATCAACCTCGGCCGGCGTGCCATGGAGACCTGGCAGCGGCTGCTCGGTGCCACCCACCCGAGGATCTGGGACCTGAGCTTCCACTACGCCAATGTGATGCGGGCGGTCGGCGACTACGCCGGCACCGAGGCCATCGAACGGGCCGCCGTCGAGCATCTGCGCGCGGAGCGGGGCCCGATGGACCTGGAGCATCTGCGGGCCGCCGGCGGGCTCGCCGCCGACCTGCGCGGCCTCGGCCGGTACGACGAGGCGTTCGAGGTCTCCGACTGGATCCTGGCCGCCTACCGCGAACTCCTCGGCGACCAGGACTTCCGCACCCTCAACGCGCAGAACAACCTCGCCGTCTCGATGCGCCTGCTCGGACGCTTCGCGGACGCCCTGGAGCTGGACCGGCGTACCCTCGACGCGAGACGCCAGCTGCTGCGCCCCCGCCATGCCTGGGCCCTCTACTCGGAGATCAACTACGCCACGGACCTGCGGCTGCTCGGCCGCTACAGCGAGGCCGAGTCGCTCCAGACGCAGAGCGCGCGCGTGCACCGGACGGTCCTGGGCGTTGACAATCCCCAGACCCTGCGCGCCGAGTACAACCTCGCGCTGTGCCAGTACCGCTCCGGCGACCGCTCCACGGCCGGGGAGCTGCTCACCCAGGTGCTCGAGCGCAGTGAGCGGGTGCTCGGCGAAGACGCCCCGGACACCATGAGGTTCGCGTCCGGCCAGTCCTGCTTCGCCCGCGAGCACGGGGACATCGACCAGGCCAGGGACATAAGTGACCAGGTCGTCGGCGGCTATCTGATGATGCTGGGGGAGACCCATCCCTACGCCGTCGGTGCCCGCGCCAACCATGCCCTGATCCTGCGGGGCGTCGGGGAGCGCGAGCAGGCGCATGCCCTGATCGAGGCCTCCCTCAGAGAGATGACGCGGGCCGTGGGGGCGACCCATCCCTGGACGCTGGGCTGCGCCGTCAACGCCTCGGCGCTGCGCAATATCGTGGGCGACGCGGAGGGCGCCGCCGCGCTGGGCGTCGACACCATCGCCCACGCCACCGAGGTCCTCGGCCGTACCCATCCGCTGACGCTCTCCGCCCGGATCGCGTACGCGGCGGATCTGCGCGCCCTGCGGCACGGGCGGCGCGCCGAGAAGGTCGAGCAGGAGGCCCTGGACGACCTGGCGGCGACGCTCGGCGCACAGCACGTCCACACCGTCTCGGCCCGCTCCCGCAACCGTCCGTACTGGGACTTCGAGCCGCCGATCATCTGAGGCCGCAGTCTTCCGGGGCGGATTCATCCGGGGCCCGCACTCATCCGAGGTCCGCATGCCGGAGGGCCCGGTACCGCGCTCACGCGGTACCGGGCCCTCCGTACTGTCCTCAGCGTCGTACTGTCCTCAGCGCCGTCAGGCGTCGAAGACCTCGCTGACCAGCTGCTGCTGCTCCGCCTGGTGGCGCTTGGCCGAGCCGACCGCGGGGGACGAGGAGTGCGGACGCGAGATGCGGCGCAGACGCTCGTCGTGCGGGATGTCGGCGCCGACCGCCAGGTCCAGGTGGTCGATCAGGTTGAGCGCGATGAACGGCCAGGCACCCTGGTTCGCCGGCTCCTCCTGCGCCCACAGGTACTTCTCGGCGTTCGGGAACTTGGCGATCTCGGCCTGCAGTTCGGCACCCGGGAGCGGGTACAGGCGCTCCAGGCGCAGGATCGCGGTGTCCGTGACGCCACGCTTCTGACGCTCGGCGTCCAGGTCGTAGTAGACCTTGCCGGTGCAGAAGACGACCTTGCGGACCGCGTTCGGGTCCACGCTCACGTCGCCGATCACCGGGCGGAAGCCGCCGGTGGTGAACTCCTCCGCCTTGGACGCCGCGGCCTTCAGACGCAGCATCGACTTCGGGGTGAAGACGACGAGCGGCTTGTGGTGCGGGTTGTGGACCTGCCAGCGCAGCAGGTGGAAGTAGTTCGACGGCAGGGTCGGCATGGCGACCGTCATGTTGTGCTGGGCGCACATCTGGAGGAAGCGCTCGGGGCGGGCGGACGAGTGGTCCGGGCCCTGGCCCTCGTAGCCGTGCGGCAGCAGCAGCGTGACGCCGGAGGTCTGGCCCCACTTCTGCTCGGCCGAGGAGATGAACTCGTCGACGACGGACTGCGCGCCGTTGACGAAGTCACCGAACTGGGCCTCCCACATGACCAGCGCGTCGGGGCGGGCCAGGGAGTAGCCGTACTCGAAGCCCATCGCCGCGTACTCGCTGAGCAGCGAGTCGTAGACGTTGTAACGGGCCTGCTCCTCGGAGAGGTACTGCAGCGGGGTGTAGTCCTCGCCGGACTCCTGGTCGACCAGGACCGCGTGCCGCTGGCCGAACGTGCCGCGGCGGGTGTCCTGGCCGGAGAGCCGGACGGGCGTGCCCTCCATCAGCAGCGAGCCGATGGCCAGGGTCTCGCCCATGCCCCAGTCGATCGTGCCGTCCTCCACCGAGGACGCGCGACGCTGCATCTGCGGCATCAGACGCGGGTGCACGGTGACCGTGTCGGGGATGTTGACCTGCGACTCGGCGATCCGCTTGACCATCTCCTGGGAGACCGCCGTCGTGACGGACACCGGGAACTCGGCCTGGACGTCCGGGACATGGGCCGGGGCGGGCTGCGAGGTGGCCTCGCGGACCTCCGCGAAGACCTTCTCCAGCTGGCCCTGGAAGTCCTGGAGCGCCTGCTCCGCCTCTTCCAGCGTGATGTCGCCGCGGCCGATCAGCGACTCGGTGTAGAGCTTGCGCACCGAGCGCTTCTTGTCGATCAGCCGGACCATCTGCGGGTTGGTGAACTGCGGGTTGTCGCCCTCGTTGTGACCGCGGCGGCGGTAGCAGATGAGGTCGATCACGACGTCCTTGTTGAACGTCTGGCGGAACTCGAAGGCGAGACGGCCGACGCGGACCACGGCCTCCGGGTCGTCACCGTTCACATGGATGATCGGCGCCTCGATCATGCGGGCGACATCGGTCGCGTACATGGAGGAACGCGACGACTCCGGGGAGGCGGTGAAGCCGACCTGGTTGTTGATCACGATGTGGACCGTGCCGCCGGTGCGGTAGCCGCGCAGCTGGGACATGTTGAGCGTCTCGGCGACGACACCCTGGCCGGCGAAGGCCGCGTCGCCGTGGAGCGCGAGCGGCAGGACCGTGAAGTCCGTGCCCGCCTTGTTGATGATGTCCTGCTTGGCGCGGGCGATGCCCTCCAGGATCGGGTCGACCGCCTCCAGGTGGGAGGGGTTCGCGGCCAGCGAGACCTTGATCTGCTCGCCGTCCAGCCCGGTGAAGGTGCCCTCGGCGCCCAGGTGGTACTTCACGTCGCCGGAGCCGTGCATCGACTTCGGGTCGAGATTGCCCTCGAACTCCCGGAAGATCTGGGCGTACGACTTGCCCACGATGTTCGCGAGGACGTTCAGGCGGCCGCGGTGGGCCATCCCGATGACGACCTCGTCGAGGCGCGACTCGGCGGCGGAGTCGATGACCGCGTCGAGCAGCGGGATGACGGACTCGCCGCCCTCCAGCGAGAAGCGCTTCTGGCCGACGTACTTCGTCTGCAGGAAGGTCTCGAAGGCCTCGGCCGCGTTGAGCCTGCGCAGGATCCGCAGCTGCTCCTCGCGCTCCGGCTTGGCGCGCGGACGCTCCACCCGGTCCTGCAGCCACTTGCGCTGCTTCGGGTCCTGGATGTGCATGAACTCGATGCCGGTGGTGCGGCAGTACGACTCGCGCAGCACACCCAGGATGTCGCGCAGCTTCATCATGGACTTGCCGGCGAAGCCGCCGACCGCGAACTCGCGCTCCAGGTCCCACAGCGTGAGCCCGTGCTCGGTGATGTCCAGGTCGGGGTGCTTGCGCTGGCGGTACTCCAGCGGGTCGGTGTCGGCCATGACATGGCCGCGCACCCGGTAGGAGTGGATCAGCTCGAAGACGCGGGCGGGCTTGGTGACGTCGTCGTCGTGCGAGGCGTCGATGTCCTTGAGCCAGCGGACCGGCTCGTACGGGATACGCAGCGCCTTGAAGATCTCGTCGAAGAAGTCGTTCTCGCCGAGGAGCAGCTGGCTGAGGATCCGCAGGAACTCGCCGGAGGCGGCGCCCTGGATGACGCGGTGGTCGTACGTCGAGGTCAGCGTCATGACCTTGGAGATGCCCAGCTTGTTCAGGGTGTCCTGCGAGGTGCCCTGGAACTCCGCCGGGTAGTCCATCGCGCCGACGCCCAGGATGAGGCCCTGGCCGGGCATCAGACGCGGCACGGAGTGGACGGTGCCGATACCGCCCGGGTTGGTCAGCGACGCGGTGACTCCGGTGAAGTCCTCCATCGTCAGCTTGTTGTTCCTGGCGCGGCGGACGATGTCCTCGTACGCCTGCCAGAACTCGAAGAAGTTGAGCGTCTCGGCCTTCTTGATGCCGGCGACGACGAGCTGGCGGTCGCCGTTCGGCTTCACCAGGTCGATGGCGAGACCGAGGTTCACATGCTCGGGCTTGACCAGGGTCGGCTTGCCGTCCCGCTCCGCGAAGGAGTGGTTCATCGACGGCATGGCCTTGAGCGCCTGCACCATCGCGTAGCCGATGAGGTGCGTGAAGGAGATCTTGCCGCCGCGCGCACGCTTCAAGTGGTTGTTGATGACGATGCGGTTGTCGAAGAGCAGCTTCACCGGGACGGCGCGCACGGACGTGGCCGTGGGCAGCTCCAGCGAGGCGTTCATGTTCTTCGCGACGGCGGCCGAGGGGCCACGCAGCGTCACATACTCGGGGCCGGCGTCCGTTCCCGTGGCCGCGCTGCCGTTGGCGGCGGCCTTGGCCGGAGCCGGGGCGGGGGCCGCGGCGGGCTTGGTGGCGGCCGGCTGCGCCGGGGCGGGCGCGGGCTGGGCGGGGGCGGCGGCCGCGGGCTTGGCCGGCGCGGCGGGAGCCGCGGCCGGGGCGGCTGCCTGGGTCGGGGCCGCGGCCGCGGGCGTCGCCGGAGCGGTGGGCGCGGCAGGGGCCGGGGTGGCGGCCGGGGTCGTGGGCACCGCAGCCCCCGCGGCTGCGGTATCGACGGGCTTGTCCGCCGTGCCGGGCGTGCCCGGCTTGTAGTCGGCGAAGAAGTCCCACCAGGCACGGTCGACCGAATTCGGATCCTGGAGGTACTGCTGGTAGATCTCGTCGACGAGCCATTCATTGGCACCGAAGGCAGCGGCAGGGTTCTTCCCCTGCCCGTCTTCGTCGGTCGAGATGCTCGCGTTACTGGGGGACTGAGACGACACGGCGTGAACCGCCCTCTTCCGCTTCACAAGGTGATGGACAGCGGGAATCAAGGCTACGCCTTCCTGGCCGACAGATGGAGACCGGGCGGGGCATCGTCGCGCAAGTCACATCGGACGGCGGGTTTCAGCGTATGAATTGGCGGGAAACTAGCCGGGTTCCGGTGCGCCTGGCACCCACAAATCCCAGGCCACGGTGGGTCCGTGGCCCGTGCCCGCCCGTTCCGGGCCCCGTACCCGTAAGCCGCGCGCTGTACGTTCGAACCCTACGTCAACCGCGTGCCCGGGGGATTCCCGGAAGAGTGACCTGTATCCGGCAGCCACGAGCGGATTCGGCCACCCCGATGCGCCCGCCGTGCAGATCCACCGCCCAGCGCGCGATTGCCAGGCCGAGACCCGTACCGCCGTCGCTGCCCGGACCGTGCGGAGCCGCCGCGCTGCCCCGGTTGAACCGCTCGAAGACCCGGTGCCGCTCCTGCTCCGGGATCCCAGGGCCCTCGTCCTGGACCTCCAGATCCAGGGACTCCGGCTGGGCGCCGCGCCGGGCCCGGACCGTGACGCGGCCGTGCGGCGGGCTGTGCTTGACGGCGTTGTCGATCAGATTGGCGACCACCTGATGCAGCCGCTCCGCGTCCGCGTGCGCGGTCAGCTCGGGCGGCGAGACATCCAGATGCAGATGTACGTCCGTACGGGTGTGATTGCCGGAGCCGGAGCTCAGCCCGCGCTGCGAGGAGGCCAGATTGGCCTCCTTGAGCACGCCGGAGAGATACGGCCACACCTCGAAGCGCCGCGCCTTCAGCGGTACGACACCGCTGTCCAGCCGGGACAGGTCGAGCAGCGTCTCGGTCAGCCTGCCGAGCCGCTCCGTCTGCCTCAGGGCCGTGAGCATGGTCTCGGGGTCGGCGGCCGACACCCCGTCGACGACGTTCTCCAGCACGGCGCGCAGGGCCGCGATGGGGGTGCGCAGCTCGTGCGAGACATTGGCGACCAGCTCTTTGCGGTGCCGGTCCACGGCCTCCAGGTCGTCGGCCATGCGATTGATCGTGGAGGCGAGGTCACCCAGCTCGTCACGGCGGTCCGCGCCGCTCACCCGGCGGGTGTAGTCACCGTGCGATATGCCCTTGGCGACGGTGTTCATCTCGTCGAGCGGGGCGGTGAGGCCATGGGCCACGAACTGGGTGATCAGGAGGGTGGCGATCACCGAGAAGACGGTGATGAAGCGCAGCTCGGTCTCGGTGCGCAGGGCCACCATCAGCAGCCCGGTGGTGATGAAGACGGAGACGACGACGAGGGTGCCGAGCTTGGTCTTGATGGAGAAGGGCCGCAGCCCCGTTCGCTCGGGGCCGCCCGTGGCGCCGCTCCGGGTTCCCCTGCCGGGGCCGGCTCTGTCGTGCCCCGGCCCGCGTCTGCGTCCTTCTCCGTCGGCGCCGCCGCCGCCCCCGGGCCGGGTCACGGCGCGGGGGTCTCCAGCGCGTAACCGACACCGTGCACGGTACGGATCCGCTCGGCGCCGATCTTCCGGCGCAGTGCCTTGATGTGGCTGTCGACGGTACGGGTGCCCGAGGCGTCCGCCCAGTCCCACACCTCGGCGAGCAGCTGCTCACGGGACAGCACCGCGCGCGGTGTGTTCGCCAGGCAGACCAGCAGATCGAACTCGGTGGGCGTCAGATGGACGTCCTCGCCGCGCACCCGCACCCGGCGCTGCGCGTGGTCGATCTCCAGCTCGCCCAGGCGCAGGATGCCGCTGCGCGGTGTCACCGCGGCGAGCGCCGCGCGCTCCACCCGGCGCAGCAGTACGTGCACCCGGGCCGCCAGCTCCCGCATGGAGAACGGCTTGGTCATGTAGTCGTCGGCGCCGACCCCGAGGCCGACCAGCATGTCGGTCTCGTCGTCGCGGGCCGTCAGCATCAGCACCGGCACCGGGCGCTGCGCCTGCACGCGACGGCAGACCTCCAGGCCGTCGAAGCCGGGCAGCATGACGTCGAGGACCATCGCGTCCGGCTGCCACGCCTCGGCCGCGTCGACGGCCGCGGGGCCGTCCACCGCCGTCTGCACCAGAAAGCCCTCGGCCCGTAGCCGCGCGGCGATGGCGTCGACGATCGTCGCGTCGTCCTCGACGACGAGGACCCGGCGCTGGGCGCCGGGCGTGGCCGCGACTCCGCTGTGGCTGGTGTGTGTCTGCTCCATCGCCCCGCCCCTGGTACGCGTTCCGCGATCCTTGATCTCCGATCTCCATGGAGATGGAGATCCGTGTGTGTGGGGAGCAGCGTAGAGGCAGCGGGAGGGTCGCGGCTACGCAGTGCGAACAGCGAGATGGATGACGTCGGGTACGCCTCGGGCAACCTGGATCTCTTCCGTCCTTACCCCAGTGAATCCGGCATTACGTAATGCTTCGTCGAAAGCGGGGGAGGGCTGCGCCGACCATACGGCGAGGACACCCCCTGGATTCAGCCGCGCCAGGCAGTGGGCGAGTCCGTCCGGTGCGTACAGGTTCCCGTTGCTGTCGGTGACGGTCCAGTCGGGTCCGTTGTCGATGTCCAGGCAGAGCGCGTCGTAGCTGTCCGTAGTCGTCCGTACATGTTCCAGCAGGTCGGTGTGCAGGATCACCACGCGCGGATCGGCGAGCGCCGCGCCGGAGATCCGGGCGAGCGGACCCTGGTGGTGCCAGTCGATGACGGCCTGTTCGCGCTCGACGACCACGATCCGGCCCCAGTGGGGATCGGCGGCGGCGTGCGCGAGCGAAAAGCCCACGCCAAGGCCTCCGACCAGGACGGACGGCAGCCGGTCGCGGCGCTCGGCGGGGAGCGCGGCGAGCGCCGCGTCGATCAGCCGCCGCTCGGAACGTCCGTCCGAGGTGTCCATCAGGAAGCAGCCGTTGGCGATGATCTCCAGCCGCTTGCCACGCTGCCGCAGGACGATCTCCCCGTACGGTCCGTCACGACGGTCCAGCGTGACGGGCTCGGTGCCGGCTTCGCCGCCGGGCTCGGCGCCTGCGGCGGACGGGGGCTCGGGCTCTGACACGGTGGGGACCTCCTCGTGCGGCGGATGCTGTCCCGGCCATCCTGACCGGGCAGGACGGAAGGCGGCAATCCGTTTCGGTGGCGCCACGCGGGGGGTGAGGAGAAGGTGGTCGGGTGTGGCCGACGTCATAGACGCGGTCGGGAGCCGTCGCGCCGGCCGGGGAGCGTTCGGCACGGTCCCTGCGGAAGGAGCCGCGGTGAACAGACTCGCTATACGCCGGATCGAGGACGGCGCACGACTCGACGGCGTACGGCTGGACGGCGTACGGCCGGCCGGGTTTCCCCGCCAGCGGACCGCGGTGGTCCGGGTGCGGACGGCTCCTCCTGAGGAGGCGGTCTCCTCAAGGACTCCGCAGGCAAGGACTCCGTCGGCAAGGGCCGGGGCCGCGCTGTTCGGGGACGTACCACCGCTGCGGTGGCGCATCGGGGTGCCTCTGGCGCTGATACCCGGCCCCAGAGGCACCCCGTTCACCTTCGGCTACGCCCTCGTCCTGCTCGCCACCTCGTTCTTCACCGCGTACGGCGATCCCGCCACGGTCTCCGCGCTGCTGCGCGGATCCAGCACGGACGTCGCGCATCTCGTCCACCACCCCGTGCTGGTGCTGCTCGCCAGCGCGCTGTGGATCGCGGGCGGGCCTGCCTCCCCGTACGCCGTGGGGCTCGTCCTCGTCCTGACCGCGCTGGAGCGCCGTATCGGCGGCCCGCGTACGGCCGGGGTCTTTCTGCTCGGGCATGTCGGAGCGACCCTGGCGACCGAGATCCCGATCGGGCTCGCCGTACTGGCCGGGCAGTTGCCCACCACCTCCCTGCACCGCCTCGACTACGGCATCAGCTTCGGGCTGATGGCGAGTGTCGGGGCGCTGGCCGGGCTGCTCGCGCCGATCGTCAGATGGCCCCTGCTCGGGGCGGTCGCCCTGATGCTGGCCCAGGAACTGCTGGCCTACCGGGATCCGATCACCGATTGGGGCCATCCGACGGCGCTGGCGATCGGCGTCGCCTGCTGGCCGGCCGTCCGCCGGGTCAGGAGGGCAGCGGCGTCGCCGCGATGACGCGTCGCAGGCCGGGCACCGGCTCCGCGTCGGACATCACCACTTCATCGCCCCCGTGGCTGATGGCGTAGAGGAAGGCGTCGGGGGCGGGCCGGTCGTAGAGCACGCGGGGGAGCCGTTCGATGCCCGAGGCCGCCAGGGCGTCCCGCAGCTTGGTGAGGGCGGCGGGCCGCATCTTTCCCGAGCCGGTCGTGCGGCCCTTGACGAGGGTGGTGTACGTGCCGTCCGCGTACACCACCACGATGTCGTGGCGTCCGGCGATACCGCCGGTCCTGGTGACGGTGAGGAGGGTCTCGCCGCGCGACGCGGGGAGGTCCTGGGAGGGGGATTCCGACGTCGCCGGGTCCGGCGCGGTCGCCGTCCCGGAGGGGGCCGCGGTCGCCGTCGGGCCGCTCGATTCCGTACCGCGCCCGCTCGGCGGTTCCGTACCACCCGCGCCGCATCCCACCAGCAGTAATCCCGCCAGCGCCACCCCGGCCGCCCCGGTGATCCGCCTCATTCCGGTACCTCCCCCATCTGTCGTCCGTACCGCACCAGCACGTGCCAGAGCTGCTTGACGTACTGCAGCATCTCGTCCTGCGTCCCCCATTCGGCCCATGCCCCCGGCTCCCGTACGACCGAGGCCGCCGCACGCCCCAGCACCTCGGCGTCGAGCATGCCCGCACGTGCGTACGAGCGACAGACCCGGGCGGCGAGCGGAACCATCATCGGGCCGCGGAACTCCGCGGTCACCTCGTCCGGCGCGAGGACGAATCCGGTGTGCCACTCCACCGCGATGCCGCACCGCCGTGCCATGCCGGTCAGCAGCCGGCCGGTCTCCGTGCCGCGGAACGACGGGTCCAGGACGAGGGCTTCCGCGTCGGCCGCGAGATCGAGGTCGCCGTGGACCTGCGCCTCGATGTATTCGTCGAGCTTCCGGCCCGGATATGCGGCGGCGCCGCCGTCGGCGGGGTCCGCTCCGGTGGCGTACGGCAGCTTCGCGATGACCTCGGCGGCGTCCGGCCGCTCCTCCAGCAGCCCCGCCAGCACACAGCTGAACGCGTCGATGGTGCCCACGTCGGCGGGCGCCGCATGGCTGTCGCCGTGGCAGTACGTCGCGCGGTCGTTGATCTCCGGGCGCAGCCGTACATGACAGGAGCCGAAGCGCGGGGAGGCTCCGTCGGGGTGGCCGTACAGATTGACGGCCCCGTACTTGGGCCGGTCACAGGGCCGGACCCCGGGCGCGTGGTACGCCCCGCCGAACAGCCGCTCCTCCCAGCCGTCCCTGGCCCCGCCGGGGACGGCGGAGCGGCTGCCGTTGGAAAGACCGGTCTCGTACTGGCTGCGATAGCGGCCGTCCCGCGCCATGGACCCGGCGATCGTCGTGCCGTCCGCGAGGAGCCGGTCCGGGTGGAAGTTGAGGGTGATGCGCGCATGCGCACGCATCAGCGCGGTGAGCGCGCCGGCTTCCCGGGCGTCGATCCTGGCGGGACGGGCCTCGGAGCGTGCCACCGCGGTCGTCCGCACATGCTGGAGCGCGGCGCGCTGGGCCGGAGTGAGCGGGGTGCCGGGACCGTTCATCGCGGAAGTATCGAGCGCTCCCACGCGGGCGGCAACTGATATCTCCGTCCGGTATCTCCGTCCGGGGCATGGACGGTGAGGCGTGCGCGTTGCACACCATGCGGCAGCTGCTGATCGCTCAGAGCGAACGGGGCCGGGGGAACATCCGGGGGCTCACATGCATTGAGTCGGTATAGCTCAACTTGACTGCCGAAGGGGAGATCATGGCTGCCACGTCCACACCGCTCACGCTTCCCGTGCTGCCGCTCGACGACGAGGTCGTGCTGCCCGGAATGGTGGTGCCGCTGGACCTGTCCGACACCGAAGTCCGTGCTGCCGTGGAGGCCGCGCAAGCGGCCGCCCGCGCTGACGACGGGGGTACGGGCAAGCCCAAGGTGCTGCTCGTGCCGCGCATCGACGGGACCTACGCCGGCACCGGCGTGCTGGGCACCGTCGAGCAGGTCGGCCGGCTCTCCGACGGCGACCCCGGCGCGCTGATCCGCGGCCGCGGCCGTGTGCGGATCGGCGCCGGTACGACCGGGCCCGGCGCGGCCCTCTGGATCGAGGGGATCAGCGTCGAAGAGATCACGCCCGACCCGCTGCCCGGATCCGTGACCGATCTGATCAAGGAATACAAGGCTCTCGCCACCGACTGGCTCAAGAAGCGCGGGGCCTGGCAGGTCGTGGACCGCGTCCAGCAGATCGACGACGTGTCCACGCTCGCCGACAATTCCGGTTACTCACCGTTCCTCTCCACCGCTCAGAAGGTCGAGCTGCTAGAGACCGCCGACCCGGTGACCCGCCTCAAGCTCGCCACCCAGCAGCTGCGCGAACACCTCGCGGAGCAGGATGTCGCCGAGTCCATCGCCAAGGACGTCCAGGAGGGCGTCGACAAGCAGCAGCGCGAGTTCCTGCTGCGGCGCCAGCTCGAAGCCGTACGCAAGGAACTGCGCGAGATCAACGGCGAGGGCGACGACGACGAGTCCGGCGACTACCGGACCCGCGTCGAGGCCGCCGACCTCCCCGAGAAGGTGCGGGAAGCCGCCCTCAAGGAGGTCGAGAAGCTGGAGCGCTCGTCCGACCAGAGCCCCGAGGGCTCCTGGATCCGCACCTGGCTCGACACCGTGCTCGAACTGCCCTGGAACGAGCGGACCGAGGACGAGTACGACATCAGAGGCGCTCAGGCCGTCCTCGACGCCGAGCACGCGGGCCTGGAGGACGTGAAGGAACGGATCACCGAGTACCTGGCCGTGCGCAAGCGGCGCGCGGACCGTGGCCTCGGTGTGGTCGGCGGCCGTCGCGGCGGCGCCGTGCTGGCCCTGGTCGGCCCGCCCGGCGTCGGCAAGACCTCGCTCGGTGAGAGCGTCGCGCACTCCATGGGCCGGAAGTTCGTCCGCGTCGCGCTCGGCGGTGTCCGGGACGAGGCGGAGATCCGCGGCCACCGGCGTACGTACGTCGGCGCCCTGCCCGGCCGTATCGTGCGGGCGATCAAGGAAGCCGGTTCGATGAACCCGGTCGTCCTGCTCGACGAGATCGACAAGGTCGGCTCCGACTTCCGCGGCGACCCGGCCGCGGCGCTGCTCGAAGTCCTGGACCCCGCGCAGAACCACACCTTCCGCGACCACTACCTGGAGGTGGAGCTCGACCTGTCCGACGTGGTGTTCCTCGCCACGGCGAACGTCCTGGAAGCCATCCCCGAGGCGCTGCTCGACCGTATGGAGCTGGTCAGGCTCGACGGCTACACGGAGGACGAGAAGGTCGTCATCGCCAGGGACCACCTGCTGCCCAGGCAGCTGGAGCGGGCGGGCCTGGAGCCCGGCGAGGTCACCCTGCGGGACGACGCGCTGCGCAAGCTGGCGGGCGAGTACACCCGTGAGGCGGGCGTACGAAACCTGGAGCGTTCCATCGCCCGGCTGCTCCGCAAGGTCGCGGCCGAACACGAACTGGGCGAGCGTGAGCTGCCGTTCACGCTCGGCGCCGACCAGCTGCGCAAGCTGATCGGCCGGCCGCACCATGTGCCCGAGTCCGCCCAGGACCCGGCCGAGCGCCGCACGGCGGTGCCGGGCGTGGCCACGGGCCTCGCGGTCACCGGCGCGGGCGGTGACGTCCTCTACGTCGAGGCGTCGCTCGCCGACCCGGAGACGGGCGGCTCGGGGCTGACCCTGACCGGACAGCTCGGTGACGTGATGAAGGAGTCGGCGCAGATCGCGCTCTCCTTCCTCCGCTCGCGCGGCGCCGAACTGGAGCTGCCGGTCGCCGACCTGAAGGACCGGGGTGTGCACATCCACTTCCCGGCGGGCGCGGTGCCTAAGGACGGCCCGAGCGCGGGCATCACGATGACGACGGCTCTCGCCTCGCTTCTGAGCGGCCGCCTGGTCCGTACGGATGTCGCCATGACCGGCGAGGTCTCGCTGACCGGCCGTGTCCTGCCCATCGGCGGCCTCAAGCAGAAACTCCTGGCCGCCCACCGCGCGGGCCTCACGACCGTCGTGATCCCCAAGCGGAACGAAGCCGACCTGGACGACGTCCCGGCCGAGATCCTGGAGAAGCTGGAGGTCCACCCGGTGACGGATGTCCGCCAGGTCCTGGAGATCGCGCTCTCCCCGGCAGAGGTGATGGTCTCGGCGGCGGCCTGAGACCCCACGCGGCGAACGGCCGCGGCCCGGAACGAAAGTCCCGGGCCGCGGCCGTTCGCGTTCCCATGACCTGATGACAAGTAATGGAATGGGCATGTCAACAAGGAGCCGCGCACGTAGACCCATATGACGGAAGGGCGCCACGTCTGTGCCGTTGGTATAAACCTGCGAAATACTGGCCGAGCTGCGACAACAGTCGTCGGCGAAAGAAACTTTCAGGAGCGGAAAAGCGCGCGATGAGTGCTGACGTGCACGGGAGTGGGACGGCGAATGGGCCGGACACTGCCCGGAGCAGTGGCGTGGACCACGAATTCCTGGCTCTGGAACGGGAGCTGGCGGTCTTTCTGCGCCGCGCCCGCGCCAACTCCGGCGAGATGGCACGCGAGGTCCATCCCGAGCTGGAGCCCGCCGCCTACGGACTGCTCGTACGGCTGGAGGAGACCGGCTGTCAGCGGGCCACCGAGCTGGCCGGCTACTTCGGGGTCGGCAAGGCGACGATGAGCCGGCAGCTGCGCGCCCTGGAGGACCTGGGGCTGGTCACCCGCGAACCCGATCCGGCCGACGGACGCGCCTCGCTGATCCGCATCACCGACGAGGGGCAGGCCCGCTTCCGGCGGGTCAGGGACGCGCGCCGCGCGATGTACGTACAGAAGCTGGCCGACTGGGACCGCGGCGAAGTCTCGGAACTGGCCCGTCTGCTCCACCACCTCAACGCCCGCGCGGAGAGCTGACAGCGGCAGAGCGGTGAGGGGGGTGTGAGGAGGGGGTCGCCCCTCCTCACAGCTCCACGAATGTCACCGTCGCGTCATCGCTCGTCTTCCACCGGCGGAACGCCACCCCCTCGGGGTCCGCCCACTCCGCCGCCCGCACCCGGTCGATCAGCTCCTGCGGGCCGTTCTTCCGTACCAGCGCCAGGCAGTCCGTCCAGCCGCCCTCCCGGAACATCTCCACCCAGCGGGCCGCGCCGTCCGTCAGGGCCAGCACGGCACGCACCTCCGAGGCCGGCGTGCGGCCCGTCACCGCCTTCGCCGCGACCGCCGGATCCGCCGCGGCCGTGAAGTAGCCACCCTCCGTGTTGCGCAGGGCGTCCGCCGAGGCGACCGAGCGGAGGGCCTCGCGCGGGAGGCGGTCCAGGCGGTCGTCCAGCACCGCCCGGACCTCGCCGTCCGGCGACTCCAGCAGCAGCGTCGAATCGGAGAGCACCAGATGCTCGACCGCGTCCGTGCCCCAACGCACCAGGACGACCGTCGCCTGAGGGGTACGTACGTGAGAAAGGTCACAGGTGGCGCGATGGGCGTCCGCGGTGCGCAGGATCGACGTGGCCAGAATCTCGCTCAGTGTCATATCCCGCCGCGAACCGGACAGTTCGGCCAGCGCGCCGCCCAACCGGGCGGTGAACCAGGGCACCCCGTGCACACATCCGTCGTCGCCCGTCGGCGGTGTCACCCCGTCCAGGACGACCAGCGTCCCGCCCTCGCCCGCGGCGGGCAGTGCCACCGTGGTCCAGTCCTCATTGGGCCGTGCGGTGGCGCCGGGCGCGGTGGCGAATTCGATACGCATGGATCCCAGTCTGCACGACTCCGGCCGCCGTCCCCCACGACTCCTTCACGAGCTCTGCACGCCATGCCGACAGGCCCGTACCGCCAGGTCAGCCGCTGTCATTCGGCCAGCACAAGCCGCCGGGGGAAGCTGCGGGCGCGCATCCTGCCAAAGCCCGCGCGGAAGGTCCACCCGGCAGGTAAGTTTCCGGAAGGGCCCTCAGTGGGAAGAGTTGTTCGCCAACTCCTTCTTGATGTTCACTCGTTCAGGTGGCGGAGCGGCCGATACACGCCTCCTTCCCAATAGGCTGGAATGGTCGAAAGCCGTACCAGGGGTGGGGGGTTCTCGTCGTGACCGGTCGTCACCTCTGCTTCACAGGCGGACGAATCAAGAATGCGAGCACCGGTGCAGAAAAAGCGGCCTCGGGGCAATGGCGTCACGCGCGGCGAATCTCCGGGCGACGCCCAGAAACCGGGAGTCACCGGGGCCGGCGAGGCCACCGGAGCTGAGGCCATCAAGGCTCAGGAAGGACGCCGAGTGCGGGTACGCAACCGGCTGGTCGCCGGTGTCGCCTTTGTCGGCATCACCGTCGTCGCGGCAGGCGCTCCCGCCGTGCTCAGCGCCTCCTCCGAACTGACCGACGCCCAGCGTCTGGTCACTCTCGCGGAGCTCAACCGGCAGGCCGTGACCCTCGCCCACTCCCTCGCGGACGAACGCGACGAGGTCATCGTCTACATCGCGGCCGGCCGCGACGAGCAGTCCGGCCAGGACGCCGGTTCCACCACCGGCGGCGCCGCCAAGGGCAAGGGCGAGCACCGGATCTCCGGTACCCGCAGCACCCGCGTCGACCGGCAGATCGACGAGATGCGCGCCGTCGCCTCCGCCTCCCCCGGCCTGCTGCGGGACCTCTCCACCGTCCCCTCCATCCGCCGCACCGCCCTCACCGGCAAGGGTTCGGCGCTGGAGGCGTACCGCGCGTACTCCGAGGTCATCGCCAAGCTCCAGGCCCTCGCGGACGAGCTGGCCGAGCGGACCCCGCCGGAAGCCGCCAACGGCACCCGGGCGCCCGCCGCCCTCGGCCGCGCCGTCGAGCAGGCCTCCGCCACGCGCGGGCTGCTGCTGGCGGCGCTCGCCGTGCCGGCCGCCGCCGAGACCACCCCGCAGTTCGACCCGATCACCGGACTCCTCGTCGAGCCCCCGGCCGACGCGGACAGCAAGAAGAACGACCAGCTCCGCGACGATCTCAGCGCCGACGCCCAGCAGTCGCGCGTCCGTGAACTCGCCGCGCTGGCCGACTTCGACCAGACCGCGGGCACCGAGGCGCGCGACTCCCTCACGACCACCGTCACCGGGCCCGACGTCAAGACCGCCGAGGGGTATCTGACCCGGCTCACCGACCAGCCCGAACTCTCCGACGCCGACCGCGACGCCGACCAGGAGAAGGTCGAGTCCTCGCTCTCCGCCAGGATCGACCAGATGCGCGGCGTCGAGTCGGGCCTCGGCTCCAGCCAGCTGGCGCGTCTCGAGCAGCTCCGTGACGACGATGTCACCGCGCTTGAACTGAGCATCGCGCTGCTCGGCGGCTGTCTGCTGATCGCCGTCGGGGTGTCCACCGCCGTCGCCCGCACGCTCACCAGGCCGCTCGCCGTCGTACGGATCGGCGCGGCCCGGCTCGCGGCTGCGCCCGCGACCGAGGAGCCGGTCCGCTTCACCGGCCGCAACGACGAGTTCGCCCAGGTCGTACGGTCCCTGAACACCCTGCACGGCAAGCTGCTCGACCTCTCCAGCCGCACCGGGAAGCTCGACAGCGACCGCACCGACCTGATCGGCGCGCGCGAGAAGGTCGTCGCCCAGCGCGCCGAACTCCAGGAGCGTACGGCCGACCTCGCCGCCCAGCTCCAGCAGCTGCGCCACACCGTCCACCACACCTTCGTGAACCTCTCGCTGCGCACGCTGGGCCTCGTGGAGCGCCAGCTCGGCGTCATCGAGGGCCTTGAGGAACGCGAGCAGGACCCGGAGCAGCTGGCCACTCTCTTCAAGCTCGACCACCTGGCCACGGTCATGCGCCGGCACAGCGAGAACCTGCTGGTGCTCGCGGGCCACGACCACGGCCACGGCTCCACCGGCCCGGTCCCGCTCGTGGATGTCCTGCGCGCGGCCGTCAGCGAGATCGAGCGGTACGAGCGGGTCACCATCCAGTCCCTGCCGCCGCACGCGCAGGTGGCCGGCTTCGCCGCGGACGACCTCAGCCATCTCGTCGCCGAACTGCTGGAGAACGCCACGGCCTTCTCCCCGCCGGACGCCGAGGTCCAGCTCTCCGGCTGGCTGCTGGAGAGCGGCGAGGTGATGCTCTCGGTGGAGGACCAGGGCATCGGGATGTCCGAGGACCGGATCGCCGAGCTCAACGCCCGGCTCGCCGAGCCGGCGGAGCACGACGACCACGAAGACGGCGAAGCCCGTGCGGGCCACGGCGGCCACGAGCCGCAGCGGGCGTACGGAGCCGACGCCGAGGGCGACGGGCTCGGGCTGCGCGTGACCGCGCTGCTCGCGGCCCGCCATGGCGTACAGGTCGAGCTGCGCAAGCACGAGCAGGGCGGGGTGGCCGCGGTGGTCGTACTGCCGCAGGCGCTGCTTCCGTCCTCGCCGCCGGCCGCCTCACCGCACCAGGCGCGTACGGCGGGGGCGGCCCCCGTGCTCAACCTGCCGGGGTCCGCCGCAGAGGCCAACTCCAATGCCCTGCCGGGCCGTTCGGCGGCCGACCCGCTGGTGGCCGCGGCGGAGGCCGCGATCCGCAAGGCGGAAGCGGCCGAGGCGCAGACGGCGGAGCCACAGACGGTGGAGCCACAGCCGCAGCCCGAGCCCGCCCCGGAATCGGAGCCCGTCGCGGAGGCGGAGACCGCCCCGGAGGCGGAGACCGCCCCGGAGCCGGAGCCGACGCAGGCTGTCGCCGTACCCGAGACCGCGCAGCGGCCCGGCCCGTACGCCATCGGCCCTGACAGCCACGCACGCGTTCCCGACGGCGAGCCGGAGACCACCGGCCCCGATCAGGACACCTTCACGATGCGGCTGCCCCGGCAGCAGCCCGCCGCGTCCCCGGCCACCGAGGTGGAACCCGAGGCGGCACCCGACGCGGACGAGTCCCCCGCCGCCGGCCCGGAGCGCATCACGGACAAGGGACTCCCCAAGCGCACCCCCAGGATCGTCGCGCCCGCTGCCGCGCCCACCAGGAGCAGCGGCAGTTTCGACGCGGACGCGCTGCGCCGCAGGCTCGGCGGCTTCCACCAGGGGGCGAAGGAAGGTCGACGCGATGTCGAGGCCGAGCTCACCGAGCAGATAGAGCCCACAGAGCAGACCGAAGAACATACCGATTCGACGGGGGAGACAGTCGAGGAGGCACGCAGTTGACTGCGACCGGCACATTCGGACTCAGTAGCGAAGCCCGTAACCTGCACTGGCTGTTGAGCAACCTCGTGGAGGAGGTGCCAGGAGTGCACTCGGTCGCGGTCGTCTCGTCCGACGGACTCCTGCTGCTCTCCTCGGACCCGGGGCAGAACGCCGAGGCGGCGGCCACCACCACCGTCCGCAAGGAGGGCCCCAGAGGCTCCAGCGCCGACCTGGCCACCATCGTGTCGGGCATCGGCAGCCTGACTGTCGGGGCGGCGAAGCTGATGGACGGCGGCGGGATCAAGCAGACCATGATCGCCATGGAGGAAGGCAGCGTCTTCGTCATGGCCATCAGCGACGGCTCGCTGCTCGGGGTGCATGCCACACCCGACTGCGATATGAGTGTGGTCGCGTACCACATGGCGCTGTTCGTCGGCCGCGCCGGACATGTGCTGACCCCTGAACTCCGCGACGAACTGCGTAAATCGATGGAGAGCGCCCGATGACGCCTCCCGCAGACCCCACCCGCAGACTGCCCAAACGCGGCTCCGACCGCCGGCCGGCCCGGGTGCGCCCGTACTCGCTCACCGGCGGCCGTACCCGCTCCGGACACGTCCTGCTCGTCGAGACGTTCGTCGCCGCGCTGGAAGCGCCCGACGAGCGCAAGGAACTGACGGACGGCGGGGCCTCCTCGGGCGTCATGCCGGAGATGCGGGCCATCGTCGAGCTGTGCCGGCGCATGCGTACCGTCGCCGAGATCTCGGCGCTGCTCAAGATGCCGCTGGGCGTGGTCCGCGTGCTGCTCAGCGACCTTGCCGACCAGGGAAAGATCCGTGTGTACGGGACCGGGCACGGCACCGGCCAGCCCGACCACGCGCTGCTGGAAAGGGTGCTCAGTGGACTCCGCCGTCTCTGACGTCACTGGCGTCTCCGGTTTCACCGGTGTCACCGGTAGGACCGGCTCGCCGGTCGCCGCCGAACCCGAAGAGGCCGTCCAGGCCTGGCAGCTGGACCGTACCCGCGCACCGATCGCCACCAAGATCGTGGTCGCGGGCGGCTTCGGGGTCGGCAAGACGACCTTCGTCGGGGCGGTCTCCGAGATCCCCCCGCTGCAGACCGAAGCGCTGATGACACAGGCCAGTGCGGAGATCGACGACCTCAGCCAGACGCCCGACAAGCTCACCACGACCGTGGCGATGGACTACGGCCGGCTCACCCTCGACGACGACCTCGTGCTGTACGTCTTCGGCACACCCGGTCAGCAGCGCTTCTGGTTCATGTGGGACGACCTGGTCCGCGGCGCGATAGGCGCCGTCGTGCTGGCAGACACCCGGCGGCTGCCCGACTGCTTCCCCGCGCTCGACTACTTCGAGAGCTCCGGACTGCCGTACGTCGTCGCCGTCAACCACTTCGACGGCTCGGCGGCGTTCGAGACGGAGGATGTGCGGGACGCGCTGACGATCCCGCCGCACGTCCCCGTCCTGATCATGGACGCGCGCGACCGGATGACGGTCGTCAAGTCGCTGCTCACCCTGGTGCGTCACGCGCTCGACGCCTCCCCCGAGTAGCGTCGGCCGACGTCAGCCGTCCGCCACGCGCGCACCACGTCGCACCACGTACGCAAACGGAGAACCCGCCATGCGGAAGATACTCATCGTCGGAGCCGGTCAGTCAGGACTGCAACTCGCCCTCGGACTCCAGTCGCAGGGGTACGAGATCACCCTCATGTCCAACCGTACGGCGGAGGAGATCCGGGCCGGCCGGGTCATGTCCACGCAGTGCATGTTCCACACCGCGCTCCAGCACGAGCGCGATCTCCAGCTGGGCTTCTGGGAGTCGCAGGCGCCGAAGATCGAGGGCGTCGGCGTCTCGGTCGCGGCCCCCGACTCGTCCCGCCCCATCGACTGGGTCGGCACGCTCGACGGTTACGCGCAGTCCGTCGACCAGCGGCTCAAGATGGCCGGCTGGATGGAGACGTTCGCACAGCGCGGCGGCCAGCTGGTGATTCACGGCGCGGCCGTCTCCGACCTGGACTACTTCTCCCGTGCGTACGACCTGATCATGGTCTCCGCGGGCAAGGGCGAACTGGTCCAGATGTTCGGCCGCGACGCCTCCCGCTCCCCGTACGACGCGCCGCAGCGCGCGCTCGCCGTCTCGTACGTCCACGGCATGGGCCCGCGCCCCGAGCACCCGGACCACGAGGCGGTCCGCTGCAATCTGGTGCCGGGCGTCGGCGAGCTGTTCGTGATGCCGACCCTCACCACCTCCGGCCGTGCGGACATCCTCTTCTGGGAGGGCGTTCCCGGCGGTCCGCTCGATGTCTTCCAGGGCGTCAAGGACCCCGCCGAGCACCTCTCGCTCACCCTGGAGCTGATGGAGCGGTTCACGCCCTGGGAGTACGCGCGCGCCACGAAGGTCGAGCTGACGGACGCCAACGGCACGCTGTCGGGGCGGTACGCGCCGACCGTCCGCAATCCGATCGGGCGGCTGCCCGGCGGCGGCCTGGTCCTCGGTGTCGCCGATGTCGTCGTCGCCAACGACCCGATCACGGGGCAGGGCTCCAACTCGGCGTCCAAGTGCGCCGCCTCGTACCTCGACTCGATCGTGGCGCGCGGCGACCGGCCGTTCGACGAGGCGTGGATGCAGTCGGCGTTCGACCGCTACTGGGACACCGCGCAGCATGTCACCAAGTGGACCAACGCCATGCTGGGCGTTCCCCCGGAGCATGTCCTCAATCTGATCGGCGCGGCGGGCCAGCTCCCGCCGGTCGCCGACCGGTTCGCGAACGGCTTCAACAACCCGGCCGACTTCGAGAACTTCTTCTACGAGCCCGAGAAGACGAACGCGTACCTGGCGGAGGTCTCGGGCGCGCTCTGACGGACGGCCGGACGGCCGGCCCGGGGCGGGGCTTGTTTTTGATCCGGCGCCGCCCCCGGTCTTCGGCGCCGCCCCCGGCCTTCGGTGTCCGAGGTGTCAGGGCCGTTCTACGGAGCGCTCTCCTCGCTGTAGCCGGTGTCCGTGCCGTCCATGGCGCCCGGCGGCAGCTCCGGCGGCCGGTACGCCGCCGGGGCCAGCGAGCCGGCCGCCGGGTCCGGCCGTACGGCGCCGAGCAGTGGGTTCGCCGCGAGCGGTGAGACCTTGACGTGACTGCCGGGGCGCGGTGCCTGGATCACCATCCCGTCGCCCAGGTAGATCGCCACGTGCGTGGCCGTCGGGAAGTAGATCACCAGGTCGCCGGGGCGCAGTTCATCGAGGGAGACCCTGGGGAGCTCACGCCACTGCTCCTGGCTGGTGCGCGGGATGGCCAGACCGGCGCGCGCCCAGGCCTGTGAGGTCAGCCCCGAGCAGTCGAAGGACCCCGGCCCCTCGGCGCCCCACTCGTACGGCTTGCCGATCTGCTCGACGGCGTACTCCACCGCCTCGCCACCCCTCGCCGAGGGCGCCCTGCGCCCGCCCCCCTGCGGGGCCGCCTCGGGGCCGAGCGCGCCCGAAGTGATCAGATCGCGCTGGGCCTTGTCCGTACCGGCCTTCTCCAGGGCGGTCGCGGCGGCGATCTGCCCGCTGCTGAGGGAGGCGAGCAGCCGCTCGACCTCCTGGAGCCGGGCCCTGACCATGTCGCGCTGCCGCTGCTGCCTCGTGGCGAGGATCTGCTGCTTGTCGAGGGCCTTGCGGGAGGCCGACGCCAGGGCGTCGGCGCGCTTCTCGCCGCCCGTCAGCCGGGCCATGGTGGCCGCCCTGCCGCGCGCCGCGCGCTCCATCAGATGGCCTTCGTCCATGGCGTGCTGCGGGTCGCGGGCGAGCAGCAGCCGGAGAAAGCCGGAGAGTTCCGACCTTCCCTGGTACTGCTCGCGCGCCAGCCGGCCGACGTCGACGCGGCTGCGGGCGAGGGCGGTTCGGGCCCGGGTGAGGCCGGCGCCCAGCCTGGTGGTCTCGTCGCGCAGCCGGGTCAGCTCCGTCTCGGTGGCGTTGTACGCCTCGCTGGCCTCCTCGGCCTCCCGGTACAGCCGCTGGAGCTGGGTGAGCATCCCGGAGACGGTGCCGGGCGCGGCCATCGCCCCGGGCGCGGCGACGGGTGCGGGTTCGGGTTCGGTGGCGGCGGGTGCGGAGGTGGCCGGTGTGGAGGGGGCCGGTGCGGAGGGGGCGGGCGCGGAGGGGTCCGGTGCGGCGGCGGTGTCGGTGGGTACGGCGCCGTCCGCCGCCGCGCCGGGCGTTGGTGACGCGGATGCGCTGGGTGTCGGCGCGGCGGGTGCCGGGGCGCCGGACGCGGACGCGCTGGGTACCGGATCGGCGCCGGGCTCCGCGGCGGCGTGCGACGCGAGGGGCACCGCCGCGAAGACCGTCGCGGTCGCCAGCGCCGCCGTACAGGCCGCGCGCACACGTCTGCCTGACACGTCATCACCTCCGGTTGCGGGATGGAGTATCCAGTCCTAGGTGATGACGAGAGGACAAATGGTGTGACTAGCTCACGAGTAGGCGGTTCAGCGCAACAGCGTCACCCCGGGCGGGCCGATGCGGCCGCCGCCCGGCGTGGCGCTTAGGCCCTGTCCGGGACTTATCGTGTGGAGCCGCCGGGCTTCGACCAGGGCCACTTCAGGGTGCGGGGTTCGCGGCCCTCGGAGACGTACTCGTACATCCAGCCGCGCTGGAGTCCGAGCCGCTTGGTGTAACCGGCCGGCGCGCGCCGGTACGTGTGGATGGTGGGCGGCCCGCCGTCCGCGGCCGGCACCGGGATCTCGTACCACTTGGGCGGATGCCCGGTCGGCCCGGTCAGGACGGGCAGTACGCGCCCGTCCATCGGCCCGCCGACAAAAGGAGTGTCTTCGCTTCTCACACCCCCAGTCTCGCTCAGACCCGGCAGGCCGTCGCTCCGGTACGGCGCGGGCGGACGCCCTGAGAACACCCGGCCCGACACGGGACCTCACACCCGGCCCGCACAGGACCGCGCGGGCTAGAGGAGATGCGCCGCCTCGTTCACCACGGGGATCAGCCGGCGGGCCAGCGTTCCGACAGGCCCGTCCGGATTCTCGTGTGCCGCCAGCCCGCTGATGGCCGCCGAGGTCTCCTCATCCGTGGCCGACGTCGCGGCCAGCAGGGCGATGAGATGGTCGACCAGCCAGTCGCGCAGCTCACCCGCGGTCGGCTGCTTGCCTTCGTCCAGCCATATCAGCGACGCCGACTCGACGGCCGCTATCCAGGTGCGCACCATCATCCGCAGCCGCGCGCCGGGACGGTCCGTCCCGAGGTGCAGCAGGATCTGCTCGGCCGCGACACGCCGTACCTCGTCGACGATGGCGGTCGTCCGGGACGTCTCGCAGACGCTGCCGCCCTGGAGCAGCGCGCTGAACCCGGCGTCGTGCTGGTCGACAAAGGCGAGATAGCGGTCGAGGACGCGCTTCAGCCGCTCGGTGGGCGGTCCCACCGGCGGCTCGGTGAAGCACAGCTCCAGCTCATCGGCGGCGGAGCGCAGCGCGGCCTCGTACAACTGCTGCTTGCCGCCGGTGAAATAGCGGTAGACGAGTGGCCTGGACACCCCGGCGGCCGTCGCGACGTCGTCGAGGGAGACATCCTCGGGCGCCCGGTGCGCGAAGAGCGTGAGGGCCGCGTCGAGGAGTTGAGTACGGCGCTCCTCGACGCTGAGCCGTCGGTACGCGGGCGTTACGGGCGCGGTCATATCGGCAGCGTAACCGCAGCGCACCGCACCGGCGAGCGGCCGGACGGGAGCTGGTCAGGCAAGGAGACCGGATGACTTCCAGAGCTTGCGGCCCGGTCCGCGCAGTACGCCGATGTCGTCGAGGAAATCCGTGAGCCGCTTGGCGCCCGACTGCATCACCTCGCGGCGGTGGCCGCTCGCCCTGACCTGCGCGACGGCCTCCACGCGGTCGAGACCGACGTTCTCGTACACCTGCGGGTTGATGAAGCAGACCGAGAAGACCCGGGCCGCCTGGCCGCAGCTGAGCCGGGTGAACTCCTGTTCCCAGCGCGGGGCGGTCACCATCTGGCGCCGCAACTCCTCACGGGCGTAGCGGACATGGCGTGCCTCTTCGATGACATGGATACGGGTGACGCCACGGACGAGGCTCTGGACGCGCTCGTCGGGGAAGGTCAGCCGCTGCATCCAGTCGAGGATCTCCTCGCCGAGGAGGGTGGCGGCGAAGGACCCCGGGGTGGTGGAGACGGTCTTCAGGACGCGCGCGATGTTGTGGTAGCGCCGGGGGACGGGGTAGGCGGGGGCCCCGCCCTTCTGGATCATTTTCGCGAACATCATCGAGTGCCGGCACTCGTCCGCGATCTCGGTGAGGGCGTAGCGGACGTGGTTGCTGGTCACGGGCTTGTCGTAGATGTGCCTGACCAGCAGCTGCATCAGGATGATCTCGAACCAGATGCCGAGCGAGGCGAGTGACGCGGCCTCGTGCCTGGCCAGGTCCATCCGCTGCTCCTCGGACATCTTCCGCCAGAGCGGAGTGTCGTAGAGGGACACCAGCTCCGGTGGCCAGAACCACTTGCCGTCCTCGGCCGGTGCCTCCCAGTCGAGTTCCTTGTCGGGGTCGAAGGAGTGCTTGGCGGAGGATTCGAGCAGCCGCTCGGCGACCTGCTCGCGATCCCGGAGCGGGCCGAGGGCGTCGCGGAGTATCTGCACGTCGCGTTCGGTCACTGTCGTCATGGCTGAGCGCACCTCATGGCTGGGTCACCGGGCCCGGGCCCGGTAGGGTTACCGGCGGTCACCTCTTATGAGACTGCTCGTCAGCAGGGACGTCAATGCCTTGGGTGGGACTTGTTGACTCGGCGTCTAGTGCGGTGTGGGGGCGGGGTTGTTGTCTGCGGGTCGGGACCGAGGGGTACCCGAGGCGGGCCGGGTTGTGTGGTTCGGGTGGGGCCGCCCCTTTCTGTGTGAGTGTCCCGGCCCGTAACCGCGACACTCAAACAGAAAGGGGCGGCCCCACGGTGCTCAACACGACCCGGTCCACACCGAGTACCCCTCGGTTCTGACCCGCAGACAACACCCCACCGCCTACCCCCGCACCGCAGCCGCCCGCGTTTCCGCCGCTTGGGCGATCTCGAGCAGCGAGGCATCCGCTCCTCGCTCCGTCACCAACTGCAGGCCCACCGGGCAGCCGTCCGGGGTGAAGCCCGCCGGGATGCTTGCCGCTGGGTGACCGCTCAGGTTGAAGGCCCAGGTCAGTGCGGTGGAGTACAGCTCGCCCGGACCCTCGTGCCCGTGCGGCCGGTTCGGGGTCACCGGGGTGATCAGCAGTGACGTACGGGCGAACAGGCCGTCGAGCCTGCGGTCGTTCTCCGCCCGCACCTCCCCGGCCCGTACCCCCGCCGTCCCCGCCGCACCGCCGCCGCGCACCGCAAGCCACGCCTCGCGCGGGTCGAGCAGCGCGAACGGCCGCCGCTGCGGCTCCAGCCGTATGACCCCGGCCGTCACCAGCCGCTCCACCGCGGCCCGTACGACCGTCGCCACCTCCGGGTCCGGCCGGGCGAAGCCCAGGTCGGGGGAGAAGACAGCGGGTACGGGAAGCCGCACCGGGAGCGCCTGCGACGCCACCCCGCCCGGGTCGAGCACGCACCGCAGATACGCCTGCGCCTGTGCCGCCGAGCGGGCCAGTACGCCCGCCGACGCCAGGCCCGTACGGTCCGGTGACGGCAGTAGCCCGTTCGTTGTCTTCAGGCCGAACACCCCGCACCACGCCGCCGGGATGCGGACGGAACCGGCGCCGTCGCTGCCCGTCGCCAGCGGCACCATGCCCGCCGCGACCGCCACCGCCGCCCCCGCGGAGGACCCGCCGGGCGTGCGGTCCGCGCGGTAGGGGTTGACCGTACGGCCGTGTGCGCCCTGCCCCCAGGTCTGCCAGTACGTGCCGGGCCCCGGCACCGCCGTCGAGCCGACCGGCACCGCACCCGCCGCGATCAGCCGCCCCGCCGCGTACGACCGGATACCGGTCGGCCCCTTCACCGCGAACGGCACCCCCGCGAGCGGCAGTCCCTCGTCCACCGTCCGCGCCCGCTCCAGCACTTCGTCGCCCCACACCTCGATGAAGGCGCACAGCTCCGGATCGAGCCGTTCGATCCGCGCCAGCGCCTGCGCCACCCTCTCCACATCCGCCATCGCGCCCCCGCCCCGCCTTCCCCGGTCGCCCCGATCGTCCCCCGGCGCCCTTCGCCGCGCCCCGCTACTTTCTCAGTGCCTCCTCCATCACCGCCCGCGCGATCGGCGCCGCGTCACCGCCCCCGCTGATGTCCGCCCGGTCGGCCGCCGCGTCCTCGACCACCACCGCGACCGCGACCGCCGGCCTGAACGTGTTGTCCGCCTGCGCCCACGCGATGAACCAGGCGTACGGCGTACCGGAGTTGCCCACCCCGTGCTGCGCCGTCCCCGTCTTTCCGCCGACCGTCGCCCCGTCGATCGCCGCGTTCGTGCCCGTACCGTCCGTGACGACGTCGATCATCAACTGCCTGACCTGCTGCGCCGTGGCCGGGTTCATCACCCGCCGATAGGTCCGGTCGCCGGTACGGGACACAGCATCGCCGTCCGAGGCCAGGGTCCGGTCCACCAGATAGGGGTATCTGAGGTCCCCGCCGCCCGCGACCGCCGACGCGACCATCGCCATCTGGAGCGGAGTGGCCGTCGTGTCGAACTGCCCGATCGAGGAGAGCGCCAGCTGATCGTCGCTCATGCGGGTGTCGAAGTGGGACGCGGCGACCCCGGACGGGATCCTGAGCCCGCTGTCGTTGAAGCCGAACCTCTTCGCCATGTCCAGCATCCCGTCCAGCCCGACCTCCACCCCCAGCCCGGCCAGCACCGTGTTGCAGGACCAGGTGATGGCGTACGCCAGCGACGCCCCGTCGCACCCGCCCGCCTCATTGGGAAGCGTGGTCCGCGTGCCCGGCAGGACATACGGCTCGGGGATGCCGGTCGGGGCGTCGACATCGGTGACCGTACGGGAGTCCAGCGCGGCCGCCGCCGTCACGATCTTGAAGGCGGAGCCCGGCGGATAGGTCTGCCGGATGGCCCGGTTGAGCATCGGCTGAGCGGCCTCGCCGTTCAGCCTGGCCCAGGCGTCGGTGACGTCCTGGCCGGTGCCCGACAGCTGTTCGGGGTCGTACGACGGACTGCTGACCAGCGCCAGAATCTTGCCGCTGGTGGGTTCGATCGCCGCGACCGCGCCCCGTCTGCCGGCGAGTCCGTCGTACGCGGCGCGCTGCATCGACGCCTTGATGGTGGTGGCGACCCGGCCGCCGGGCTGCCGGCTGCGGGTGACGTCGTTCCAGAAGGGAAGAGGGGCCAGCCTCGGGTCCGTACCGGAGAGGATGTCGTCCTCGGCGTTCTCGATGAGCGTGGTGCCATAGGTCTGGGAGGCGTAACCGGTGACGGGCGCGTACAGCGGACCGTGCCGGTAGGTGCGTTCGTAGCGCAGCTGCTGCCTGGTGTCCTTCGAGCCGGTGACCGCTTGGCCGTCGACGAGGATATTGCCGCGCGGCTGCGCGTAACGGGCCACGGTGTCACGGCGGTTGGCGGGATTGTTGTCGAGCGAGTGGGCCTCGATGACCTGGATCCTGACCGCGTTGACCAACAGCGCGAGGAGCAGCAGCAGACAGAGGGCGGCGGCCCGTCGGATGTACCGGATCACCGGTCGTCCTCCCCGGTCGGCCTGATGGCGCCGTCCTGCGGTCTGATGGCCCCGTCCTGTTCGTTCCGCCCGTCCTGTCCGCCCCACCCGTTTTGCCGGCCCCACCCGTCCTGCCCGTTCGGGGCGATGACTCCGGTCTCCACGGTCTCCGGATGCGGACTGCGGGCCGAGTCGCTGAGCCTGATGAGCAGCGCCACGATGATCCAGTTGGTGACGACGGACGAACCGCCCTGCGCGAGGAAGGGCATCGCCATACCGGTGAGCGGGATCAGCCCCATCACGCCGCCCGCGATGACGAAGACCTGGAAGGCGAGGATCGAGGCGAGTCCGATGGCGAGCAGCTGTCCGAAGGGGTCGCGCAGGGCGACGCCGGCGCGGTAACCGCGGGCCACGAGCAGCGTGTACAGCAGGAAGATGGCGGTCAGACCGACCAGGCCCAGTTCCTCGCCCGCGGTGGCGAGGATGAAGTCCGACTTGGCGGCGAAGCCGATCAGGATGGACCGGCCGCGGCCGAGGCCGGTCCCGAACAGCCCGCCGGCGGCGAACGCGAAGAGCGACTGGGCGAGCTGGCCCGGGCCGCGGCCCTCGTCGATGGACGCGAAGGGGGCGAGCCAGTCCTGCACCCGGCTGTGGACATGGGGTTCGAGGGAGCCGACCGCGAAGGCGCCGACCGCGGCGAGCAGCAGTCCGACGGCGATCCAGCCGGTGCGCCCCGTCGCCACGTACAGCAGGATCACGAAGAGCCCGAAGAAGAGCAGCGAGGTGCCCAGATCCCGTTCGAGGACAAGGACGATGACGCTGAACAGCCAGATGGCGACGATCGGGCCGAGGACCCGGCCGGTGGGCAGCTGGAGCTTCCAGATGGTGCGGCCGGTGAAGGCGAGGGCGTTGCGGTTGGCGGCGAGATACGCGGCGAAGAAGACGGCGAGCAGGATCTTGGCGAACTCGCCCGGCTGGAAGGAAAATCCGGCGAACCTGATCCAGATCTTGGCGCCGTTCACGGCGGGGAAGAAGATCGGCACGATCAGCAGCACCAGCGCGGTGGCGACCGAGAGATAGGCGTACCGCTGTAAGACGCGATGGTCGCGCAGGAACACGACGACGCCGGTGAAGAGCGCGACACCGAGGGTGGACCAGATCAGCTGGGTGGGCGCGCCCCGGGCGTCCGGAGTCTCCAGGTCGAGCCGGTAGATCAGCACCAGGCCGAGGCCGTTGAGGAGGACCGCGATGGGGAGCAGCAGCGGATCCGCGTACGGGGCGCGCAGACGGACCGCGATATGGGCGAGGAGGGCGAGCATGCCCAGACCGGCGCCGTACGCGGCCGCGTCCTGCGGTACGGCGCCGTCCGCGCCGAGCCCGACGCTGATGTAACCGAAGACGGAGATGAGGACGGCGCAGACGAGGAGCGAGAGTTCGACACCGCGGCGCTTGGGGAGGCGTTGCCCGGGCGGGGGAGCGCCCGCCGTCGTTGCGGTCATGTTCCGCAACGTAGCAAGGCGGCCTGCCTCATGTCCGCTTATGTAAAGACATAAGGCATGTCGAACTCATGTCGAACTCACATAGCCCGATGTCCGTACTGAGGAAGGGTCCGTACTGAGGAAGCGTCGAGAGTCAGGAAGCGTCGAGACTCAGGAAGCGTCGAGAGTCAGGAAGTGTCGAGCCGCGGGAGGGTCAGCCGCGCGAGCGCCCCGCCGTCCGGCGCGTTGCTGAACACCAGCTCGGCCCCGATCACCGCGGACTGGCCGACGGCGATGGTCAGTCCGAGTCCGTGCCCCTTGCCGCCGCCTTCCGTACGGAACCGTTGTGGCCCGTGCTCCAGCAGATACGCCGGATAGCCCGCGCCATGATCGCGTACGGTCACGGCCGGGCCCTCCACGGTCAGGACCACCGGCGGCCGTCCGTGCTTGTGGGCGTTGGCGACGAGATTGCCGAGCACCCGCTCCAGCCGTCGCCGGTCGGTCTCGACGGAGACGTCCCTGACGACCCGTACCTCCGTGGGCGTGCCCGACGCCCGCACCACCCCCGCCGCCAGCGGCGCCAGCGCGTGGACGGCCAGATCGACCTGCTCCGTACGGGCGTCGAGGCGCGAGATCTCCAGCAGGTCTTCGGTCAGTGCCCGCATTGCCCGTACCCGGTCCCGCACCAGCTCGGTCGGCCGGCCTTCGGGCAGCAGTTCGGCGGCCGCGGAGAGGCCGGTGAGCGGGGTGCGCAGCTCATGGGCCACATCGGCGGTGAAGCGCTGTTCGCTCAGCAGCTTGTCCTGGAGCGTGGAGGCCATGGTGTCGAGCGCGCCGGAGACCGTGGCCACCTCGTCCTCGGGGCGTGAAGGGTCCTTCGTACGGGGGTCGTTGACGCGGGCGTCGAGATCGCCGGCGCTGATCCGCCGCGCCACCTGCGCGGTCAGGTGCAGTCGGCGGGTGACCCGGGTGACGGCGAACGCGCCGACGAGGAGGGTGGCGCCGATGGCGAGCACGGAGGAGCCCAGGATCGACCGGTCCAGGTTGGTGATGGTGCTCTGGCTGAGGGTGTAGTCGACGCGGGCCGCGAGCGCTGTGTTTCCGGCGGGTCCGGCCGCCCACATGGTGGGCCGGCCTTTGAAGTCGGCCACCATCGTGCCGCGCCGGCCGCTCGTGGCGAGCGCGCGCAGCGGCTCGGGCAGACCCGGCGCGTCCAGCCCGGCGAACCGGGGGAGCGGCTGGCCCGCCTCGTACGCCCGGGTCACGGTGGCGAGCCGGGACAGCGCCTTCTGGCGGGCCGAGTCGACGGTCTGGCGGGTCACCGATACATGCACAAGGGCCCCGAGCAGGGCGGCGAGGGCGCAGCACATCACGGTGATGAAGACGGCCGACTTCCAGGTGAGAGTGGCGGTCCAGGCGGGCGCACGGGGTCTCATGGGGCGCCTGCCGACGATGAGGTGCGAGGTGTTGGTGGCGCCTGTGTGCCCTGTGGGGGCTGTGTGTCCTGTGTGCTTGGTGGGCCCTGTGGTGGGGAGGGGGAGGGGGCTCCGGAGGCTTCCGGCGCGGGCGGGGTGTACATCCGGGCGGGGACGATCTCGTCCTGGGCGGGGAGCATCGTCCCCTGCCGGGCGTCCCAGGACCACGCCGTCCGGTACTCGTATCCCGGGATGCCCGCCGAGACCACCCGCAGAATCAGATCCTCGCCCGCCAGCTCGACGGCGACGACCTGGTCGGAGGTGGACATGATGCGGGTCAGCCCGCCGTTCTCGGCCTGATAGCAGCGCACGGCCAGCCGTTGGCGGGGCAATGTGACGCCCACGATCAGCTCGTCGCGGCCGTCACCGGTCAGATCGTGGTGGTACGCCTTCAGGACCGGACACGAGGCGGGTGCTTGCGGCTGCCTTTCCGGTCGTGTCCCCGGCCGGCTTCCCGGCCGCTTCTCGCCTTGCGTCGCTGATCGCCTGTCACAGTCCGCGAGCCGCGTGACGGTCTGCTCGGGGAGCCCACCGGCGCCGGTGGCGTCCTTCGGGTGGGCGGCGACCTCCGCCCTGACGACGGTGACGGGATCCAGGCCGCGGGTGCTGTTGTGGGTGACCCGGACGCCCGGGACGCGTTCCTTGTCGCTCTCCCCGAAGCCGAGAGGCGGCGCGGAGATCGCGGGGAGGCCGGGCCAGAGACGCACCGGCCCGACAGCGGCCGTGGTGGGGCCCGCGCTCTTGAGCCCGCTCTCGCTGCCGCACGCGGACAGCGAGAAGGCCAGCGCGGCGGCGGTGGCTGCCAGCACTGTTCCGACTGCGGTGCGACGAGGGGACAAGGAACTCCTGGAACGATCGGTCGTTCCAGCACCCTATGGTGAGAAAAGTTCCTTTAGTCGCTTTTGCGGCGCCGCCGGTCGGTGTGGACGCGGAGAGTGTGGTGCTCGGGGAGGCGGGGGTGGCTCAGCGCTGGTACGGGTTCTGCTGTTCCGGCTGTCCGCCGCCCTGACCGTACCCCTGGCCGCCGGCCTGCCCGTACCCCTGTATGCCGCCCTGCCCGCTGCTCTGGGCCAGCAGCTGGTCCGCCTGCTCCTTGGTCAGCTGCTGCTCGGCACCGCAGAACGTGCACTGGGTCGCGTACTTCGTGGAGAACGGGAACAGCGGTACGAAGAACAGCGTGAACTTGCTGACGCGCTTCCTGAGGGTGTGAGCCGACGGGTTGCCGCAGCGGCCACAGACCAGCGTCAGTATCGCCAGTTGGTAGAGATAGCCCTTGGTACCGAAGATGATCATGCGTGGGATTCCTTCCGCGAGACACGCGCCCTGGGGAGAGTGTGCCGCACGCCTCTGACAGCCGCGCGGCCCGGGCGGATCCGGGGTGGGCCCGAGGTCGGGTCAGGGGTCGGGTCGGGGGTCGGGTCGGCTTCGGGTCAGGTGGCAGATCCGGAGCAGATCTCAGATCCCGGGGCAAGGGCGGTCACGGAAGCCGCCCCGCCCGGTCCGGGTCGGTGAGCGGGCCGAGGAGGTCCCCGTACCGCTCCAGCCGCCCCGCGATGTCGTTCACGCCGAAGACCAGCTGCTCGGCAGCCGTACAGCCCTCGACCTCTTCCCAGGTCAGGGGCGTGGAGACGGTCGGCTCCGCCCTGGCCCGCAGGGTGTAGGGCGTCGCGGTCGTCTTCGCCGCCGCGTTCTGGCTGTGATCGACGAAGACCTTTCCGGGCCGCAGCGACCGGCGCATCCGGTGCACCACCAGCCGCGGCAGCGCCGTCTCGGCCTCGACGGCCAGGCCCTTCGCGTAGGCCGAGGCCTCCGCGGACGGCGCCCGCTCCAGCGGTACGAGCAGATGCAGCCCCTTCGAGCCGGAGGTCTTCGCGTACGCCTCCAGACCGTCCGCGCTCAGCCGCTCACGCAGCCAGAGCGCCACCTCGCAGCACTCCACCGCGGTGGCGGGCGCCCCCGGATCCAGGTCGAACACCAGCCGGTCGGCGCAACCCGGCTCGTCCGCGCACCACTGCGGCGTATGGAACTCCACCACCAGATTCGCCGCCCACATCAGCGTCGGCAGATCCCCCACCACCACCTGCCGGCTGGTCCCCGCGGTGGTGCTGGGCACGTCGGCGATCCGTACCCAGGGCGGGGTGCCCGGCGGCGGATTCTTGGTGAAGAACCGCTGGCCGTCCGGCCCGTCCGGATAGCGCAGGAAGGAGACGGGACGGTCGGCGAGATGGGCCAGCAGAGGGCCCGCCGTACGGGCGTAATAGTGCAGGACCTCGCCCTTGGTGGTGCCGGTGGCGGCGTACAGGACCTTGTCCAGATTGCTGAGCGCCAGGCGCCGCCCCTCCACCTCTGTGATCGGCGTCATACGATGACAATCCCATGAATCTCGTACGAAAGGGATGAAACGTGCGATCCATATGGAACGGCGCGATCTCCTTCGGGCTGGTCAGCATCCCGATCAAGCTGGTGAACGCCACCGAGAACCATTCGATCTCCTTCCGCCAGTTCCACATCGCGGACGGCGGCCGCATCCGCTACCGCAAGGTGTGCGAGCTGGACGAGCAGGAGGTGTCGTCGGCGGAGATCGGCAAGGGGTACGAGGAAGCCGACGGGTCCATCATTCCGATCACCGACGCCGACCTGGCCGCACTGCCGCTGCCCACCGCGAAGACGATCGAGATCGTGGCGTTCGTCCCGGCGACCACGATCGATCCGCTCCAGATGGATACGGCGTACTACCTCTCCGCGAGCGGCGTGCCCGCCGCCAAGCCGTACGTCCTGCTGCGCGAGGCGCTGAAGCGCAGCGAGAAGGTCGCCGTCGCCAAGTTCGCGCTGCGGGGGCGGGAGCGGCTCGGCATGCTGCGGGTGGTCGGCGACGTCATCGCCATGCACGGCCTGCTCTGGCCGGACGAGATCCGCGCCCCCGAGGGGGTCGCGCCCGATACCGAGGTCACCGTACGGGACGCCGAACTCGACATGGCGGACGCCCTGATGGACACCCTCGGCTCGGTCGACATCGACTCGCTGCACGACGACTACCGCGAGGCGGTCGAGGAACTGATCGCCGCCAAGGCGGAGGGCGAACCGGTACCGGAGCGCGAGCCGGCGGCGGGCGGCGGCAAGGTCCTCGACCTGATGGCGGCGCTGGAGAACAGCGTCCGCGCGGCGAAGGAGGCGCGCGGCGAGGGCGGCGAGGTCGCGGAGGTCACGCACCTCAAGCCGCAGGAGAAGCCGGCGAAGAAGGCCGCCGCGAAGAAGCCGGCGGAGAAGACCGCGACGGCGAGCACTGCCGGGACGAAGAGCACCGGGAAGAAGGGCGCGGCGAAGAAGACGTCGGCGTCGAAGGACGATGCCAAGGCCGGTACGGGCAAGCGCGCGGCCAAAAAGACGGACACGGCCGCCGCGAAGAAGTCCGCGTCCGGAAAGCGAGCATCGGCCTGAGCCGCGGCGGGGCAGACACCGCGGCGGCAGCCCGACAACTCGCGCTCCCCGAGGCGGCCGTGGCCAAACACATCGGCAGGACCCTTGCCGCACTCGACCTCCTCCCGACGCACAACACCCCCCGCCGCGTCCTCACGGTCCTGGCCTTCCCCCGCGCCCGAGAACCCCCGCCACCCCCGCCGCGACGCGAAGCGGCAGCCGGAAATACCTGTTCACGGCCACCCCACCGAAGCTGGTAAGGTTTCTTTCGTCGCCAAGCAACACAGCGATACGCCCCCGTAGCTCAGGGGATAGAGCATCGGCCTCCGGAGCCGGGTGCGCAGGTTCGAATCCTGCCGGGGGCACTTCCGGATAGAGGGTCTGACCAGCAGAAATGCCGGTCAGGCCCTTTCTTGTTCGTACCGAAACGCACACGGACGTCCGAGGCCGTTTCGGTTTCCCATCCCTTGTCCTGGCGTTCAGTCAGATGGGCATCGCCGAGCGAAGAGATGACTGTTCGCCGGATGCAGAGGCAGACCGATCCGGGGGGTGAGGTGCGGCGCAGCAACACGATTCCCCGGCCCTCCGGGTCGCCGAGGGACGTTCCCACTCCACGTCGGGAGGATCGCAGGTAGGATAAGGAGCATGAGTGACCCTACTGGGAAGTATTCGATCACGATGCCACGCGACATCGCTGAAGCCGCCCGCGCGCGTAGTGGTCCGTCCGGCCTGTCCGCGTACGTCGCCGCGGCCGTGGCCCGCCAGATCGAGCGGGACAATCTGAACGAGCTCATCTCAGTCGCCGAGGCTGAACACGGACCGGTCACCGAGGAAGAGATCCAGGCCAAGCGCGACCAACTGCACCGTGCCCGCGAACAGCAGCAGGCCGACGCGGTGAGCGCTGCGTGACGCGCTCGCCCGCCGCACCGGGCGGCACGCTGGTTCTCGACAGCGAGGGACTGGCCAAGGCTGTACTGCGCGACCGCGAAGTGACCGGCTGGCTCGCCCTGGCGAGAGCCGACGATATGCGGGTCATCGTCAGCGCGGCCACCCTCGTGGAAGTGATCCACCCCAGGATCAAACGTCCCGCCCTCGAATGGATCCTGTCGCGCATCGTCGTCGAGCCGGTCACTGAGCCCATCGCCCGTCATGCTGCCGCCCTGCTGGCCGACGCTGAACTGCACGGGCACAAGTACGCCATCGATGCCATGCTCTGCGCCACCGCCCTCGCATCCCCCGGGCCTGTCACCGCGCTCACCTCAGACCCTGAGGACCTCGCCGCACTGTGCGGCGGACTTGTCACCGTCATCAAGGTCTGACTGCAGCCCGCGAGTCCCCCCTGACGTCGGGTCAGTGGCTCTTCCGGATCGGGTCGGCGCCTGCGGACGCGCTCGCCTCCTTCACCCGCACTTGGGCGGCCGAGTTCAGCCCCGGCGGCGTCCGCGTCAACAGCGTCGCCCCCGGTCCGACCGTCACCGAAGGCGTCCTGGCCGAGTGGGGCGACGGCGTCGCCGAACTCGGCGAGGGCCTCCCCCTGCGCCGTACCGCCACGCCCACCGAGATCGCCGAGGCCATCCTGTTCCTGGCCTCCCCCCGCTCCAGCTACGTCACCGGCTCCACCCTCGCCGTCGACGGCGGCGCCACCGCCATCTGACCCCCACAACACACCGCCACGGGCGGACCCGGCGGCGGGGGTGGTCGGGGGAGCATGATTGCTCGGGTCAGGGCGAAGGTGATCGGGATGGCGCAGGCCGCCGCGAGGAGCGGGGCTGTGCGGCGGTCCGTGTGGAGGACGTTCACGAGCAGGTGGATGCCGCCGGTGGTGATCAGGAAGTTGGCGGCCGTCGTCAGGGGGAAGGCGAAGAACTTCCGCCAGGTCGGGCGGGTGCGGTAGGTGAACCAGGAGTGCATGAAGAACGAGCCGACCACGCTGAGCGCGAAGGCCAGCACATGCGCCGCCTGGTAGGGCAGGGGGAGCAGGAACAGCAGATAGAGGCCGTAGTAGACGGCCGTGTTGACCACACCCGTCAGCCCGAACCTGATGAGGTGTCCGGACATCAGCCGGCCAGACTGCTGGGCGGGTTGCCGGCGCCGACCGCGAACGGGCGGCGCCGTTCGGCCGGGGCGCCGGTGTTGGTGGCCTTGACCAGGAAGTGAGGGCGGTCCTTCACCTCGTAGTAGACGCGTCCGACGTATTCGCCGATCACGCCGACCATGACCATCTGCACCCCGGCGAGGGCGGTGACGATCACGATGAGGGTGACGTAGCCCGGTGCCTCGACGCCGTTCAGGAGTACGTCCCCGACGGACCACAGCGTGTACACCGCGGCGATCGTCAGGAGCGTCAGGCCCAGGTAGAGCGCGGCGCGCAGGGGCTTGTTGTTGAAGGAGAGCAGACCGTCGAGTCCGTAGTTGAGGAGCTTGCCGAACGTCCAGGTGCTGCTGCCCCGCTCGCGCACGGCGTTCTCGTAGTCGAAGGTCGTGCTGGGGAATCCCACCCAGGCGAACAGGCCCTTGGAGAAGCGGTTGTACTCGGTCAGTTCCAGCACGGCGTCCACCGCCCGGCGGGAGAGCAGCCGGAAGTCGCCCGCCCCGTCGACCAGTTCGACGTCGACCAGCCGGTTGATGAGCCGGTAGTACGCCCGCGCGGTGAGGGTACGGGTCATCCGGTCGCCCTTCCGGGTGCGCCGGGTGATCACCTGGTCGAAGCCCTGTTCGTGCAGGTCCACCATCCGCGGTATCAGTTCCGGCGGGTGCTGCAGATCCGCGTCCATGATGACCACGGCGTCGCCCGAGGCGTGGCGGAGACCGGCGAGCATGGCCGCCTCCTTGCCGAAGTTACGGCTGAAGGAGACGTAGCGGGCGCGGGGATCCTCGTCCGCCAGCCGCGTCAGCAGGCTCAGCGTCGCGTCGCTGCTCCCGTCGTCGACGTACACGAACTCGATGTCGTGACGGACACTCAGGAGCTCACGATCGACGCGCTCATGGAACTGCCTGATGACCTCCTCTTCGTTGTAGCAAGGAACGACGATCGAGATCAGCATGTTTCTCTCCTTCTGCGAAGACGGTGGGCGGCGCGGCGGGCGCGGCGGGCGCGGAGGCCCGGGAGCGCGTGGAGCAGGATCAGGGCCAGCAGCGCGGTGGCCCCCAGCGTGAGGCCCAGCCGCAGGCCGGGTGGGTGGAAGGTGCAGGTGACGGCGGTCGTCGAGGCGGTGAGCGGGACCGCGACGAGGCCGAGGTACTCTCCGGCCGGGCGCGCCTCGCCGTCGCCCGCCGCGCAACGCCACCCGGCGATCCGCGGTACGGCGAGCACGGCGACGCCCGCGCTTCCGGGCGGCAGTTCGGCCCGTACGGTGCTGCCGGAGACCGTCACCTCGGTGGCGCCCGTGGAGGTGAGCCGGTCGACAGCCGTACGCAGCCGTACGGGGTCGAGGCAGCCGATCGCGCCGTCCGGGATGACGCCGCCCTGTTCGGATGTCACGTCCACGGCGACGCGGCCGGACGCCGGCGCCGCGCCCAGCGGCTGCATGGCGGCCCGTCTGCGGGCGGAGTCGCCGTGGAAGCGCTGGGTGAGGGAGCTTCCGGAGAGCGTCGCGGTACCCCGGAACGTCGGCGCCCAGAGGTGGACCTCGCTGCCTGCCGGGCAGGAGGCGGTCAGTACGTACGTGGGCTCAGCCGACCGCTTCGTCGGCGGGGCGGGGATCCGGTGGCCGGAAGCGTCCTCGTCCCTGCGTGGCGCCGGGGCTCCGTCGCCGGCGCGCACGGAGATACGGGGCACGGTGTACACCTCCGCGCCGAGCAGCTTCTCCTGATTGCGATAGGCGGACGGGCCGAAGGCGGGCGCGGTGCCCGTGCTCCGTACGGTCACCAGGGGCGGGACGTTCTGGCGGGACACCGTCGGCCCGCGCAGGTCCGTGACGGCGCCCCGGTCCTGGTCCCGGGACCGGTTCTTCTCCCGGTCCTTCTCCCGCTCCTTCTCCTGGTACGGATCGGGCGGGGAATGCAGCCGGACACCGACGGAGAAGATGGCGTCCGTGACGGCGTTGTCGAGGCTCTGGACGGACCGGCCGCCCGAGGTGTAGCCGCCACCGAGCGCGGTGAGGGTCCTGCTCAGGACGTCGGAGGTGACGCTGCTGTAGTACTGCGCGCCCTGGCCGCCGACCAGCATCGGATCGTTGCCGACCGTCTGCTCGCGGCCCGGATCGGTGCGGTACCGCGGCCAGCCGTCCGCCTCGGCGATCGTCTCCGCCTGCCGCGCTTGGCGCTGTCCCCAGGGCCCGTAGTCGTCGAGACGGGCGATCCTCGCCACATCGCCGTACGCCGTCGTGGCGGCGGACTGGACGAACTGCGTGCCGACGAGGAGCCCGGCCGTGAGGAACAGCGCCCAACGGCCGCCGCCGCGGCGGCCCGTGAGTCGGGTACGCAGCAGCGTCAGGGCAATCGCCGTTGCCGCGAGGCCCGCCAGCAGGAGCGGGATCGTGAGGACGCTGATCAGCCGGCTTTCCCAGGCGACCGCGGTGAGCAGGGCGAGCAGCGCACCGGCGGCGAGCAGCGCGCGCCGGCCGGGCGCGCCCCGCGCCATGGACGTCCAGGCGGCGATCACCAGCAGCCCGCAGAGCACGAACGTCTGGCGGTACGGGCTGCCGTTGGGGGTCGCGAAGGCATGCCAGGCCAGATGGGTGGGGCCCCACTGCATCGACAGGGCCATGGCGACGACCAGCAGACTCCACACCCCGCGCTCGCGCCGGGGGACGGCGCGGTTGAACGGCAGCGTGAGGGCGAGCAGCAGCGCCGCGGTGTCGACGTACGAGGCGGGGGTGCCGAAACTCCACGCGCCGGGAAGCACGCCGGCGAACACGTCCGCCCAGGGCTCGGGCGTGAACTCCCGGACCGCGCCGGGATACGCGTGCCGGGTGCCGAAGTAGACGACGACCACGACGGGTGCGGCGAGACCGATACCGAGCGCCGCGCTCACGGCGGCACGCCGCAGTACGAGGAGCCGCTCCCGGAATGTGACGGGCCCGTCCATCAGCAGCCGGGCGAGTAGCACCAGGGCCGCGCCGATGGTGGCCATGTACGCGGTGTAGAAGTTGGCGGCCCAGACCACCGCGACCACGACCGGGCCGAGGACACGGTGACGGCCGGACATCGCCCAGCCGCCGACGAGACACAGCAGCGGCAGGGCGATGAGACCGTCCACCCACATGGGGTTGTACGACGCTTCGAGGACGGACCAGCCGCACAGGGCGTACGAGGCGCCCAGGATGCCCGCGATCCACCACCGGCCGGTCCTGAGGGTGAGCAGCAGGCAGGCCATGGCGGCCCCGGCCGTCGCCATCTTCAGTACGGTGATCACATAGACCGCGAGATCGATCTCGTCGCGCGGGAACAGTGCGACCAGCGGGGCGAACGGGCTGGTCAGATACGTGCCGAGGTCCGGCAGCAGGCTCGCGCCGAAGCCGGACCGCCAGTTGATGAACAGCCCTCCGTCGCCCCGTCCGTGCAGCAGATCCCACAGATAGGCGTGGAGTGGTACGTACTCGTTGCCGAGGTCGTTCACGCTGCGTGAGCCCGGTCCGAAGGGAAAGGTCCGGGCGGCGGCGTCACCGGCGCAGAACGCCACCACGGTGAGCGCCGCCGCGAGAAGCGCGGTACGCCCGCGGACGTCCCCGGCCGGCCGGAACGGCAGCCGGAGGCGCGGCGACCGGGAGACCGACGACGCGCGAGCAGAAGCTGACGACCCGGCAGCGGGCCCCGGCGGGCTCGATACGGCGCCCGCTCCCGTATCGGCGGCGGCTGCCTCGGAGGGCGGGATGTGTTTCACACTCTGTCCTGTCCGCCCAGCGACTCACGCTGCTGTGACGCCGACCACCTCTCGGGCACACTGGGCTCCGTGGTCTGACGACATCCGAATCGCCGGCCTGAATGCCGGGCCACATACGTGGATCGACGCATGACCGTTGCTGTCACCGAAGCTTTCTACACTTCGGGAGCCTTTGGGCGGTAGCGGCTGTGTTCGCGGCACTCTTGATGGTTTTGGGCGCCATGTGTCGCAATGGGGACTGTGCTCGCGGATCCTGGGGGTGGTTCGGAGGGGCCCCTATTTACGGCTTGTCGTTCCCTGCCCAACGAGGCAACTGGCCGTAGAGGCAAAGCCCGCGGCGCATACCCTCACGGACATGAACGGCTACGAAGGTGTCGCGCGCCTGGAGTGGTGGGCCAACCGCTCAACCTGCCTGGCCCGCATAGCGGTCCGGATCACGAGCGCACCCGGCAGCGGAGCCTGGAACGCGGCCACTTCGCCCGCACTCGACGATGACGAGGGGGATGCCATCCAGTTCCTCATCGACCTCAGCCCCTTCTTCACCCTTCGCTTCGAAGACGACTCGGTCACCGAGGTCGGAGTAGAACATTCCGGAGACATCAACCGCCTGCGACTCAGTGCGGCCCTGAGCCCCGATCCGGGTACGTGACAACCCGAGGCAGCCTTCCCCCGATCGACCGGACTGGATCTAGTCGGAAACTTTATTGATCTCAGCCTGTCCCAGGAAATCCGTGATCAACTTTACGTCCACTTGATCTTTTTCTCGATTGGATCTCCGCTTCCACGCAAGCACCATGTGCAGCGGGCAAAAGGGGACACCCTGAATCAGCTCGGCTGATTCGATCAACTCATCTGATGCCGGTGAGCCGGGCAGCCATTGATCAAAGACTTCGATGTCGCCGTCAAAGAGCAACGCCATGAGGCCGTGACCTGATGGCGCCGACACTGTGTCGACCAAGCTCGAGACCTTCTTCCAGGCTTCGCCCCGCGCCACGACGTCGAGGTCTCCGATTTCCTGCCGGAGACCGTGGGCGAGCAAGGGGCCGCTGCCGGCCACTACGTAGTCGGCCGGCGACAGGTGCAGCGACAGCAGCTCACGAAACAAAGGGTGCTGGCTCAGCTCCAATGGGTCTCCTATAGAACCGGCAGCCCTACTGCTGACCGAGCGGCCATGCTCATGGCCAACGATGCGATGACACTGGCCAGCGTACCGATCAGGAAGTACTCAGAGGCATGCTTGCCGTGGTCGGCTGTCGGAACGCGAGCCAGTGACTTTGCCGCGAGCACCAGGGCTGCGGCGTCCGGTTGCCCAGCGGCGAGGAAGGCGAACAGGAGCCCCCTTTCAAGGAGCCCGATATTCCTGCTCCCACTCATCAGATCGACGGCGGCGTCCTTCTCGGGACCATCCGCAAGGCCGAGGATCTCCTGACGTACAGGCCCCGTAGCTGCCTTGGCGAGCGTTCCGCCCCCGAAGACGGCAATGAGCAGGGCTGAGAACACCACAGTGGCCCTGTCGCTCAGTATCAGCTCCGTACTCAACGCTTTGGTAGTCGTTCCTGCGACCCATAACGACAGGAGGACCGCCGTCGCGAGCGCCGCCGCTCCCAGCCGTTTGGTCGTCGCTGTCCCGGAGGTGAGGGGAAAGGTGAAGGAGAACCCCGCGCTGGGTGTGCTGGCGGAGTGATGCCACATCACCGTCCCAAGGGACACGAGAGTCGCGGCGATGAGGGCGAGCCATGGCTTGCCCTCATCGAGGTACGGAGCGATCGAGTACAAGCCGTACACGGCAGTGAAGAGGACCACGGTTCTCGGGCGCCCGTCATGCCACCCAAGTCCCCACGGGACAAGTACCGCTGCCGCCAGACCGAAGAAAACCCGAGCCGTTTCCATACGTCCCCGTTCTGATGTTCATGCCGCGCACGCTGCTGGGGTCCTAGTCAACTTGCCTTCCCTTGAGGCATTTTGACGTAGCAACAGAGAAATTGACGCGTCAGCGAGTGGGCCGTCGGTCGTCAATCGCCGAGAATCAGGGGGTCGGGTTCGTGGAGGAGTCGTCTGTTCGTTGGTGGGGGAGCTGTCTTGGCGGCAGCAGCTGGTCGAAGCCCTCCCAGCCGTCCCAGGACCAGACGTCGGTCTGCAGGTCGGGCGACAGCGGTACGAAGCGGCCTATCTCGAAGTCGTCGGCCGCCAGGTCGAACCAGCGCTCGTCGACCACCTCGGTGCCCAGTCCGACGGCGCGGGCGTTGAGCCGTACCAGCAGTTTGACGCCCTGTACGTCGCCCAGTTGCTTGCCCTGGATCTCCCGGAACGGCAGCTCGTGGGCCGGTGCCTCGATCGGGATCCATACGGTGAAGGGTGCGCCGCGTTCGACCGCCAGCCACGCTCGCTCATCGGCGAGGTCACCATTGGCATCGAGGACCTTCAGCCACTTCTTGTAGACGACCAGGGTGCCGTCGTGCGGGGACACCTCCAGATACCGCAGATGCGCTCGGGCGTGCAGATCGACGATGGCGAGGTTGTCCAGGTGGTTGTAGAAACGCACTGCGATGATGGCGTTCTCGCTGTCCGCGTACCGTCGCGCGTACCCGGGGAAATCCGCCGTTGAGGCATGGGAGACGCTCGCCCTGCGCCGCCAGACGAAGGGCCGCACCGTGAACATCTTGATCAGGACGACGCCGAGGAGGGTCGCGGGCGCCATGGCGCCGATCACTGACGCGAGCGTGGAGATGACTTCATGAGCGGTGTTGTTCTCCTGCGGTTCGAGGTCGGCCGTGCCGACGCAGGCCCGCAGGGTTTCCAGTGTCGTGTTGAGGAGATGCGTGTGGTCGTCCATCCGGTCGCCCAGGCTCTGCGGTGAGTGTTCGGTGAGCACGTAGAGCAGCGCCAGCGGGACCGCGAGCGTGAGCAGACCGACCAGTGCGATGGCCAGGAGGGCGTGGAGCGAGCGCCCAGCGATCCACCAGCGCACGGAAGCTCGATTTCGAGGGTGAGCGGTACGACGCCCTAAGAACGGCCGGTTCATCTCCAACACCCCGTTTTTACCGTGTAGTTGAGTTGAGAGTACTCAGGCTTCCCCTGCCGCCGTCCGGTCCGTCGCGGCGGAGGGCTCGTGATGTCCTCGCCTCGTGGGTAGAAGCATTGTGGAAAGCTGTGCGCTGGATCCGACCCTCGCGGAAAGGCGTTCCTCGTGAAGAACCGAAGCCTGAAGGCGCTGGGGCTCGCCGGTGTGCCTGCCATGCAGCCGCTCACCTATCCGGGGCGCCCGGTTACCGAACCCAGCTTGCTGACAGGTGATGAGCTGCTCCCTCTGGGTGTGCGACCTGAGCGTCTGGGCGCGTGGGGCGTCAGTGAGGGCGAAGGTGGCGCAGCTGGGTCTCAGACTCCGCTGGACCAGGCACTCTCACATCGGGGACAGGTCGGCGCGGGACACCGCCACCCCGTCATCGCGGTGGGATCCAACGCTTCTCCCGGACAGGTCAGCCACAAGCTGGCGCGCTTGGGCCTCCCCGCCGCGGTGCCGATGGTGCCCGTGCGGGTCCGTGGGATCGCTGTGGGGTGCTCAGGACACATCAGCCCCGCGGGGTATGTCGCCGCCACCCCCTACGTGGATCCGGACGCGGAGGCGACACTCGTGATCGCCTGGCTGGATTCGTGTCAGCTCGAAGCGGTCGACAGCACGGAGATCCCGGATTACCAGCGGGCCATTCTGCCGGGCGACCGGTTCGAGATGACGATGCCCTCCGGCGAGCGGCTCGGCGCGGCGTACATCTACTTCAGCGCCCACGGCGTGCTCGCGGGACCTGACGACCGGCCTCGACAGGGCGGCGGGGACCAGATCGCGCTGCTCGACTCACTCCTCGATGCCTCGCCCCGCCTGCGCGAGCTGCTCGGGCCCGATCCGAAGACCTGGGTGGAACGGGCGGGCGCCGACCGCGAGCTCCGCGAGCTGGGTACGCGCATCTTCGGTGAGGAGGGCTGGGTCCTCCCGCAGAACGAATTCCTGCCGTTCGTGGACGACAACCCCGAGCCCCGTCTGTACGACGATCTGCCGCCGGTCAGTGGCTCGTTGCCTTCCTTCGCCTAGGAGAGGGCCCGGAGGGGCTGAACAGGAACAGAGAGAGGCCGGCCCCGGCCGCGGGGCCCTTTCGGGTGCGGACGGGGCCGGGTGGGTGGGTGGGGGGTCAGCCCTTGATGAGGCGGACGACCACGGTCTCGGCGGCGGTCACGGTTACGCCGTAGTTCGGGTCCAGCGCGGAGGCCTGGGCCTCGACCTCGACTTTGCCCTTCTGGAACGGAGTCGTTCCGGTGGGGGTCGACTTGGCCGTCCAGGCCGCCGGGGTGCCCGGCTCGCAGTCCACCGAGGTGGAGTACGTGCCGTTGATGAGGACGCGGTTCTTCACCTGCGTCACATGGCCCGACAGGGTCACCTCGACCGGCGCGTTGCAGCTCACCGTGCCGTGCAGGGTGGCCTTGCCGTTCAGGGTGGAGGCCGTGCCGTCGAGTGCGACGACGAGGCCGAGGTCGAGCTCCGCGGGCGGGGCGGGGTTGTTGATGTGGACCTCGCCGCGCAGGGCGGCGGAGCCTCCCTCGCAGTGCTGCTCGTACGTGGCGTCCAGGGTCTGTACGTATCCACTCGGCCCGAACACCACGTTCGAGATGGTGAAGGAGCCGGTCAGCGTGTTGCAGCCGCGTCCGTTCCCGTCGAGGGAGAGACCGGGCTCGGCCGCCTCGTTGAACGGGTACCGGGTGGCGCCGGTGTATTCGCCCGGCGTCAGGGTCTGGCCGGCCGGCGCCGCCAGGTCGAGGTACCACCAGTCACCGTTGGCCCCGTCGACCGAGACGGAGATGACCCTGTTGTCGGCGTTGCCGGACGCCGTGAGGCGGTCCTGCGACGCGGTGTCGTAGGAGTAGGACCGGCCGCCGCTGATGTAGTCGTCGGCGTCGCCGCTGAAGCTGAGCGATCCCGTCTCGACGGGTGTCCGGGCCTGCGCGGCGGTGCTCGCGAGGACGGTCGTGCCGGTCGCCAGCGTCAGTGCCAGCGACAGTACGACCGTCACGCGAGCGAGGGCGCGTCTGGGCGCGCTGAGATTCATCGGTGATTCCCCCCCAAGGAGAAGCAGAGTGACCCTGTTGTCGGCGGGGTGTCCTTCCCGCCGGGCCGCAGCGAGTCTGTCAAGCACCGAGGGTAGTCACAACACCTTTTCCTGTAGCGGAAGTTGGCCTGAACGACAGGATTTCTGACGACATCGGGCAGTGGTGGAGGATCAGCGCACCGGAGCCCCCGGGCCCAGCGGGATGCCGAGCAGCCACCAGGCGAAGAAGAGCACCGTCCAGGCGACCAGCATCGCCAGGGCGACCGGCAGGGTGCAGGAGACGAGCGTGCCGATGCCCGCGTTCTTCTTGCGGGTCTGGATGAAGCCGACCGTCAGCATGAAGGTGGTGCTCATGGGCGTGATCGAGTTCGTGCAGGAGTCGGCTATCCGGTAGAGCGCCATCGTCGTCGCCGGATTGATGTGCAGCAGCATCAGCATCGGGACCAGGACCGGAGCGACCAGGGCCCACAGCGCCTGACCGCTGGTGATCAGCAGGTTCATACAGGCGACGGCGGCGATGAGGGCCGCGAAGAGGATCAGGGTCGGCGCGCCCATCTCGCGGATGGCGTCGGCGCCCCTCACCGCGACGTACGTCCCGATGTTCGTCCACTTGAAGAGCGCCACGAACTGCGAGACCGCGAAGAAGATCACCAGCAGCGGAGCGATGGAACGTAGCCCGTCCGCCATGAAGGCCGGTACATCGTGGTTGGAGGCGATGGCGCGGGTGAGCCTGCCGTACACCACACCGATGACCAGGAAGAAGAGCGCGAGGAAGATCGCGATGTTGTCGAAGAGCGGGGACTCGATGACGGCGCCGTCCGCCGCGCGGAGCGGCGAATGCCGGGGAAGGGTGGCGAGGGCGATCAGCGCCCAGTAGGCCAGGGCGGCCCAGCCCGTCAGCTTCAGCGCGCGGATCTCGCGGGGGCCCGGCGCGGGGCGCGCCCCGTCCGTCAGCACCTCGGGGTCGTCCGGCATCAGCGTGTGCTCGCGCCGGGCCAGCACCCGTTCGACCACGAAAGTGATGACGAAGGCGAGCACGACGGCCGACACGGTCGTGAAGTACATGTTGTCGGTCGCGCGTACGACGGTGTCGGGCGAGACCGTCTGCGCGGCCTCGGTCGCCATCGCCGCGAAGGCCGCGTCACCGGGTGCGATCAGCGGGTTCGCGTCACCGGCCGCGTTGATGGAGACGAAGGCCACGATCATGCCGAGGACCGGTGAGCGGCCCACCGTCTGGAACGCGATGGCGCCGAGCGGGATCAGGATGATGTACGCGGAGTCCGAGAGGAACTTCGACAGCGCACCGGCGAGGGCCACGGCCAGCACCACGTACCCGGCGGGCACCCGGGCGAGCGACTTGCGGGCCAGCGTCTCGAAGAAGCCCGCACGCTCGGCGACGGCCACGCCCAGCATCACGATCGTGACGGTCCCGAGCGGACCGAAGGTGACGAAGTTCTCCTCGATCATCGAAAGGAACTCGCGCGAGCCCTCCACGGAGAGCACCGTCTGCACGGCGACCCGCTTGCCCGTGGCCGGGTCGGCGACACCGAGCCCGCCCGCGGCCATCGCCCAGCTCGCCACGGCCGTGATCGCGAAGAGGATCCAGAAGAGCCAGAAGGGGTGCGGGAGCCGGTTTCCGGTGCGCTCGATCGCGCTGAGGAATCTCATGAGCTTGGGTGGTGCGGGGTCGACGGCTGTGGTGTCCACGGCTGCCATGGGCCCTCCTTCTGCGGTGCGACTGCTGTGGGTGGGTCGAACGGTGCCGTCGACCTGTCGGGGTGGCGCGGGAACGGCCGGCGGCCGGCCGGCGCCCTGGGGGTGGGCGGTACGGCCGAGCCGGAGGCGGTCGGCGGTGCGGCGACCCTACGAGCAGCTGAGAGAAGTCTGACCAGGGTTACCTGGGCCGCGGTAATCGGGGTCCGGGGAGACGGCCGCGGCCGCAGTCTCGACGTACGAAGAGTCTCGGCGTACCAGAAGCCCCGGCGTACGGACAGTCCCCCGTACGGACAGTCCTCCGTACGGGCAGTCCTCGCGTACGCCGCTCGTCCACGGCCGGTGTTCGAGCGCGCCGGGAGCGCCGAGCGCGTCGTACGTCAGCACCGCCTCGCACCATGGGAGTCCCCTTGTCCGCTGCCGCCCCCACGCCGCAGTCCCTTGCCGCCGAAATCTCCGCTCTGCGGCCGCGCATGGAGAGCGTCAGCCGCGCGATCCACGCCAGGCCCGAGCTGAAGTTCGAAGAGGTCCATGCCCAGGAGGTGCTGACCGGCTGGCTGGCCGAGGCCGGCTTCACGGTGAAAGCGCCGGTCGGCGGCGTCGGCACGGCCTTCGTCGCGGTCCATGAGGGGAGCGCGCCAGGACCGTACGTCGCCGTGCTCGCCGAGTACGACGCGCTGCCCGGCATCGGGCACGGCTGCGGTCACAACCTGATCGCGGCGGGCGGCGCGGCCGCCGCGATAGCCGCCGTACGGGCGCTGCCCGAGCACCCAGGCACGATCGCCGTGATCGGCACGCCGGGCGAGGAGATGGGTGGCGCGGGCAAGATCCGGCTGGCCGAGGCGGGGGTCTTCGAGGGGGTGGACGCGGCCGTGATGTTCCATCCGGCGGACCGTTCGCTGACCACCCGGCACGGCCTGGCCGCGGCACATCTGCGGGTCGCCTTCTCCGGCGTCAGCGCCCACGCGGCCAAGTCGCCGTGGGAGGGGCGGAGCGCGCTCGCCGCGGCGCAGCTCTTCCTGAACGCTCTCGACGCCATGCGTCAGTTCATGCCGCCGACCGCCCGGATCCACGGGATCGTCACGGACGGTGGGCAGGCCCCCAATGTGGTCCCGGCCCATGCCGCGGTTGACCTGTATGTGCGGGACCGCACGGCGGCGTCCGCCGAGGCGCTGGTCGCCCGGGTCCACCGGGCCGCGCACGGGGTGGCCATGGCCACCGAGACGGAGGCCGAGGTGTCCGAGACCGGCCCGATGTACGCGGACCGGCGCAACAACACAGTGCTGGCGGAGCGCTTCGGGGAGACCGTACGCGTGCTGGGCCTGGACATCGTGCCGGGCGACCCGGCGACCCCGGCGGGCTCCTCCGACATCGGCAATCTCTCGCAGCTGCTGCCGGTCATCCACCCGTACGTCCAGATCGCCGCGACGGGGACGCCGAGTCACTCGGAGGCGATGCGGGAGGCCGCGGTCACGGCGCTCGCCCATGACCGCACGGCGATTGCCGCGACCGGGCTGGCGCGGGTGGTGAGCGACCTGGTCGCCGACCCGGAGTTCCTGGCGGCGGCGCGGGCGGACTTCGAGGGCGCCGGACGGGGCGCCGGGCAAGGTGCCTGACAGGAGGCTCGACCGGTCCCTTCCGGGGCCCTGAGCGGGCGGCGGGACCGGTGCGTACCGGCCGGGGCCCGCCCGTCCGGCCGGTACGTAAACTTCCCGTATGTCGGTCGTCATCGTCCTGGAGGGGGCCGGGCCCGGCTCCTTCACGGTGGCGGTGTCCCCGCTCGCGGAGCTCTCCGCCTGTCTGCACGCGCTGACCGAGTCCGGCCACCACCCGGAGCTGCGGGACTGGGGGCGTACGGTCACCGCGGGCGCGTCCGCGGAACTCCGCGCCGGGCTGCGGCGGTTCTCACCGCTGTGGTCCGCGCTGCGCTGGCGCGGTTTCTACCCCGGGCTCGACGGTACGAGGACGGCCGGCGGCCCCACAGCGGGTACGGGCGCGGCGGGTAGGGCCATGACGGGTAAGGCCGCGGCGGGTACGGACAGGGCTCGTACGGGCCCCGCGCCGGACACCGCCGGTCCGCCTGATCCGCCCGGTACCGGCCGCCTCGGCCCCGGCCTCGGCGAGCAGCTCCGTACCCTCGCGGGACTGCCCACCGGCCGCTTCGCCGAGCTGACGGCCTTCGCCTGCGTGAACGGCTACACCCGCTTCGACTTCTCCCGGCTGCTGCGCTCCGCCGAGCAGCGGGCCGCACTCGAACACGCCGCCGCCGCGCTGTCGGCCGGGCGGCAGGAACTCGCCGCGCAGCTGCTGCGCGACCCCGAGGGCTGCCGCGCCGACCTGCTCGGCTTCCTCGACCTGTGCCGCTCGGAGTTCTTCGCGGAGGCCTGGGCGGGGACCGAGCCCGAGCTCACCCGCTCCGCGCTCGCGGTGCGGCGACGGCTGGCGACGGGCAGCGGGCGCGGTCCGGGTGCCGGGCCTGGTCCGGGCGCCGGGCGCGATCCGGGTGTCAGGCTTGGTCCCGGCGGCACCGAAGACCTCGCCGAGGCCCTCGCCTCCCTCAGCCCCGACTCCTCCCGCCTCGCCGGACCGCCGCGCGTCGTCTTCGACAAACTGCACCACTCGGTGATCACTCCGGCGCGCACTCCGGTCATCCTCGTCCCCACCCGCTACAACTCACCGCACCTCGTCGTCAAGAACGAACCGGGTCTGCCGCCCGTACTGCACTACCCGGTGGACGCCCCCGAGGTGGGCGTCACGCTCGCCCGCAGCCGGATGCTGGCGCTGACCGATCCGCACCGGGTACGGCTGTGCCGGCTGATCGCCCGGGAGCCGATGACCACCCTGGACCTGGCGGCGAGGCTGTCGATGACCCCGCCCCAGGTCTCGCGCCATCTGCGGGCGCTGCGCGACCTCGGCCTGGTCGGGACCGAACGGAGCGGCCGCTTCGTCCACTACCGTCTTGACCTTGCGGCCGTCGAGCGCATCGGCCAGGACGTGGTCCGGGCGCTCCAGCACTGATGAGGAGTCAGTATGCCGATGGACCGGCAGCCCATGGATCTTCCGTCGTACGAGGCGCGGGTGCGCAGCGGACCGTGCTTCGTCTGCGCGTTCCTCGCGGGGGATCCCGCGTACCGGCACGAGACGGTCCATGAGGACGAGGAGCATGTGGCCTTCCTCGACCGGTGGCCCACGCTGCCCGGGAAAGTCCTGGTCGCGCCGAAAGCACACATCGAGCACGCGGTCCGGGAGCTGGACGAGGGCGCGTACACGCGACTGATGCTGGTCGTACGGACGGTGGCGCTGGCGGTGGAGGACACGCTGAAGCCCGAGCGTACGTACCTGCTGTCGCTGGGGAGCCAGCAGGGCAACGCGCATCTGCACTGGCATATCGCGGGGCTGCCGCCCGGGGTGCCCTACGAGCAGCAGCAGTACCACGCGCTGATGACCGAGAGCGGGGTGCTGGCCGCGCGGGAGCAGACCCCCGACCTGGCCGCGCGGCTGCGCGGAGCCGTCGCCGAGCGGCTGCGGACCGCCTGACGCCGGGGACGGCCTGACGCCGCGCACCCGTTGGGAGAGACGGCCGCTCAGTGCGCCGCGCGGTGCGCCGGGAACGCGTGGCGGCGGGCCGCCGCCACGGTCACCAGGGCGGCGGCGATCAGCGGCAGGGCCGTCCAGGGCAGGGCGCCCGCCCCGCCCCCTGAGCTTTCCAGGACAACGCCGCCGGCCAGGGATCCGGCGGCGATACCGCCGTTGTAGACGGTGGTCTGCATGGAGGTCGCCACATCCGCGTCGGCAGGGCCCGAGATGTGCACCAGCGCGGTCTGGAGCAGCGTAGGCGCTCCGCCGAAGGCGACACCCCACGCGGCGACCGCCGTCAGCAGCACCACGGGGCTGTCCCCGAACAGGCCGAGGGCGAGCATCGCGGCCGCGATCAGGGCGAGGGCGCCGAGGAGGGTCGGCCGTGGACGGCGGTCGATCAGGGCGCCGACGATCCAGATCCCGGCGACCGTGGCGACGCCGAAGACGAGCAGGACCAGCCCGGTGCGGCCGAAGCCCGAGCGTGCGGAGAACGGCGCCATGTACGTATACACGGCCTGGTGACCCAGCAGCAGGAGCAGGGTGATGGCCAGCACCGAAGGGATGCCGGGCAGGGAAGCGATACGGCGCAGCGGAACGCGGTCGGCGGCCGGTTCGCCGGGGAAGTCGGGGACCTGCCATCTCACCCAGGCCACCAGGACCACGGCCAGGACGGCCACCGTGGCGAAGGCGGCGCGCCAGCCGAGGAGCGCGGCCAGGGCGGTGCCGGCGGGGATGCCGAGGGAGAGCGCGACGGTGATGCCGGCCAGGACGACGGCGATGGCACGGCCCCGGCGTTCTGCCGGGACCATCCGGGCGGCGTAGCCGGCGAGCATCGCCCACATCGTGCCGCCCATGACGCCGGCCAGCAGCCGGGCCCCGAAGGTGAGGGGGTAGGAGGAGGAGAAGGCGGTGACGGCGTTGCAGAGCGCGAAGCCGGCGAGCGCGCCGACGAGCACCGGGCGGCGGCGCAGGCCACGCAGCGCCGCGGTGAGGGGGATCGCGGCGAGAAAGGAAGCGGCCGCGTAGCCGGTCACGAGGAATCCGACCCGGCCTTCGGACACCCGCAGGCTGCGGCCCATCGGCGGCAGCAGCCCGGCGGGGAGCAACTCGGTCATCACGGCGGTGAACGCGGCCGTGAACAGGGCCAACAGGCCCCACAACGGCAGTTTCCCGGTCGGTGTGGCAGACATGCGACCATGGTGAAACCTTCACATCAATGTGAAGGCAAGCGTGGTCGTACGACCCGCCAGGAGGCCCCCGAGGAGCACAGCGCCATGAAGATCGGTGAACTGTCCCGGCGCACCGGCGTTCCCACCCGGATGCTGCGCTACTACGAGGAGCAGGACCTGCTGCACCCCGGGCGGGCCGAGAACGGCTACCGCCGCTACGACGAATCGGCGCTCCATCGTGTCCAGCAGATCCGCGGACTCCTCGACTCCGGCCTCACCACCGAGATCATCCGCACCATCCTGCCCTTCCTGAACAAGCCGGACGAGATCCATCTCCACCCGGAATGCCTGACCCCGGAGACCGCGGCACTGCTGCGCGGCGAGGCGGAACGGATCCAGCAGCGCATCGACTGCCTGGCCCGCAACCGCGACGCCATCCGCGCCTACCTCGCCGCCGTCCAGCCGGAGACCGCGGGCTGATCCGCGAAGATCCGCGAAGATCCGCCGGACGGGACCGGACCTACGTGACGTCGTTCGGGCGGGACATGCGCAGGGCCAGTTCGCGCAGGACGTCCGCCGAGGTGACGTCCGTACGGCCGGTGTCGTGGGCGGCGGCGAGTTCCGAGAAGACGAAGGTGAAGGCGCCGATCAGCTGCATGATGGCGGGCAGCGCCGCCTCGGTCACCGCGTGCGCAGCTTCGAGCGGGGTGGCGTCCTGGGACACCTCGAACGAGGGAAAGACCTCGGCGAGCAACGAGCCGATCTGCCCTTCCCCGGAGTCCCTGTCCGCCGGCTCCCCGTCCGACTCGTCGTCAACTCTCGCGTCCACGCCCCGGTTGGCGGTGCGGATCCACTCCGCAGACTGCGTGAGAATGCCGATGGCCCTGAGGACGACTTCGCTCTGCTCCATGCCGAGAGTGTCCATGATGCGGGCAGGTGTTTGACCCCGTTCCACCCGGCCCGTTACGTTGCGCGGCATGCAGCGATCCGCGCACCTGACGACTCGAGGTCATGTCGACCTGAAGCGTGTGTGCTCCGCCGCGTGTCACCGGTCCTGAGCGCTGTCCGAGAGTACGGCGCCCGGACCGAACGTCCGCCGCTGATCCGGCCGCACCGCCTCCGGTGCCGGATGAGCCGGCCGATTTCCGCCAGGGCGCCCTCGTACGGGAGAAGACGTCTGCCGCCGCACCGGTGCTGAACCACCGGTCCGCCCGCCGTCGTCCCCGCCGCCATCGAGGACCTGGAAGGCATTCGTGGAAAGACCGCCGTCGTACGAAGCCCGCCCCACACCCCTGCGCCGGTCGGACATCCGCGCCGCCGCACCCGCCCGTCGCGCCCTCGGTACGGGGGCGGTGCTGCGCGCGATCCTCGATCACGGGCCCGTCGCCCGCAGTACGGTCGCCCGGCTCACCGGACTGTCGCCGGCCTCGGTGACCGCTCACTCCGGGCAGCTGCTGGCCCGGGGGCTGATCCGGGAGGCTCCCGAGGCCACCGGGCCGAGAGGTCTGGGCCGTCCCCATATTCCGGTGGAGATCGACACCGGGCGCTATCTGCTGGCCGGAGCGCATATCGCCGTCGGCCACTCGACCGTCTCTCTGATGGATCTGCGCGGCCGTGTCGTGGCCCAGGACCGGGAGCCGCATCGCGGTACGGACCCGGACCGGGTGCCGGGCGGGCTGGCCGCGCGGCTGCCGCGGCTGGTGGCCGCCCGTGCGGCGGGGCGGACCGTGCTCGCGCTGGGTGTGGCCACCGGCCACCGGGTGGACGCCGAGGCCGGGGTGGTCGTCGAGCATCCGCTGCTCGGCTGGCGGGATGTGGCGGTACGGGAGTACCTCGCCGCCGCCACCGGGCTGCCGGTCCATGTGGACGGTCATTCCCGGGCGTTGGTCCGTGCCGAGCAGCTGTTCGGCGAGGCGACGCCCCGCGCGAGCATGGTGCTGCTGTTCGTCGGCGCGGTCGTGGACGCCGCGTTCGCCACCGCCGGAGCCGTCCACCAGGGTCCGCGTTCCGGCGCGGGCAGCGTGGCGCATCTGCCGGTCGGTCCCGGCGACGGCGTCAACCGGTCGGGAACCGAACCCTGTCCCTGCGGCGAGCCCCGCTGTCTCCAGGCCGAGGTCTCCGAGCGGGCCATGGTGCGGCGCGCGGCGGAGGAAGGGCTGCGCGTCCCCTCGTTCCAGGCGCTGCTGGACGCCGCCCTGAGCGGTGAGTCACGGGCGGTGGCGCTGTTCCGCCGGCGGGCGCGGCTCGTCGGGCGGGCCGCGGCGCTGCTGCTGGACATGTTCGATCCCGAAGTGCTGGTGATCGTCGAGCCCGGGACGGGCAGACTGCCGCGGTGTCTGGCCGATCTGCGGGCGGAGGTGGCCGAACGCTCCTGGGTCTGCGACGACCCGGAACGGGCTGTCGTACCCAGCAGCTTCACCGGTTCGGTGCTGGCCACGGCGGGCGGCGCGGTGGCGCTGGACGTCCTGTACACCGATCCGCTGGGGCCCTGGCCCGCCCTGCCGGCCGTGTCCTGACCCGCCCCGGCTCCGTTGTCCCGACCGCCCCTGAATTCCACTAAATTCAGAAAGTTGCATTGTTGACCCGGCCGGACTCCGGCCGCGAGGATGGAACCATGACAAGCCCGCAGCGGATTCCTCAGTACGTGCCCGACCCGGCGCGCTACTGCCGTGCGGCCGTGCCGGCGTGTGTTCCCGCCCGGCTTTTCTGTTGTCGTTCCTGTCCGGGGAAGTAATTCCAGGCCGTCAGCGGCCGACCCCGCTTTCTTCCGCGCCCTAACGCGTCGCAACGCGCCGTAGCGCCTTCATTCCGGGCCGTCCCGCGTCATCCCGCGTATTCCGGGCCCTCCCCGCCTGCCCTTCCCGCCTGCCCTTTCCCTGCTCACTTTCCCTTGGGGGAGACGTTGACTGTCACCGTGTCTTCGCACCCCGCGACGGGCATCGCCCCGGAGCGGTTCAAACAGATATTCCGCCAGTACCCCGCCGGGGTCGTCGTGGTCACCGTGGACGCCGGCCAGGGGCCGGCGGGGTTCACCGCCACCTCGCTCACCTCCCTCTCCCTCACCCCGCCGCTCGTGTCCTTCGGCATCGCGACGACCGCCTCCTCCTGGCCGCACATCGAGCGGGCCTCGACCGCCGTCGTCAACTTCCTGAGTGCGGAACAGGAGCCGGTGGCACGGCGGTTCGCCACCAGCGGCATCGACCGGTTCGCCGCGCCGACCCGGTGGCGGCGGCTGCCGGACGGGGAACCGGCGCTCGACGACGTCGCCGGCCGGCTGCGCGTCAGGGTCGAGCGGCTCGTACCGGCCGGCGATCACCGCATCGTCATCGCCCGCGTGGAGGACTCCTGGCTCGACGGCGGGCGCGGCCCGCTCCTCTTCCATGACGGCGGATATCACTCGATCTGACCGGTCACCGGTCAAGAAAAACAGGATGCCGACGCCATGCTCACCCACTCGCCCCACACATTCCCCGACCGCCGTTCCTTTCTCGCTCTCACCGGCGGGGCGCTGCTGACTCTCGCCGGCTGCGCCCAGGAAACGAAAACCACGATCAGTGCGGCGCCCGCCCGGAAATTGCCCTCCGGTGCGCCGCCGCCAGGAACGAAGCTGGCGATAGCCCTCCGTACCGCACGCCTTCAGCTCGCCGCTTCCGGAATCGACAAGGAATTGCGATTCACGGTCTCCCAGTGGCCCAATCTGAGCGCGGGCCCCGATATCATCCAGGGATTCCGCGCGCACTCGATCGATGTGGCGGGCAACGCGGGAATTCCGCCGATCCAGGCCAAGGCGATCGGTGTGGGAGCCAGGATCGTCGCCGTCCAGGTGCGGAACCACCCGTTGTACGTCTTCGCGACCGCGCCCGGCTCGTCCATCGCCCGCGTCGAGGACTTCCGGGGCAAGAAGATCGCCTTCTCCCAGGGCCAGGCACAGGGCGTGGTCGTCCTGCGCGCCCTCAAGAAGGCCGGCCTGCGCAACAGCGATGTCGAACTCGTCCCGCTGCCCAGCACCCAGTTCCTCACCGCCCTCCAGTCCAGGCAGGTCGACGCGGCGCCGCTGGCCGAACCGACGCTCACCAAGTACCTGAGCCAGTACGGCAAGGACGGCGCCAAGGGGGTCCGTACCGACGTCGTGGACCTGCTCTCGGTCCTCTGGTCGCCGACGGAGGTGCTCGACGATCCCGCGAAGGCGGCGGCCGTCCGTGACTTCGTACCGCTCTGGGCCCGGGGCCAGGTGTGGGCCTGGGAGCACACCGACCGGTGGATCGACACCTACTACGTCAAGGACCAGGGCGTCACCGCGGCGGACGGCAAACGCATCGTCGACTCGCTGGCCGCGCCGCGGTTCCCGGTGAGCTGGGACAGGGCCGTCGCCTGGGAACAGGAGACCGCCGACCTGATGGCCGAGGGCGGCTTCGTACCGGAGCTCGATGTCGCCGACCTGTTCGACCGCCGGTTCGAGGGCCTCGCGGCCGGTGCCGTACCCGCCGCATACCGGGAGGAGTGAGGCGTCATGACCGAAGCGCTGTCATCCGTACCTCTACGAGAGCGGACACAGGAGCCGGCGGAGGTCACCCACGATCCTCCCGGTCCCGCCGTGTCCGCCGAGAAGGCCGCCGCGTCCGCCGCGAAAGCCGCCGCGCCCGCCCGCCGTGGCCGGAGGCGGCTCGGCCCCGGCCGGTCCGTCCCCTTCGGCCGGCTGCTGGGCCCGGCGCTGCTGGTCGCCGTCTGGTGGGCGGCCTCCGCCCTCGGCGCCCTCGACCCCCGCATCCTGTCCGGCCCCGGCGCCGTGGTGGCCACCGCGGTGGATCTGATCGCCGACGGCCGGCTCCAGGACAACGTCCTCATCTCGCTCCAGCGCGCCGGGCTCGGGCTCCTGTTCGGCGTGGCGGCCGGCGTGACCCTCGCCGTCGTCGCGGGACTGAGCCGCGCGGGGGAGTACCTCGTCGACGGCCCGCTCCAGATCAAGCGCGCGATCCCCTCCCTGGCGCTGCTCCCGCTGCTGATCCTGTGGCTGGGCATCGGGGAACAGATGAAGATCACCGTGATCGCGCTCGGTGTCGCGGTGAACATGTACATCAACGCCCACACCTCGCTGACCGGCATCGACAGCCGGTATGTGGAACTCGCCGAGGTCCTCGGGCTGAGCAGGTGGCAGTTCATCCGCAAGGTCGTCGCGCCGGGCGCGCTGCCCGGTTTCTTCGTGGGGCTGCGGCTCGGCGTCACCTCGTCCTGGCTGGGTCTGATCGTGGTCGAGCAGATCAACGCCACCAGCGGTATCGGCTACATGATGTTCCAGGCCCAGCAGTACGCCCAGTCCGACGTCATCATCGTGGGCCTGGTGGCCTACGGGATCTTCGGTTACGCCTCGGACGCGCTGGTGCGCGGGATCGAGAGGAGGGTCCTGTCATGGCGGCGCACCCTGGCGGGCTGACGGCGACGGCCACCGAGCCCGGGGCTTCGGCCGCGACTCCGGCCGCGGTCCGTACCACCCGGCTGGTACGGCGGTTCGGCGACCGGACCGTACTGCGGGAGCTCGACCTCACCCTGGCCGAGGGGGAGTTCACCGCTCTGCTGGGGCGCAGCGGCTCCGGCAAGTCCACCCTGCTGCGGGCCTTCGCCGGCCTTGACCACGAGGTCGAGGGGTCGGGCCGGCTCGATGTCCCCGAACGGGTCTCGCTGTCGTTCCAGGACTCCCGGCTGCTGCCCTGGCTGCGGGTGCTGGACAACGTGGCGCTCGGCATCCGGGGCCGCGGGGCCCGCGAGCGGGGGCTGACCGCCCTGGCCGAGGTCGGTCTGGCGGGCCGCGAACGGGCCTGGCCCCATGAGCTGTCCGGCGGCGAGCAGCAGCGCGCCGCCCTGGCCCGCGCGCTCGTACGCGACCCCGAACTGCTGCTGGCCGATGAGCCGTTCGGCGCGCTGGACGCCCTCACCCGGATCAAGATGCACGGCCTGCTGCGCGAGTTGTACGAGCGGCACCGGCCCGCGGTCCTGCTGGTCACCCATGACGTCGACGAGGCGGTCGAACTCGCCGACCGCGTGCTGGTCCTGGAGGACGGCCGGATCTCCGTGGACCTCGCCGTCGACCTGCCGACGCCGCGCACCCGGCGCGACCCCCGGTTCCAGGAGTACCGCGACACGCTGCTCGCCGCGCTCGGCGTGGCGGAGCATCCCCACCGCGCAGAAGATCCCCACCGCGCCGACCGTCCCCACCCCGAGGAGAAGCCCGCTCATGTCCCCGAGCACTGACCGCACCAGTACGGACCGCACCAGTACGGACCGCACCAGCACGGACCGCACCCCCGCCCGCAAGCAGCTGCACCTCAACGCGTTCCTCATGTCCGTCGGTCACCACGAGGCGGCCTGGCGGCTCCCCGAGAGCGAGCCGTTCGCGAACACCGACATCGAGCACTACAAGAACCTGGCCCGCATCGCGGAGCGCGGCAAGCTCGACTCGCTGTTCCTCGCGGACAGCCCGGTCCAGCTGGGCGATCCCGGCCGGCGGCCCGCCGGCCGGCTGGAGCCCACCGTCCTGCTGACCGCGCTGGCCGGCGCGACCAGCAGGATCGGCCTCATCGCCACCGCCTCCACCAGCTACAACGAGCCCTACAACCTCGCCCGCCGGTTCGCCTCGCTCGACCATGTGTCGGACGGCCGCGCCGGCTGGAACATCGTCACCACGGCCGGCGCCGACGCGGCGCGCAACTTCGGTCTGGACGACACGCCGCTGCACCGCGAACGGTACGAACGGGCCGCCGAGTTCGTCGAGGTGTCCACCAAGCTCTGGGACAGCTGGGCGGACGACGCGGTCGTGGCCGACAAGGAGCGCGGGGTGCACGCCCTGGCGGAGCGCGTACGCCCGATCGACCACACCGGTCCGTACTTCCGGGTGGAAGGAGCGCTGAACGTCCAGCGCTCCCCGCAGGGCTATCCGCTGCTCGTCCAGGCCGGCTCCAGCGAGGACGGCAAGGACTTCGCCGCCCGGTACGCGGAGGCGGTGTTCACCGCCCAGCAGACCCTGGAAGAGGGCATCGCCTTCTACAAGGACGTCAAACAGCGCGCCGCGGCCGTCGGACGCGATCCCGACGGCGTCAAGATCCTGCCCGGCATCGTGCCCGTCATCGGGGACACCGAGGAGGAGGCACGGGAGCTGGACGCCGAACTGGAGCGGCTCATCGTGCCCGAGTACGCGAAGCGCCAGCTGGCCAGACAGCTCAGGATCCCGCCGGACGAACTGGATCTCGACGAGGAGCTGCCGCGGGACATCCCCACCGAGGACCAGATCGAAGGCGCGAAGAGCCGCTACACCCTGATCGTGGAGCTGGCCAGGCGCGAACATCTGACGGTACGTCAGCTCATCGGCCGGCTCGGCGGCGGCCGGGGGCACCGTACCTTCGCGGGTACGGCGGTCCAGGTGGCCGACACCATCGAGCACTGGTACGACCGGGGCGCCGCGGACGGCTTCAACATCATGCCCGCCGTGCTCCCCTCGGGGCTCGCGGTCTTCGTGGACCGGGTGGTGCCGATCCTCCAGGAGCGCGGGCTGTTCCGTACCGAGTACACCGGCGCGACCCTGCGCGCGCACTACGGACTGCCGCGCCCCGCCAACCGGCTGTTCGACCCGGTCGAGCGCGGCGAGGGCTCCCTCGGTATCGGCCTGGCGCCGGTGCTCGCGTCCGCTGCCGGCCGGGAAGCGGGGGCGTAATGTTTTTGCCGGAGACCGACCTCTCCGCGTCGCAGACCGACCGACTCGTCAACGGGAGCGCACGATGACGGAGTACCGCCCCTTCGGACGTACCGGCGTCAGGGACAGCCCGCTGTGTCTGGGCACCATGATGTTCGGGCCGAGGGGAAACCCGGATCACGACGACAGCGTCCGTATCATCCACCGCGCCCTGGACTCGGGCATCAATTTCGTCGATACCGCCGATGTCTACTCGGCCGGTGAGTCGGAGACGATCGTCGGCAAGGCGCTGGCCGGCGGGCGCCGTGACAACGTGGTGCTCGCCACCAAGTTCCACGGCAGCCTCGGCGACGACCCCAACCAGCGAGGCAACTCGCGCCGCTGGATCATCCGCGAGGTGGAGAACAGCCTGCGCCGTCTCGGCACCGACTGGATCGATCTCTACCAGGTCCACCGGCCCGAGCCCGGCACCGATTTCGACGAGACCCTCGGCGCCCTGTCCGACCTCGTCCACCAGGGCAAGATCCGCTATATCGGCACCTCCACCTTCGAGCCCTCCGAGATCGTCGAGGGCCAGTGGACCGCCGAGCGCCGCGGCCGGGAGCGCGTCGTCTCCGAACAGCCGCCGTACTCCCTGCTGGCCCGCGGGATCGAACGCGAGATGCTGCCCGTGGCCCAGCGCTACGGTCTCGCGGTGATCCCCTGGAGCCCGCTGGCCGGCGGCTGGCTGTCCGGCCGCTACCGCAAGGGCGCCGCGCAGCCCACCTCCAGCCGCGCCGACAACCAGGCGGCCCGCTTCGACATCGGCTCGCCGGAGAACGCCGCCAAGCTCGACGCCGCCGAGGCGCTGGCCCAGCTTGCCGAGGAGGCCGGGCTGACCCTCGTACAGCTGGCGCTGGCCTTTGTGCTGGAGCACCCGGCGATCACCTCCGCCATCATCGGGCCGCGCACGATGGAGCAGCTGGAGAGCCAGCTCGGGGCCGGCGAGATCAGGCTGAGCGGGGACGTACTGGACCGGATCGACAAGATCGTCCCGCCGGGCACCAACCTCTCGGCCCGCGATGCCGGATACGCCCCGCCGTCCCTCAGCGATCCGGCTCTCCGCCGCCGTCCGTCGTACTGACACGCCGGAGGCGCCCCCTCCGGTTCTCTCCGGCGGCTCGACGGCCGCCCGTCACCGGTGCCTGACCGTGCGGGCGGCCGGGCCCCGCGCCCGCGTCGCCCGCACCGCGCGGAACGCGTCACCCGCACCGCGCGGAAGTGGCCAAAAGCCGGACGCGGCCCCGGGATCGGACCTACTCTCGAATGGTGTCGGGCGAGTCCGGCCGGGTGCTCGTTGTCGACGACAACAGGGTCATCAGGCAGCTGATCAGGGTCAATCTCGAGCTTGAGGGCTTCGAGGTCGTGACCGCGGCCGATGGTGCCGAGTGCCTGGACGTGGTGCACGAGGTCCGGCCCGATGTCGTCACTCTCGATGTGGTCATGCCCCGCCTGGACGGGCTGCGCACCGCGGCGCGGCTGCGCGCCGACCCGCGCACCAGCGGGCTGCCGGTCGCGATCATCAGCGCCTGTACGCAGTACGAAGTGGATTCCGGCCTCGGCGCGGGAGTGGACGCCTTTCTCGCCAAGCCCTTCGAGCCCGCGGAGCTGATCCGGCTGGTCCGGCGGCTCAGAGCGGAGGGCCCGCCGTCCGTGGACGGCAGGTACGGCGCCGGGCGGGCGAGGAGCACACGGGGCTGACCGCATCGCGAAACCGGTTCGCGAAGAGGCCACCCTCCTCCCATACGCTGGTCCCGTGACCCCCGCAGAACTCTCCCGAACCGTGCTGCACGCCGTGTGCCGCGCGGTCGAGGACGATGCCCTGCCGGGGCCCGTGCCCGAGCGGGTCACGGTCGAGCGGCCCCGCCCCGGCGGCAGCGGTGACTACGCCACCAATGTCGCGCTGCGGCTGGCGGGCCCCGCGGGACGCCCGCCCCGCGAGATCGCCGAGATCCTGCGCGCCCGCATTCTGAGCTCCGGACCGAGCGGCGGCCCGGCCCAAGACATCGGCGAGGGCATCGGCCGGTCCGTCGGCCGGTCCATCGTCCGGATCGAGATCACAGGACCGGGCTTCCTGAACTTCACCCTGGGCCGCGACAGCCGCGCCGGACTGGTCCGTACGGTGCTGCGCGCCGGTCCCCGATACGGACACGGCGACGCACTCGCCGGTACGGCCGTGGCGCTCGCGCCCGCCGAGGAACCGCGGGCCGCGCTCTGGACCCGCACGGTCGTCGCGCTGCTCCGTTCGCAGGGCGCCGAGGCAGCGGTCGTACCGGGCGCCGCGGAGGAACTGCGGGTCGTGCCCGCACCGGCCGCCGACGACCCCTTCGCCCGGCTCGGCCCCGACGCCGCCCGCTGGGGGCTGCTGCGGCCCGCCGCCCACGACCGGCCGCGGCTCGGCGCGGATCTGCTCGTACAGCGCGAGAGCAATCCCCTGTTCCGCGTGCGCTACGCGTACGCCCGCACGCGCGCCCTCGCGCGCAACGCCGTACAACTGGACATCACCCCCGGATACGCGCAATCCGCCGACCCGGACGAGGCACCGGCCCTCCTCACCGCCCTCGGCGACCACCCCGCCGTCCTGGAAGCCGCCGCCCGGCTGCGCGCGCCCGACCGGCTCGCCCGCCATCTCGAACACACCGCGGAGGCGTTCCTGCGCTTCCAGGAGACCAGCCACCCGCTGCCGTTCGGCGACGAGAAACCCTCGGCCGCCCACAGCTCCCGGCTCGCGCTCGCCGAAGCCGCCGGGGCTGTGCTGGCCGGTGGCCTGTCCCTGCTCGGCATCGATGCCCCCGAACACCTCTGAGAAAGCCAAGAGAGCCACGAGATGAGCCGTTCCGCACACCCCGCAGGCCCCCGCCACGCGGATGTCATCACCGAGGGGCACTACACCGCCCCGGCCGCCGATCTCAACGCGCTGGACGAGAAGGTCTGGTCGCGTACGGTCCGCCGGAACGAGGAGGGTGTGGCGACCGTCGGGGGGATCGAAGTGACCCGGCTGGCCGAGGAGTTCGGCACCCCGGCGTACTTCCTCGACGAGACCGACTTCCGCGCCCGCTGCCGCGCCTGGTCCGATGCCTTCGGCAAGGACGCGGACGTGTTCTACGCGGGCAAGGCGTTCCTCTCCCGGGCCGTCGTCCGCTGGCTGCACGAAGAGGGCCTCAACCTCGATGTGTGCTCCGGGGGCGAACTCGCCACCGCGCTGGCCGCCGGAATGCCCGCCGAGCGCATCGCCTTCCACGGGAACAACAAGTCCGCCCAGGAGATCGAGCGGGCCGTGTCCGTCGGGGTCGGCCGTATCGTCCTCGACTCCTTCCAGGAGATCGTGCAGGTAGCGCATATCGCGCGGAGCCTCGGCAAGCGCCAGCGCGTCCAGATCCGGGTCACCGTCGGCGTCGAGGCCCATACGCACGAATTCATCGCCACGGCGCACGAGGACCAGAAGTTCGGGATCGCGCTCGCCGGCGGACAGGCCGCCGAGGCCGTCAGAAGGGCCCTCGGGCTCGACGGGATCGAGCTGATCGGCATCCACTCGCACATCGGCTCGCAGATCTTCGACATGGCCGGCTTCGAGGTCTCCGCCCGCCGCGTCGTGCAGCTGCTCGCCGAGGTCCGCGACGAGCACGGCGTCGAGCTGCCCGAGATCGACCTCGGCGGCGGCCTCGGTATCGCGTACACCTCCGAGGACGACCCGAGCGAGCCGCACGACATCGCCAAGGCGCTCAGCGACATCGTCACCCGTGAGTGTGAGGCGGCGGGACTCAGCACCCCCCGCATCTCCGTCGAGCCGGGCCGCGCGATCGTCGGTCCCACGGCCTTCACCCTGTACGAGGTCGGCACCATCAAGCCGCTCGAAGGGCTGCGCACGTATGTCAGTGTGGATGGCGGCATGTCCGACAACATCCGTACGGCCCTGTACGACGCCGAGTACAGCGTGGCGCTCGTCTCGCGCCGCTCCGACGCCGAGCCGATGCTGTCGCGCGTCGTCGGCAAGCACTGCGAGAGCGGCGACATCGTCGTACGCGACGCGTTCCTGCCCGCCGACCTGGCGCCCGGCGACCTGATCGCCGTCCCCGCCACCGGCGCGTACTGCCGCTCGATGGCGAGCAACTACAACCACGCGCTCCGGCCGCCCGTCGTGGCGGTCAGGGACGGTGCGGCGCGCGTCATCGTCCGGCGCGAGACGGAGGAAGATCTGCTGCGTCTCGATGTCGGTCAGTGAAATACATGTCTCGAATTCTGGACGAAGGGCAGAAACTCCCGTCCGGTGAGTGAGACTGGTTGGCACTCAGGCTTCAAGGGCTGTGGTCTATGAAAGGCGTAGGTCGGATGATGCGTACGCGTCCGCTGAAGGTGGCGCTGCTGGGCTGTGGTGTGGTCGGCTCAGAGGTGGCGCGCATCATGACGACGCACGCCGACGACCTCGCCGCACGGATCGGCGCCCCGGTGGAACTGGCCGGGGTCGCCGTCCGGCGCCCTTCCCGGGTGCGTGCGGGCATCGACCCCGCCCTGGTCACCACCGATGCCACCGCCCTCGTCAAACGCGGCGACATCGACGTGGTCGTCGAGGTCATCGGCGGGATCGAGCCCGCCCGCGCCCTCATCACCGCCGCCTTCGAGCACGGCGCCTCCGTGGTCTCCGCCAACAAGGCGCTGCTCGCCGAGGACGGCGCGACCCTCTACGAGGCCGCCGCGCAGCACGGCAGGGACCTCTACTTCGAGGCCGCGGTCGCCGGCGCCATCCCGCTGATCCGGCCGCTGCGCGAGTCCCTCGCCGGCGACAAGGTCAACCGCGTCCTCGGCATCGTCAACGGCACGACCAACTTCATCCTCGACCGGATGGACAGCGCGGGAGCCGGCTACTCCGAGGCGCTCGACGAGGCCACCGCCCTCGGGTACGCGGAGGCCGACCCGACCGCCGACGTCGAGGGCTTCGACGCCGCCGCCAAGGCCGCCATCCTCGCCGGGATCGCCTTCCACACGCGCGTACGCCTCGACGACGTACACCGCGAGGGCATCACGGAGGTCACCTCCGCCGACCTCGCCTCCGCCCAGCGCATGGGCTGCACCGTCAAGCTCCTCGCCATCTGCGAGCGCGCCGCCGACGGCCGGTCCGTCACCGCGCGCGTCCACCCGGCGATGATTCCGCTCAGCCATCCGCTCGCCTCCGTGCGGGAGGCGTACAACGCGGTCTTCGTCGAGGCCGAGGCGGCCGGACAGCTGATGTTCTACGGTCCCGGCGCGGGCGGCGCGCCGACCGCCTCCGCCGTCCTCGGCGACCTGGTCGCCGTCTGCCGCAACCGGCTCAACGAGGCCACGGGGCCCGGTGAGTCCGCGTACACCCAGCTGCCCGTGAGCCCCATGGGCGAGGTCGTGACGCGCTATCACATCAGCCTCGACGTGGCTGACAAGCCGGGTGTGCTCGCCCAGGTCGCGACGGTCTTCGCCGAGCACGGCGTGTCCATCGACACGGTCCGCCAGAAGGGAAAGGACGGCGAGGCCTCCCTCGTCGTCGTCACCCACCGCGCGCTCGACTCCGCCCTCTCCGGGACCGTCGAAGCGCTGCGCAAGCTCGACACCGTGCGCGGTGTCGCCAGCATCATGCGTGTTGAAGGGGAGTAAGGGAACCCATGACCAGCAATGGCACCCACCAGTGGCGCGGCATCATCGAGGAGTACCGGGACCGCCTCCCGGTGACGGACACGACGCCGGTCGTCACGCTCCGCGAGGGCGGTACGCCGCTCGTACCCGCGCAGGTGCTGTCCGAGCGAACGGGCTGTGAGGTGCATCTCAAGGTCGAGGGCGCCAACCCGACCGGCTCCTTCAAGGACCGCGGCATGACCATGGCCATCAGCCGGGCCAAGGAGGAGGGTGCCCAGGCGGTCATCTGCGCCTCCACCGGCAACACCTCCGCCTCGGCGGCCGCCTACGCGGTACGGGCCGGGATGGTCTGCGCCGTACTGGTGCCCCAGGGCAAGATCGCGCTCGGCAAGATGGGCCAGGCCCTGGTCCACGGCGCGCGCATCCTCCAGGTCGAGGGCAACTTCGACGACTGCCTGACGCTGGCCCGCTCGCTGGCCGACAACTACCCGGTGGCGCTGGTCAATTCCGTCAATCCGGTCAGGATCGAGGGCCAGAAGACCGCCGCCTTCGAGATCGTGGACGCGCTGGGTGACGCCCCGGACATCCATGTGCTGCCGGTCGGGAACGCCGGCAACATCACGGCGTACTGGAAGGGGTACACCGAGTACGCCGCCGACGGCCCCGCGGCCGGCACCCCGCGCATGTGGGGCTTCCAGGCCTCCGGCTCCGCGCCCATCGTGCGCGGCGAGGTCGTCAAGGACCCGCACACCGTCGCCACCGCGATCCGGATCGGCAACCCGGCGTCCTGGCAGTTCGCACTGGCGGCCCGTGACGAGTCCGGCGGCTTCATCGACGAGGTGACGGACCGGCAGATCCTCTCCGCCTACCGCCTGTTGGCCTCCCAGGAGGGCGTTTTTGTCGAGCCCGCCTCGGCCGCCTCCGTGGCCGGCCTGCTCAAGGCCGCCGAGGAGGGCAAGGTCGACCCCGGCCAGCGCATCGTCTGCACGGTCACCGGCAACGGACTCAAGGACCCGGACTGGGCGGTCGCGGGAGCGCCCCAGCCGGTCACCGTCCCCGTCGACGCGGTCCAGGCCGCGGAGCGTCTCGGCCTGAACTGACGCACCCGTCCCGGGCCCCGCGCGGGGCCCGGGACCAGGCCCCCGGCCCCGGGCACCACGGGGCGAAGCACGGCAAGGCCGACATAGGCGCACAGCAAGGCATGCGACACGCATCGTGCGCCTCCTGTGCGCCCTATGTCGCCACAGAACCTTCCTTCGATAGGCTGTACCTCACCCGCCCCGCCGCACATGCCGCGGTGTTGTCGCCCCCGTGGCCCCCCGGGTGTTCGCCACCTCCCCGAACATCTCGCAGTCAGCACATCTCGCCGTCACAAGGAGAGTCGTCAGAGCGATGGCCGGTCCCGCGTTCCGCGCCGCCGCCGTACGGGTGCGCACCCCCGCCACCAGCGCCAATCTCGGCCCGGGCTTCGATGCCTTCGGTCTGTCGCTGGGGCTCTACGACGACGTGGTCGTCCGCGTGGCCGACTCCGGCCTCCATGTCGACATCGCGGGTGAGGGCTCCGACACGCTCCCCCGCGACGAGAACCATCTGCTCGTACGCTCCCTGCGCACGGCCTTCGACCTGCTCGGCGGACAGCCGCGCGGCCTGGAGGTCGTCTGCGCCAACCGCATCCCGCACGGCCGCGGTCTGGGCTCCTCCTCGGCGGCCATCTGCGCCGGGATCGTCGCCGCCCGCGCGGTGACCATAGGCGGGGATGCCAGGCTCGACGACGCGGCCGTGCTGGAACTGGCCACCGAGATCGAGGGCCACCCCGACAATGTCGCCGCCTGTCTGCTCGGCGGCTTCACGCTGGCCTGGATGGACGGGGGAGCGGCGCGCGCGATCAGGATGGACCCCGTCGATTCCATCGTTCCGGTGGTTTTCGTCCCCGGTGAACCGGTCCTCACGGAAACGGCCCGCGGCCTGCTGCCGCGCACCGTCCCCCATGTGGACGCGGCGGTCAACGCCGGCCGTGCGGCCCTGCTCGTCGAGGCGCTGACCAGGCGCCCCGAGCTGCTGCTGCCGGCCACCGAGGACCGGATCCACCAGGAGTACCGGTCCCCGGCGATGCCGCAGAGCCTCGCCCTGGTCAACCGACTGCGCGCGGACGGCGTCCCCGCGGTCATCTCCGGCGCGGGCCCCACGGTGCTCGCGCTGGTCGAGGACGGTGCGGCCGACAAGGTCGCACGGCTGGTGGGGGAGGGATGGGCGGCCTACCGGCTCTCCCTCGACGGCGCGGGTGCGAGTGTTCTGCCGCTCGGCTCGTCGTGACAGGAGATTGCCGGTGAGTGAGAGGGGGAATGTTTGTTGGAGCCGGTAGTGTTAACCTCAAGTCTGCAACCGACGTCTTTGTGGCGCGGTGCTTCGTGTCCCGATTCGGGACCACCCTTCTTCCGGGAGCCTCCCCAACTGCCTGAGCAGCCTGCCTGAGCAGTTTTGAGCACGCACCGGAAACCGGCACGACACCCCCCCGTTTTTCCCAGCGGTGGGCCGAGCAGGGGGACCTCGGGCCGGACCCATTGCACGTACGCATGTTTCTCCGCCATACCCGGCGGGACCACCGCCCCGGCACGGTCCACAAGATGGGACCGCAGTCGGACAGCACAACCGGTCGCCGAGCCAGAAGGCCGACGTCCGCTCCAGGGAAGGACCCTTCGTGAGCGACACCACCGATCTGATGGGCGTGACTGCCGACAACAGTGTCGACGCCACCGCGCCCGCCGCAGGTGCTGCCTCCGGCACCACCGCACGGCGCCGCCGCTCCGGCACCGGCCTTGACGGCATGGTCCTGGCCGAACTGCAGCAGGTCGCGTCCGGCCTCGGCATCAGGGGCACCGCGCGGATGCGCAAGAGCCAGCTGATCGAGGTCATCAAGGAGACGCAGGCCGGAGCCTCGTCCGCGCCCAAGAGCGCCGAGGCCGGCAGCACCGACGCCGAGACCAAGCCGAAGCGCCGCGCGACCTCCAAGGCCCGTACGGGTGACACGGCCGCCGCGGAGAAGACCGACAAGGCCGAGAAGGCCGTGGCCCAGCAGATCGACATCCCCGGTCAGCCGGCCAGCGACGACCAGCCCGCGGGCGAGCGTCGCCGTCGCAGGGCCACCGCGCAGGCGGGCAGCCCCGACACCAAGGCGGAGACCAGGACCGAGGCCCAGGCCGACGTCAAGGTCGAGGCCCAGCCCGACGCCAAGGCCGAGGCCGCCGTGTCCGCGTCCGGCGCGGGCTCCGCCCAGACCGACACCGACGGCCGGCGCGGCGACCGCCAGGACCGCGGCCAGCGGGGCGAGCGCGGCGACCGTGACCGCGGCGACCGCCGTGACCGGCAGCGCGACCGTCGCGGCAAGAGCGACGAGCAGCAGGGCGGCCAGGGCGGCCAGCAGCAGAGCGGCGGCCAGCGCCAGCAGCGCGACAACCGCGGCGGCAGCAGCAGCCAGAGCATCCCCCAGAACAACGGCCCGCAGGACGACTTCGACGACGAGGCGGGCGGCCGGCGCGGCCGGCGCGGACGCTACCGCGACCGCCGAGGCCGCCGCGGGCGCGACGAGTTCGGCCCCGGCGAGCCGACGGTCGCCGACGACGACGTGCTGATCCCCGTCGCGGGCATCCTCGACATCCTCGACAACTACGCGTTCATCAGGACCTCCGGCTACCTGCCCGGTCCGAACGACGTGTACGTCTCGCTCGCCCAGGTCCGCAAGAACGGCCTGCGCAAGGGTGACCACACCACCGGCGCGGTGCGCCAGCCCAAGGAAGGCGAGCGCCGCGAGAAGTTCAACGCGCTGGTCCGCCTCGACTCCGTCAACGGCATGGCGCCCGAAACCGGCCGCGGCCGCCCGGAGTTCCAGAAGCTGACCCCGCTCTACCCGCAGGACCGGCTCCGTCTGGAGACCGACCCGGGTGTGCTGACGACGCGGATCATCGACCTCGTCGCACCGATCGGCAAGGGCCAGCGCGGTCTGATCGTGGCCCCGCCGAAGACCGGTAAGACCATGATCCTGCAGGCCATCGCCAACGCGATCACGGTCAACAGCCCCGAGTGCCACCTGATGGTCGTCCTCGTCGACGAGCGGCCCGAAGAGGTCACCGACATGCAGCGGTCGGTCAAGGGCGAGGTCATCTCCTCGACCTTCGACCGCCCGGCCGAGGACCACACCACCGTCGCCGAGCTGGCCATCGAGCGCGCCAAGCGCCTCGTCGAGCTGGGTCACGACGTGGTCGTCCTGCTGGACTCCATCACCCGTCTGGGCCGTGCGTACAACCTCGCCGCGCCCGCCTCGGGACGCATCCTGTCCGGTGGTGTCGACTCGACCGCGCTCTACCCGCCGAAGCGCTTCTTCGGTGCGGCGCGCAACATCGAGGACGGCGGCTCGCTGACCATCCTGGCCACCGCGCTGGTCGAGACCGGCTCGCGCATGGACGAGGTGATCTTCGAGGAGTTCAAGGGCACCGGCAACATGGAGCTCAAGCTCGACAGGAAGCTCTCGGACAAGCGCATCTTCCCGGCGGTGGACGTGGACGCGTCCAGCACCCGTAAGGAAGAGATCCTGCTCGGCAGCGACGAGCTCGCCGTCGTCTGGAAGCTGCGCCGGGTGCTGCACGCGCTCGACCAGCAGCAGGCGATCGAGCTGCTCCTGGACAAGATGAAGCAGACGAAGTCGAACGCGGAGTTCCTGCTCCAGATCCAGAAGACGACGCCCGGGCCGGGCAACGGCAACAACGACTGACCAGCCCTGACGCCGCACGGAAAACCGCCCCGCCGCCTTGGTGACGGGGCGGTTTTCCGTTGTCCGCGCCCGTCCCGCCCCTGACCCGCCCCCCGCGCGGAACACAGCGCGTTGTGAAACCCTTCTGGGGTGCTCCACCGTCCGTTCGAGTGACCCACGACGCGCCTGATCACCACCCCTGGGGGGAGCGGGACCGGAGCCACGGACAGAGGGAGACCATGACCGAGCGGAGCGGCACCCGAATACGCGGCGGCGGCAAGCGCCGGCGTACGGCCACCACCGTCGTCGCCTGGTCGGCGGCGGCCCTGGTCGCCATCGGGGGATCCGGAATCGGCTTCGCGTATCTCAAGCTCGACGGCAACCTCCGGGGCATCGACATCAACGCCCAGCTGGGCAGGGACCGCCCCGTCAATATCGACAACGGCTCCCAGGACATCCTGGTGCTCGGCTCGGACTCCCGCTCCGGCGCGAACCGCGAGTATGGCCGGCGCATCAGCGGCGCCCGCTCGGACACGGCCATGATCGTCCATGTCTACAAGGGCCATAAGAAGGCCAGCGTCGTCTCCATACCGCGCGACACCCTGGTCGAACGCCCCGAATGCACCGATTCCAAGGGCAAGGCCGTCCCCGGCGCGCAGCTCGCCATGTTCAACTCGGCGTACGAGCTCGGCGGGCCCGCCTGCGCGGTGAAGACCGCCGAGAAGATGTCCGGCATCCGCATGGACCACTTCATCGAGGTCGACTTCACCGGCTTCAAGAAGCTCATAGACGAGCTCGGCGGCGTCAAGATCACCACCACCCGGCCCATCAACGACGCCAAGAGCCATCTGAAGCTCGCGCCCGGTACCCACACCCTCGACGGTGAGCAGGCCCTCGGCCTCGTCAGGACCCGCAAGAGCATCGGCGACGGCAGCGACCTCGGCCGGATCCAGCTCCAGCAGGCCTTCATCAAGGCGCTGATCAACCAGGTCAAGGACATCGGCGTCTTCAGCAGCCCCAAGAAGCTGTACGACGTCGCCGACACCGCCACCCGCGCGATCACCCCCGACTCCCAGCTCGACACGGTCAACGAACTGATCGGCTTCGCCGGCGGCCTCAAGGACCTCGGCACCGGCGACGTCAGGACGATCACGCTCCCGGTGCGCTACGACCCCGCCGACCCGAACCGCGTCCTGCCCCTCCAGAAGGGCTCCCAGCAGGTCTGGACGGCCCTCAGGCACGACAAGCCGATCCCCGCCTCCGCCACCAAGGACTCCGCGGGCGACAAGGGCGACGCACAGGGCGTGATCAAGGGCGGTTAGCTACGGACGCGCCCCCGGAATACTTCCGCCCGCCCCCCGGTTTTGGGAGATACGGCCGGTCCTGGCAGACTGGTACGTCGGCCCCGGTTCACGTACGCGCAATCCGCGCTGACGACCCGGTGCCCTCCCGAAACTAGGAGCCACCTTGAAGCGCGACATCCACCCCGCGTACGTCGAGACCCAGGTCAGCTGCACCTGCGGTGCGTCGTTCACCACCCGGAGCACCATCGAGAGCGGCAGCATCCGTGCCGACCTGTGCTCCGAGTGCCACCCGTTCTACACGGGCAAGCAGAAGATCCTCGACACCGGTGGCCGCGTGGCCCGCTTCGAGGCCCGCTTCGGCAAGGCCGCCGCCAAGAAGTAGCGAGCAGTCCGCGCCGGTTCTCGGTGTCCCGCTCCGGGACGTCGAGACCGGCGCTTTGGCGTCCCGAAGCACCTTCGTACGAACCCAGGAGCCACCGATGTTCGAGGCGGTCGAGGAACTGATCGGCGAGCACGCCGATCTGGAGAAGAAGCTCGCCGACCCGTCGGTCCACGCGGACCAGGCGAACGCGCGCAAGCTCAACAAGCGATATGCCGAGCTGACGCCGATCGTCGGTACGTACCGCTCCTGGAAGCAGACCGGCGACGACATCGGGACGGCCCGCGAGTTCGCGGCCGACGATCCCGACTTCGTCGCCGAGGTCAAGGTTCTGGAGAAGCAGCGCGAAGAGCTCACCGAGAAGCTCCGCCTGCTGCTCGTACCGCGCGACCCCAGCGACGACAAGGACGTCATCCTTGAGGTCAAGGCGGGCGCGGGCGGCGACGAGTCCGCGCTCTTCGCCGGTGACCTGCTGCGCATGTACCTGCGGTACGCCGAGCGCGTCGGCTGGAAGACCGAGATCATCGACGCCACCGAGTCCGAGCTCGGCGGCTACAAGGACGTCCAGGTCGCGGTGAAGACCAAGGGCGGCAACGGGGCCACCGAGCCGGGACAGGGCGTCTGGGCCCGGCTGAAGTACGAGGGCGGGGTGCACCGGGTGCAGCGCGTGCCCTCCACCGAGTCCCAGGGCCGCATCCACACCTCGGCCGCCGGAGTCCTGGTGACACCCGAGGCCGAAGAGGTCGACGTCGAGATCCACGCCAACGATCTGCGCATCGACGTCTACCGCTCCTCGGGCCCCGGCGGCCAGTCCGTCAACACGACCGACTCCGCCGTCCGCATCACCCATCTGCCGACCGGTGTCGTCGCCTCCTGCCAGAACGAGAAGAGCCAGCTCCAGAACAAGGAGCAGGCCATGCGTATCCTGCGCTCGCGGCTGCTCGCGGCCGCCCAGGAGGAGGCGGAGAAGGAGGCCGCCGACGTCCGGCGCAGCCAGGTCCGTACCGTCGACAGGTCCGAGAAGATCCGGACCTACAACTTCCCGGAAAACCGGATCTCGGACCACCGCGTCGGTTTCAAGGCGTACAACTTGGACCAGGTCCTCGACGGAGAGCTGGACGCCGTCATCCAGGCGTGCGTCGACGCGGATTCCGCCGCGAAGCTCGCCGCCGCCCAGTAACCACAACCGCAGTCCGGAGGAACCAGCGTGCAGCCACATTCTGGGGGGCCCAGCGACCCTCAGCGGCTCCGCCGCGGGCCCGGCCCCCGCAGCCTGCTGCTCGCCGAGGTGGCCCAGGCCACCCAGCGGCTGGCCGACGCGGGCGTGCCCTCACCGCGCTTCGACGCGGAGGAGCTCGCCGCTTACGTGCACAGCGTCAAGCGGGGAGAGCTGCACAACGTCAAGGACACGGACTTCGACGCCCGATACTGGGAAGCCGTGGCCCGCCGCGAGGCCAGGGAGCCGCTCCAGCACATCACCGGACGTGCCTTCTTCCGGTATCTGGAGCTCCAGGTCGGGCCCGGGGTCTTCGTACCGCGCCCGGAGACCGAGTCGGTCGTCGGCTGGGCCATAGACGCCGTACGGGCGATGGACGTCGTCGAACCGCTCATCGTCGACCTGTGCTCCGGTTCGGGCGCCATCGCGCTCGCCATGGCGCAGGAGGTGCCCCGCTCGCGCGTGCACGCCGTCGAGCTGTCCGAGGACGCCCTCACCTGGACGCGGAAGAACGCCGACGGGTCCAGGGTCACCGTGCACCAGGGAAACGCCCTCACGGCCCTTCCCGAGCTCGACGGCCAGGTCGACCTGGTCATCTCCAACCCGCCGTACATCCCGCTGACCGAGTGGGAGTACGTCGCCCCCGAGGCCCGCGACCACGATCCGGAGATGGCCCTCTTCTCCGGCGAGGACGGCCTCGACACGATCCGCGGCATCGAACGCACCGCCCACCGGCTGCTGCGCCCCGGCGGCCTGGTCGTCGTCGAGCACGCGGACACCCAGGGCGGACAGGTCCCGTGGATCTTCAGCGAGGAGTCCGGCTGGGCGGACGCCGCCGACCACCCCGACCTGAACAAGCGCCCCCGCTTCGCGACGGCCCGCAAGGCCATGCCGTGACCGCCCCCGCCCTCCCTTCCGCCTTGATCATCCAGACCGTGTACGTGCACGAGGAGGCCCGTTAAATGGCTCGGCGATACGACTGCAACGACGCGACGGATCGTGCGACGGGTCTGCGTGAGGCCGCGTCGGCGGTACGCCGCGGTGAGCTGGTCGTGCTGCCCACCGACACCGTGTACGGGATCGGTGCGGACGCCTTCGGATCCGAGGCCGTCGCCGATCTGCTGGAGGCCAAGGGCCGCGGGCGCAATATGCCCACCCCTGTCCTGATCGGCTCCCCGAACACCCTGCACGGCCTGGTCACCGACTTCTCCGAACAGGCCTGGGAACTGGTCGACGCGTTCTGGCCCGGCGCCCTCACCCTGGTCGCCAGGCACCAGCCGTCCCTCCAGTGGGACCTGGGCGACACCCGGGGCACCGTGGCCATCCGGATGCCGCTGCACCCTGTCGCCATCGAGCTGCTCACCGAGGTCGGCCCGATGGCCGTCTCCAGCGCCAATCTCACGGGACACCCGGCCCCCGAGGACTGCGACGCCGCCCAGGAGATGCTCGGGGACTCCGTCTCCGTCTACCTCGACGGCGGCCCGACACCCGGCAACGTCCCCTCCTCGATCGTCGACGTCACCGGCAAGGTCCCGGTGCTGCTGCGGGCCGGCGCCCTCGACGCGGAGGAGCTCCGCAAGGTGGTACCCGACCTCGAGGTGGCCAATTGACCGCCCCTGAGGGGCGTGGCATAGCGGAGACCGCATACACCGGCAACACCTTCCGCATCCTCCACGTCAGTACCGGCAATGTCTGCCGCTCGCCCATCACCGAGCGGCTGACCAGGCATGCCCTGAGCGTCCGCCTCGGCGAACGGCTCACCGGCGGCCTGATCGTGGAGAGCGCCGGCACCTGGGGACACGAGGGCGCGGCCATGGAGGCCAACGCCGAGGCCGTGCTCGCCGACTTCGGCGCCGACGCGTCCGGCTTCGTCGGCCGTGAACTGCTCGACGAACACGTCATTCGCGCCGACCTGGTCCTCACCGCGACCCGCGACCACCGGGCCCAGGTCATCTCCATGGGCCACTCCGCGGGGCTGCGCACCTTCACGCTCAAGGAGTTCACCCGGCTCGTACGGGCCATAGACCCGGCGACACTCCCCGACCCCCTCGACGAGGGCGTGGTCGAACGCGCCCGCGCACTGGTACGCGCGGCCGCGGCTCTACGCGGGTGGCTGCTGGCCCCGACGGCGGAGGCGGACGAGGTCTACGACCCGTACGGCGCGCCGATCACGTTCTTCCGCTCCATCGGCGACGAGATCAACCAAGCCCTGGACCCGGTAGTCACAGCCCTGACAGGAGTCCCCGCCTGCCCACCCCTACATTGAGGGCTCGGTTCGCCTCCGGGCCCCTCTTTTTTTAGGGCTCGGTTCGCCTCCGGGGCGCTTTATGCCCCTGCCGACGGTCGACCGTGCTCGATTCGCTTGTACCTCGCGAACCTCCGCGCGCTCTCCCTTTCGACAGCGGCGCGCCCCTTCGGCTCACTCGCCGGCGGTCGTGGAGACGGGCGATCGGATGTGCGGGGCGGGGCCCACCGGCGGGAGGGGGGTGGGGGCGCAGGAGGTGTGTGTCCGGACGTAGAGCGTGATTTGTGGCGCTCACTAAGCCGCACCCGACAAACGAGCCGCGCGGCGCCGTAAATCATGCAGTCCGGACACGCACCTCCGGAGCCCGCGACCCCCGCACCACGACGAACGGCCCCGCACCCCCACCGGACCCGCACCCGCACCACCCGCGCCGCGCACCGACAACCGCACCCGCCTACATTGGAAAGCACGCACCCCCTCCGAGGTGGGAGCCCGCCATGCCGGTCGTCGTCACCGCGCCATCAGCCAGCACCCCCTGGGCCGACCCGGACGCGCTGCTCCGGCAGGATCCCGAGATGGCCGAGGTGGTCCTCGGCGAGGCCCACCGGCAGAGCGACAGCCTCCAGCTCATCGCCGCCGAGAACTTCACCTCGCCCGCCGTCCTCGCCGCCCTGGGCTCCCCGCTCGCCAACAAGTACGCCGAGGGCTACCCCGGCGCCCGCCACCACGGCGGCTGCGAACTGGTCGACGCCGCGGAGCGGATCGCCGTCGGGCGGGCGCAGACCCTCTTCGGCGCCGAGCACGCCAACGTACAGCCGCACTCCGGGTCCTCCGCCGTGCTGGCCGCGTACGCCGCGCTGCTGAGGCCCGGGGACACGGTGCTCGCGATGGGGCTGCCGTACGGCGGCCATCTCACCCACGGCGCACCGGTCAACTTCTCCGGCCGCTGGTTCGACTTCGTCGGGTACGGCGTCGACGCCGGGACCGGCCGCATCGACTACGCGCAGGTGCGGAGGCTGGCGCGGGCGCACCGCCCGAAGGCCATCGTCTGCGGCTCGATCTCGTACCCCCGGCACATCGACTACGAGGCGTTCCGGGTGATCGCCGACGGTGTCGGCGCGTATCTGATCGCCGACGCCGCGCACCCGATCGGGCTGGTCGCCGGGGGAGCGGCGCCCAATCCGGTGCCGTACGCCGACATCGTGTGTGCGACGACACACAAGGTGCTGCGTGGTCCCCGCGGCGGGATGATCCTCTGCGGCGCGGAGTACGCGGAGCGGGTCGATCGCGCGGTGTTCCCGTTCACGCAGGGCGGGGCGCAGATGCACACCATCGCCGCCAAAGCCGTCGGCTTCGGCGAGGCGGCGACCCCCGGGTTCACGGCGTACGCCCATCAGGTCGTCGCCAACGCACGGCTGCTCGCGGACGCTTTGGCCGCGGAGGGTCTCCGGATCACCACGGACGGTACCGACACGCATCTGATTACGGCCGATCCGGCACCACTGGGTGTGGACGGCAGAACGGCCCGTGGCCGGCTCGCGGCAGCGGGCATCGTGCTGGACACCTGCGCACTGCCGTACACGGAGGGGCGCGGGATCCGGCTGGGCACCGCCGCCACGACCACTCAGGGCATGCGAGAGGCCGAAATGGCGCGGATCGCGGCCCTCTTCGCCTCGGCGCTGCGCGAGGACGCGGAGGGGGCGCGTGGAGCCCGCGCGGAGGTAAGGGAGCTCGTGCGGCGGTTTCCGCCGTATGGAACCGTTTCCTGAATGAAATGACTGCCGGCGGGAAGCCGTGCGACTATCTCTCTCATTTCCCCGTCCTGGCTCATATGGCGACTCGGTATCCAACGGTGGGTCCGGCGCGGGCTAGTGTGTGGGGCTGAGATGGCCAGCGATTCCTGTGGGGCAGCCCGTGCGTGATTACCTGCTGACGCTCTGTGTGACGGCTGCGGTGACTTATCTGCTGACCGGCCCGGTGCGGAAGTTCGCCATCGCGACCGGCGCGATGCCGGAGATCCGTGCGCGTGACGTTCACCGCGAACCGACGCCGAGACTCGGCGGCATCGCCATGTTCTTCGGCCTGTGCGCCGGACTGCTCGTGGCGGACAACCTGCAGAACCTCAACGGGGTCTTCGAGTTGTCCAACGAGCCGCGCGCGCTGCTCTCCGGCGCCGCCCTGATCTGGCTGATCGGTGTCCTGGACGACAAGTTCGAGATCGACGCCCTGATCAAGCTCGGCGCGCAGATGATCGCCGCCGGTGTGATGGTGATGCAGGGTCTGACGATCCTGTGGATCCCGGTGCCCGGTATCGGCATGGTCTCGCTGACCTCCGGGCAGGGCACCCTGCTGACCGTCGCCCTGGTCGTGATCACCATCAACGCGGTCAACTTCGTGGACGGTCTCGACGGTCTGGCGGCGGGCATGGTCTGCATCGCCGCCGCGGCCTTCTTCCTGTACACGTACCGGCTCTGGTACGGGTACGGCCTGGAGGCGGCCGCTCCCGCGACGCTCTTCGCCGCCATCCTGATGGGCATGTGCGTCGGGTTCCTGCCGCACAACATGCATCCCGCCCGGATCTTCATGGGCGACTCGGGATCGATGCTGATCGGTCTGGTGCTCGCGGCGGGCGCGATCTCGGTGACCGGTCAGGTCGACCTGGACGTCCTGGCTGTCTTCGAGGGCTCCACCCGCGAGGCCACGCACGCGGCGCTGCCGGTCTTCATCCCGCTGCTGCTGCCGCTGACGATCATCGCGATCCCGTTCGCCGACCTGGTGCTCGCGGTCGTGCGCCGTACCTGGAACGGCCAGTCGCCGTTCGCCGCCGACCGGGGCCATCTCCATCACCGGCTGCTGGAGATCGGGCACTCGCACAGCAGGTCCGTCCTGATCATGTACTTCTGGTCGGCGCTGATCGCGTTCGGTGTCGTCGGCTACTCGGTGCACTCGACGTCGATGTGGATCGTGCTGGCCGTCGTCGCGCTGAGCGCGGTGGGCCTGGTGCTTCTGCTGCTGCCGCGCTTCACGCCGCGGGCTCCGCTCTGGGCACAGGCCGTTGTGCCGCCGCGCTACCGGCGCCGCCGGCGGCAGGAGGAGACGTACGAGGCGGCCGCGCCCGGACTCGCCCGCGCACCCCAGGAGATGATCGAGGAGCGCACGCCTGTTCCCGCCGGCGTCAACGGGGCGACCGCCCTGGGCGCTCGTTCGCGTCTTCCCGACCGACGGAAGGCCGGCTCGCGGCACTGACCGTTCGGCCATTTCTCTCATCGAGGCCCAATACCAGACAAGATGCTGTGGCGTCCTGCACACACGCGCGAAGTAACTCTCATGTGTGACAGTCAGCACACGCCCTTGGTAAAGACCTCATCAAATAGTTTGTGATACTGTTCACGAGACCCGGCGACAGAGCCGAAGGACCGTAGTGCGACGGTCCGTTGGCCCGAGAAACCTTCTCTCGGACCGGGCATACGCTCGTCCATGACGACACCATCTGCCCCACCCAGTCAGCGGAGCTGCCGCCATGCCGTCCAACGACGTCCGGAACCTCCTTCACACCGCCGTACCCACTGCTGCCGTCGGCGTCATCGCCGCGGTGACCGGTGGTGTGCTCGCGGGCGGGAAGGGAGCTCTGGGCGCCGCTGTCGGTGCGCTGGTGGTCATCCTCTTCATGGGGATCGGGCTCGTGGTGCTCCAGTGGGTGGCGAAGTCACTGCCGCACTTGTTCCAGGCGATGGGCCTGATGCTCTACACGGCCCAGCTGTTGCTGCTCTTCATCTTCGTGGCCGCTTTCAAGAACACCACGCTGTTCAACCCGAAGGCCTTTGCCCTCACGCTCGTTGTGGCGACCCTCGTCTGGGTCGCAGCTCAGGCCCGTGCGCACATGAAGGCCAAGATTCTTTACGTCGAACCCGAGTCCTCGAAGGCCAACGCGGCCGAGAAGACGGGGTCGTCGACGTGAGGAGTAGGGCCGGGATAAGTACTCGTTCGAGATCCTGCTATCGTCCGGTGCCAACTGCGGCATTGCGGGCGCGGGCATCCGAGCTGACGCCTGTTCTCACGCGAGGCTCAACGCCCGACCGCCGTCCTCACATCCGTCACACCAGTCCAGTGCCGAACCGCGGCTGCGCGCCGCGCCGACACAACGAGGTTGCCGTACCTATGCGCCATGCTGAAGGAGCCCGCGGTGAGTGCTGACCCGACGCAGGTGCTCGCCTTCGAGACCGACTGCCACATCTTCGAAGGATGTGGCTTCCCGGCACCCGGCCTGCACTCGTTCCTGTTCGAGCCGATTGTCGGCAACGCGGACAGCAACTTGTACTTCAACAAGACGATGCTGCTGGCGCTGCTCGGCTCGATCGTCATCGTCGGCTTCTTCTGGGCCGCTTTCCGTAAGCCGAAGGTTGTCCCGGGCAAGCTTCAGATGGTGGCCGAGGCCGGCTACGACTTCGTACGCCGAGGCGTCGTCTACGAGGTCATCGGCAAGAAGGAGGGCGAGAAGTACGTACCGCTGGTCGTCTCGCTGTTCTTCTTCGTCTGGATCATGAACCTCTGGTCGATCGTCCCGGTCGCTCAGTTCCCGGTGACGGCGATCATCGCCTATCCGGCGGCGCTGGCGGCGATCGTCTACGTCCTGTGGGTGTCGCTGACCTTCAAGCGGCACGGCTTCGTCGGCGCCTTCAAGAACTTCACCGGCTACGACAAGTCGCTCGGCCCGGTTCTGCCGCTGGCCATGGTCATCGAGTTCTTCTCGAACCTGCTGGTCCGGCCGTTCACGCACGCGGTGCGACTCTTCGCGAACATGTTCGCGGGCCACACGCTGCTGCTGCTCTTCACGATCGCCAGCTGGTACCTGCTGAACGGCATCGGGATCGCGTACGCCGGCGTCTCGTTCGTGATGGTTCTCGTGATGACCGCCTTCGAGCTCTTCATCCAGGCGCTTCAGGCGTACGTATTCGTGCTCCTGACCTGCACCTACATCCAGGGCGCGCTCGCCGAGAAGCACTGATCGCCCTCCCCCTCAGACCCCCAGACGTCCGGTGGCCAACCCCCACCGGTCCGTGAAAGAGAAGGAAGAACTGGCATGTCCCAGACTCTTGCCGCCGTATCCGGTTCGCTCGGCTCCATCGGCTACGGCCTGGCCGCCATTGGTCCCGGCGTCGGCGTCGGCATCATCTTCGGTAACGGCACCCAGGCCCTCGCCCGTCAGCCCGAGGCTGCCGGTCTGATCCGTACCAACCAGATCCTTGGCTTCGCCTTCTGTGAGGCGCTCGCCCTCATCGGCCTGGTCATGCCGTTCGTCTACGGGATCTGATTCACGACCAGCCCACTAGACGAAAGGCACTGATATGAGCCCGTTGCTCACTATCGCGGCTGAGGAGTTGCAGAGTCCTCTCATTCCGCCGATTCCCGAGCTCGTCATCGGCCTGCTCGCCTTCGTCATCGTCTTCGGCTTCCTTGCCAAGAAGCTTCTCCCGAACATCAACAAGGTTCTGGACGAGCGACGCGAGGCCATCGAGGGCGGTATCGAGAAGGCCGACGCCGCCAAGACCGAGGCCCAGAGCGTCCTTGAGCAGTACAAGGCGCAGCTCGCCGAGGCCCGGCACGAGGCCGCCCGTCTCCGCCAGGAGGCGACCGAGCAGGGCACCGTGATCATCCAGGAGATGAAAGCGGAAGGCCAGCGGCAGCGCGAAGAGATCATCGCCGCCGGTCACACCCAGATCGAGGCCGACCGCAAGGCCGCGGCCAGCGCGCTGCGCCAGGACGTGGGCAAGCTCGCCACCGAACTGGCCGGCAAGCTCGTCGGTGAGTCCCTCGAGGACCACGCCCGGCAGAGCCGCACCATCGACCGCTTCCTCGACGAGCTTGAGGACGGCGCTGCGAAGGCCGAGGCCACGCGATGAACGGTGCGAGCCGCGAGGCACTGGCCGCCGCCCGTGAGCGCCTCGACGCGCTGACCGACAACACGTCGGTCGACGCCGAGAAGCTCGCCGACGAGCTGGCCGCCGTTACCGCGCTGCTCCACCGCGAGGTGTCGCTGCGCCGGGTCCTGACCGACCCGGCTCAGGCCGGCGAGGCCAAGGCCGAGCTGGCGGCGCGGCTGCTGAACGGCCAGGTGGGCGGCCCGGCCGTCGACCTGATCTCCGGCATGGTGCGTTCCCGCTGGTCGCAGCCGCGTGACCTGGTCGACTCGGTGGAGGAGCTGGCGGCCACCGCCGAGCTCACCGCCGCGGAGCGGTCCGGCGCGCTCGACGACGTCGAGGACGAGCTGTTCCGGTTCGGCCGGATCGTCGAGTCCAGCACCGAGCTGCGTGCCGCGCTGACCGACCGGTCGGCGACGGTCTCCGCCAAGACCACGCTGCTGCACAGCCTGCTGGGCGGCCGGGCCAATCCGGCCACCGAACGCCTGGTAGTGCGTCTTGTGACACAGCCCCGGGGACGTAGCCTGGAAGCGGGTCTCCAGACCCTGTCCCGGCTCGCCGCGGCGCGCAGGGACCGCATGGTCGCTGTCGTCACCTCGGCGGTGCCCCTCACGGACGGACAGAAGCAGCGCCTCGGCGCCGCTCTGGCGAAGCTGTACGGCCACCCCATGCACCTGAATCTGGACGTGGACCCCGAGGTCCTCGGCGGGATCTCGGTGCGGGTCGGCGACGAGGTCATCAACGGCACCGTCGCGGAACGTCTCGAAGACGCGGCACGGCGGCTCGCCGGCTGACCGCCGGCAACAGAACAGAGCAAGACGAGCGGCCCGGTTGGGCCGTGCAGAGATTGCAGAAGATTCCTGGGGGTCGCCCCCAGACCCCGAGATACGCAGACCCCCAAAGAAACTTCGGGCCCAACAAGGAGAGCAGGGAACCCAGATGGCGGAGCTCACGATCCGGCCGGAGGAGATCCGGGACGCGCTGGAGAACTTTGTCCAGTCGTACAAGCCGGACGCGGCCTCGCGCGAGGAGGTCGGTACGGTCAGCGTGGCCGGAGATGGCATCGCCAAGGTCGAGGGTCTTCCCTCGGCCATGGCGAACGAGCTGCTGAAGTTCGAGGACGGCACCCTCGGTCTCGCCCTCAACCTCGAGGAGCGCGAGATCGGTTCGATCATCCTCGGTGAGTTCAGCGGTATCGAGGAGGGACAGTCGGTCACCCGTACCGGCGAGGTCCTCTCCGTCGCTGTCGGCGAGGGCTACCTGGGTCGCGTCGTCGACCCGCTCGGCACCCCGATCGACGGACTCGGCGAGATCGAGACCGAAGGACGCCGCGCCCTGGAGCTGCAGGCCCCGGGCGTCATGATCCGTAAGTCGGTCCACGAGCCGATGCAGACCGGCTACAAGGCTGTCGACGCCATGGTGCCGATCGGCCGTGGCCAGCGTCAGCTGATCATCGGTGACCGGCAGACCGGCAAGACCGCGCTGGCCGTTGACACGATCATCAACCAGCGCGACAACTGGCGCTCGGGCGACACGAAGAAGCAGGTCCGCTGCATCTACGTCGCCATCGGCCAGAAGGGCTCCACCATCGCGTCCGTGCGCGGTGCCCTGGAGGAGGCCGGCGCGCTCGAGTACACGACGATCGTGGCCGCCCCCGCGTCCGACCCGGCCGGCTTCAAGTACCTGGCGCCGTACACCGGCTCGGCCATCGGCCAGCACTGGATGTACCAGGGCAAGCACGTCCTGATCATCTTCGACGACCTTTCGAAGCAGGCCGACGCCTACCGCGCCGTGTCCCTGCTGCTGCGCCGTCCGCCGGGCCGTGAGGCCTACCCGGGCGACGTCTTCTACCTGCACTCGCGTCTGCTGGAGCGTTGCGCCAAGCTCTCCGACGCGATGGGCGCCGGTTCGATGACGGGTCTCCCGATCGTCGAGACGAAGGCCAACGACGTGTCGGCGTTCATCCCGACCAACGTCATCTCCATCACCGACGGACAGTGCTTCCTGGAGTCCGACCTGTTCAACGCCGGCCAGCGGCCCGCGCTGAACGTCGGTATCTCGGTCTCCCGAGTCGGTGGCTCCGCCCAGCACAAGGCCATGAAGCAGGTCTCCGGCCGACTGCGTGTGGACCTCGCCCAGTACCGCGAGCTGGAGGCGTTCGCGTCCTTCGGCTCCGACCTGGACGCGGCCTCCAAGGCGTCCCTGGAGCGCGGTAAGCGCATGGTCGAGCTGCTGAAGCAGCCGCAGTACTCGCCGTATCCGGTGGAGGAGCAGGTCGTCTCCGTCTGGGCCGGCACCACCGGCAAGATGGACGACGTACCGGTCAACGACATTCGTCGCTTCGAGACCGAGCTGCTGGAGTACCTGCGCCGCGAGCGCAAGGAACTGCTCAGCAGCATCGCCGAGGGCGGCAAGATGTCCGACGACACGCTGCAGTCCGTCGCGGACGCCATCACCGCCTTCAAGCGGCAGTTCGAGACCTCGGACGGCAAGCTCCTGGGCGACGACGCGCCGGCCGCCAACGTCTCCAAGTGACGACGGAAGGGACCTGACTCATGGGAGCCCAGCTCCGGGTCTACAAGCGTCGCATCAAATCCGTCACCGCGACCAAGAAGATCACCAAGGCGATGGAGATGATCGCCGCCTCGCGCATCGTCAAGGCGCAGCGCCAGGTGGCGGCCTCCACGCCGTACGCGACCGAGCTGACCCGCGCGGTCACCGCGGTGGCGACGGGATCGACGACCAAGCACCCGCTGACCACCGAGGTGGAGTCACCGGTACGCGCCGCGGTCCTGCTCATCACGAGCGACCGCGGTCTGGCCGGCGGCTACTCCTCGAACGCCATCAAGGCGGCGGAGCAGCTCTCCGGGCGGCTCCGCGCTGCGGGCAAGGAGGTCGACACGTACATCGTCGGCCGCAAGGGTGTCGCCTACTACGGCTTCCGTGAGCGCAAGGTCACGGACTCGTGGAGCGGCTTCACCGACAACCCGACGTACGCGGACGCCAAGGAGGTCGCGGCGCCCCTGATCGCGGCTGTCCAGCAGGACACGGCCGAGGGCGGCGTGGACGAGCTCCACATCGTCTTCACCGAGTTCGTCTCGATGCTGACGCAGACGCCGGTGCAGAACCGGCTGCTGCCCCTCAGCCTCGAGCAGGCGGCTGAAGAGTCCGGTACGAAGGGCGAGATCCTTCCGCTGTTCGACTTCGAGCCGTCGGCGGAGGACGTCCTCGACGCTCTGCTGCCGCGCTACGTCGAGAGCCGTATCTACAACGCGCTGCTCCAGGCCGCTGCTTCCAAGCACGCTGCCACCCGCCGCGCGATGAAGTCGGCGACCGACAACGCCGGAGAGCTCATCAAGACGCTCTCCCGGCTTGCCAACGCGGCCCGCCAGGCCGAAATCACCCAGGAAATCAGCGAGATCGTCGGTGGCGCCAGCGCCCTGGCCGACGCGACCGCGGGGAGTGACAAATAATGACCACCACTGTTGAGCCGACCGCTCCTGCCGGCGTGGCCACTGGCCGTGTCGCGCGGGTCATCGGCCCGGTTGTCGACGTGGAGTTCCCCGTCGACGCGATGCCGGACATCTACAACGCACTGACCGTCGAGGTGGCCGACCCGGCCGAGGACGGCAAGATCAAGAAGCTGACCCTCGAGGTCGCCCAGCACCTGGGTGACGGTGTGGTCCGCGCCATCTCGATGCAGCCCACCGACGGTCTGGTCCGCCAGGCCCCGGTGACCGACACGGGCAACGGCATCACGGTGCCGGTCGGCGATATCACCAAGGGCAAGGTGTTCAACACCCTCGGTGAGATCCTGAACAAGCCCGAGGCCGAGTCGGAGATCACCGAGCGCTGGCCGATCCACCGCAAGGCCCCGGCCTTCGACCAGCTCGAGTCCAAGACCGAGATGTTCGAGACCGGCGTCAAGGTCATCGACCTGCTGACCCCGTACGTCAAGGGCGGCAAGATCGGTCTGTTCGGTGGTGCCGGTGTCGGCAAGACCGTGCTGATCCAGGAAATGATCTACCGCGTCGCCAACAACCACGACGGTGTGTCGGTGTTCGCGGGCGTCGGTGAGCGTACCCGTGAGGGCAACGACCTCATCGAGGAGATGGCCGAGTCCGGCGTCATCGACAAGACGGCGCTTGTCTTCGGTCAGATGGACGAGCCCCCGGGCACCCGTCTGCGCGTCGCGCTGGCCGGTCTGACCATGGCGGAGTACTTCCGCGATGTGCAGAAGCAGGACGTGCTCTTCTTCATCGACAACATCTTCCGGTACACCCAGGCCGGTTCCGAGGTGTCCACCCTGCTCGGCCGTATGCCGTCCGCGGTGGGTTACCAGCCGAACCTGGCGGACGAGATGGGTCTCCTGCAGGAGCGCATCACCTCGACCCGCGGTCACTCGATCACCTCGATGCAGGCGATCTACGTCCCCGCGGACGACCTGACCGACCCGGCTCCGGCCACCACCTTCGCCCACCTCGACGCGACGACGGTGCTCTCCCGTCCGATCTCCGAGAAGGGCATCTACCCGGCCGTGGACCCGCTGGACTCCACGTCCCGGATCCTGGACCCGCGCTACATCGCGCAGGACCACTACGACACGGCGACCCGTGTCAAGGGAATCCTGCAGAAGTACAAGGACCTCCAGGACATCATCGCGATCCTCGGTATCGACGAGCTGGGCGAGGAGGACAAGCTCGTTGTCCACCGTGCCCGTCGCGTCGAGCGCTTCCTGTCGCAGAACACCCACGTCGCCAAGCAGTTCACCGGCGTGGACGGTTCGGACGTACCGCTCGACGAGTCGATCACCGCGTTCAACTCGATCTGCGACGGTGAGTACGACCACTTCCCCGAGCAGGCGTTCTTCATGTGCGGTGGCATTGAGGACCTCAAGGCCAACGCCAAGGAGCTCGGCGTCTCCTGAACCGTTCGGTTCACGGAGGGGGGCGGGTTCGTCCCGCCCCCCTCCGACGCTCTCATCGCCACCCCATAGAATTAAGCCCAACACCCGGCCGAACAGCCGGGTGGTGACCCGAGGAGCCACCCATGGCTGCTGAGCTGCATGTCGAGCTGGTCGCCGCGGACCGCAGTGTCTGGTCCGGCGAGGCCACCCTGGTCGTCGCGCGCACCGCGTCCGGCGACATCGGCGTCATGCCCGGTCACCAGCCGCTTCTCGGTGTGCTGGAGTCGGGCCCTGTGACCATCCGTACGAGTGAAGGTGGAACGGTCGTCGCCGCTGTGCACGGCGGCTTCATCTCGTTCGCCGACAACAAGCTTTCGCTGCTGGCGGAGATCGCCGAGCTCGCGGATGAGATCGACACCCAGCGCGCGGAGCATGCGCTGGAGCGCGCCAAGTCGGCCGACGACGACGCCGCCGAGCGGCGCGCCGACGTCCGGCTGCGAGCGGTGGCGGTGCGTTAAGCGCTGCTTTCGCAATGGATTCAACCTCAGCCGCGGCCCGTTCCGGACTCTCCGGACCGGGTCGCGGCTGAGGCGATGCAGGTGCAGGTGCGGTTCTTGGTCCGGTACTGGATGAGGCGAGGAGGTCGGTGTTGATGGTCCTCGCTCTGCTCGTATGCGGACTGGTCGTCGTGCTGGTTGCGGTGGGGCTTTTCGTCTTCGGTCTGCGCCGGCGGCTGATTCAGCGCTCGGGCGGGACCTTCGACTGCAGTCTGCGCTGGAACGTGCCGGAGGAGACCGATCTCTCCGGCAAGGGCTGGGTGTACGGCGTCGCCCGCTACAACGGGGACCGGATCAACTGGTTCCGGGTCTTCTCCTACGCCCCGCGGCCGCGCCGCACCCTGGAGCGCTCCGCGATCGAGGTGCTGGCCCGCCGTGCGCCCCACGGCGAGGAGGAGCTGGCGCTGCTCTCCGACGCGGTCGTCCTCGGCTGTCTGCACCGCGGGGTCCGCCTGGAGCTGGCCATGAGCGACGACGCGCTCACCGGCTTTCTCGCCTGGCTCGAAGCGGCGCCGCCCGGACAGCGTGTGAATGTGGCCTGACCCCGGTCTCTCCGGGACGTGATGAGACGTGATGAAGGGGGCGGCGCTCGGGCGCCGCCCCCTTCATCTCTGTCATCTCTGAGCGCTGACGGCTATCCGAGCCCGTTGTTGATCGCGGTCACCAGCTCGCCGTTGGCGGTGTCACCGGTGAAGTCCCAGAAGAACGCGCCTCCCAGGCCCTGCTGGTTCGCCCAGGCCATCTTGGACGTGATGGTGGCCGGGGTGTCGTAGCTCCACCAGTTGGTGCCGCACTTGGCGTACGAGGTGCCGGCGATGGTGCCGGTGGGCGGGCAGGTGTTCTTGAGGACCTTGTAGTCCTCGATGCCCGCCTCGTACGTGCCCGGCGCGGCGCCGGTCGCGGTGCCACCCGGGGCGGCCTGGGTCACGCCGGTCCAGCCGCGCCCGTAGAAGCCGATGCCGAGCAGCAGCTTCTTGGCCGGCACGCCCTGCGCCTTGAACTTGGCTATCGCCTCGGCGGAGTTGAAGCCCGCCTGCGGGATGCCCGGGTACGAGGTGAGCGGGGAGTGCGGAGCCGTCGGGCCCTGCGCGGCGAAGGCGCCGAAGAAGTCGTAGGTCATCACGTTGAACCAGTCCATGTACTGGGCTGCTCCCGCGTAGTCGACCTTGTCGATCTTGCCGCCGGCCGACGCGTCCGCCGTGACGGCCGCGGTGACCAGGTTGTTCGCGCCGAACTTGGCACGCATGGCCTGCATCATGTTCTTGAAGGACGCGGCGCCGCTGGTGTCACAGGACAGACCACAGGAGTTCGGGTACTCCCAGTCCAGGTCGATGCCGTCGAAGACATCGGCCCAGCGGGGGTCCTCCACCAGGTCGTAGCAGGACTGCGCGAAGGCCGTCGGGTTCTTCACGGCGTCCGGGAAGCCGCCGGACCAGGTCCAGCCGCCGAAGGACCAGAGGACCTTGATGTTCGGGTTCTTCGCCTTGAGCTTGCGCAGCTGGTTGAAGTTGCCGCGCAGCGGCTGGTCCCAGGTGTCGGCGACGCCGTCGACGGCCTGGTCGGCGGTGTACGCCTTGTCGGTCGCCGCGTAGCTGTCACCCATGACGCACTTGCCGCCGGTGACATTGCCGAACGAGTAGTTGATGTGCGTGATCTTGGACGCGGAACCGGACGTCACCAGGTTCTTGACGTGGTAGTTCCGGTCGTAGACGCCCCACTCGGTGAAGTAACCGAGCTTGACCTTGCCGCCCGTGGGGGGTTCGCCGCCGCCACCGCCGGTGGTGCGGACCGCGCGGGAACCGCTGACCGGCCCCGTCTGGTCGGCCGTGTCACGCGCCTGGACGGTGTACGAGTAGTCGGTGCCCGCGGTCAGACCGGTGTTGGTGTACGTCGTACCGGTGACCGTGGCGATCTTCGCGCCGTCCCGCAGGACGTCGTAGTTCTTGATGCCCTTGTCGTCCGTCGCCGCGGTCCAGCTCAGCTTCGCCGAGGTGTTGGTGATCTCGCTGGCGGTCGGGGTGCCGGGGGCGGAGGGCGGGTTGTCGCCGGGGACACTGGGTCCGCCGTCGCACGACGCGCCGTTCAGCTTGCAGCCGGACGGGGATCCCGTACCGGTGCCGTTGAAGCCGAAGCTGACCGAGGCGCCGGGGGCGAGGGTGCCGTTCCAGGTCTTGTTCTTGGCGGTCCAGTGGTTGGCCGCGCCGGTGATGTCGGCGTCCCAGCCGGAGGTGACGGCCGTGCCGGAGGGGAAGTCCCACTCCACGGTCCAGGAGGCGATGCTCGTGGTGCCGGTGTTCTTCACCGTCCACTTGCCCTCGAAGCCCGTGCCCCAGTCGGAGGCCTTGCTGTAGGTGGCGGTCGCCGAGGTGGCGGCCTCCGCGGGGCTGGCCAGTCCCACCATGGCTGCCAGCGGAAGCAGCAGCGCGGTAAGGCCCGCGACGGTTCTGGATCTGAATCGGGGTCTGCGGAGGATGGGTTGGGTGTTCAAGCGTGCTCCTCAGGTGAGTACCGGACAATCCGGGGGTGGTCCGTGCACTGCTCACCCTGCGACGGCTCACCGCAGCGTGTGCGGTGAGAGTAGGAAGGTCTGGACCACTCGTCAATAGGTCCAGACCAAAGGCGGGCCGGTTGGGGCACCGGGCGGGCACGCACCGGTCAGATACCCAACTCCTGAGCGAGGACGGCGGCTTGCACCCGGCTGCGCAGCCCCAGCTTGCCGAGCACCCTGCTGACATGCGTTTTCCCCGTCGCCTCTGCCATCCCGAGCCGGACCGCGATCTCGGCGTTCGACAGCCCTTCGCCCAGGCAGGAGAGCACTTCACGCTCCCGGCGCGTGAGCGCCTCCAGCGCCGCGGGAACGGGCGCGTTCACGGCTCGTACGGGCTTCGGCGCCGCGAATTCGGCGATCAGCCGGCGGGTGACGGCCGGGGCGATCAGACCCTCGCCGCGCGCCACCGTCCGTACCGCCGTGAGCAGATCCCCGGCCTCCGCGTTCTTGAGCAGAAAGCCCGCCGCCCCGGCCCGCAGCGCCCCGAAGACGTACTCGTCCAGATCGAACGTCGTCAGCACCAGCACCTCCGCGAGCCCCTCCGCGACCACCTGCCGGGTCGCCGACACCCCGTCGAGCCGTGGCATCTGCACATCCATCAGCACCAGATCGGGCCGCAGTTCCCGGGCCAGGACGACCGCCTCCGCGCCGTCCGCGGCCTCCCCGACGACCTCGATGTCCCGCGCGCTGCGCAGGATGAGCACCAGCCCCGCGCGCACCGACGCCTGGTCCTCGGCGACCAGAACCCGGATCGTCATACCGTCCCCCGCCCTTCCCCGACGGGCAGTTCCGCCCGTACCTGCCAGATCGTGCCGCCGTCACCGGTGCCGGCGGGACCGGCCTCGAACACGCCGTCGAGCAGCGCGGCCCGCTCCCGCATCCCGACCAGACCGGCGCCGGACCCCGGCGCGCGCGGTCCTGACCGGTCACCGAAAGGACTCCCGATCCGTACGGTCAACGCCTCCTCCGAACAGTCCAGTTCGACGGCGACCGGGCCGGGCGCCGCGTGCTTGAGGGCATTGGTCAGCGACTCCTGGACGATGCGGTACGCGGCCAGCTCGACGGGCGTGGGCAGCTTCGGCCCCGCGCCGCGCCGGTCGTCCAGGGTGAAGGTGAGCCCGCTGGAGGCGCCGTTCGTCCCGGCCTGTTCCAGCAGCGTGTCGAGCGCGGCCAGCGTCGGCGCGGCGGCGGGCTCCGTGTCGGCCCCGCTGTCCCGCAGCAGCCCGATCAGCCGGCGCATCTCGGCCAGCCCGTCGACGCTGTTCTCCCGGATGACGGTGAGCGCCTCGCGCGTGGTCCGCGCGTCGTCCAGCGAGAGCGCGGCGGTCGAGTGGATCGCGATGGCGGAGAGATGGTTGGCGACCATGTCGTGCAGCTCACGGGCCATCCTGGCGCGCTCCGCGGTCACCGCCTGGGTCCGGTCGATCTCGGCCAGCAGCGCGGTCTGCTCGGCCCGCAGCCGGGCCGCCTCCGCGGCGTCCCGGTGGTTGCGCACCAGCACCCCGGTGGTGGCGGGGGCGAAGCTGATCAGCGCGGTGACCACGCCGATCAGCAGGGCGTCCGCCGAGCGGAACCACGCGGCGAACCCGATGGTCACCGCGACCGTGACCAGCGCGGTGGTCCAGGGGATACGGCGGGCGGCGGCGGGCGTCCCGTACAGCACGGCCGCGTACACGATGTCCGTGAACATCAGCACCGTCGCGAGACTGGTGCCCGTGAACTGATCGGCGATCAGGCCGAGCGTGCCGAGGACCAGGGCGGTCTGGGGCGCGGTCCTGCGCAGCAGCTCCAGCCCCGCGAGGACGGTCATCGGTATCAGCGCCCACGCACCGGGCAGCGGTCCGCCCACCTGGGTGTGCACACCGAGTGTCCACAGGACGAGGCCGCCGAGCAGGCCGGCCGCGGCGATCAGGACGTCGTCACGGTGCGGACGGAGGGAAGCGGTCACCCCTCCATCAAACACGGCCCGCCGCGCACCGTCCTCCACGTACCGGGGGAGAGGCGAGTACATCGAAGGATGCAGTGACGGTTCGTCACTGACGACGACGTGTGCGGGGCTTCAGGACAGGAGGCTGGAGGGGACCGGAGGGAGAAGTGCCGTGATCGTCACGCTGATCGTCGTCTGCGAGGCCGGCTTCTGGGTCCTGCTGGCCGGCGGGCTGGCGCTGCGCTATCCGGCCGGGATGCCGCGCGCGGGCGCCGCCGTCCTGCTGCTGGAACCCCTGCTGGAGGTCGTCCTGCTGGTCGCCACGGCCATCGACCTCAAGAACGGCGCGGAGCCGGACTGGAAACACGGCCTGGCCGCGCTCTACCTCGGCTACACCGTCGCCTACGGCCACTACACGATCAGCTGGATCGACGGCCACGCCGCCCACCGCTTCGCCGGCGGCCCGCCACCGGTGAAGCCGCCGCGCTACGGCCTGGCCCGCGCGAAGCACGAGGGCACGCTGTGGCTGCGTACGGTCCTGGCCGCCGCGGTCGCGGCCGGCCTGCTCCAGATCGCGATCTGGTACGTGGACGACGCGAGCAGGACCGGACCGCTGACCGACTGGCAGCTCACCGCGGTGCGGGCCGCCGGGATCCACGGCGTGATCGCCCTGACGTACGCGATCTGGCCGAAGAAGGCCCCGGCGCGCGTGGAGCGCTGATCCGGGCCTCGCTGCCCAACGGCTCAGCGCTCGCCGCCCGGCACCCACAGCACGTCTCCGACCTCCTTGTTCGCCACCCGCGCGAGAATGAACAGGAGGTCGGAGAGACGGTTCAGATACGTCGCCGTCAGCGGGTTCATCAGCTCGCCGTGGACCTCGAACGCCGACCAGGTCGAGCGCTCGGCACGCCGTACCACCGTGCAGGCCTGGTGCAGCAGCGCCGCCCCCGGCGTACCACCGGGCAGGATGAAGCTGCGCAGCTTCTCCAGCTCCTCCAGGAACCGGTCGCAGTCCGCCTCCAGCTTGTCGATGTACGGCTGCTCGACCCGCAGCGGCGGGAACTCCGGGTTCTCCACCACCGGCGTGGCCAGGTCGGCGCCCACGTCGAACAGGTCGTTCTGGACGCGGACGAGGACCTTCACGACCTCCTCGGAAAGCTGCCCCAGGGCGATGGCCGTACCGATGGCGGCATTGGCCTCGTTGGCGTCGGCGTAGGCGGAGATCCGCAGATCGGTCTTGGCGGTACGGCTCATGTCGCCGAGCGCCGTCGTGCCCTTGTCGCCGGTACGGGTGTAGATACGCGTCAGATTGACCATACGGCCAGCCTAGGCCGCGCCCGCGTGGTGGCAGGCGTGGCGGCCGAAGACTCGGCGCGGTGCCGGGCGGGGGCGGTGGGGCCCCATGGACGACATGGAAGAGATCCGGGGGGAAACGGTGCTCAAGTACGCGGTACGCGGCGCCTGATGGACCCCGCCGGTGTGATGTCCGTCATGTGAGACGTGACGCGCATCTCTTCACCGCCACACGGCCGTCCGCGGACGCTAACCTCCGGCAGAGCACGCAAAGGTAAACAGGATGTTAAGGCCGAAGAGGAATCGTGGGGTGCGTCGTGGCCAGGAAGCTCGCCGTCATCGGGGCCGGACTCATGGGGTCGGGTATCGCGCAGGTCTCGGCCCAGGCGGGCTGGGACGTCGTACTGCGTGATGTCACCGATGCGGCCCTGGCCCGGGGAATCGACGGCATCCGGGCCTCCTTCGGCAAGTTCGTCACCAAGGGCAAGCTCGAAGAGGCGGACGCCGACGCGGCGCTCGCCCGGATCACCACCACCACCGACCTCGACGCCGTCGCCGACGCGGACATCGTCGTCGAGGCCGTCTTCGAGCAGCTCGACGTCAAGCACGAGATCTTCCGTACGCTCGACAAGCTCGTACGGGACGACGCCGTCCTCGCCTCCAACACCTCGGCCATCCCGATCACCAAGATCGCGGCGATCACCGAGCGCCCGGAGCGTGTCGTCGGTACGCACTTCTTCTCACCGGTGCCGATGATGCGCCTCTGCGAGCTGGTCCGCGGCTACAAGACGAGCGACGAAACTCTCGCCACCGCACGGGAGTTCGCCGAATCCGTGGGCAAAACGTGCATCGTCGTCAACCGCGATGTGGCAGGCTTCGTCACCACACGACTGATCTCCGCGCTCGTCGTCGAGGCCGCCAAGCTCTACGAGTCGGGCGTCGCGTCCGCGGAGGACATCGACACCGCCTGCAAGCTGGGGTTCGGCCACGCCATGGGCCCCTTGGCCACCGCCGATCTGACGGGCGTCGACATCCTTCTCCATGCGACCGGCAACATCTACACCGAGTCGCAGGACGAGAAGTTCGCACCGCCGGAGCTGATGCGCCGGATGGTGGACGCGGGTGACATCGGCCGCAAGAGCGGGCAGGGGTTCTACAAGCACTGAACCGCGCAGGCCGTCCCGGTACCGCCCCCACAGGGTGAATTCGGTATCGGTTCGCTTACGGACGGCAACTTCTTCGGCCGCACGGCAGTCAGTTGTTGGAAGACAGAACAGACAACGGAGCACAGAAGCACTCTCGGGGAGCGCATATGCACATCAGGGGCGACCACGCCGAGCTGGTCGTCGAGGGCCGCCTCGACGTCCGCAGCGCGGCGGACGCCCGTACGGTCCTGCACTCGGCCGTCGACGACGGAGCCGGCGATCTCGTGCTCGACCTGACCGATCTGGACTCCTGGGACGCCACGGGACTCGGCGTCATCATGGGAGCCCACCGACGTGCGGGGCGCTGTGGCCGCAGACTTGTGCTGCGTGGCGTCCCGCCACAGATGCAGAGACTGCTGGTGGCCACCCGATTGCACCGCATTCTCGCCATCGAGGGCGGAATCGCCGCAGAGTCGCTCCCTCGGGTCTGACCCGGCCACATCGCACAATCATCACGAGACCGTGACGTCTTGGACGGGGTGGCACCCCGCCTGTTCGCGGATACCCTGCGGAGGTCTAGGGTTCGGCCGTCTGCCGATTGACGGACCCATAGAGCAGGCACCGGACTGGATGGGCGTGCGAGGGCCGGGGGGTAACGGCACGCCACGATCTGGGGGCTTTCACCATGGACCCGATGAGCCGGGGACCGGAAGAGTACGGGCACGACGGCGAACACGTCGGCGGGCGCGCGGACTCGCAGCGTCCGCCGCGTGTCGCGATCACGCCGGCGATCACCGCCGCGATCACACCGGCGCTCGCTCCCGCGAGCCCGCCCCCGATCACCTCTTCCCTGGGACATCTCAAGGGCGCCAGCTCCGCCACGCCGGTGCCCGTCCGCACGGTCCAGCTGATCTCGGGCGACTTCCTGCTGACCGTAAATCCCGTCGACGGCAGTGAGATCGAGCTCTGCCCGCCGGGGAGACAGCCCGCCGCCCCCGCCCGGCGCGACGCCAAGGAACGGGCCGATCTGCAGCGCGCCGGCCGGCCGCCCGTACCGCCGGGACCGGCGGCGCCGCCGCTGCCGCTGCTGCAGCGGCGGGAGGAACGCGCCGAGCTGATACGGCTGCTGGGCCGCGGCCGCTCCGTACGCCTCACCGGACCCGCCGGCTCAGGACGCACCGCACTGCTCGAAGCCGTCGCGATGGACTGCGCCGCTCTCGCGCCCGACGGAGTCGTACGGCTCTCCGGCTATCGCCGCACCGTCACCGAGCTGCTGTACGAGCTGCACGCGGCCGTCCACCGGTCCGCGCTCCACCGGCCCGATCGCGCCGGACTGCTCGAACTGGTCCGTGACATCGGCGCGGTCGTCGTCCTGGACGACCTGGAGTTCGGCGGCGAACCGCTGGACGAACTGCTGGCCGCCACACCCGAGTGCGCCTACCTGCTCGCCGTGACTCCCGACATCGACGAGCCGTCGGCGGACGCGCCCCTGGACGAGGTCCTGCTCGGCGGCCTGGGCCGCGGCGCCTCGCTGGAACTGCTGGAGCGCGCCGTCGAACGGCCGCTCACCGACGAGGAGGCGAACTGGGCGGGCGACCTCTGGTTCGAGTCCGAGGGACTGCCGCTGCGCTTCGTCCAGGCGGCGGCGCTGCTGCGCCAGCGCGACCGGCTGCGCCGCGGCCCGGAGGCCTTCGACGAGTTCGAGCCCTTCGACCAGGCTGCCGTGAACGCGCTGTTCGACACGCGCGACGGGTACGACGTACCCCTGCCCAGCCTCGGTGAGGGCGCGGCGCCCGCGGCGCTGCTCGCCTCCCGGCTGAGCGAGGCCGCCCGCGCCACCCTGCGGTTCGCCGTCGCCCTCGGCGGCGAAGTCCCGCACCAGGCCCATCTGCCGGCCCTGGTGGGCGACACGCACGCGGACGCCGCGCTCGGCGAACTGATGAGCTGTGCGCTGCTCACCCCGGTCGGCGGGCGCTACCGGCTCGCCGCCGGAGTCGCCGCCCAGCTGGAGGAGAAGGGGTACGGCGACGACGCCGTGGCCCACGCGCACACCGCCGCCCAGCACTACGCCTGGTGGGCCGGCCACCCCTCGGTCACGCCCGAGCGTGCCGCCGCCGAGGCGGACGCCGTCCTCGCGTCGATGGGGCCGCTGGTACCCGGCCAGGAGTCGGGGCACCCGAGCGCCGCCGTCCTGCTGGCCCGCAGCGCCGCGCCCGCCTTCCTGGCGGGGCTGCACTGGGGCGCCTGGGAGCGGGCCCTGCGGGCCGGCTCGGAGGCCGCCAGGCTCGCCGGGGAGGTCGCGGAAGAGGCGTACTTCCACCATGAGTTGGGCGTGCTCGCGCTCTGCGTCGGAAATCTGGACCGGGCCCGGGCCGAACTGGAGGCCTCGATCGGGATGCGCGGGGCCGTCGCCGACAAGAGCGGCACGGTCGCGGGACGCAGGGCGCTGGCCCTGGTCACGGACCGCGAGAAGGCGCTGTCCGGCGGACGCGCGCCCGTGGGCGAGGAGATGACGCTCGCGCGGTACGAGGAGCAGACGTCGCCGCACGGCGGCGCACCGGCGCTGCCCGGACTGCCGGCGCTGCCGGCCCCGGTCGAGAGCAGGGCGCTGGTCACCCGGCGCGACGTCCCGGCACTCGGCCCCGGCCCGAGCGCCGCCGCGGGTTCGGGCTCGGGCTCGGGCTCCGGCTCGGGTTCGGGTTCCGCTGCCGGTCCCGGTCCCGGCCCCAGGCCCAGGCCCGCGGCGCACGGTCGTCGCCCGGCTGCCGGCGGCGCCCGCCGCAACCTGGTCGCGGCCGGCGCGGGCGCGGTCCTCGCGGCCGTACTGGGCACGGTGGTGACGCTGGGCGCGACCTCGGGCAACGACAACACGCCGACGGACAGGGTCCAGACGGAACAGACCGACCCGGACGACAGCGACGAGGGCCTGCCCGCCGAGCAGCCCACCGACGGCTCGACCCACCGCCCCGGCGGCGGCCAGTCCGAGGCGGGCGTTCCCGGTACGTCCGCACCGACGGGCAGCGGAGCGCCTTCGGGTACGGCGTCGACGCCGGGCGGCTCCACCGGCAGCAGTTCGTCCCCGGCCGGCAATCCGTCGACGCCGGGCAAGCCGCCGAAGCCCCCGACCAAGCCGCCGACGAGCCCTTCCACCAAGCCGCCGGGCAGCCCGTCGTCGAGCCCGTCGGGCACCCCCTCGACCTCGCCGTCCGAGACGCCCACCGGCGACCCGACATCCCCGTCGGAACCCGCCACCACGGCAAGCGGCACATCCCCCAGCATCACCGAACCCACCCCGGAGCCCGACGACACATTCCTCTAACCGGACCCGCCCAGACGGTCTACGAACGCCACCGCTTGTGGTCGGCCGACGGAACCTGGGAACGGCTGCCGCAGCAGGTCCAGGCCTCGGCCGACGCGGCGGGCGGGATCGGCTGGGACGTGGCGGTGGACTCCACGACCGTGCGCGCGCCAGCACGCGGCCGGCGCCCGCCTACAGCAACGGTCCCTGCCGCCAGTACCTGCGACGACGGGGCATCCGGCACACGATCCCGGAGAAGACCGACAGCCAGGCCACCCGCCGGGAAGGGATCACGAGGCGGGCGGCCACCGGGCTTCGACGAAGACCGGTACAAGAAGCGCAACACGGTCGAGCGGGCCATCAACAAGCTGAAGAACTCCCGAGCCGTCGCGACCCGCTATGACAAGCGCGGCTACGTCTTCCTCGGCACCCGTCACCGCGGCGGCCCTGGTCATCTTCTGGCTGCGAGCCTGAGGCTCTCTCAGAGCGCGAACGGCCGGTAGGCCAGAGCCTGATCGACCACCTCGGCCGCCGACGACTCCGGCCCTTCGGGCCAGAAGATCAGGTCACTGACGTAGCCGCTCGGACAGGCAAAGGCCTTGTCGAGCTCGTCCAACCAGCCGTCCAGCTCGTCATCGTCGGCATAGTCCGCATTCATGATCCGTTGCACCAACGCAACGGCAGCCTCGCGGGCCATCACCACATCCACACCCCTCTCCAGACAAGGCGGCAGCCTAACGACTCACATGATCGGCCGGACAGCTCCTCAGTGCTCTCTCCGATCACGATCGGAGCCGTATGAGGAGCGCGGCGGCAGTGCCGGTGCCCAAGTGATCTCCGCAATCACGTGCCGGTCACCGCGCCTGCGCAGGTAGGCCCGGGTCCTTCGACCGCTGTAGGCCATGTCGGCGCCGACGCTGTCCGGCATGCGGCGGGGCCCGGACATGGCGCAGGGGCCGCCCGCGGGCGGCCTTCTGGATCCGGGGCCCGTCAGCAAGCTGTCTCGGAGCCCATCCAGGGTCGGGCGAGAGCGGCGGTCATTCCGGTTCGTGCTGGGCGAGAACTCGGGTGAGCAGGCGGGTCAGGGTCTGTCGGTCCTCGGCCGACAGCGGTTTGAGCAGGTCGTCCTGCACCTGATCGAGCACCCCGTCCATGCGTCGCAGTTGCCGGGCGCCGCCCCTGGTGAGGGTCACCTTGTTGCGCCGTCCGTGGTTTGGGTCCGGCGTCCGGTCGACGAAGCCCTGCTCGACCAGTTCGTTGATGGCCGCCACGACGTCGCTGCGGTCGATACGGCCCCGGCGGCCGAGTTCTGCCTGGCTGGCGGGCCCGAACTCGTGCAGTGCCGCCAGGATGCGGTAGTGATACCCGCGCGCCCCGGCGGCGGTGAAGCCGTCGGACACCAGCCGGCGGGCGTGCACGGCCAGTTGGGTGATCAGCCAACTCGGCTTCGCCGTCAAGCGCTCGGGGGTTTCATCGCCCGGACCGCCGGCCGTGCTCACCGGGATCGCCGACCTGTTCGCCCGCCTGGCCAACCTGCTGGACGAGTGCCGCCACGAAGACGCCGACACCGTCTACCACGACGACGTCGTGGTGCGCTCGCCTCGGGGCGAGCTGCACGGCCTCGATGAGGTGACCGCCCACCTGAAGCGAAGCCAGGTCGAGGGAGAGCACACCCAACACGTGCACGGGGACGTGCTGGTGCAGGTTGACGGTGACCGCGCGAAGGCCACCGCGAACCAGCTCACGTACTTCTACCGCAACGGCGAAGCGCCCCATCGGACAAGCGGTCTGCGCGTGGCCTGCACCGCGGTGCGGACATCGGCCGGCTGGCGATTCAGCGAGAGCCAGATCACGCTCGCCTGGATGCAGGAGAAGTGACGTGGTGAGTCAGGACCGGACCTCAGCCCTGACTGCGCGGCGGGCCGAGCCGACCCCACTCATCTGACAACGGAACCTGCTCACGGCGGTGCGGGCGGCGGCATCCGGCCGGCCAGCGACACCGTCCGCCCGAAGGTCCAGCGGTGCCGACCCCGCCCGCTGGAGGACTCGACGCCGTAGCCCTTGTCCCCGTGGAGCTCGACCGATCGCGGCGTCGTCGCTCTCCCTTGAATCGGGGCGGACCGCCCGCGGGGTACCGCTCGCCCAGTCGCGCACCTCAACCCAAAGACGTTCATCGTCCAGGCGATATGTGACGGTGACGCGACTGTCTTTCGCCGCGCGTGGCAACCAACTCGGAGACCGCCGACTTCAAGGCGTCCCCCACTTCGGGGAGTCCCCACCTTTTGGATAATTCGCGCTTCAACTCGAGCCGCTCTCGCGCCGGGTCGATAATGCCGATAGCGCGCCCGTTCAGTCCTTCGGACAGTCATTCTTAACCCTTGGAAAGTGTCAAGTCCCCACTTTGGGGAGTGGCGAAGGACTGTTGCTCTCACAGTCGGCGGACGGCACACTTGACCTGCAAGAAGATGTAAAGGAGGCGGCGCGCAAGTGCCCACCAACAGCAACCCGACGATCCGTCAGCGAAGGCTGGCAAGGCGACTCCGCGACCTGCGAACAGACGCCGGGCTGACGCATGCTGACGCTTCGAAGGTGCTTGGGTCGGCTGAATCGAAGATCGGGCGCATCGAGAACGCCCAGTCCGGTGTTCGGCTGCCGGATCTTCGTGCCCTGATGGATGCGTACGGCATGACGAACCCCGCCGAGCGCAGCGATATCGAACTTCTCGCACGTGAGGCCAAACAAAAAGGCTGGTGGTCGCGCTACGCCAACGCTGTTGATTCTGCCTACGCTGCATACGTCTCCGTCGAGTGGGACGCCGCAGAGCTGTACAACGTCGAGACCAATTTGGTCCCGGGCTTGCTCCAGACTCCGGAGTACACGAAAGCGCTGGTCCAACTCCAAGCGCCGGATGCCACTCCGGAACAGGCTGAAGCACAGATCAACGTGCGACGTGAACGTCGAAAGATCCTGACCCGCGAAAATCCACTTCAGCTGCGGGTGATCGTGACGGAAGGCGCCCTGCTCCACCGTGTCGGTGGCTCCAAGGTGATGAGAGCACAGCTCGAAGCCCTGCTTGAGGCCAGTCGAGAGGCGAACATCCAGTTCCAGGTGTTGCCACGGGAAGATCCGATGAACGTGTGCCTGTTCGGGCCGTTCGTCATCATGAGTTTTCCGACCTCGGCAGAGACCGACATCATTTACACCGAGTCACCCACCAGCACGTTGTACTACGAGGAGGTGGCCGACGTAGAGACATACACGATGCTGTTTCGACGGCTCAACATGGCCGCCGCGAACGTCAGCAGGTCACGGGAGCTCATCGTGGACGCCATAAAGGGAATGGAATAGAAGGATGAAGCCTTACATCGAATCTGCTTCAGCAGTGGGGCTTGAGTGGGTGAAGTCCTCGTACTCCGGGAACAACGGCAACTGCGCGGAAGTCGCCGTGATGCCGGATGGCCGTCGCGCACTGCGTGACAGCAAGAACTCACACGGCCCCGCGCTGGTCTTCACCACGGACGAGTTCAGCGCGTTCGTCCGCGGTGTCATGGACGGCGAGTTCACCGAGCAGTAGCCGCCCCATGAAAGGCACCACAGCGAGAGCGCCCGCCCCCTCTTCGAGGGCGGGCGCCCTCGCGCCTCGCGCCGCCGGCGCCGCCGGCGTTCCACTGACCGCGTGGCCACGTTGGCCGCATGGCTGCCGCCGCTTGTCGGCCGTTACTGGGCGGGCCATCCGAGTGCGTTGAAGACTGCGACGGGGTCCAGGTAGTCCCGCCAGTGCGTGACTTTGCGGTCCTTGATTGTGATCACAGAGACGAAGCGGTTGTCGTAGGTCCGCCCGGTGTGGACTGCCTGCCCGTGCACCGCGTACTCAAGCACGATCACCGACGCCTCATGATCCCGGTGAACGGCCAGTTCGTCCGCGCTGCGCAGGACCATGGTGCTGCCGTAGCCGCGGTACAGCTCCGCCACGGCCCGGCGTCCCTCAACCCGTCGGGGGTATCCGGGAACGGAGATCACATAGTCGAAGATGACGTCTTCCGCCAGGAGATCGAAGAAGTGCTGTCCGTCAACGAAGCCCGCCAGTCCTTCCTCGATGATTCGGAAGAAGGGATCCAGCGCCGCGAAGTCGTCGAAGTCATCGAAGTCGTTGATGGGCGTGGTCACTTGGCCGCCTGGAGGGTCCACGCGCGTGCGTTCCGCCGGGCGAAGTCCTGGAAGGTGACCGGCGGCCTGCCCGTGACCTTCTCAACGTCGTCATTCGGCCGGGAACCGTTGCCGGAGATGATGGTCCCCGTCAGCCAGCGGAGCATCACGGCGTAGTCGGCGGGTACGAAGCCGCCTGCGATCGCACCGCCGATCCATGCGTCGGGGTCGATGTCGTTGTGGGTGACGGGTCCGCCGATCACGTCGGCGATGATGTCGGCGACCTCGCTGACCGCGAGCGACCGGGGGCCGGCCGGCGCGTACTGCGCGCCGACGTGGGCGTCGGGGTCGACCAGCGTCTCCACCGCGACCGCCGCGATGTCCTCGGCATCGACGAAGGCTTCCGCGCCGCCGCGGGTCGGTACGGTGATGGCACCTTCGATGACCGGCAGGTGTTCGTCACTGAAGTTCTGCATGACCCACGCGGGACGCAGGACGGAGTGGGTGAAGGCTCCTCGGCCCGCGAGGTCGAGCTCGACGGCCCGGATGTCGACCTCCGGTGGTGCCTGGTCGCTGCCGTAGGTGCTGAGGTACGTCACGTGCCGCACCCCGGCTCCTGCGGCACGATCGAGGAAGTCGGAGACCAGGCCGGCGTACTTGGCCCGCATGACGGGCGTGACGAGGTAGACGCGGTCGACGCCGTCCAGGGCACGGGGATGCGTAGCCGGGTCGTCCCAGTCGAACAGCACGTCGGCGCCGTGGCGCGAGGCCGTACGCGCAGGCAGACCCCGCTCGATGAGTTTCCGCGCCACCAGCGAGCCGGTTCGTCCGGTACCGCCGAGCACAAGTGTCGTCTGCTGTGAATCAGTCATGACTCCATGGTGAGAGCGGGTATCGAGCGAATCAATGCGTGATTCTCTCATTCCTTTGTTTTGAACGCTCATATAATTGACCGCTGTGATTGTCTGGCTTAATACTTGGCGCATGGATCTGCTGGACGACCACCTGGTGAGAGCGCGCGCCTCGGGCGCTGTTTTCGCTCGAACAGTGGCCACGCCCCCCTGGGGATTGCGGCTGGGGGGCTCGATCCAGCTCGCGGTGCACGCTGTCGTACGGGGGCGGGGGTGGCTGTGGTTCGACGACGACTCTCAGAGCCCGATGGAGCTCTCGCCGGGCGACGTGACACTTGTGCGCGGGGGCCCCGACCACTACATCGGCCATGAACCCGGCGCCGACTGCCTCGAACCGGAGGAGTTCCGGGAGCGTCACAGGCGCGACGGACGCGCGGACGACCCGCGGGCCACGGTGTTCCTGTGCGGCGCCTACCGGTTTTCGGGGGACATCGGCAGCGGCCTGCTCGATGCGCTGCCTCAGGTGCTGCCACTCTCGGCGGCCGTCGGCGATCCCCTGCGCGACGTGATTGGCCTGCTGTCCCGCGAGCTGGCTTCCCCTGAGCCGGGTCAGCCCACTGTGCTGGACCGGCTCCTCGACATACTTCTGGTGCTTGCCATCCGTACCAGTTTCCGTCAGAGCGCTACCGCACCTCGCTGGTACCGGGCCTCGGCGGACCCCCGGCTGAACGCGGCGTTGCAAGCCATGCACGAGGATGCCGGGCACCCGTGGTCGGTCCCCGAGCTTGCCGAGATCAGCGGACTGTCCCGGGCGGCCTTCGCACGAACCTTCCGGGACGCGCTCGGCCAGACACCGATGCAATACCTGACGGACTGGCGAATGGCCCTGGCCCGCGACTACCTGCGCAACGGCGAGCTGGGCCTGGCGAAAATCGCCCACGTGATCGGCTACGGCTCGCCCTACGCGTTCGCCGCGGCCTTCCGGCGCCATCACGGAGACCCACCCGGAGCCTGGCGGCAACGGGAGTTGACCCGCACCAGCAGTCCGCCGGCCGGCGACCGCAGCCACCTCCGCTGACGCCCGCACGCCTCAGCCTCACCGGTCGGATCGGACGTCACCACACATCCGACCGCCACGAACCACCAACACGGCGAACCCAGTGCTAGCCGGGTTTGATGGTGGCGAGCTGGACGAGCAGCAGGACCAGCCGGTAGGCCTCGGCGAAGTCGGTGGCGGTGAAGGTGACCGTACGGCCGCCCCCAGCGCGTGAGACACCTGGCACGAGTGTCGCCAGCTCAACCATGTACGTGCCGTAGAGGTCGACCTCGACATCAAGTGGTCCGGCAAGGGTCAGCGGCGAAACCCCTGCACGCCGCGTCATGGCTTCGGCCGCCGCCCGGCGCAGGCGATCCCGCGCTTCTTCGGGGTGCAGGACGACAGCGGCAGCCTGACCGAGGGCTTGTTTGACCGCGACGGTGACCGCGGAGGGGACCAGATCACCCAGTTCGGCGCAGGCGATGTCGTCACCACTGAGCAGCACCACCGGCACGCCCAAATGTCCGGCCATAGCTGCGTTGAGCCCGATCTCACCCATGGAACGCCCGGCCACGCGCACGTCGAGGACGTTGTCGCTCATGGTGTGCGCCAGCACAGCCGGCCCGCGACCGGCGCGGGCGTGGTAGCCGACCAACAGGACAGCGTCGGTGTGTTCGTCGAGCCCGCCGAGCATGCCCAGCGGGCGCGGCTTGCCACGAACCAGGTGTGCCCGTCGGTCAAGTTCCTCCGGCAGCAGGTTACGGAAAGGCCCGTGTGCGTCGGCTACCAGAACCACAGCAGTGGGTTCGGCGTCCAGGACGCCGGCGATCACGGCGTTCGCATCAGCCGTCATCAACGCCCGGCCGCGCTCGTAGTCGTAGCGATCCGGATTCGTCTCGGTGGGATGCACGATCCCCGAGATGCCCTCCATGTCAACTGAGATCAGCACCTTCATGAGTCGGGGAGTCTACGCACCGTGCTCATGGCGCGGGGGCCGCCCTTGGGCGGCCCCCGCGTGTGTGTACGCGTCAGAACAGGCGGAGCTTGTCGTCCTCGATGCCGCGCAGGCCGTTGTAGTCGAGGACCACGCAGCCGATGCCGCGGTCCGTTGCCAGGACCCGGGCCTGCGGCTTGATCTCCTGGGCCGCGAACAGGCCCTTGACCGGGGCCAGATGGGGGTCGCGGTTAAGGAGTTCGAGGTAGCGGGTGAGCTGCTCGACCCCGTCGATCTCGCCGCGCCGCTTGATCTCCACCGCCACCGTCGCGCCGTCCGCGTCCCGGCACAGGATGTCCACCGGGCCGATGGCCGTGGGGTACTCGCGGCGGATCAGGCTGTAGCCCGCGCCGAGCGTGTCGATACGGTCCGCGAGGAGTTCCTGGAGGTGCGCTTCCACGCCGTCCTTGATGAGGCCCGGGTCGACGCCGAGCTCATGCGAGGAATCGTGAAGGACTTCCTCCATCGTGATGATCAGTTTCTCGCCCGCTTTGTTCACGACGGTCCAGACGCCGGCCTCCTCGTCCACGCCCTCTTTGAGCGTGCACGGCGGCGACATCCAGTTCAGCGGTTTGTACGCCCGGTCATCGGCGTGGATCGACACACTGCCGTCGGCCTTGACCAGGATGAGGCGGGGAGCGGAGGGCAGGTGGGCGGTGAGCCGGCCCGCGTAGTCCACGGAGCAGCGGGCAATGACGAGACGCATGGTCGGCAACGCTACTCGACCGGCGGTGCCGGGCGCGATTCGCCCCGGAAGCCCCCTTCGTTATTGGCCGGTTGTGTTCCCATTCGCCTGGTGCGGGCCGGGTCACGCGCCTAACGTGGATGCAGGAGGTCGCCGGTCGTGCACGCTGCGTCGTCGTCGCCTCCTTCCCTGCCCGAAAGGCCCCGATTCCCGGGGTCGCGAGAGGAGAACCCATGTCGCTCGACGTCTCACCGGCTCTGTTGGATCAGGCCGAGCGAGGCGAGGTCGACGAAGCGGCTTTCGTCGATTGCGTCCGGACCTCCCTGCCCTTCGCATGGGAGATGATCAGCTCTCTGGTGGTCCAGCTGAAGGTGGACGGCGGACAGTTCGCCGACAATCAGACGCCCCCGCCGGACGAGCAGGCTCGAGGCCAGCTGCTGCGCGCGCTGGCGAGTGATGCCATACGCGGCGCACTGCAGCGGCACTTCGGAGTGCGTATCGCATTCCAGAACTGCCACCGTGTGGCGGTGTTCCCGCTGGACACCTCGGTCGATGAGCGGCTGGCCCGCTTCACCTCGGTAAGGGCCCAACTGCTCAACCAGTCCCCGGAACTGCGGGACTGCTGACGTCGCTTGCTGTCGCTCCGCACCGCGGGGGGAGGTGCCATGGGGTGCCGGAGCGGCAGCGGCCCGTACCGCTCGAACGACGGTCGGACACCCGGCGTTCGCACCACTGACGTTCGCACCACTGACGGTCGCGCAACCGACGCTCGCACGGCCGTCGTTCGCCCGGCCGGCGGTCAGTGCAGCAGCGGCAGGACCTCGGTCCCCAGCCGTCGTACGTTCTCCTCCGTCGTCGCCAGATCGCCGGAGCCCTCGACGAGCAGCGCGAAGCGTGTGATGCCGGTACGTTCCGAGGTGGCCGCGAGCCGGTCCGCGGCCAGCCGGGGCGGACCCACCGGATGCAGTCCGCACAGCAGTTCCGTGTACGCCACCGGGTCGCGCATCGACCGGGGCCTGCCGTCGACCGTCACATGGGCGCCGAGCCCCTGCCGCAGCCAGCCGGGCATCGCCTTGACGAGGCTCTCCGTCGCCTCGGCCCGGCCGTCCGCGATCTGGGCGACCCCGGCCGACACATGCCCGGCGGTCGCGATCTCCGTCGCCGTCCGGCCCGCGGTGCGCGCGTGATCGCGCCACAGGGCGACCATCTCCGCCTTCTCCTCGTCGCCGCAGTGCATCCCCAGCAGCATCGGCAGGCCGTTCTCGGCGGCGAGTTTCACGCTCTTCGGCGAGGTGCACGCCACCACCACCTCCGGCCCTCCGCCGCCCCCGCCACCGGCCTCCGCGTGGGCGTCGATCAGCTCGTCCGGCCTTGGTACGACGGGGACTTCGCGGAAATTGAAGCGCTCCCCCGAGGCCGACACCCGGGGCTCGCGCAGCCAGCGCAGCAGCAGCTCCAGCGACTCGGGGAAGTGCTGCTCGTACGCGCTCAGACCCGTGCCGAAGACCTCCAGATCGACCCAGGGGCCGCCCCGGCCCACACCGAGCGAGAACCGCCCGCCGGAGACGAGATGGAGCAGCGCGGCCTGCTCGCCGAGGGCCACCGGATGTACGTTCGGCAACACGCTGACCGCCGTACCCACCCGGATGTGTCGGGTACGGCCGAGGAGCAGCCCGGCCAGGGTCACGGCCGACGGGCACACGCCGTACGGCACGAAGTGGTGCTCGGCCAGCCAGACCGAATCCAGTCCGGATTCCTCGGCCAGCTCGGTGGTGCGTACCGCTCTGTGCAGCGCTTCACCCTGTCCCTGGCCCGGGAACTGCGCCGCCAGTACAAAAGCTCCAATACGCATCGCCTTCTGCCTCCTTGCGGCCGACGCGGCTCCCCCTACTGGCAACAACGTCTGACACGTGCCAAAGGCACGGTCATCCGTGAAGTTCTTGCGATTGTCCGGTAAGTACCATCTGTGGGGGTGGCGGTCCTGTGCCGTCCGGGACATCTACCCGGTGGTACGGGCCGTAGGCTGGAGGAGAACCGTGCTGTCGGCCCCGTGAGGTGTCCTGTGTCCCCGCGCCGCAACCGCCCCCGAGGCGGCGAGAAACCGATCGAGCGAGCCGGTGAGGGCGAGGCGGGCGACCGGTACGGCGGCTTCCAGCGGTCGGAGTCCTGGCAGGGCGAGGAGTGGTCGGTCCGTCATGTAGCGGGGGCGAGCGCCGCGGGCAAGCGGTATCGCTGCCCGGGATGCGACCAGGAGATCCCCTCCGGCGTCGCGCATGTGGTCGCCTGGCCGGAGTTCGGCGGCGTGGAGGACCGGCGCCACTGGCACCAGGCCTGCTGGAACGCGAAGGACCGCCGCACCACGCGGGTGCAGCGGTCCCGTAACGCGCCGAAGTACTGACGACACGTACTGACGGCACGTACTGACGAGGTACCGGCGAAGTACTGGCGACGTACCGACGCGTGGGCTCAGCGGCTCACACGTCGCGCTTGTCGAGCGCGAAGAAGGCGCCGGACATCACGACCGCCGTCACGCCCGCCAGGATCCACAGCGGATCCCAGCCGGAAGGGCCCGAAGTGCCCGCGGCGGTGACGGTGTTGTTGTAGAACACCCCGAGCTGGTTCGGGATCGAGTACTCGAACAGGGCCGTCCGCAGGCCGTCGAGCGACTGCGAGAACATGAACATCGCCAGCACCAGCGGCAGCAGGACCACACCGATCATGATCGTGATCGCACCCGCCGAGTGCCGGATCAGCGTGCCGACCGCCAGCGACAGCAGGCCGAGCGTGGCCAGATAGAGGCCGACGCCGACCGTCGCCTTGAGCCACTCGGAACCGGTGGGCGAGGTGGCGTCCAGGATCGCGGTCTGCAGCGCGCCGACGATCGCCGTGGTCACCGTCGTGATCACGAAGACCAGCAGGAAGAAGACCAGCGATTTCGCCGTCAGCACCCGGGCCCGGCTGGGGCACGCGGTCAGGGTCGTACGGATCATCCCCGTGCCGTACTCCGAGGCGATCGTCATCACCCCCAGCGTCATCACACAGATCGAGCCGAGCAGCACGCCGAAGAAGCCGAGTGCGAGCGCGGACTCGTCATCGGTGGCCGCGTCCGCGGCGACGATGGTCACCGCCACGAGCAGCCCGATGCCCAGCATCAGCGCGATCATGATGCCGAGCGTCCACATCGTGGAGCGTACGGAACGGAGCTTGGTCCACTCGGAGGCCAGGGCGTCGCCGAGCGTGGCCCGGCGGACCGGGATCGGCGAGGTGTAGCCGCCCACGGGCCCGCCCTGCCACTGCGGGGCGGGCGGGGCCTGCTGGTACGGGGTCGTCATCGGGTGTCCTCGCTGCTGTCGTGCTTCGTCAGGTCCGCGGCGGATGCCGGCGCCGCCGCCACAGGAGCCGCTGCGGGAGCCGCCACAGGAGCCGCCACAGGAGCGACTGCGGGAGCGGCCGCCTGGGGAGCCGGCGCCGCGTTCGCGTACGGGTTCTCCCCGGGCGGCGGCGGGGCGTACCAGCCCTGCTGCGGCACCTCCGGGGCGACTGGCGCCACGTACCCCTGCTCTCCCTGCCCGTAGCCCTGCGGCCCGTAGCCGGGCAGCTGCGGCGGCTGGAACCCGGCCAGCGCGTCGGCCGTCGAGCGGTAGTCCACGGCGCCCTGCGTCATCCGCATGTACGCCTCCTCCAGCGACGCCTGGTGCGGCGAGAGCTCCCAGAGCCGTACGTCCGCCTCGTGCGCCAGATCGCTGATCCGCGCCAGCGGCAGCCCCGTGATCCGCAGGGCGCCGTCCGGCTCGGACATCACCTGGCCGCCCGCCTCCGTGAGCGAGGACATCAGCTTCTCCCGCTGCTCCGGTTCCGTCCCCGGCGTGCGCACCCGGGCGAAGTCCGCGGAGTTGGCCGAGATGAAGTCCGTGACACTCATGTCGGCGAGCAGCTGACCCCGGCCGATCACGATCAGCTGGTCGGCGGTGAGAGCCATCTCACTCATCAGATGCGAGGAGACGAAGACCGTACGGCCCTCGCCGGCCAGCTGCTTCATCAGATTGCGGACCCAGAGGATGCCCTCGGGGTCGAGGCCGTTGACCGGCTCGTCGAAGAGCAGCACCTGCGGGTCGCCGAGCAGCGCCGCCGCGATACCGAGCCGCTGGCCCATACCGAGCGAGAAGCCCTTCGAGCGCTTACGGGCGACGTCCTGGAGGCCGACGACACCGAGCACCTCGTCGACCCTGGCGGCCGGGATTCCGGAGAGCTGAGCCAGCGAGAGGAGGTGGTTGCGGGCGCTGCGGCCGCCGTGCACCGCCTTGGCGTCGAGGAGCGCGCCGACCTGGCGCGGCGCGTTGGGCAGCTGCCGGAAATGATGCCCGCCGACCGTCACCTGGCCCGAGGTCGGCTGATCGAGTCCGAGGATCATCCGCATCGTCGTCGACTTGCCGGAACCGTTGGGGCCCAGGAACCCGGTGACATATCCGGGCCGTACCTGGAAGGAAAGGTTGTACACGGCCGTCTTGGCGCCGTAGCGCTTCGTCAGGCCGACTGCCTCGATCATTCTCCAGCCCCATCGACAGGTCAGGTCGTCGGGGCAGTGGCCGCTCCGGGCCGAAGGCCCCCGTAAGAGTTAGGAGCGTATCCGGGCGTTGACGGTTCCGGCCACGTCGTTCCGGCGGAGCGTCGCCGGGGGATTCGCTACGCGTCGCGCTTTTTCAGTACGGCGTATCCGCCCACGAGCGCCGCCACCACCCAGAGAACGAGGATTCCCAGCCCGCCCCACGGCCCGTACGGCGCCGGGTTCGAGTTCATCGCGTCGGGGACGACCTGAAGGATCTTCGAGCCGGCCTGGTCGGGGAAGTAGTGCGCGACGTCCTTGGCGACCGGGACCGCCGAAAGGATCTGCGAGACCAGGAAGAAGAACGGCATCAGAATGCCCAGCGACAGCATCGAGCTGCGCAGCATCGCCGCGACGCCCATCGAGAAGACGGCGATCAGTGCCATGTAGAGGCCGCTGCCGATGACCGCGCGCAGCACATTCGGCTCACCGATGCTCGTGCCGTGGTCGCCCAGCAGCGCCTGGCCGAGGAAGAAGGCCAGGAAACCGGTCACGATCCCGACGATCAGCGCCAGCACCCCGGCCACCAGGATCTTGCTGAAGAGGAAGGTGGCGCGCTGCGGCACGGCGGCCAGCGAGGTACGGATCATGCCCGAGCTGTACTCCGAGCCGACCACCAGTACCCCGAAGACCACCATCGCCAGCTGGCCGAGGATCATCCCGGAGAAGCTGGTGTACGTCGGGTCGAAGGTGGACTGCTGCTCCCGCGGAAGGTCGCCGAACGTCGAGTTCAGCAGCGCGGAGAGCGCCGCGCCGAGGGCCACGGTCACGATCAGGGCGCTGATCAGCGTCCAGGTCGTGGAGGAGACCGTACGGATCTTGGTCCACTCGGACTGGAGGACCGCTGGTACCGATGCCATGGTGTCAGGCTCCCTTGCCCTGGTGGTCCTGGTGCGCGCCGAGCCCGACGGGCTGTCCTCCGGGGTCCTGACCCCAGCGCGGGCCCGGGGGCTGCCCCTCGCCGCCGCCGGAGTGGGCGTGGTACTCGACCGACCCCGCCGTCATCTGCATGAAGGCCTCTTCGAGCGACGCCCGCTGGGAGCTCAGCTCGTGCAGCACGATCTGGTGACGCGCGGCCAGTTCACCGAGCTCCTCGGTGGAGGCCCCGTCGATTTCCAGTACGCCGCCGTCCGTCTCGGCCGCGGTGAAACCGGCCTCGTGAAGGACGTCCTTCAGCCGCTCCTGCTGCGGCGAGCGCAGCCGCGCGTAACTGCGCGAGTTCTCATGGATGAAGTCCGCCATCGAGGTGTTCGCCAGCAGCCTTCCCTGGCCGATCACGATCAAGTGATCGGCGGTCAGGGCCATTTCGCTCATCAGATGACTGGATACGAAGATCGTGCGGCCTTCTTGTGCAAGATGCTTCATCAGATTGCGGATCCAGTGAATTCCCTCGGGATCCAGACCATTGACCGGCTCGTCGAACATCAGGATCTCGGGATCACCGAGCAGGGCCGAGGCGATTCCCAGCCGCTGCCCCATACCGAGGGAGAAGCCCTTCGACTTCTTTTTCGCGACCGCCGTCAGTCCGACCATGTCGAGCACCTCGGACACCCGGCTCACCGGGATGCGGTTGCTCTGCGCCAGACAGAGGAGATTGTTGTAGGCGGTGCGGCCGCCGTGCATGGCCTTGGCCTCCAGCAGCGCCCCGATGTGCTTGAGCGGTTCCGAGAGCTCACGGTACTGCTTGCCGTCGATACTGACCGACCCGCTGGTCGGGTTGTCCAGACCGAGCATCATGCGCATCGTGGTCGACTTGCCCGCCCCGTTGGGGCCCAGGAAGCCTGTCACCACACCCGGTCTCACCTGAAAGGACAGCTGGTCGACCGCGACCTTGCGGCCGAAGTGTTTGGTGAGCCCCACAACCTCGATCATGCGGCCAACCTAGAGCGGCGCAAAGCCCCTCGCCACCGCTGTGGCGAGGGGCTTGCCCGATCGTTACCTACCCGACCTTCGTTCTATCGGCCGATCCTGCCTCGCTCAGCGGGTCTGCTGGGCCGGCACCCCACGGGAGATCGGCTCGTCGTCGGCCGGGGAGCCGGCGGCGGCCACCGCGGCACCGGTCAGCGTGGCCAGCATCTCGCGGACGTTGGTCAGCTGGGCGTTGATCGAGTCGCGGCGGTTGGTGAGCGCCGCCAGCTCGCGCTCCGATTCGCTGCGGATCCGGTCGGCCTTGGCGTTCGCGTCGGCCACGATGTCCTCGGCCTGGCGCTGGGCCGTCTCGACCGTCTGACGGGCCCGGCGCTCCGCGTCCGTACGAAGCTTCTCGGCCTCCAGGCGCAGCTGCTCGGCGCGGTGCTCGATCTCGGCCAGACGCTTCTCGGCCTTCGCCTGACGCGAGGCGAGGTCGCGCTCCGACTGCTCACGCCGCTTGGCGAGGTTCGTCTCGAAGTCCGCGGCGGCCTGGGCGGCCTTGGCGCGGGTCTCCTCGAAGAGCGCGTCGGCCTCCTCGCGCTTGGACTGCGCGTCCTTCTGCGCCTCCGTGCGCAGAGTGGAGGCGTCACCCTTCGCCTTCTCGACGATCCGGACGCCCTCGTCCTCGGCCTTGGACTTGCGCTCCGAGGCGAACGCCTCGGCGTCGTTGCGGACCTGCTGGGCCGCCGACTCGGCGAGCTCGCGGTGCTGCTCGGCCGCGCGACGGGCCTCCTCGCGCAGGTCCTTCGCCTCCTCCTCGGCGAGGCGGAGGATCTTCTCGACGCGCGCGCCGAGGCCGGCGTACGACGGCTCGGCGTCGGTGACCTGGGCCTGGGCGTTCTGCGTCTCGAGGTGGAGTTCCTCGATGCGCTTTTCCAGAGCGGTGATGCGTGCCAGGGCGCTGTCTCGGTCGGCGACGAGCTTGGTAATGCGGTCGTCCACCTGACCGCGGTCGTAACCACGCCGCACGAGCTCGAAGCCGAATGGGGAGGAAGTGTCGCTCATGGGGTTCCTGTCGAATGAGACCGGTGAGGTGATAGGGGGAATCCTAGGGGCCTAAGCGGCGTGTCATCGAGCGGATGGCGGTTTGATCTGGAGAATGTCCAGTCTTTTGGGTGGCTAGCTCTCGGAAGTCTTGCCACTCGAACGGCCGGTCCCCGCCGTGGCACCCGCCTTGACGGGGTTGTCCTTCGTCGGTACTGCCGGTGCCTCGAACGACTCCAGTGCCTCCAGCACGTCCTGGACCCGGGAGATCTCGGCCTGAATGTCCTCACGTCTGCGGACCAGGACATCGAGTTCGCGCTTGCCGTCCTCGACCATCTGCTTCGCTTCCCGGGAGGCGTCGGCGCGCAGCTCTTCGGCCTCTCTGATCAGTCCGGCCTTCTTCTGCTCGGCTTCCTTGAGCAGTCCCTCGGCCTTCTTGACCGCGGCGATCCGGACCTTGCTCGCCTCCGAGTTGGCGTCGGCGATCAACGCCTTCGCCTTCGCCTCCGCCTCCGTCCGCTGTTCGTTGGCGGCCTTGATCAGATTGTCGACGCGCTCGCCGGCGGTCTTCAGCTGCTCGGACGTCTCCCGGCGGGCCCGCTCGTGCAGCTGCTCGATCTCGCCCTCGATGCGGACGCGCAGCTCCTCGGCCCGGTCCCGTACGGCCGTCGCGTCACGGCGGGCGCCGACGAGCAGCTCGTCCGCGTCCGTACGGGCCTTCTCCACCAGGGAGTTGCCCTCGACCGTCGCGTCCGCGGTGATGCGGCCCGCCTCGTTGCGTGCCGCGCCGACCATCGCGTCGGCCTGCGTCTCGGCCTCGGTGGCGGCGCGCAGCGCCTCCTCCTGTGCCTTGTTGATCAGCTGGTCGGCCTGTTCGGCGGCGTCGGCGCGGCGCTTGGCCGCGTCCTTGCGCGCCTCGTCCAGGAGCCAGTCCGTCTCCTCCTGGGCTTCGTTCCTGAGCCGTTCGGCGGTGACCTCGGTGTCCGTCTTGAGCTTCTCGGCCTCGGCGCGCATCCGCTCGGCGGCCTGCCGCGCGGAGCCCACCATCTCGGCGGCGTCGGCGCGCATCCGCTCGGACTCGCTGGTGGCCTCGCCGATGAGCCGGTCGGCCTGGGCCGCGGCGTCGCCACGGATACGGTTGGCGTCCTCGCGGGCCTCGGCGCGGGCGCGGGAGGCGTCCTGCTCGGCCGTGGCGAGCGAGTCCGACGCCTCGGTACGTACCCGCTGCGCGTACTCCGCGGTGTCGGAGCGCATCCGCTCCGCCTCGGTGATCGCCTCACCGACAGTGCGCTCGGCGAGCACCTGGGCGGCCGCCGACTCCTCCTGGGCCCTGGCGCGGACCCGGTTGGCGTCCTCGGTGGCGCGCTCCCGCTCGGCGTACGCGTCGGCGCGGACCCGGTCAGCCTCCTCCTGCGCCTCGGTCCTGGTCCGGTCCGCGGCGTGCTCGGCGGCGGAGCGCAGCCCGGCGATCTCCTGCTCGGCCTGGTCCTGGAGCCCGGAGACGGAGTCCCGTACCTGCTGGGCGGTCTGCTCGGCGGCGGACACCATCTCCGTGGCACGGCGGTCGGCCTCCTCGACCAGCCGGTGCGCCTCGGTCTGCGCCTCCTCGACCCGCTTGCGGGCCGAGGCGAGCAGCTCCTCGCTCTGTTCGCGGGCCCGCTCGCGCTCCTGGTCCGCTTCTGTACGGGCGGCCGCGAGGGTCTCCTCGGCCTCACGGCGGCGCCGGATGGCCTCCTCCTGCGCGGCGGCCAGCGCCTCGGCGGCCTCCGTGCCGACCCGCTCGGCGGCGGCCGCGGCCTCGGCCCTGACCCGGTCGGCGCTCTCCTGCGCCTCGGTCTTGAGCCGCTCGGCCTCCGTGGCGGCTTCGGTACGCAGCCGTACCGCGGCGGTCTCCGCCTCGGCGCGGGACTCCGCCGCGTCGGCCGCGGCCTCGGTACGGAGCCGCTCGGCCTCCTGCTCGGCCTGCGCCTGGAGCGTACGGATGCGCTCGGCCGCTTCGGTACGCAGCCGCTCGGCCTCCTCGGCGGCCTCCCGCCGGATCCGCTCGGCCTCGGCGCGGGCGTCGGTGAGCGCCTCCTCGGCGGAGGAGAGCCGCTGCTCCGCCTCCGTGTGCAGCCGGGTCAGTTCGCCCGCGGCCTCGGCCTTGCGGGACTCGACCCCGCGCTCGGTCTCCTCGCGCAGCTCGGTCGCGGCCTGCTCGGCGGCGGCCTTGGTGGCCTCGCCCTGCTCCTCGCCCTCGGCGCGCAGCCGCTCGGCCTCGCCGCGGGCCCGCTCCAGGGTCTCCTCGGCCTGCCGGCGCAGTGTGGTGGCGCGCTCGATGGCCTCGGTGCGTACCCGCTCGCTCTCGGTGGTCGCACCCGAGCGCAGCTCGTCGGCGTCCGCCTTGGCCTTCGTCAGCAGTTCCTCGGCGGAGCTGGCCGCCTCCTCGATCTGCTGGACGGCCTCCCTGCGGGCCTCGCCGCGGATCCGCTCGCCCTCGGCGACGGCCTCGGACCGCAGCTGCTCGGCCTCGCCGCGCAGCCTGCGCGCCTCCTCCTGCAGCTCGACCGTCTTGGCGCGGTACTCCTTGGTGTCGTCCTTGGCCGCGCCCTTGAGCTGGTCGGCCTGCTCCTCGGCCTCGCCGCGCAGCCGGTCCGCCTCGGCCTCGGCCTCGCGGCGGATCCGCTCGGCCTCCTCGCTCGCGGACCGGGTGGTGGCCTTGGCGTCGTCGGACGCCTTGGTCAGCACTTCCTCGGCGGTACGGGCCGCCTTGGCCAGCTGGGCCGCGGTGTCCTCGGCGGCGACCGTACGGGCCTTCTCGGCGGCCTCCGCGACCAGCTTCTCGGCCTCGGCGCGGGCGTCGGCGAGGGCCTGCTCCGCCTCGCTCTTGGTGGCCTCGGCCTCCTTCGTGGCCTCGCCGACCAGCCGGGCGATCTCCGACTTCGCGGTGCGGGTGCGCTGCTCGTTCTGCGACTCGGCGCCGGCCAGCCGCTTGGCCGCGGCCTCCTTGGCCTCCGTGACGACCTTCTCGGCCTCGGCGCGCGCCGCGCGCAGCCGCTGCTCCGCCTCCTGGGCCCGCTGCTCGGCGGCCCGGCTCAGCTCCGCGGCCTGCTGGCGTGCCTGGTCGGTCTCCGCGGTCGTGGACGTACGCAGCTGCTCGGCGTGACGGTTGGCCTCCTGGGCCTGCCCTGAGGCGGCGTTCAGCAGGCGCTCCGCGTCCCTGCGGGCCCGCAGCAGGATCGCCTCGGCCTCGGAACGGGCCGCCTCGGCCTCCGAGCCGAGCCGCCTGCGCGCCTCCTCGGTGACCCGGGTGGCCTCCGCGCGGGCGGCGGCGAGGGACTGCTCGGCCTCGGCGCGTGACTCGTCCAGCAGCCGGCGGGCCTGGGACTCCGTCCTGGCGCGCAGCTGCTCGGCCCAGGCGACGTTCTCGTTGACATGCGATTCGACGGTCTGGCGGCGCTCGGCCAGCTCCTGGTCGAGCCGCTGCCGGCGCTGCACGGCCTCGGCGTGCAGTTCGGCCTGCAGTCTGGCCTGGTGCTCGGCGTGCTCCTGAAGGATGCGCTGGGTCTGGGCGCGGGCGTCGCGCAGCTCGCGCTCGGCGTCCGAGCGCATCTGCTCGGCCTGCATCTGCGCGTTACGGAGGTGCTGCTCGGCCTGATAGCCGAGATCGGCGTTGTCGTAGGAGGGACGGGTCGCCAGGCTGCGGCGCGCCTCATGGAGCTTGGCGCGCAAGACCTCGACCTGGTAACCGAGGTCCTCGGCGTGCTGGACGGCCTTCTCTCGCGCGGTCTTCAGCCGGTCCATCTCGGCTTCGAACCGCGAGAGGTGGTCGTCGTCAGCTCGGTGGCTCTCCTGGCGTTCGTAGCCCCGCACTGCGCGGTCCCATCCGTCCCCTGGTCGCAACTGCCCAATCGAGCACCGTTCGCGGCGAACGGCCCCCCGGGGAATGGTGACAGATATACGGCAGGGGCGCGGCCCCGACCCGGCCCCGGCCCGGAGCGGTCCACTGTACCGGGCCGGGAATCCTTAAGGTCAGTGCTCTCGGGCTGAGGTGACCAGTTCTGTCAGTACGCCGTGACAGTCCTTGGGGTGGAGGAAGGTGATCCGGGAGCCCATGGAGCCGATGCGCGGCTCGTCGTACAGCACACGAACGCCCTTGTCACGGACGGCCTGGGCGTCGCCGTCGACGTCCGCGGTCCCGAACGCGATGTGGTGGACACCCTCGCCGTTCTTGGCCAGCCACTTGCCCACGGCGGAATCCTCGCGGGTGGGTTCCAGGAGCTGGAGATACGAAGCTCCGCCGTCGGATGTCTCGTTGATCTTGAGCATGGCCTCGCGGACGCCCTGCTCCTCGTTGACCTCGGTGTGGAACACCTCGAAGCCGTAGGTGGCCCGGTAGAACTCGACGGTGGCGTCGAGATCGAAACAGGCGATTCCGATGTGATCGATTCGCGTCAGCATGGACCCAGTGCAGCGCCATCACGGTGGTTACGCAACGTGCGCGCGATCACACGCGCCGCCCGGTGACCCGGAGCCGTACCGCTCAGTACATTGAAAGTAAACCCTCGTTCACTCCTCACGCTGTACGCAAAAAGGGGATCGCGTCTCATGTCGGATACGAACACCACCACTTCCGTGATCGTCGCGGGCGCCCGTACCCCCATGGGGCGGCTTCTGGGCTCGCTGAAGTCCTTCTCCGGTGCGGAGCTGGGCGGCTTCGCCATCAAGGCCGCGCTGGACCGCGCCGGTATCAGCGGCGACCAGGTGCAGTACGTGATCATGGGCCAGGTACTGCAGGCCGGGACCGGGCAGATCCCGGCCCGCCAGGCCGCGGTCAAGGGCGGCATTCCGATGAATGTCCCCGCGCTCACCATCAACAAGGTCTGTCTCTCCGGCCTCGACGCCATCGCACTCGCCGACCAGCTGATCCGCGCGGGCGAGTTCGACGTGGTGGTCGCGGGCGGCCAGGAGTCCATGACCAACGCCCCGCACCTGCTCCCCAAGTCCCGTGAGGGCTACAAGTACGGCGCGGTCGAGATGCTCGACGCGATGGCCTACGACGGGCTGACCGACTCCTTCGAGGACATCGCCATGGGCGCCTCGACGGAGAAGCACAACACCCGGCTGAACATCGCCCGTCCCGAGCAGGACGAGTTCGGCGCGCTCTCCCACCAGCGGGCCGCGGCCGCCCAGAAGAACGGGATCTTCGAGGCGGAGATCGCCCCGGTCGAGATCCCGCAGCGCAAGGGCGACCCGGTGGTCTTCTCGCAGGACGAGGGCATCCGCCCCGAGACCACCGTGGAGTCCCTGGGCAAGCTGCGTCCCGCGTTCGCCAAGGACGGCACGATCACGGCGGGCACCGCCTCGCAGATCTCCGACGGTGCGGCGGCGGTCGTGGTGATGAGCAAGGCCAAGGCGCTGGAGCTGGGCCTCGACTGGATCGCGGAGATCGGCGCGCACGGCAATGTGGCGGGCCCGGACAACTCCCTCCAGTCCCAGCCGTCGAACGCGATCCAGCACGCCCTGAAGAAGGAGGGCCTGGCCGTCGGGGACCTCGATCTCATCGAGATCAACGAGGCCTTCGCCGCGGTGGCGGTGCAGTCGATGAAGGACCTCGGGGTGTCCCCGGAAAAGGTGAATGTGAACGGCGGCGCCATCGCCCTCGGTCACCCGATCGGTATGTCCGGCGCCCGGCTGGTGCTGCACCTGGCGCTGGAACTGAAGCGGCGAGGCGGCGGGGTCGGCGCGGCGGCGCTGTGCGGTGGCGGTGGCCAGGGTGACGCGCTGATCGTGCGCGTGGCCGGCGTGGCCAAGTAGTCGTCGTACGTTTCGAAGGAACGGAGCTGTGATGCAGGACGTCCCCGAGCTGGTGGCTCAGGCACGGGAGGGCCGGCCGCGCGCCGTGGCCCGGCTGATCTCACTGGTCGAGGGGGCGTCCCCGCAGCTGCGCGAGGTGATGGCGGCGCTGGCGCCGCTCGCGGGCAACGCGTACGTCATCGGGCTCACCGGCTCGCCCGGTGTCGGCAAGTCGACATCGACCTCCGCGCTGGTCTCCGCGTACCGGCGCGCGGGCAAGCGGGTCGCGGTGCTGGCCGTCGACCCCTCGTCGCCCTTCTCCGGCGGAGCGCTGCTCGGCGACCGCGTCCGGATGTCCGAGCACGCCTCCGACCCCGGCGTCTACATCCGCTCCATGGCGACCCGCGGCCATCTCGGCGGGCTCGCGTGGGCGGCCCCGCAGGCGATCCGGGTCCTGGACGCGGCGGGCTGCGACGTGATCGTGGTCGAGACCGTGGGGGTCGGCCAGTCGGAGGTGGAGATCGCCTCCCAGGCCGACACCTCGGTGGTGCTGCTGGCCCCCGGCATGGGCGACGGCATCCAGGCGGCCAAGGCCGGAATCCTGGAGATCGGCGACGTGTACGTGGTCAACAAGGCGGACCGGGACGGCGCGGACGCGACGGCCCGTGAGCTGAACCACATGCTCGGCCTCGGCGAGTCCCGGGGCGCCGGCGACTGGTGCCCGCCCATCGTCAAGACCGTCGCCGCGCGGGGCGAGGGCATCGACGAGGTCGTGGAAGCTCTGGAGAAGCACCGGGCCTGGATGGAGGAACACGGCGTCCTGGCTTTGCGCCGGGCCCGCCGCGCGGCCCGCGAGGTGGAGACCATCGCGGTCACCGCGCTCCGCGAACGCATCGACGACCTGCACGGCGACCGCCGCCTGGACGCATTGGCGGAACGCATCGTCGCGGGCGAACTGGACCCGTACACGGCGGCGGACGAACTGGTCGCGGGCATCACAGAGGGTGCGTAGGTTCGCGCCCGGCGGTCCCGGGGCGAGAGCCCCGGGACCGCCGGCGAGTGAGCCGAAGGGGCGCGCCGCTGTCGAAAGGGAGAGCGCGCACAGGCCCCGAGGAACGAGGGGCCGAGCACGGTCGACCGTCGACAGTGGCACAAGGCGCCCCGGAGGCGAACTGAGCCCCTAAAGAAGGGGGTCAGTCGTCCTGGCCGTGGTCGTCGTCACGGTCGTGGTCGCGGCCGTCGTCGTCGCGGTCCGCCGTGGTCTTGGCCGTCTGCGCGTGGACGTTCAGCTCGTGCGTACGGCCGTCCTTGCCGCGCACGTCCACCTCCCAGCGGCTCTTGTGATCGTCGTCGAGGTCGACCGAGGTCACCGTTCCCGGTACGGAGGCGAGCGCGGCGGCCGCCGCCTGCCGGGCGTCGACCTTCGCGCCGCGCAGCGCGGCCCGGTCGTCGCGGTCGTCGTCATCGTCGTGGCGGTCGTCGGTGCGCACGGCGCCGGTGACCGCGTCGACCTTCAGCTCGTGCCACCGGTTGTCGGTGCCGAGGAGTTCGACCTCCCAGCGGCTGGTGCGGTCGCTGCCGTCGTCGTCCCGCTCGACCGAGGCCACGGCGCCGGGGTACTTCTTGAGGGCCGCGGCGGCCGCGTCGCTCGCGGTGAGGCCGGTACGGGTCGCCACCACGTCGTCGGCCGTGTCGTCGGTCCCGGTGCCGGCCGTCGCGTCGTCCGAGGCCGTCACCCGCGACACCGGCAGGGGCGCCGTCGCCGTTCCCGTACCGCTCCGGTCGTCGTCGCCCATGGCGACCGCCGTGTACGTCCCGCCGCCGATCAGTGCCGCCGCGGTGATGGCTGCGATGACGAGATTGCGCTTCATGAGGGGTCCTCCCCGAGTCGGTCCGTATCGAACGACTTCAATGTCGCTGAGGGAAGCTGAAGGCAGCCTGAAGCCACCTGAAGAGATCTTCAGGTTCCGTTTGGGAAGCTGGGGCCATGCGCTTGTTGATCGTGGAGGACGAAAAGCGGCTCGCCGTGTCGCTGGCCAAGGGGCTGACGGCCGAGGGCTTCGCCGTGGATGTCGTCCACGACGGCCTGGAAGGGCTGCACCGCGCGGGTGAGGGCGTGTACGACCTGGTCGTGCTCGACATCATGCTGCCCGGCATGAACGGCTACCGCGTCTGCTCCGCTCTGCGCGCCGCCGGCAACGACGTGCCGATCCTGATGCTCACCGCCAAGGACGGCGAGTACGACGAGGCGGAAGGGCTCGACACCGGCGCGGACGACTATCTGACCAAGCCGTTCTCGTACGTCGTGCTCGTCGCCCGGGTCAAGGCGCTGCTGCGCCGCCGGGGATCGGCCGGCGCCTCGCCCGTGCTGCGCATCGGCGGACTCAGCGTCGATACCGCGGCCCGTCGCGTCTTCCGGGACGAGACCGAAGTGGCGCTCACCGCCAAGGAGTTCGCCGTCCTGGAGCAGCTGGCGGTGCGTTCCGGCGAGGTGGTCGGCAAGCCGGAGATCCTGGAGCACGTCTGGGACTTCGCCTACGACGGTGACCCCAACATCATCGAGGTCTACATCAGCGCGCTGCGGCGCAAGATCGGCGCCGCGTCCATCCAGACGGTGCGCGGCGCCGGATACCGGCTGGTCGCGTCATGAACCCCATAACCCCTATAACCCCCGCGAGGCCCGTGAGCCCCGTGAGCCCCGTGGCTCCCGAGAGGCCCGTAGGCGCCCTGAGACGCCGGCTGGCGTCCGTACGGGCCAAGGCGTCGCTCGGTGCGACGGCCGTCGTGGCGGTGGCGCTGGTGGCCGCCGGGATCGCCGTGCTCATCTCGCTCCACTCGAACCTCACCGGCCAGGCGGACCGGGAGGCCGATTCCCTGGCGCGCAAGGTCGCCCTGGACATCGCCTCCCAGGTCCCGGGCCGGACCTCCTATGCCGGTCTCGAACTGCCCGACGACCCGGACCACCCCGTACAGGTGGCCGACGAGAGCGGCAGTCTGCTCACGGTCAGTGAGGACCTGGAGCGGATCAGCGGAACCGGACTGTCCGCGGTGACACCCGCGAAGAGCGCCTCCCCGCAGGGGACCGGCCTGGCCGGTGGTGAGGACAGCGACGACGACAGCGGTGACGACAGCAGCGACGACGACGGCGGCGGCCGCGGCCGCGGCGGCGATGACGACGACGATCCCGCGATCGGCGAGATCGGCGACATCTCGTACAGCTCGGGAAGCGCGACGGTGGACGGTACGGCCGGCGAGTACCGCTTCGCCACGATCGAGGTGACCGACGGCTCGGGCGAGACGGTTCTCGTCCACGCGGGCGCGTCGCTGGCGGCCCGGCAGAGCGCGGTCGGCACGGCCGCCGTGGCGATGCTGGTGGGCCTGCCCGTCCTGCTGCTGGTCGTCGGGGGAGTGACCTGGCTGGTGACCCGGCGGGCGCTGCGGCCCGTGGAGGGCATCCGGCGGGAAATGGCGGCCATCACCGCCTCCGAGGACCTCTCCAGGCGGGTGCCTGAGCCCGCCACGTACGACGAGGTGGCCCGGCTGGCCCGTACGACCAATGAGACGCTCACCGCCCTGGAGGCCGCCGTCGAACGGCAGCGCCGCTTTGTCGCGGACGCCTCGCACGAGCTCCGGAGCCCGATCGCCTCGCTGCGTACCCAGCTCGAAGTGGGCGACGCGCACCCCGAGTTGCTGGATGTCCCCGGCGCGGTCCAGGACACCGTACGGCTCCAGCAGCTTGCCGCCGATCTGCTGCTACTGGCCCGGCTGGACGCGGGGGAGCGGGCGGGGCGGGCGCGGGTCGATCTGGGCGCGCTGGCCCGCGAGGAGGTCTCCCAGCGGACCGCCGACCGTGTCCCGGTCTCGCTGGAAGTGGCTCAGGGTCTCGAAGTGACCGGTTCACGCGGCCAGTTGGCCCGGGTGCTGGGCAATCTGCTCGACAACGCCCAACGGCACGCCAAGACATCGGTCGCCGCGTCCGTACGCCGGGAGGGCGGCCGGCTGGTGCTCGCGGTCGCCGACGACGGCTCGGGGGTGCCGGACGCGGAGCGTGAGCGGATCTTCGAGCGGTTCGTACGGCTCGACGACGCCCGCAGCCGTGACGACGGCGGCGCGGGGCTGGGGCTGGCCATCGCCCGCGACGTGGCCGAGCGCCACGGCGGCACGCTCACGGTCACCCGCGCCCCAGCCGGCGGCGCCCTGTTCGAACTACGACTACCCCCGGCGCCCGACGACGCGGGCTAGGCCGGACAGGGCCTGACTCGCGCGGTCAGTCGTCAGAGCCTGCCGCGTCGGCCGCGTAGTTGCTCCGCCACCGGGGTGAGCGAGGTGCGCAGGTCTGCGAGTGCCTCGGGGGAGAGCAGGTCGATGAAGTGCTTCCGTACGGACGCGACATGGTGCGGCGCGACCTTCCGCATCGTTTCCATGCCCTCGTCCGTGAGGACCGCGTACAGTCCCCGGCGGTCGGACTCGCAGTGCTCCCTGCGGACCAGGCCCGCGGCTTCCATGCGGGTGATCTGGTGCGAGAGCCGGCTCTTGGACTGGAGCGTGGTGGCCGCGAGGTCGCTCATCCGCATGCGCCGGTCCGCCGACTCCGAGAGATTCACCAGGATCTCGTAGTCGTTCATGGTCAGGCCGAACGGCTGCAGGTCCTTTTCCAGCTGATGCGTCAGCAGCTTGTTGACATCCAGGTGGGTGCGCCAGGCGCACTGCTCCGCGTCGGTCAGCCAGCGGGTGGCCGTCTCGCTCTCCATATGTGGATTCTACCTAAGAAGTTGAATTCTGGACGAAGTCTGCGGCTGTGATGCCGCGCACCCGCTCACCCACGGGGGCGCAGGCGTTCGACCTCACACTCCGCAGACTACCGTTCACAGGCCGAAGCGACGCTGGAGATCCCCGAGCTGACCCGGCAGCCGGGGCGTGGCCCCCTGCTGCCCGTGCTGCCCGGGGGTGGGGGCGCCGTGCCCTGGCACCCCGGGCTGCTGGGGTGTGGCCCCCGTCGCCAGCTCCGCCATCAGCAGCTCGGTCGACTGGAGCAGTACGGTGCCGGCGCCGACGAACTCGAACTGGTGCTCCTCGCCCGAGGTTCCGCCGATGCCGGTCAGCGCCCGTACGCCGCCCATCACGCCCGTCATATAGCCGTGGTCGTAGTGATGGCAGGGGGAGGGGCAGTCCGACCAGCCCACCAGGGCCTGCGGATCCACCCGGATCGGCGGCTCCATGAACACCACAGGCCCGTTGGACGCCGCCACGAACTTCCCCGTACCGATCAGGGTCAGAAAGCCCGGCACGATCGACTGCTTCAGCGCCAAAGTGGGCTGATAGGCCAGCAGATTCCCCGAACGGATCGTCAGATTTCCCTGGTCGAGATCGAACGAGTTGACGTCGAAGGCCCGGTCGGCGAGCAGCATCTTGCCGCTGCCCTCCGCCACCACCCAGTCACTGGCGTGCAGCGGCGAATGGAAGCTGGTGCGCACCAGCCGATCGAACCGGCCGTGCCCGATCCCGTTGAAGTCGATCCGCCCGTAGTAGGCGATCATCTTCCCCTTCTGCAGGAACCACTGGCTCCCCTTCAGTTCCACACAGAAGGTGTACGCGTTGACGTTGTCGTCGCTCGGCAGCGTCATCGGGTCGAAAATCACGGGCGCGCTCACAGCTTCTCCTCCGACGCCTGGACATAGACCGCGCCACTGCCGCTCAGCTCCAGCTGGAAGGCCTCGCCCGAGCCGCGCCCCACCATGTCGCGCCAGCCGAGCGCCGTGGAGAGCTTGTTCCGTACGTCGCCGTGGTGCGCCACGTACGCCTGCGGGTCCACATGGACGGGCCGGCCCGGGGTGATGGGCACCTCGATCACCCCGCCGTGGGCCATCACCGCGACCGCGCCATGGCCCTTGAGTGTCGTGGTGAACAGGCCCTGGCCCGTCACCTGGCCGCGCACCATGCCCATGACCCCGCCCTGCGAGCCCATGAACATCGTCCCCTGCTGGAGCGTCCCGTCGAAGGCCAGCAGCCGGTCGGCCTCGACATACAGGGTGTCGCCGGCGAGGCCGATGACCTGGATGTGGTGGCCGCCGTGACCGAACATCACCGTGCCGCTGCCCTCGACCGTCATCAGCGGGGTCGCCTCGTTGGCCACCCGCCGGCCGATCATCGACATCAGGCCGCCCTGGCCGCCCTGGATGTTCGGGGTGAAGCTGACCTCGCCCCGGTACGCGAGCATCGCGCCGCGCTGGCTGAACATCTTCTGGCCGGGGGCCACCGTCGCCTCGACCATCTTCGAGTTGATCTCACGGAACGGCATCAGACGTCACCACCGATCGTGTTCCGCTCACTCGGCTGTACGTAGACGAGTCCGTCGCCCTCGAAGCGGATCTGGAAGGCCTCGCCCGAGCCCTCGCCGATGAACGTCCGGAACGTGACTCCGGACTGGAAGTGCTGCTGCAGGTTGCCCTGGTGGGCGATGTACGCACCGGGGTCGACGAAGAGCGGGTACTGCGGGGTCACCCGCAGGATCACCGCCTGGCCGTCCGACATGATCGCGGCCTGGCCCATGCCCTCGACGGTCGTCGTGAACAGGCCGTTGCCGGACGCCCCGCCGCGCAGGCCGGTGAAGGACGTGCCGGTCCGCAGCCCCGCGTCCGCGCAGAGCAGATTGCTCGCCTCCACGTAGAGCTTGTCGCCGTGCAGCGAGACGAGGTTGATCTCGCTCGCCCGGTCGGCGAAGTAGCAGGTGCCCTGGCCCTTCACCTCCATCACGGTCATCTGTTCGCCGGTGAGGCGGCGGGTCACCATCCCGCGCACGCCCTCACCGCCGCCGGACATCTTCTTGAAGGCCATCTGGCCGTCGTACGCGACCATCGAGCCGTTCTTCGCTTTGACGGCATCGCCGGTCATATCGACGGCGAGCACCTTGCTGCCTTGGAGTCGAAACTGAGCCACGGGTCGAAGGTAACGGGACATGCCACCCGCGCACAGGGCCTCTCGCCCTTTATCACCCCTGAACGGACCCTGATAACGGTCGGGCAAAGTCGGGCTGCCACAATGAGCCGACGCTTGTGCGTGGATTCACAAGATCACCTTGCCCCCGATGACGAAGGTGCCTGCCTCGTGGACATCAAGACCGCCTCCTCCCTCCATCGCCTCCGCCTGGTCTCCGCACCGGAGGCCGTGTCCTTCCTGCTGCTTCTCGTCTGCTCGGTGCTCAAGCGCACGACGGAGTTCAACGCGGTTCCCGTGATGGGCGCGGTCCACGGCCTGCTCTTCGTGCTGTACGTGATCTTCTGGCTGGACGCCTGGAACCGCACCAAGTGGTCCTTCGGGACGGCCGCCCTCTACTTCGTCCTCTCCGTCCTGCCGGCCGGCGGCTTCTTCGCCGAGCGCAAGCTCAGGCGCGCCGCCGACGACGCGGTCATCGCCTCCCGCGCCCCCGCGAAGGTACGGTGAGCGCATGATCGTCGCCTTCTCCGTGAGCCCGCTGGGTGTGGGCGAGGACGTCGGTGAGTACGTCGCCGAGGCCGTACGGGTGGTCCGTGAGTCCGGGCTGCCGAACCGTACGGACGCCATGTTCACCTCGATCGAGGGGGAGTGGGACGAGGTGATGGACGTGGTCAAGCGCGCCGTCGCCGCTGTCGAGGCCCGCGCCCCGCGCGTCTCGCTGGTCCTCAAGGCCGACATCCGGCCCGGCGTCACGGACGGCCTCACCTCCAAGGTCGAGACGGTGGAGCGCCACCTCTCCGCCTGAGAGCCTGATGCGCCCCGGCGGACCGTCGGTGCCCGGCCGCGACGGCGGTCCGGCCGGGCTGATCGGACCGAAGTTCGAGACGGGGCTGACCAGCATGTGACCAGTGGGTAAGGTCGGGCCCGTGCCGAAGCCGCTCAGCCTCCCCTTCGACCCCATCGCCCGCGCCGACGAACTCTGGCAGCGGCGCTGGGGCCCCGTTCCCTCGATGGGCGCGATCACCTCGATCATGCGCGCGCACCAGATCCTGCTCGCCGAGGTCGACGCGGTCGTCAAGCCGTACGGGCTGACCTTCGCCCGGTACGAGGCGCTCGTGCTGCTCAGCTTCTCCAAGGCGGGCGAGCTGCCGATGTCCAAGATCGGCGAGCGGCTGATGGTCCACCCGACGTCGGTCACCAACACCGTGGACCGGCTGGTGCGATCCGGTCTGGTCGACAAGCGGCCCAATCCCAACGACGGCCGCGGCACTCTCGCCTCCATCACGGAGAAGGGCCGCAAGGCGGTGGAGGCGGCCAGCCGCGATCTGATGGAGATGGACTTCGGACTCGGGGCGTACGACGCCGAGGAGTGCGCGGAGATCTTCGCGATGCTGCGCCCGCTGCGCGTCGCGGCCCAGGACTTCGACGAGTAGGGCCCGGGTCGTCGGCGAGTAGCACGACGACCGGACGGCGGGAGGGCGCCGGAAGATCGCCCGTCGTGCCCGGTTAGGCTCGACGCCATGAAGTCGAATGTGCTGACCCGCTACCGGGTGATGGCCTACGTCACCGCCGTATGGCTGCTGGTGTTCACCGTGGCGATCATCCTGAAGTACGGGTTCGATACCGGCGACACGATGCTGATCTCGCAGATCCACGGCGTGCTGTTCATCGTCTATGTGATCTTCGCCTTCGACCTGGGCTCCAAGGCGAAGTGGCCGTTCGGCAAGCTGCTCTGGGTGCTGGCCGCCGGCTGTATCCCCGTCGCGTCGTTCTTCGTCGAGCCGAAGATCACCCGTGAGGTCCAGCCGCTGGTCTCCGGCCGCGACCAGGCCACCGTCGAGGCGTAGTAACCGCCCCGCCGCCCCGCCCGCACGATGTGCGGGCGGTTCGCCATCGACATTTACTTGGACGTCCTAGTAAATTCGAGGGTATGGACGGTGTAGGCAGGGACGGTACGGACGCTCACGCGAACGGCGCGGCGGCCATCGAGGAAGGCCGCCGGCGCTGGCAGGCCCGTTACGACAAGGCCCGCAAGCGCGACGCGGACTTCACGACGCTCTCCGGTGACCCGGTGGAGCCGGTCTACGGGCCCCGGCCCGGCGACACCTATGAGGGCTTCGAGCGGATCGGCTGGCCCGGCGAGTACCCCTTCACCCGCGGACTCCACCCCACCGGCTACCGCGGCAGGACCTGGACCATCCGCCAGTTCGCCGGCTTCGGCAACGCCCAGCAGACCAACGAGCGCTACAAGACGATCCTGGCCAACGGCGGTGGCGGGCTCTCCGTCGCCTTCGACATGCCGACGCTGATGGGCCGCGACTCCGACGACCCGCGCGCGCTCGGCGAGGTCGGCCACTGCGGCGTCGCCATCGACTCGGCCGCCGACATGGAGATCCTCTTCGGGGACATCCCGCTCGGCGAGGTCACCACCTCGATGACGATCAGCGGCCCGGCGGTCCCGGTCTTCTGTATGTACCTCGTCGCGGCGGAGCGCCAGGGCGTCGACCCGGCCGTCCTCAACGGCACGCTCCAGACGGACATCTTCAAGGAGTACATCGCGCAGAAGGAGTGGCTCTTCCAGCCCGAGCCGCATCTGCGTCTGATCGGCGACCTGATGGAGCACTGCGCGCGCTCCATTCCCGCGTACAAGCCTCTCTCGGTCTCCGGCTACCACATCCGCGAGGCGGGCGCGACGGCCGCGCAGGAGCTGGCGTACACCCTCGCGGACGGCTTCGGCTACGTCGAGCTGGGGCTCAGCCGCGGGCTGGACGTGGACACCTTCGCGTCCGGCCTCTCCTTCTTCTTCGACGCCCACCTCGACTTCTTCGAGGAGATCGCCAAATTCCGCGCGGCCCGCCGGATCTGGGCGCGCTGGATGAAGGAGGTGTACGGCGCCAGGACCGACAAGGCCCAGTGGCTCCGCTTCCACACCCAGACCGCGGGCGTCTCGCTCACCGCGCAGCAGCCGTACAACAACGTCGTACGGACCGCCGTGGAGGCGCTGGCGGCCGTCCTCGGAGGTACGAACTCCCTGCACACCAACGCCCTCGACGAGACCCTCGCGCTGCCGAGCGAACAGGCCGCCGAGATCGCGCTGCGCACCCAGCAGGTGCTGATGGAGGAGACCGGCGTCGGCAATGTGGCCGACCCGCTCGGCGGCTCCTGGTACATCGAGCAGCTGACCGACCGGATCGAGGCCGACGCCGAGAAGATCTTCGAGCAGATCAAGGAGCGCGGGCTGCGGGCCCACCCGGACGGACAGCATCCGATCGGTCCTGTCACGTCGGGCATTCTGCGCGGGATCGAGGACGGCTGGTTCACCGGCGAGATCGCCGAGTCCGCCTTCCAGTACCAGCGCTCCCTGGAGAAGGGCGAGAAGCGGGTCGTCGGCGTCAACGTCCACCACGGCTCGGTCACCGGCGACCTGGAGATCCTGCGGGTCAGCCACGAGGTCGAGCGGGACCAGGTCCAGGTCCTCGGTGACCGCAAGGGCGCGCGCGACGACGCCCGGGTGCGCAAGGCCCTGGACGCCATGCTGGCCTCGGCCCGCGACGGCTCCAACATGATCGCCCCGATGCTGGAGGCGGTCAGGGCGGAGGCGACGCTCGGCGAGATCTGCGGCGTCCTGCGGGACGAGTGGGGCACATACACGGAGCCGCCCGGCTTCTAGGGAACTCCGAACGGCCGCTCCCGGTGCCGGTTGACGGCGCGGGGGGCGGCCGTCGGCTGTTTACTGGGACGGGTGGACCGCGAGGGGCGGAGGAGCCGTGGCACATACCTCTGAGTGAGAGCTAAAATATGGTATGGCCACAGAGGAGTTCCCCGACTCGCTCGCCGCCGTGCTGGCCGGTGTCCAGCGGATGGTCAGACGGCGGCTGCGCCAGAGTCTGACCGCCCCGCCGCTGCGTGGCGCGCAGGTCGAACTCCTGCGCCTGGTCGCGGCCCGCCCCGGCATCAGGGTGTCGGCCGCCGCGAAGGAGCTGTATCTCGCGGGCAACTCGGTCTCCACGCTGGTCAACCAGCTCAGCCGGGCCGGCTATCTGCGCCGCGAGACCGACCCGGACGACCGCCGCTCCGGGCTGCTGCTGCCCACCCAGGCCGCCGAGTCGCGGCTGCGTGACTGGGAAGCCCGCCGGAGCGCGCTGATGCACGCGCAGGTGGAACGTTTGACGGAGGAGGAACGCTCGGCCCTCGCCGCGGCGCTTCCGGCGCTCCGCAAGCTCGCCCAGAACCTGCACGAGGAAGTGGAGGGGACATGACCGATGAACCGGTGACACAGGAGGGGGAGAACGGGCCCGACGCCGTCAGCTGCCGCGGACTGGAGTACGCGTTCGGTGAGACCAAGGCCGTCGACCAGCTCGACCTCTCCGTCCACGCGGGCGAGGTCTTCGGGCTGCTGGGCCCGAACGGCGCCGGCAAGACCACCGCGATCCGCTGCATCACCACGCTGCTGCCCGTCCCCGCGGGCATGGTGCGGGTGTTCGGGCATGACGCGGCCAAGGAGAAGATGGCGGTGCGCCGGCTGCTGGGGTACGTACCGCAGCAACTGTCCGCCGACGCCGCGCTGACCGGCCGGGAGAACGTGACCCTGTTCGCCCGCGTCTTCGACGTCACCCGCCGGGAGCGGTCCGAGCGCGTCGCCCAGGCGCTGTCGGCGGTCGGCCTGACCGACGCGGCCGACCGGATGGCCAAGACGTACTCCGGCGGCATGATCCGCCGGCTCGAACTCGCCCAGGCGCTGGTCAGCGCGCCGCGGCTGCTGATGCTGGACGAGCCGACGATCGGCCTCGACCCGATCGCCCGTACCAGCGTGTGGGAGCACATCAACGCCGTACGGATCGCCACCGGCATGACCGTGCTGGTGACCACGCACTACATGGACGAGGCCGACCAGTACTGCGACCGGGTCGCGCTGATGCACCGCGGCCGCATTCACGCGCTCGGCACCCCCGATGAGCTGCGGGCCGAGCTGCGTGAGCGCCGTCTCGCCTCGGGCGAGTCGGCCGAGAAGGACGCCGTGCCGACCCTGGAGGACGTCTTCCGGGACGTGGCCGGCAGCGGCCTCGACGAGGAGGGAGGCGACTTCCGCGATGTCCGGAGCACCCGCCGCACCGCGACCCGCGTCGGCTGAAACCACGGGCCCGGGACGGCTCGATCTGCTGCTGATCCCGCCGCGCCCCCGCACCGGCTGGCGGGTCCTGCCCGTCAGGGTCGTCGCGATGTGCGTGGTGGAGCTGCAGAAGCTGCGCCACGACCGCACCGAGCTGTACACCCGGGCCGTCCAGCCCGCCCTGTGGCTGCTGATCTTCGGTGAGACCTTCACCCGGATCAAGGCCATCCCGACCGGCGGTGTCCCGTACATCGACTTTCTCGCGCCCGGCATCATCGCCCAGTCCGCGATGTTCATCGCGATCTTCTACGGCATCATGATCATCTGGGAGCGGGACGCCGGCATCCTCACCAAACTGCTGGTCACCCCGACCCCGAGAGCCGCCCTGATCAGCGGAAAGGCCTTCGCCTCCGGGGTGAAGGCGCTGATCCAGGCGGTCGTGGTGATCGTCATCGCGGCGGCCCTCGGCGTGGGCCTGACCTGGAACCCGCTGCGGCTGCTGGGGGTGGCCGTCGCGGTGATTCTCGGCTCGGCCTTCTTCTCCTGCCTGTCGATGACGATCGCGGGGATCGTGCTGACCCGCGACCGGCTGATGGGGATCGGACAGGCCATCACGATGCCGCTCTTCTTCGCCTCGAACGCCCTCTATCCGGTGGCGATCATGCCCGGCTGGCTCCAGGCGGTCAGCAAGGCCAATCCCCTGAGCTATCAGGTCGACGCCCTGCGCGGGCTGTTGCTCGGTACGCCGTCGCATCTGCTGCTCGACTACGGCGTGCTGCTGGCGGCGGCGGTGGCGGGTATCGCGGCGGCCTCGTCACTGCTCGGACGACTCGCGAGATGACCCCGGCGCCTGGCCGGCCAGGCCGCCCAGCAGCAGGGCCGTGAAGGAGCGCGCCCACTCCTGGTCGACCGGTTCCGCGCTGACCAGGGCGCGGTGCACCACCGCGCCGGCGATCACATCGAAGACCAGGTCGGTGGTGCGGGCCGCCGTCGCCCCGTCCGGCTCGCGGGGGAGTTCACCACGAGCCCGGGCCCGCTCCCGGCCCAGCAGCACCAGCCTCTTCTGGCGGTCCACGATGGAGCCGCGGATCCGCGCCCGCAGCGCCTCGTCCCGGGTGGACTCCGCGACCACCGCCATGAACGCGGTCCTGGTCTCGGGCCGTTCCAGCAGGGCCCCGAACTGCAGCACCACGTTCTCTACATCGGCCGCCAGACTGCCACGGTCGGGGAGCTCCAGCGCGTCGAAGAGGGCCGCGACCGCGTCCACCACCAGCTCGCTCTTGCACGCCCAGCGCCGGTAGAGGGTGGTCTTGGCGACGCCCGCCCGGCTCGCCACATCGCCCATCGTCAGTTTGGCCCAGCCCAGCTCCACCAGGGCGGCCCTGGTCGCCTCCAGGATCGCGGAGTCGGCCGTGGCGCTGCGGGGGCGGCCCGCCCGGGACGTGGCCGGCCCGGGCGTCGTCACCTCGGACGTCCGCGCGTCGGCGGGGCGGGGGCGGCTGCACATGACGGCGACCATACCGGCCAGTAGCCCATCTGCTGTGAGCCAGTTCACCGGGAAAATCTCACACGCGTTCAGGACCGGGAAGTTACGCTACGGCCCGTAGCGAAAGCCGTGACCGGCCGGTGGCGACGCGGCGGTGCGCGTACCGCTTTCCTGAAGTGTGCGCGGAAGGGGGAGGATGTACTCATGCAGCCTAGGAACATGTCTATGAGCGGCGTCGTCGACCTCGCCGCGGTGAAGGCGGCCGGTGAGGCCAAGGTGAAGGCGGAGCAGGCCCGCGCCGAAGCGGCCCGCCAGGGCGGCACCGGTGCCGTCCCCCCTTCCAGCCTGGTGATCGACGTCGACGAGGCGGGCTTCGAGCGCGATGTCCTCCAGCGTTCCACCGAGGTCCCGGTCGTCATCGACTTCTGGGCCGAGTGGTGCGAGCCGTGCAAGCAGCTCAGTCCGGTACTGGAACGGCTGGCGCGGGAGTACAGCGGCCGGTTCGTCCTCGCCAAGATCGATGTCGACGCCAACCAGATGCTGATGCAGCAGTTCGGGATCCAGGGCATCCCCGCGGTCTTCGCGGTGGTGGCCGGCCAGGCGCTGCCGCTCTTCCAGGGCGCGGCCCCGGAAGCCCAGATCCGCCAGACCCTGGACCAGTTGATCCAGGTCGGCGAGGAGCGCTTCGGGCTGACCGGGATCGCGGTCGACGCCGGCGCGGAGGCGGAGCCCGGCGACGAGCAGGAGGCCGTGGTGCCCGAGGGGCCGTACGACGCCCTGCTGGAAGCCGCCGTACGCGCCCTGGACGCCAACGACTTCGCCGGCGCCGCGCAGGCGTACCGCAATGTCCTCTCCGACGACCCCGGCAACACCGAGGCCACGCTGGGTCTCGCCCAGGCCGAACTGCTCGCGCGGGTGCAGGGGATGGACCAGCAGCAGGTGCGCAAGGACGCGGCGGAGCAGCCGGGCGACGTCCAGGCGCAGATCGCCGCGGCCGACCTCGATCTGGTCGGCGGACATGTGGAGGACGCCTTCGGCCGGCTGGTCGAGGCCGTGCGCCGGACCTTCGGTGACGAGCGGGAGGCGGCGCGGGTGCGGCTGCTGGAGCTGTTCGAGGTCATCGGCGGGGATGATCCCCGGGTGACGGCGGCCCGTTCGGCACTGGCGAGGGTGCTCTTCTGAGGCGTACGCCGGAGCGCCGGCTGACGCGCTGACAGCTCTGCCGCGGCAGGGCGGATTTGGCGACAGAACGACAACAGCGGCCGCGCTTTGCCAAAACTTGGTAAACGTGGCCGCTGTTACTCGCAGTACAGTGAGCCTCTTGGTCTGCCCCTCTATGGGGGGCAATCGCCGCTTCTGGCGCACCCGTTGGCCCCACCCTGTGTGGCCGCTCGATACCCTGGGGTCGCCTGCTGGTTATCGGGTCGTTACTAGCCAGTAACGAACCCCCTTGTGTCGCGGCCTGTAATGCACCACGATCGTCGACGCTCGGTCCAATTCCGTACCAGCACGGCAGCCAGCCGCGCCGTCGGTCCTGGGTCCCCACCGAGCGGACCGGCGGCAGCGCCGCCGGCCCGGACAGGGGGGTTCCTGCCCACCGGCAGGGCCTGTCCAGAGGTTGCGCGAAATGGCGTGGCCAGTGGTTGTCGCTCGGGGGTGATCGCCGGTGATTTCGGACGCACCTCGCGCCTCCGGATCAGGCGCTCTCCTTCCCGAGGACGTAGCACTTCTCCCATCCCAGGACGGGCTCCGGCCCGATCCGGAGATGTACGTCCGAGAAGGAGGAAATTCATGGAGTCCCAAGTTCGTGGCGGGACCAGATGGAAGCGGTTCGCGGTCGTCATGGTGCCGAGCGTGGCCGCGACGGCAGCGATAGGTGTCGCTCTCGCTCAGGGAGCGCTGGCCGCGTCGTTCAGCGTGTCGGGCCAGAGCTTCAAGGTGCGGGCCGACAAGCTGGTCGGTCACGACTTCGTGCAGTACGGCGGAGTCGCCGAGGGGACCGACCTCGAAGGCAAGAAGGCCATCCACCCGGTTGCTGTCTCCGGGTTCAAGACGGCCGAGATCACGGCCATGTGCCAGTCCGTGGTCACCCCGCTGCCGATGCTCAACACCAGCGTCACGCTGGTGCTGAACGCCGGTAACAAGGGGAGGGACATCGAGGCCGAGAACCTGTACCTGGACGTCGAGTCCCTCGACGCCGACGCGGTGTTCAAGAACATCGACATCGGTGTGGCGGCCGGCGCGAACAAGTCCCCGGGTATTCAGCCGGGGACGAAGGCGAATCCGTACGGCTTCGCCCAGCAGGCCGAGACGGCCACGCTGACCGACGTGAAGCAGACCGCCTGGGCGACCACCGCGGGCACGTTCAAGCTTCCTGACCTCAACCTGAGGCTCAAAGTCGGTGACCCCAGCAAGTACGAGTGCTACTAAGCACTTTTCCCGGGCGGGCCGTACGGTCCCAGGACTGTTCGGCTCGCTCGGCCCCCTGTCTTTCATCGCGATACCGCTTCCAGGGAGCTGTTTTCCATGAGCGCCGAGTCCACAGGTTCCCGCGGATTCACGTACTGGCGGCTTCGTTTCCGGGCCTGGCGAGGCGCCCGGCCGTTCTGGGCGGGCCTGTTCACTCTTCTCGGCGGACTGCCGATCGCCTATTTCCCGTACGCGAAGCTGCACCTCGGGAACCTCACGCTGGCCATGTCCACCACGGCCGGTGCGGGTTCGCTCATCATCGGCGTACTGCTGGTGACGCTGGGGCTGACGATGTGGTTCCACAGCATCGTCCGCGTCTTCGCCGGTGTCGCCGCCATCCTGCTCGCGCTGGTGTCGATCCCGGTCTCCAACATCGGCGGTTTTCTCCTGGGCTTCCTGCTCGCCCTGTTCGGTGGCGCGCTCTCCCTCTCCTGGGCACCGGGCAAGCCGGCCGAGCACGCCGCCGAGAACGACATCCCCCACTACCGGTCTGCGGAGCCCGAGGGCGCCGACGACCCCCTCTTCCCCGGTCCGCGCGAGGGGGAGGACCCGAACGTGACGGATATGACTGCCCATGCCAACGGCGGGAGGAACAGTGCGGGGTGAAGAAACGCAGCGGTTCGCGGCCGGAGGCGATGATTCCCGGGTGAGAAAAGGGCCGCGCCACGCGGCCCCCAGGAAATCGCTCCTGACCAAGCTGCAGATACCCGCCGGCAAGGCCATGGCTCTGGCCGCGATGCCGACGGCGGTCTTCGTGGGGATGGGGCTCACCCCCAGGCTCGCGCTGGCCGACGACAACAAGGACATACCCTTCGCGCCGGGTCCGTGTGTGACCCGTTCCGACGAGCCCGACGCGTCCGAGTCGCCTTCTCCTTCCGAGTCGGCGAAGCCGTCCGGGTCGCCGTCGCCCTCGTCCTCGGCGACGCCCGGCCCGTCCGCGAGCAGTACGGCCGGGGACGGTACGGACGCGAAGCCGTCAGGGGCTTCGACCTCCGGGCCGGACCAGACGAAGGAGCCGGAGTCCAAGGCTCCCGCGGCTCCGCAGCCGACCGAGAGCAAGAACCCGCTGGACCCGCTGGGTCTGGGTGACGCGCTGGGCGACATCCTCGGCATTCCCGGCAAGGGGACGACGAGCAGCCCGGCGCCGAGCACCACCGGGAAGCCGGACACCGGAGGAACGTCGAAGCCCACGTCCGAGCCGAAGCCGGACGATCCGTTGGGTGACACGGCCGACGGGGCCGTGGACGGGATCAAGGACGCCATCAAGGAAGCGGCGGACCAGGCCGGGGCCACGGTCGAGGAGCTGGACGAGGACGCGAAGGGTCTCGACGCCCGCAAGGACGACGAGATACCGGCCGGCGCGGACGGGAAGGAATCCTTCCCCTGCCCGACCGCCGACCCCGAGGCCCTCGCCGCGGCCGATCTGGAGCCGGGCATCCCGCTGCTGCCGGACGAGCCGTGGAAGCTGCAGAGCACGCGGCTGACGCTGAACGGTCTCGACTACCACGGCATCGTCGAGGTGAAGACCGGCAGCGGCAAGATCAAGAAGGCGCTGAAGTTCACCGCGTCGTCGCTGGACATCAAGGACCTGCACCAGACCGTCGTCTACCCGCAGGGAAAGACGGCCCATGTGAAGGCCCGCGAAGGCTCCACGTCCACGATCCGCGACGGCGAGGTGACGATGTACACGGAGGAGCTGAAGGGCAACCTCTTCGGCCTCATCCCGATCACCTTCAGCCCTCAGACTCCGCCCCCGCTGAACGTCCCGTTCGCCTTCTTCACGGACGTCCAGGTCACCCAGGCGGGCCAGTTCGGCGGCACGCTCACGGTCCCCGGCCTCCAGAACTACATGACGGACTGACAGACCTCCCGGGAGCCGCGGGAAAAACTGTGGCCCGCACCCCCCACCGGGGTGCGGGCCACAGCCATGCCAGGGGCGTACGGGTCAGTCGCGGTCGCCGCTGCCCACGTGGTGGACGCGCACCATGTTCGTGGTGCCGGGGACGCCGGGAGGCGAGCCGGCCGTGATGATCATGGCGTCGCCCTCGTTGAAGCGCTGGAGCTTCAGTACTTCCTCGTCGACCAGGTCGACCATCTCGTCCGTGCTGCCCACCCAGCGGACGATGAAGGACTCCACGCCCCAGCTCAGCGAGAGCTGGTTGCGGGTCGCCTCGTCCGTGGTGAAGGCCAGGATCGGCTGGGCCGCGCGGTAGCGGGAGAGGCGGCGGGCCGTGTCGCCGGACTGGGTGAAGGCGACCAGCGCCTTGCCGCCCAGGAAGTCCGCGATCTCACAGGCCGCGCGGGCCACGGAACCGCCCTGCGTACGGGGCTTCTTGCCCGGCACCAGCGGCTGGAGGCCCTTGGAGAGCAGCTCCTCCTCGGCGGCGACCACGATCTTCGACATCGTCTTGACCGTCTCGATCGGGTACGCGCCCACCGAGGACTCGGCGGAGAGCATGACCGCGTCCGCGCCGTCCAGGATCGCGTTCGCGACGTCGGACGCCTCGGCGCGGGTGGGACGGGAGTTGGTGATCATCGACTCCATCATCTGGGTCGCCACGATCACCGGCTTGGCGTTGCGGCGGCACAGCTCGATGAGCCGCTTCTGCACCATCGGGACCTTTTCGAGCGGGTACTCGACGGCCAGGTCACCGCGGGCGACCATGACACTGTCGAACGCCGCGACGACGGCCTCCATATTGTTCACCGCCTGCGGCTTCTCCACCTTGGCGATGACGGGGACGCGGCGGCCCTCCTCGTCCATGATCTTGTGGACGTCCAGCACGTCGTGCGCGTCCCTGACGAACGAGAGCGCGACCATGTCGCAGCCCATCCGCAGGCCGAAGCGCAGGTCGTCGATGTCCTTCTCGGACAGGGCGGGGACATTGACCGCCGCGCCGGGCAGGTTGATGCCCTTGTGGTCGGAGATGACCCCGCCCTCGATGACGATGGACTTGACCTGCGGACCCTCCACCGCGACGACCCGCAGCTCGACGTTGCCGTCGTTGATCAGGATCTGGTCGCCCTTGGAGACATCGCCCGGCAGGCCCTTGTAGGTGGTGCCGCAGATGGACTTGTCACCGGCGACGTCCTCGGTGGTGATGGTGAACTCGTCACCGCGCACCAGCTCGACCGGTCCCTCGGCGAAGGTCTCCAGACGGATCTTCGGGCCCTGGAGGTCGACGAGCACACCCACCGCGCGGCCGGTGTCCTTCGCCGCCTTGCGGACGCGGTTGTACCGCTCCTCGTGCTCCGGGTGACTCCCGTGGCTCATGTTCAGACGGGCCACGTTCATACCGGCCTCGATGAGCGACTTCAGCTGCTCGTACGAGTCGACGGCGGGGCCCAGTGTGCAGACGATTTTGGAACGGCGCATGAGGCGGATCCTATCGGTTTGTTTCGACGCGGAATATTCCGTCTGGTGGAAAGTACAAATGGGCGGGCGGCCGCTCAGGCGTCGACTGTTCGAACCTCGCCGACGAGTGCGAAGGTCTGCTGGGCGATCTCCAGCTCCTCGTCGGTCGGGACCACGGCCACCACGGTCCTGGCACCGTCCGGCGAGATGATCCGCGGCTCATCGGAACGTACGGCATTACGATCGGCGTCCACCGCCAGGCCCATCGGTCCCAGACCTGCGACGGCGGCTTCCCGTACCGCCGCGGCGTTCTCACCGACGCCCGCCGTGAAGGCCACGGCGTCCACCCGGCCGAGCACCGCGCTGTAGGCGCCGATGTACTTCTTCAGCCGGTGGATGTAGATGTCGAAGGCGAGCCGTGCCCGCTCGTCGCCCTCGTCGACCCGGCGGCGGATCTCCCGCATGTCGTTGTCCCCGCAGAGGCCGGCCAGACCGCTTTTCTTGTTGAGAAGTTCATCGATCTCGTCCACGGACATCCCGGCGACCCGCGTGAGATGGAACGTGACCGCCGGATCGATGTCTCCGGAGCGGGTACCCATCACCAGCCCCTCCAAGGGGGTCAGTCCCATCGAGGTGTCCACACACCGGCCGCCCGCGACGGCCGCGGCCGAGGCGCCGTTGCCGAGATGCAGGACGATCACATTCACCTCGGAAGGGTCCTTGCCCAGCAACGCGGCGGTCTTCCTGGAGACATACGCGTGCGAGGTGCCGTGGAAGCCGTAGCGGCGGATGCGATGGGCGTCGGCCGTCTCGGTGTCGATGGCGTAGCGGGCGGCGTACTCCGGCATCGTCGTGTGGAACGCGGTGTCGAACACGGCCACCTGCGGGAGGTCCGGGCGCAGCTCCCGGGCGGTACGGATACCGGTGAGATTCGCCGGGTTGTGCAGCGGCGCCACCGGCACCAGCCGCTCGATCTCCGCCAGCACCCCGTCGTCGATGACGGTCGGTTCGCTGAACTTCAGCCCGCCGTGCACGACCCGGTGGCCGATCGCCGCCAGCTCGGGGGAGTCGAGCCCGAGCCCGTCCCGCGCCAGCTCGTCCGCGACCGCCCGCAGCGCCTCCGTATGGTCGGCGATCTTCCCCGTACGCTCGCGTTTTCCCCCGGCGCCGGCCGTCAGCGGGGTGTGCACCAGCCGGGAGTCCCGCTCACCGATGCGCTCGACCAGACCGACGGCGAGGCGGGAGTTGTCCTTCATCTCCAGCAGCTGGTACTTCACCGACGAGGAACCGGAGTTGAGGACGAGGACACGGGTGGCATGCGCGGTCACGGATCGGGTGCCTTCTGTCGGGGTGGCGGACGCCGGGGCGGTGGACGTCGTGGTGGTGGACGCCGGGGTGGAAGCGGCGGTCATTCGGTCCCGCCCTGCGCCTGGATCGCCTGGATCGCCGTGATCGCGACGGTGTTCACGATGTCCTGGACGAGCGCGCCACGCGACAGGTCGTTCACCGGCTTGCGTAGACCCTGGAGCACCGGGCCCACGGCCACGGCGCCGGCCGAGCGCTGCACGGCCTTGTAGGTGTTGTTGCCGGTGTTCAGGTCCGGGAAGATCAGCACCGTCGCCCGGCCCGCCACCTCGGAGCCGGGCAGCTTGGTCGCGGCCACGGACGGCTCGACCGCCGCGTCGTACTGGATCGGCCCCTCGATCCGCAGATCGGGACGGGCGGCGCGCACCAGCTTGGTGGCCTCGCGCACCTTGTCGACATCGGCTCCCGAGCCCGAGGTGCCGGTGGAGTACGAGAGCATCGCGATCCGCGGCTCGACCCCGAACCGGGCGGCGGTGGCCGCCGCCTGGACGGCGATGTCCGCGAGCTGCTCCGCGTCCGGATCCGGGTTGACCGCGCAGTCGCCGTACACCAGCACCTTGTCCGCCAGGCACATGAAGAAGACCGAGGAGACGATCGAGGCGTCCGGCTTGGTCTTGATGATCTCGAACGCCGGCCGGATGGTCGCGGCCGTCGAGTGCACCGCGCCGGACACCATGCCGTCGGCCAGGCCCTCCTGGACCATCAGCGTCCCGAAGTAGTTCACGTCCGCCACGACGTCGTACGCCAGCTCCACCGTCACGCCCTTGTGGGCGCGCAGCCCCGCGTACCGCTCGGCGAACTCCTGGCGCAGCTCGGAGGTGGCCGGGTCGATCAGCTGCGTGGTGCTCAGATCGATACCGAGGTCGGCGGCCTTCTTCCGGATGGCGTCGGTGTCACCGAGCAGGGTGAGATCACAGACATCACGGCGTACGAGGACGTCGGCGGCGCGCAGCACGCGCTCCTCGGCGCCTTCCGGGAGGACGACACGGCGGCGGTGCGCGCGGGCCTGCTCCAGCAGTTCGTGCTCGAACATCATCGGGGTCACCCGGCCGCTGCGGGCCACCGACAGCCGGGCCAGCAGATCGGCGGTGTCCACATGGCGCTCGAACAGCCCGAGCGCGGTCTCCGCCTTGCGTGGTGTGGCCGCGCTCAACTTTCCTTCCAGGCCGAAGAGTTCGGTCGCGGTGGGAAAGGAGCTGCCCGGCACCGAAATGACGGGGGTGCCGGGCGCCAGCCGGGCGGCCAGGGTCAGGATGGAATCGCCCGGCCGCTCGTCGAGGGTGAGCACCACGCCCGCGATGGGCGGGGTGCCAGCCGAGTGCGCGGCGAGGGCGCCCACCACCAGATCCGCGCGGTCGCCCGGGGTGACCACCATGCAGCCGGGGGTCAGCGCGGACAGGAAGTTCGGCAGCATCGCGCCGCCGAAGACGAAATCGAGCGCGTCCCTGGCCAGGCCCGAGTCGTCCCCGAGCAGCACCGTGCCCCCCAGGGCCTGGGTGATCTGGGCGACGGTCGGGGCCGCGAGCGCCGGCTCGTCGGGCAGGACGTAGCAGGGGACCGGCAGCCGGGCCTTGAGCCGCTCGGCGATCACCTCGCGGTCCTCGGCGGCGACCCGGTTGACGACCACGGTCAGGACATCGCAGCCCAGGACCTGGTAGGCGCGGTGGGCGTTGCGCGCCTCGGCCCGTACGGACTCCGCCGTCTGGCCCTTGCCGCCCACCACGGCTATGACGGACGCCCCGAACTCGTTGGCGAGCCGGGCGTTGAGTGAGAGCTCGTCGGGGAGCTGGGTGGCCGCGAAGTCCGTGCCGAGGACGAGAACGACCTCGTACTCCCGCGCCACCTCGTGGAAGCGGCCGACCAGCCGGGAGACCAGCTCGTCGGTGCCCTGCTCGGCCTGGAGCGCGGACGCCTCGTGGTAGTCCAGGCCGTAGACGGTGGCCGCGTCCTGTGACAGCCGGTAGCGGGCACGCAGCAGATCGAAGAGGCGGTCGGGGCCGTCGTGCACCAGCGGACGGAACACCCCCACCCGGTCGACCTGGCGGGTCAGGAGCTCCATGACTCCCAGCTCGACGACCTGCCGGCCGTCTCCGCGGTCGATCCCGGTCACGTACACGCTGCGCGTCACGCGTGCTCTCCCGTCCATGCTCGTGGGACGCCCCGCGCAGAGCGGGGTGCCCCCGCGCCCGATGGGATGTCCCGGCTCAGTGAACAAAAATTCCCGTTAGGGTGACAATGCCCTCTTGACAATACCTCCGCGGGTGATTACGGCGCCCGTGGATCAAAAGGCGGGGAAACACCAGGCCGGACGCCCCCTGACCGGGGTCCGCGGCCGGCGCGACGGTCGGAGGCGCACGGCCCCGATCGACCGTGGGAGGATCGAACCTGGCTCATGCTGGAGGGCCGGAGGCCCGCCCCCCAGAAAAGCACAGCACTAGCGAGCAGGAGACACAGCACGATGCGTATCGGAGTTCTCACCGCAGGCGGCGACTGTCCCGGCCTGAACGCAGTGATCCGTTCGGTCGTGCACCGGGCCAAAACCGGGCACGGAGATGAAGTCATCGGATTCGAGGACGGATTCAAGGGGCTGCTCGACGGCCACTACCGCACCCTCGACCTCAACGCCGTCAGCGGCATCCTGGCGCGCGGCGGCACCATCCTGGGCTCGGCCCGGCTGGAGCGCGGCCGGCTGCGCGAAGCCGCCGAGAACTGCGCCGAGTTGGCCCACCGGTACGGCATCGACGCGCTCATCCCGATCGGCGGCGAGGGCACGCTCACCGCGGCCCGGCTGCTCTCCGACGCGGGGATGCCCGTCGTCGGCGTACCGAAGACCATCGACAACGACATCTACTCGACGGACCGCACGTTCGGGTTCGACACCGCCGTCACGGTCGCCACGGAGGCCATCGACCGGCTCAAGACCACCGCCGAGTCGCACCAGCGTGTGATGGTCGTCGAGGTCATGGGCCGGCACGCGGGCTGGATCGCGCTGGAGTCCGGCATGGCGGGCGGTGCGCACGGCATCTGCCTGCCGGAGCGGCCCTTCGAGGTCGACAGCCTGGTGAAGATGGTCGAGGCGCGGTTCTCCCGGGGCAAGAAGTTCGCGGTCATCTGTGTCGCGGAGGGCGCGCATCCGGCGCAGGGCTCGATGGAGTACGGCAAGGGCGAGATCGACAAGTTCGGCCACGAGCGCTTCCAGGGCATCGGCAACAGCCTCGCCGCGGAGCTGGAACAGCGGCTCGGCAAGGAGGCCAGGCCGGTCATCCTGGGCCATGTCCAGCGCGGCGGCACCCCGACGGCCTACGACCGGGTGCTCGCGACGCGCTTCGGCTGGCACGCGGTGGAGGCGGTGCACCGGGGCGAGTTCGGGCGGATGACGGCGCTGCGGGGGACAGCGGTGGAGATGGTCCCGCTGGCCGAGGCGGTCACCCAGCTCAAGACGGTCCCCGAGGACCGGATGCACGAGGCGGAATCGGTCTTCTAGGGCACGGTCCGGCGGGGGGCGGCTCCGCCGGACCACCACCCGTCAGCCCTTCACCGCGCCGCCGAGCGCGAAACCGCCTCCCAGCCGGCGTGAGATGAGGATGTACAGGACCAGGACCGGCGCCGAGTACAGGATCGAGAAGGCCGCGAGCTGACCGTAGATCACCGATCCGTAGTTGCCGAAGAAGTTGAAGATCGAGACCGACGCCGGCAATTGGTCCGGGGTCAGCAGCAGCATGAACGGTACGAAGAAGTTGCCCCAGAGCTGGATGAACGTGTAGATCGTCACCACCGTCAGCCCCGGCCCCATCAGCGGCAGCACCACCCGGGTCAGCGTCTGGAGGTTCGAGGCCCCGTCCGTCCAGGCCGCCTCCTCCAGGACGGTTGGCACCCCGTCCATGAAGTTCTTCATCAGCCAGATGGAGAAGGGCAGTTGGGAGGTGGCGAGGAAGAGCGACGTGCCGTACATCGTGTCGACCAGATCGACCTGTACGAACAGCCCGTACACCGGCACCATGATCGCGGTGATCGGCAGACACGTCGTGAACAGGATCGTCAGCAGATACGGACGGTTGAAGCGCGAGCGGTAGCGGGAGAGCGGATACGCGGCCAGCGCCGCGCACACCACCGTCAGCAGCGTCGCACTCCCGCACAGCAGCAGGCTGTTGAGCATCGGCGTGAAGGTGATCTCGTCGGTGAGGACCCCGGCGAAGTTCTCCGTGGTCAGCGACGAGGGGGCCCGTACCCGCAGATCGGCCTCGGCGTCGACGGACGCCAGCACCAGCCAGAGCAGCGGCACCGCGAACGCCGCCGCGGTCAGCAGCAGCGAGGCGTCCGCGGCGAGGCGCCCGCGGGTGCGGCGGCTGAGGGAGCGCGTCATCAGACCTCCACCTTCATCAGCCGCAGATAGACGAGGGAGAAGAGCGAGCCGACGAGGAGCAGGAGCAGCGCGACCGCCGTGCCGTACCCGATCAGGCTCTTCAGGAACGCCTGGTCGTACATGAACACCGGCAGGGTCTGGCTGCGGTTGCCGGGACCACCTCGGGTCATCGCCCAGATCAGGCCGAAGACGGAGAGCGTGGAGAGGGTGTTGAGCATCAGGTTGGTGCCGATGGAACGGCGGATCATCGGCAGCGTGATGTGCCAGAGCCGCCGCACCCCGCTCGCGCCGTCGACCTGCGCCGCCTCCGTGATCTCCTGGGGGATCTCGGACAGCGCGGCCGAGTAGATCAGCATGGAGAACGCCGTGCCGCGCCAGACGTTGGCGAACGACACCGCCAGGATCGGCAGGGTGAACAGCCAGTTCTGGGACGGCAGATGGAGCCAGTCCAGGATCGCGTTCAGCGTCCCCTCACGGCGGAAGAAGGCATAGAGCAGAAACGCCGCGACGATCTCCGGCAGCACCCAGGCGGCGATCACCAGGGAGCCGGTGAGCGTACGGACCGGCCGGGAGGCGGCGCGCATCAGCCCCGCCAGGGCCAGCCCCAGGGTGTTCTGGCCGACGATCGACGAGATGAAGGTGAAGACGAGCGTCAGCCAGACGGCGTTGCGGAAGTTCTCGTCGGCGAAGGCCCGGCGGAAGTTCGCCAGGCCGACGAAGTCCGAGGTCGACGAGCCGGTCAGCTGGGTGTTGGTGAACGCGATCCAGACGCAGTAGCCGATGGGTCCTGCCAGGAAGAGCAGCAGCAGGATCGTGGCGGGGGCGAGCGGCACCCACCGCCACAGCCGTCCCTGCTGCCGCCCGGCGGGGGGCTTCCTCGCCGGGCGGGCCGGCCGCGCCGGGCCTGGCATGCCCGTGGCGTCGGCCGTATCCAGCGCGCTCACTTGCTGACGACCGCACCGTCGACGATGGTGTTCAGCTGGTCGTCGTAGTCCTTCGCCGCGTCCGCCGGAGACCCGTCACCCGTGGTGACCTTCTCCATCGCCTCACCGATCGCTGTCGACACCTGCGGATAGACCGGCAGCGCCGGGCGGTAGTGGGTGGCCGCGACCAGCCCGGTGAAGAACTCGATGCCCGGCATGGACTTCAGATAGCGGGGATCGGCCGCGACATCCTTGCGTACGGCGATCTGCGCGGCGACCACATCCCACTCGACAGCGTTGTCCTTCGTCTGCTGCGTGGTGATGAACTCCCAGGCGAGGTCCGGGTTCGCGGACTTCTGCGGGATCGCCCACGTCCAGCCGCCGGACATCGACACCTTGCCGGGCGCCTGCCCGTGCTGTGTGGGCATCGGGGCCTGCGCGAGATCCTTCGACCAGTCCGGCCACTCCTTGGGGCCCTTGTTGATCCAGTTCTGGCCCATCCACGAACCGTCCAGGGAGATGGCGAGCTTCCCCTCGGGGAAGAACTCCGTGGCGACGCGGGTGCCGATATTGGGGTCGAGGGCGTCGGAGACATCGGGGCCGAGCTTCTCCGCGTACACCGTCCGTACGAAGCCCAGCGCGTCCCGGAAACCCTGGCTGCCCGCCACCCACTTCTTGGCGGAGGGGTCGTAGAGGGGGTCCGCGCCGGTGCCGTACAGCAGCATCTCGAAGCCCTGCATCACCGCTGCCTCGCCGGGCCCCTTGCCGGTGTAGACATTCAGCGGGATGACACCGGGGACCTTCTCCTTGACGGTACGGGCCGCGTCCAGCACCTCGGCCCAGTTCTTGGGCTGCCAGTCGGCGGGCAGGCCCGCTTGGGCGAAGATCTTCTTGTTGAACCAGAGGCCGCGGGTGTCGGTGCCGTCGGGGATGCCGTACGTCTTGCTGTCGTCCGCCTTGGCCGCCGCCTTCGCCGTGTCGACGAACTGGTCCCAGGTGTCCCACGTCGCCAGATACTCGTCCAGCGGGCGCAGATAGCCGGCCTTGATGTCGGAATTGATGCGGAAGGTGTCCTCGTAGACCAGGTCAGGGGCGGTCTTCGGGGAGCGCATCATCTGCTGCGCCTTGGTGGCGTAGTCGTTGTCCGGGGCCTGGATCGGGATGAGCTCGACCTTCTTGCCCGGATGGGCCTTCTCGAACTGCTTCTTCACGGACTCCAGGTAGTTGTCCTTGAAGCGGATCTTGTTGTCCGTGGAGCGGTTGTAGGCGACCTTGATGGTGTCCGGATCACTGCCTGAACCGCCGCCGCACGCGGTGAGTGAACCGGCGGCGAGTACGGCGACGAGGATCAGCGGAGCGGTGGGGCGCACGGGCACGACCTCCTCATGAGCCGGTGAGGGCTGCCCGGCGACCGTAGGACTGGGCCGTTACCAAGGTCAATCCCCGTGCAGGACCCGGTCGTTGCCGGTCCCCGGATCAGCGGGTGGCGGAGATCCAGCGGTACTGCAGCTCCGGGCGCCCGATCTGCCCGTACTGCGGGCTGCGTTCCGCGCGCCCGTTGGAGACCAGGTGTTCCAGATAGCGGCGCGCGGTGATGCGGGAGATCCCGGTCCTGATTCCGGCCTCGGCGGCGGTGAGCCCGTCGGCGGACGCGCGCAGCGTACGGGTCACGGCCTCCAGCGTCGGAGCGCTCAGCCCCTTCGGCAGCGAGGCCGGATGGGGCGACCGGAGCGCGCCGAGCGCGCGGTCCACCTCGTCCTGGCCACTGGCCTCCCCGGCCGCCGCGCGGAACTCCGCGTACCGGACGAGCCGGTCCCGCAGGGTCGCGAAGGTGAAGGGCTTGAGGACGTACTGCACGACTCCGAGGGACACGCCTTCCCGCACCACGGCGAGATCGCGCGCCGAGGTGACGGCGATGACATCCGCCTGGTGTCCGCCGGCGCGCAGACTGCGCAGGAGCTGGAGACCGTGCCCGTCGGGGAGGTAGAGGTCGAGCAGGATGAGATCGATGTCCGTACGCTCCAGCAGCCGGCTCGCCTCCCCCCGCGAGTGGGCGACGCCCGCGACGGCGAACCCGGGCACCCGGGCCACGTACAGCTGATGGGCGTCGGCCGCGACCGGATCGTCCTCGACCACCAGCACCCGGATCGCCTGGCTCACGGGGCCGGTGGCGGTCACCGGGCCGCCTCGACGCCGTCGGCGTTGCGGGCACCGTCCGTGTCCTCGCGCGGCGCCACCACAGCGGCGTTCCGCGCGCCCAGCGGCAGCCGTACGGTGAACACCGCGCCGCCCTCCGCGCCCCGCGTCAGCTCCACCGTCCCGTGCGCGCGGTGCACGGCCTGCCGTACGAGCGCCAGCCCGAGCCCCCGTCCAGGACCCCTGGTCGACCAGCCGCGCCGGAACACCTCGTCCATGTCACCGGGATCGACCCCGGCCCCGGTGTCCCGCACGCCGAGCAGCAGTTCGCGGCCGTCCACGAGCGCGGTCACGGTGACCCGCGCGCCCTCGCCGCCCTGGGCCGCGTCCACGGCGTTGTCGATCAGATTGCCCAGGATGGTCACCAGGTCGCGCGCCGGCAGCGTCCGGGGCAGCACACCGTCGTCGATCCGGCTGTCCTCGGCGAGCACCAGCTCCACCCCGCGTTCGTTGGCCTGCGCCGCCTTCCCCAGCAGCAGCGCCGCGAGGACCGGCTCGCCGACGGCTCCGACCACCCGGTCCGTGAGCGCCTGGGCCAGCTCCAGCTCCGCCGTGGCGAACTCCACCGCCTGCTCCACCCGCCCCAGCTCGATCAGCGAGACCACCGTGTGCAGCCGGTTGGCCGCCTCATGAGCCTGTGAGCGCAGGGCCTGGGTGAAACCACGCTCGGAGTCCAACTCCCCGGACAGCGCCTGGAGTTCGGTGTGGTCGCGCAGGGTGATGACCGTACCGCGCCGCTCACCGCCGACCACCGGACTGGTGTTGACCACCACGATCCGGTCGGCGGTCATATGCACCTCGTCGACGCGCGGCTCCGGTGCGAGCAGCGCGTCGGTGAGCGGCGCGGGCAGCCCCAGCTCGGTGACGGGACGGCCCACCGCGGAGTCGTCGAGACCGAGCAGCTCCCGGCCGCCGTCGTTCATCAGCGCGATGCTGCGCCGACCGTCGAGCATCAGCAGCCCTTCGCGTACGGCATGCAGCGCGGCCTGGTGGTAGTCGTGCATCCGGCTCAGCTCGGCGGCGTTCATGCCATGGGTGTGCCGGCGCAGCCGGGCGTTGATGACGTACGTCCCCAGACCACCGAGCGCCAGCGCGGCCCCCGCCGCCAGGGCCAGTACCTTGACCTGCTGGGTCACCTCGGTGGAGATCCGGTCCACGGTGATACCGACGCTGATCAGACCGGTGACCCGGCCGCCGTCCCGCACCGGGGTGACGGCCCGCACGGACGCGCCGAGCGTGCCGGTGTACGTCTCGGTGAACGTACCGCCGCGCAGCGCCGGCGCCGTACGGCCCAGGAAGGGCATCCCTATCTGCCCCGGATCGGGGTGCGTCCAGCGGATGCCCTGCGGGTTCATGATCGTGATGAAGTCGACGCCGGTGTCCCGCCGCACCCGCTCCGCGTACGGCTGGAGCGTGGCCGTCGGGTCTGCCGTACGGATCGCCTCCCGTACAGAGGGCGAATCAGCCATCGTCCGCGCGGTGGCCAGAACTTGCTTGCGTGCGGTCTCGTCCGTGTGGGCACGACCTGTGACATAGGCGAAGACCGAACACCCCGCCACGACGGCCGCGACCAGTACGACCTGCATGGCGAAGAGCTGGGCGGCGAGACTGCGCGGACGGGGCAGGTGCATGAAGCAAGTCTGCATCGCCGCATTCATATGAACGAAATGAACACAAGGGTGACCGGCATCACATGCGTGGTGGATAGTCTCCGAGACCCCTCGGGACAGGGACGGGGGCATTGCAGGGACGAGTCAAGGAGGACCCGTGGCCGCAGCAAGGCGGGACCGTACCCACTATCTGTACATCGCGGTGATCGCAGCCGTAGCGCTCGGCATTCTGGTGGGCTTCGCGGCTCCCGGTGTCGCGGTGGAGCTGAAGCCGCTCGGTACCGGCTTCGTGAACCTCATCAAGATGATGATCTCGCCCGTGATCTTCTGCACGATCGTGCTGGGGGTCGGGTCGGTCAGGAAGGCCGCGAAGGTCGGAGCGGTCGGCGGGCTCGCCCTCGGCTACTTCATCGTGATGTCGACCGTCGCGCTGGCCATCGGCCTGGTCGTCGGCAACATCCTGGAGCCCGGCGCGGGCCTCCACCTCACGGACGCCACCCGCGGCGCGGGAGCGGCCCAGGCGGAAGGCGCGAGTGAATCCCTTCCCGACTTCCTGCTGAGCATCATTCCGCACACGATGGTGTCGGCGTTCACCGAGGGCTCGGTGCTCCAGACACTGCTGGTGGCGCTGCTGGCCGGCTTCGCGCTCCAGGCGATGGGCTCGGCGGGTGAGCCGGTGCTGCGGGGCATCGGGCACATCCAGCGCCTGGTCTTCCGCATCCTCGCCATGATCATGTGGGTCGCGCCGGTGGGTGCCTTCGGCGCCATCGCGGCCGTGGTCGGCGAGACGGGCCTCGACGCCCTGAAGTCGCTCGCGATCATCATGATCGGCTTCTATGTCACCTGCGCGCTGTTCGTCTTCGTCATGCTCGGCGCGCTGCTGAGGCTGGTCGCGGGCATCAACATCCTCTCGCTGCTGAAGTACCTGGGCCGCGAGTTCCTGCTGATCCTCTCCACCTCCTCCTCCGAGTCGGCGCTTCCCCGGCTCATCGCGAAGATGGAGCACCTGGGTGTGAGCAAGCCCGTCGTCGGCATCACCGTGCCGACCGGCTACTCCTTCAACCTGGACGGCACGGCCATCTATCTGACGATGGCCTCCCTCTTCATCGCCGAGGGCATGGGCGACCCGCTCTCCATCGGGGAGCAGATCTCGCTGCTCGTCTTCATGATCATCGCGTCCAAGGGCGCGGCGGGTGTCACCGGCGCGGGTCTGGCGACGCTGGCCGGCGGGCTCCAGTCGCACCGGCCCGAGCTGGTCGACGGCGTCGGCCTGATCGTCGGCATCGACCGCTTCATGAGCGAGGCGCGCGCCATGACGAACTTCGCGGGCAACGCGGTCGCCACGGTCCTGGTCGGTACCTGGACGAAGGAGATCGACAAGGCGCGGGTGGACCAGGTGCTGGCCGGCCAGATCCCGTTCGACGAGAAGACCCTGCTGGACGACGGCCACGGCGGTGACGCCGACGCACCGCAGGAGGTGCCGGCGCCGCGCGACGGAGAGAAGACCCAGGCCGGGGTCTGACCCCCCCTTACCCCGGCCCAGCGAGGACCGGCCCGCACGGAGGCGCTTCCGTGCGGGCCGGTCCGTTTTCCATGACCCATCCCCGCCCCGCGCGCACGCGTTCGCTCGGGTGTCCGCCGGGTGTCCGCGCTAGCGCCACCGCGGGGTCGGCCCGCCAGTGCGCGGTACGACCTCCTCGACCTTCGTCCTGATCTCCCGCATCACGGCGACGATCCGCCGTTCGTGCTCCTCGGTGAGCCGCGCCGTCGGCACCGAGCAGCTGATCGCGTCCGCGGCGGGTGTGTCGTACCGCAGTGCGAAGCCGAAGCCCGTGATGCCGGCGACGCCCTCCTCGCGGTCGATCGCGTAGCCCCGCTCCCGTACCTGTGCGAGGTCGGCGGCGAGCGACCTGCGGTCGGTGTGCGTGTTGGCGGTGAGCTGTTCCAACGGGTCTTCGGGCAGCGGCAGTTCCTCGGGATCGCGCTCCGCGAGCAGGGCCTTGCCGAGCGCCCCCGCGTGGGCCGGGAGCCGGCGGCCCACGCGGCTGAAGGTACGCAGGTACTCGTGCGACTCGCGGGTGGCGAGATAGACGACGTCACCGCCGTCCAGCCGGGCGAGGTGAATGGTCTCCCCGAGCGCGTCGGACGCCTCGTCGAGGTACGGGCGCGCGGCCTGGACGCGCGGGTCGCTGTCCAGGTAGCTGGTGCCGGTGAGCAGCGCCCGTATGCCGATCCCGTAGAGCGATCCGGTGTCGTCGGTGCGGACCCAGCCGCGGTCGATCAGGGTCTGGAGCAGCGCGTACATGCTGCTGCGCGGCACCCCCAGCTCCTCGGCGAGCTCCCGCAGCCGGGCGGGCCGGTCGGCCCGTGCCGCGAGGAGCTCCAGCAGCTCCGCGGTGCGGGCCGCCGACTTCACTTCGCGTACGCCCCCGGTGTCGGACATGCCTCAGATCGTAATCGGCGGCGCGCGCCGCGCGCGGGCGCGGGTATTGACGCTCCTCGTCCACGTCTCTAACCTCCATCTCCATACGTAGATATCATCTACATAGGGAGACGATGGCATGACGGCTCTCACGGCCGACGCGGCGACGACGGCGGATCTGACCATCACCGAGGTACGGCTCACCCCGATCCTTGTCGCCGACCCGCCGCTGCTCAACACCCAGGGCGTGCACCAGCCGTACACGCCCCGGCTGATCGTGGAGGTGGTCACGTCCGGCGGGGTGACGGGGATCGGGGAGACCTACGGCGATACGAAGTACCTGGAGCTGGCACGGCCGTTCGCCGAGCAGCTCCCCGGGCACAGCGTCACCGACCTGAACGGGCTGGTCACGCTGGCCGGCCAGGTCGCGGTGGACTCCGCCCGGGTGGACGACTCCGTCGACGTCGGCGGACTGCGCGGTGTGCAGACCGCCGACAAGCTGCGGCTCTCGGTCGTCTCCGGCTTCGAGGTGGCCTGCCTGGACGCCTGGGGCAAGGCCGTCGGGCTGCCCGTACACGCGCTGCTGGGCGGCAGGATCCGCGACCGGGTGGAGTACAGCGCGTACCTCTTCTATCGCTGGGCCGAGCACCCGGACGGCGCGGGCGAACCCGACGACTGGGGCGCCGCCGTGGACCCGGCCGGGATCGTCGCCCAGGCCGAACGGTTCGCCCGCGACTACGGCTTCACCTCCTTCAAGCTCAAGGGCGGTGTGTACGAGCCGGCGGAGGAGATCGCCGCCGTCCGGGCGCTGGCCGAGCGCTTCCCGGGACAGCCGCTGCGCCTGGACCCCAACGGCGCCTGGACCGTGCAGACGTCGCTGAAGGTGGCCGATGAGCTGCGCGGGGTCCTGGAGTATCTGGAGGACCCCACCAGCGGCACCCCGCGCATGGCCGAGGTCGCCGCCCGCGCCGGTGTCCCGCTGGCCACCAATATGTGCGTCACCACCTTCGCCGAGATCCGCGAGGCATTCACGCGCGGCGCGGTCCAGGTGGTGCTGAGCGACCACCACTACTGGGGCGGCCTGCGCAACACCCGCGAACTCGCCGCCATCTGCCGGGCCTTCGGGGTCGGCCTGTCCATGCACTCCAACACCCACCTCGGTATCAGCCTGGCCGCGATGACCCATGTCGCCGCGACCGTCCCCAACCTCGACTACGCCTGCGACAGCCACTACCCCTGGCAGACCGAGGACGTCATCACCGAGCGGCTCACCTTCACCGACGGCTGCCTGGACGTACCGGACGCCCCCGGGCTCGGCGTCGAACTCGACCGCGACCGGCTCGCCGTACTCCACCGGCGCTGGCTCGACGACGACGGCGCCCTGCGTGACCGCGACGACGCGGCCGCCATGCGCGTCGCCCACCCCGACTGGGTCACCCCCGCCGTCCCGCGCTGGTGACCCCGGGCGGCGGTGACGGTGACACTCGTACGAGGCGGCGGACCCGGAGGCGGTCAGCGCCCCGCGGGGGGCGCGTTCACGAACCGGATGCACGCGGGATAGCGGTGCCGCTCTCCCCGGCTGGCCGCGTCGGCCGCCATGACCTGCAGGATCAGACAGCCCACGAACAGCAGCAGACTCAGGACCATGCCGACGGCTCCCGCCGCCAGGGTGACGAGATAGCAGACGACCGCCGCGATCAGTGCGGTGAGCTGCCAGTTCAGAGCCTCACGGGCCTGGTCCCGCAGGTGCTCGGTCTTCGCCGTCGTCATCAGGATGAGAGGCGGAAGGCAGCAGAGCGGCCACATTAGCGGGAAGAGCAGCAGGGCGAGGAACGCCACCAGCAGCGGTGACCAGTGCGCCACCGCGGCGAGTGTCCGCTCACTCGCCCCGCCGCCCGACGGCGCAGCGCTCCCGGGCGCGTACCCCGGGGGAGTCGGCCCGTACCCGGGAGGAGTCGGCCCGTATCCGGGCACGACTCCGGGCGGCGGTGGCCCGTACCCCGGCGCGACTCCGGGCGGCGGTCCCGCAGGCGGCGGCGGCACCGCGCCGCCCCCGGGAACCGAGCGCGGTGCCTGTCCGGGCGCGGGCCCGTACTGCCGCTGGTAGCGGAAGAGCTGGCAGGGATGGCAGTCGCACGACTCGACGTCATGCGGGTGCCGGCCGGGGCTGGGTATCGCGTTCATGGCCCTCATCCCTCGTCACGAATCCACGTCACCGCCGAGCGGCTCGTCCCGCCCGCCCCGCGACACAGCGACGGAAGGCCCGACGAGCCCCGATTCACGCGCGTGCATCGTACAGCGCCCGTCCCTCAACAACCCTTCCTCGCAAGCTACTTGACCGGCAACGCGCGGGTTGGACGATGGCGTCCGTTCAGACCGCGGTCCGTTCCACGGGGATCCACAGTTCCGCGTCCGCCTGTGCCGCGTCCGGGGACAGGCGGGTGCGCAGGATCTCGGGGCCCGGCCTGCTGCGGTACGGGTTCGACGGGAACCACTGGGTGAACACGTCCCGCCACAGATACTGGAGCGCCTGCGGGAACGGCCCCGAGTTCTCGAAGACGGCCCACATGCCCGCCGGGACGGTGAGGGTGTCCAAGCCCTCGGGTGCGGCGGAACGGGTCACCACCCCGTGGTAGTAGTCGAGTTCGGTGCCCTCCGCCCGGCTGTCGGCGAGGTTGTCGCTCGCCGAGACGATCCCCTTCGGCTCCCCGTCGGACAGCTCCTCGATCTGCCGCAGTGTCTCCTGGCCGATGCCCCGGATGAACGAGGCGATGGCCGGGTTCATCCCCTCGTGGACGAGCGGGACACGAGCCTTCTTGCCCACCACACGGAACTCCTCCTTCTCCACAACCCGGTATCGCATGCTGCCACTCCCTTCGACGATGAGACGGAAGGACATCCGTGGCTGGGAGTGCAGAGCCGCACCGGTCCGCCTGGCCTCACCCGGACCGACGCCGTGCACGGCACGGAACGCGCGCGCGAACGCCTCGCCCGATCCGTAGCCGTAGCGCACCGCGACCGCCAGGAGCGTTCGCTCTCCGGCGAGCACCTCGGCGCCCGCGACGGTCAGCCGCCTGCGCCGGATGTACTCCGACAGCGGGATACCGGCCAGCGCGGAGAACAGCCGCCGCAGGTGGTACTCCGATGTCAGAGCGATCCGTGCCAGCTCGGCCACCTCGATCCGCTGATCGAGATGGCCCTCGATGTGCTCCATGGCCTGGTTCAGCCGCTCCAGCACCCCGGCCTCCTTCCCTTCGGTCACCGACACTAGGAAGAAGTCACCCTGCCGGACCCGACATTCTGTGCCCGCCCCGGTCGGGCCCACGAAGACCGACCGGACACCGCTGACCGGACACCGCCTAGGCTGAGCGGGTGACCGAGACCTGGAAGCCCACCGACCCGGGAGTGCTGCGCCTTCCCTCCGGACGCCTGGTCCGAGGCCGAGGGCTGCGCCGGCCGCTTCCGGCCGGTCCGGTGCCCACGTACGCCGTCCATCTCCTCGGCAAGCAGCCACCCGAGGTCCCCTGGGACGCCCAATGGCTGCGCTGGCCGGACTTCCGGCTGCCCAGCAGCCGTACGGACGCCCAGCGCATCCTCCGTGAGGCCTGGGCTCGCGCCGACGAGGAACGTGTCGAGTTCGCCTGCGGCGGCGGCCGTGGACGTACCGGCACCGCGCTGGCCTGCCTCGCCGTCCTGGACGGAGTGCCGGCCGGCGAGGCGGTGGAGTTCGTACGGCAGCACTACGACCGCCACGCCGTGGAAACGCCCTGGCAGCGGCGGTACGTGCTGCGCTTCGCCGACTGACGGGCGGCGTCCTGAATCCCGCCGGGCCCCCATGGGTTCCCGGCGGGAAGCGACGGCCGCGCGTCAGCTGAACGGGATACGGACCACCGACTGGTTGCCGATGCCGAGGGTGCCGGCGCCGTTGCCGATGGCGTTCCAGACCTCGACACGTACCTTGCCGTTGACCAGATTGCCGTGCGATCCGGTGGCCGAATTCAGCCCCTTCGCCTGGGTGTAGTGCTCATAGCCGGCGACGGGGTCGGTCGCGAAGTACCCGTACGTCTCCGTCCGGTCCCAGGTCCCGTCGCCCGTACGGTCGTAACTCACCCTGACCTGTTGCCCGTTGCCGACCGTCGTGCCTGAGTCCACGAAGAGGTCGAACTGCGTCGAGCCGCCGTTGTACGTCCGGGTGATCCCGCTGGAGGTGAACACCTGCGGGCTGTGCGGGGAGCCGTCGTAGTTGGCGCCGCCCGCCGAGGCCACGGTGGCTGTCGCGGCCGAGCCCGCGGAGTCGCCGAGTCCGGCGCCGGTGCGTGCGTACAGCTGCGAGGAGCCCGACGGCGGGGGGTCGGTGGGCGGGTCCGTCGGCGGGTCCGTCGGCGTCGAACCGCCGCCGCGGGTCCAGACGGCCACATAGTCGACGAGCATGGGGTGGCCGGGAACGGTCGCGGCGGTCGGGGTCGGGCCTCCCAACGCGTCGGGGAACGCGCCGCCGATCGCCACGTTGAGCAGGATGAAGTACCCGGCGTGGTCGGTCATATTGGCCCAGGTGCCGGCGTCGACCCTGTCCTGGCGCACGGTGTGGAAGAGCTGGTCGTCCACGTACCAGCGCAGCTCGTTCGGGGTGACGGAGCGGTCCCACTCGAACCGGTAGGTGTGGAAGGCGGACTGGCAACTCGCCCCGGGGCAGGCGCGGTTGGCGCCGATGCCGGTGGTCTCGTTACAGGGGCCGCCCGGGTTCACGCCGCAGTGCAGCACGCCCCAGACCGAGTTGATGCCGTTGACGTTCTCCATGATGTCGAACTCGCCCGTGCCCGGCCAGTTCCAGTAGTTGCCGCGGTACGGCGAGCCGAGGGCCCAGAAGGCGGGCCAGTAGCCGAGCGCGGCGCTTCCCGTCACGTTCGGCATCTGGATACGGCCCTCGATGCGGAGGGTGCCGCCCGTCGGAGCCTTGAAGTCGGCGCGCCGGGTCTCGACCCGCGCCGAGGTCCAGTTGCCCCCGCCGTCCCTGAGGGGGGTGATGCGGAGATTGCCGTTGCCGTCGAGGCTCAGGTTGTCGGGGCTCGCGGTGTAGTTCTGGATCTCGCCGGTGCCCCAGTTGCCGGGTCCGCCGGGGTAGCCGTGGCCGGTGTCGGTCTGCCAGTTGGCGGACGACGGCGGGGTGCGGTCGGCGCCGTTGAAGTCGTCGCTCCACTGCAGGTTCCAGCCGGGCGCGGGCGGTACGGCGCCGCGCGCGGTGCCGGCGCCCGTGACGCCGATGAAGCCGGCCAGGGCGACGGTCATCGCGAGGACCGCGGTGAGGAGGGGCGTACGTCTGATGCGGCTCGTTCTCAAGGAAGGACCTCCGGTGCGAAGCGTGCAGAGGAAGGATTGAGAGCGCTCTCAGTACGTCTTGTAGTGGCGCGGGAAGGGGGCGTCAATGGGCTGCGGCGCGTTAACTTCCCGAAAGATCGAGGGCGGGTCCGCCGACGCCCCCGCGCCGGCACCCCCACCGGGCGCGGGGGTGTCGGCGCGGGGGGTGGGGGCCGTCAGGTGTACCTGTAGGGGCTGGGGGCGGTGGCACTTCCCCCGCCGCCGGTGACGGTCACGTTGACCGCTCCGGTGGAGTGGGCCGGAGCGGTGGCGAAGATCCGGGTGTCGGACGCGATGCTGAACGAGGCGGTGGTGGCGCCGAAGGTCACGGTGGTCGCGCCGGACAGGTTGGTGCCGTTGATCGTGACGCTGGTGCCTCCCGCCGCCGGGCCGGTGGCCGGGGTGCAGCCGGTGACGGACGGCGGGTTGAGGTAGGTGTAGTTGGCGTTGCCCACGATGCCACCGACGGTGGTGATGACGACGGGGGCGGTGCCGGCCACCGTGGGGGGTGTGGCGACGGTGAGCAGGCTGTCGGAGACCACGGTCGGGGTGACGGTCGTGGTCCCGATGGTCATCTTGGTGACGGTGGCCAGGTTGAAGCCGTTGACGCTGACGGTGGTGCCGCCCGCGGCCGGTCCGGAGGCGGGCACGAGCGAACCGATGCGGGGCGGGGGGATGTAGTAGAAGGGGACGGGGTTGCTGGTGCCACCGGGCGTGGTGACGGTGACATCGACGACGCCCTGGCCGGCCGGCGAGATGACGCTGATCTCGAAGTCGCTGATGACCACGATGTGGGTGGCCAGTCGGGTACCGAAGCGGACCGCGGTGGTCCCGGTCAGATGGGTGCCGATGATGGTCACCAGCGTTCCGCCGCCGGTGGGGCCCTGGTTGGGGAGGAGGCCGGTGAGCCCGGCCAGGACGCTGACCGATGTGTTGCCATGGTTGGTCGCGTAGAGCGTCCGGCCGTCCGGCGAGGCCGCCAGGAAGTGGGGCACGTTCAGTCCGCCGTAGCTGCTGAGGACCGTGTTGGTGGTGGTGCTGAGGGCGCGTACGGTGCCGTCGCCGTTGTTGGTGACGTAAGCGAGCCTTCCGCTGTTCGTCATCGTGACCATGAAGGGCAGGGTGAAGCCCGGGATGGACGCGATGACCGCGTTGGTCGCCAGGTTGACGACGTCCACGGTGTTGCCACCGTAGTTGGGTACGTACAGGCGCGTCCCGTCCGGGGTGATGGCCGGTACCCGGGGGAACAGGAAGCCGGTGAGAACGGCGTTGACGGTATTCGTGACGGTGTCGATCACGCTGATCGCGTTCGAGCCCTCCTCGCTCACGTAGACGCGCTGCCCGTTGGGGGCGATCGTAATGTTCCGAGGCCCGACGCCCACGGGGATGGTCGCGATGTCCGTGCGGGTCGCGGTGTCGATCACACGCACTTCGTTCTGGGCCTGGCAGGCCACGTAGACGCGGCTGTTGTCGGGAGTGACGGCCAGCCCGACCGGGTTGGCCGTGCCGAGGTCGATGGTGGCGACGAGCGTGTTGGACGCGGTAGCGATCACGCTGACCGTGTTGCCGCCGTAGTTCGCCACGTAGACGAGCTGTCCGTCGGACGTGATCGCGGCGCCCCAGGGCCCGATGCCGACACCGATCGTGGCGCTGACCGCCCTGGTGGCTGTGCTGATCACCTTCACGCTGGCCTCACCGTAGTTGGTGACATAGGCCCGCAGTCCGTCCGGTGTGATGGCCATCCCCACCGGCCCCGCGCCCACCGGCAGGGTGATCGCCGCCATCGGCGTCAGTGCCTCCCGCCGGTCTCTCGATATCCCCGTACCGATGATCGGCGGCCGTGGTCGTTCCAGCTGCTGTCCGGGTGAAGTGTTCATTTCCAGCTCCCTTCGGCCGCGCCCACAGGCGCGTCGGTGCGGCAGGCGATCCCGCCGTGGGGGAGGGAAGGCCCGTGGATCCGCGGTGTACCGCGCAGCCCCCGGGAGGGAGAGTCGGTCATACCGGTTCGGATGAGACTCAGTAACCCAATGGAAATAATTTCATGACAAGTACGGAGGTATTAATCCGCTCGTGTGGCGGAGCGCGCGAGGTGCTGCGCTCAGGGGGGTGGTACGGCCCCGCGAAGGCCATGCCCGTACGGGCGCCCCGCGGCAATACGGGTGTGACGGGAGCGCAACCGGTACGCGGCCCGGTATCCGTGGGGCGCACTCGACCGGGCGGCATCGGGCAGCTTGCCTTGACCTCGGCGTCAAGGATTACGGTCGGGGACATGCGAATCGGCGAGCTGGCGGAGCGGGCCGGGACGACCACCCGCACTCTGCGTTATTACGAGTCCCGTGGTCTCCTGCCCGCCCGGCGGGCGGTGAACGGCTATCGCACGTACGACGAGAACGATCTGCGGCTCCTCCAGCAGATCAGGACCCTTCAGGACGTCGGGTTCGACCTCGAGGAGACGCGGCCGTTCGTCGAGTGCCTGCGCGCCGGGCATCCGGCGGGGGACTCCTGCCCTGCCTCGCTCGCCGTCTATCGCCGCAAGCTCACCGAGCTGGACGGTCTGATCGACCAGCTCCAGTCGGTCCGCGCCCAGGTCGGGGCGCAGCTCGCGCGGGCCGAAGAGGCGCGCACCGGGCCGGCGGCCGGCGCGGACGCGCTGGGCGGTCCTGAACCGCGGTGCGAGCTGACGGGGACGCTGACGGGCGGGCTGACGGGCGCGCTGAATCACGGCGGTTACGAGAGCGACGAAAGCTATGGAGGCGTAAAGAAATGATCACGATAGAGGGCGTCGACGCGGTCACCGACGCGGACTTCGACGACGCGGTACTGAATTCCGGGCTGCCGGTCCTGGTGGAGTTCACCGCCGACTGGTGCGGTCCGTGCCGACAGCTCGCACCGGTCCTGAGCGCCCTGGCCGCGGAGGAGGCCGGCCGGATCAAGATCGTGCAGCTCGATGTGGACAGCAACCCGGAGATCACGGCGCGGTACGGCGTACTCGCGATGCCCACGCTCCTGGTGTTCCGCGAGGGCGAACCGGTGAAATCGATGGTCGGCGCACGCCCCAAGCGCAAGCTGCTCCAGGAACTGGCAGAGGTGCTGTGAGCTCCTCTGCCGACCCCCGGGCCCGGAGCCGCAGACCCCGGGGGAAGTGACGACACACCCATCATGACAGGTCAGAGGCTGTTTTCGTAGGACGAACGGCACAGGTCACCAGGCTTGTCCGGCCTTCTCCGAGGCACCCAGAATCTCCGTCATGAATCACTCCGGAAAAGTCGATCAGGACGACATCATGCGGGCGCGGAATGTCCTGCTCGCATCGGGACGCCGCACTCCACGTGAGGAAGTCGACGCCTACCGGGTGCTCGCCCAGGTCAGTCCTGCCGCCTACCTGCCGCGCCTGGCCAAGGCCCTGCAGCGGCTGAGTTACGACTCCGGCTCCGGCCAACGGCATCCGGCCTGTCTCGCGCTGCGCGAGGAGGCGGTGGCCGCGGCGCGGGCCATCGATCCGGCCGAACCCGCCCGTGCGGATCTTCTGTACGAGGCACTCGACACGTGCCAGAGAGAGCTGTACACCCTGGGTCGACGCGCCGAAGGGCTCGCCATGCGCGCCGAGATGCTCTCCATCGGCCGTGCGCAGGCCGAACTGTCCGGAGGCCCCGCGGTCAAGGGGCTGTGTGACTGGGCTGCCGGTCTCTCCGAGGAAGGCCGGTATGCCGAGGCTGCTGATGCCCTGACCGAGTGGGTCGCTGCGATCCTGCCCGACGGGCCCGGCGAGGGGAGTCTCGCCTGGTCACTCCTTGAGTGGATCGCCGCTCTCGATGACGCCGGCCGGTCCGGCGAAGCACTCGCCGCGTTCGAGACACTCGTCAGCATGGAAGCGGTCGAGGCCACGAACGACCGCGGCCCGATGGCCTGCCACCTCTACTCGCTGATCGGGTACGCGCAGATGCTCGACACCTGTGGCCGAGGAGAACAGGCGGCCGCCGTACGGCAAGAGGCGCTCGCCTTGCTGACGGAGCTGGCCGCCACCGGTGAGCGCAAGTCCTGGAGCGGCTATCAGGCGTCCTACTGGGCCGTTCTGTTGTCCTGCTCCGGCGCCGACAGCGAGCGACCGACGGCCGGCGGGCCGCGTCCGCCTTCGGGGGCGACGCCCATGCAGTGGTCCCCCGATGCGAAGCGGCGCTACTTCGACAGCCGTATCACTCTGCGCGAAGAAGTGGACGCCCTTGCTCCGCGAGCCGCCGAAGATCCGGACCGGCACCTGGCCGAACTGGTCCGGCTGCACCGGGTACTCACCGTCCGCTCCGCTGTCTACTGGAAGCACCGCACCCATCTGTTCGCGGAGCAAGTGCGCTCCCTGTTCGATGACGGGGTGGGCCTGGCCCGCCGGCTGTACCAGCACCACCCGGTATGCGGAGCCCCAGTACTGGCCCAGGTCCTGACGGACCGATCGACCTTCCACACCGCCGTCGGCGAGTTCGGGCCCGCCCTCGATGACTTCCGCCAAGCCCTGAGCTATCTGGGGGAGGCCGGCTGACGCGAGCTCTCCGTCGCGCGGAGAACGTGCGCACAAAAATACCCCGATCCGAATTGGCGGTCGGGGTGTTTCTCTGCGTATATTGGGGGTTTCCATGTCTGGCGTGAATGAAGACATGGAACCAGGTCGCTGAAGGCAGCATATCGAACAGGGGCTGAATTGTCAAACGAGGAATTGCAGAACGAGCAGCAATTCGTCTCCCTTCTCTATGGGCGTCTCGACGCTCTCCGGGAGCAGGCCGAGGACGCCGTGCGGGCGTCGATCGGGCAGGTCAACACCGTGCGGCAGGCTCGGGTCGAGCGTGATATCAGCGTGGCTGAGCAGTCCGGCCTGGTGTCCTCGTTGAATGCCGTGGAGTCCGGGCTGTGTTTCGGCCGGATTGACCTCGGGGCCGGCGAAACAAGTGACGGCGAAACCGGCGGCGGCACGACCCATCACATCGGGCGTATCGGAATGCGGCGGGACGATCCGGAACGCACTCCTCTGCTGATCGACTGGCGGGCCCCGGTGGCGCGGCCCTTTTATCTCGCTACCGGATATTCCCCGATGGGGCTGCGCCGGCGCCGGCACATCACCACCGAGGAGCGCCGTGTCACCGCGCTGCATGACGAGATCATGGATCTCACCGACACCACCCGCACCGGGTACGAGGACCCGGACGGCGACGCCGTCCTGCTCTCCGCGCTGAACTCCGCGCGTACCGGCCGGATGAGCGACATCGTGCAGACCATCCAGGCCGAGCAGGACCGCGTCATCCGCGCACCGCACCGCGGGGTCCTGGTCGTCGAGGGTGGTCCCGGCACCGGGAAGACCGCGGTGGCGCTGCACCGCGCGGCGTATCTGCTCTACGCCTACCGTGAGCAGCTGGCCCGCCGCGCCGTGCTGATCGTCGGCCCCAACCCCGCCTTCCTCGGCTACATCGGTGAGGTGCTGCCCTCACTCGGTGAGACCGGGGTGCTGCTGGCGACGACCGCCGAACTGTTCCCCGGCGTACGGGCCACCGGGACCGACACCCCGCACGCCGCCGAGGTCAAGGGCCGGGCGGAGATGGCCCAGGTGCTGGCCGCGGAGCTGCGCGACCTGCAGACCCTTCCCGACCCCGTCCTGGAGATCGCGCACGAGGACCACGGCACGCTGCTGCTCGACCGCGCTACGGCGTACGAGGCGAGGCAGCGCGCCCGCGACACCGGGCTGCCGCACAACCAGGCCCGGCCGGCCTTCGCCTTCCGGGTCATCGACGCGCTCACCGAGCAGCTCGCGGACCGGATCGGCGCGGACCCGCTCGGCGGGCCGAACCTCCTCGACGCCGCCGACATCGCCCAGCTCGGCAAGGAGATCGCCACCAGCCCCGACGTGCAGGCCGCCATCGACACGCTGTGGCCGAGCCTCACCCCGCAGCAGCTCGTCGGCGGGTTCCTGGAGGAGCCCGGGCGGCTCGGCGCGCGCGACGCCGCCGCCGTACGGCGTCCGGTGCCCCGGACCGGCGCCGACGCCAGGACCGACTGGACCCCGGCCGATGTGCCGCTGCTCGACGAGGCGGCCGAACTGCTCGGTGAGGACGACACCGAGGCCCGCGCCGCCGCCGCGCGGGAGCGGCAGGAGCGGATCGCCTACGCACAGGGCGTACTGGAGCTGTCGTACGGCTCCCGTACCCAGGAGTTCGAGGACGAGCAGGAGTCGGAGGTCCTCGCCGCGCACGACATCATCGACGCCGAGCGGTTCGCCGACCGGCACGAGGAGACCGACACCCGCAGCGCCGCGGAGCGGGCCGCCGCCGACCGCACCTGGGCCTTCGGCCATATCGTCGTGGACGAGGCCCAGGAGCTGTCCGCCATGGCCTGGCGGCTGCTGATGCGCCGCTGCCCGAGCCGCTCCATGACCCTGGTCGGCGACCCGGCCCAGACCGGGGACGCGGCGGGCTGCGACTCCTGGCAGCAGATCCTGGAGCCGTACGTCGGGGAGCGCTGGGAGCTGGCGAAGCTCGGCGTCAACTACCGCACGCCCACCGAGATCATGGCGGTCGCGGCCGAGGTGCGCAGGATGGCGGACCCGCTGTTCGAGCCGCCGGAGTCCGTACGCTCGACGGGCACCGGGCCGCTCGTACGGGTGGTGGAGCCGGCCGCTCTCGCCCGTACGGCCGCCGGACTGGCGACCGAGCACCCGGGCGAAGGACGGCTCGCGGTGATCGCCCCGGCCGCGCTGCTGCCCGCCCTCGCGACCGAACTGCCCGACGCCTCCTGGGGCGCCACGCCCGATCTGACCCGTCCGGTGGTCCTGCTCGACGCCCGGCAGGCCAAGGGGCTCGAGTTCGACACGGTGATCGTCGTCGACCCGGAGGGAATTCTCGACGGCTCGCCGCGCGGCACCAATGATCTGTACGTCGCGCTGACCCGGGCGACCCAGCGGCTCGGGATCGTACGCGACTCCGAAGTCCCGTCCCGGCTGGCGTCGTTGGACCCCACCGACTCGGCGCTCAACACGGCACGGTGAAAGGGCCGTGACGGCGCCGAAAGCGCCGAAAGCGCCGTGACAGCGCGGTGGCCCCGCCGGAGCGGATCCGGCGGGGCCAGCGCATATATGAGGGTACGTCAGGAAGGCCGCAGCCAGACCGTCGCCAGTGGCGGCAGTGTCAGCTGGATGCTCGCGGGACGGCCGTGCGTGCCCACCGACTCGGGCTTCAGCGGCTCGGTGTTGAGCACATCGCTGCCGCCGTAGCGCGCCTCGTCCGTATTGAGGACCTCGGTCCAGGCCGCGAACTCCTCGGGGACACCGAGGCGGTACTGATGGCGGACCACCGGCGAGAAGTGGGAGACCGCCAGCAGGGGGGAACCCGCCGCGTCGAAGCGCAGGAACGCGAAGACGTTGTCCTCACCGGCGTCGCCGTCCACCCACGAGAAGCCCTCGGGCACGGTGTCCCGCTGCCAGAGCGCGGGCGTCGAGCCGTAGACCGTGTTGAGATCGCGGACGAGATCCCGCACACCCCGGTGATCCGCCTCCGCCCCGTACGACGGGTCGAGCACCCACCAGTCCGGGCCGTGGCTCTCCGACCACTCGGCTCCCTGGGCGAACTCCTGTCCCATGAAGAGCAGTTGCTTGCCGGGATGCGCCCACATGAAGCCGAGATACGCACGTGCGTTGGCGCGCTGCTGCCACCAGTCGCCGGGCATCTTGGAGACCAGCGAGCGCTTGCCGTGCACGACCTCGTCGTGCGAGATCGGCAGGACGTAGTTCTCGCTGTACGCGTAGACCATGGAGAAGGTCATCTCACCGTGGTGGTACTTACGGTGGACCGGCTCCTTGGCGACGTAGTCCAGCGAGTCGTGCATCCACCCCATGTTCCACTTCAGCCCGAAGCCCAGCCCGCCGAAGCCGTCGGGGCCGACTTCGTGCGTGGCGCGGGTGACGCCGTTCCAGGCGGTGGACTCCTCGGCGACGGTCACCACACCGGGGCAGCGGCGGTAGACGGTGGCGTTCATCTCCTGCAGGAACGCGACGGCGTCCAGATTCTCGCGGCCGCCGCGCTCGTTCGGCGACCACTGGCCTTCCTCGCGGGAGTAGTCGAGGTACAGCATCGAGGCGACCGCGTCGACGCGCAGCCCGTCGATATGGAACTCCTCGCACCAGTACACGGCGTTGGCGACCAGGAAGTTACGGACCTCCGTACGGCCGTAGTCGAACTCCAGCGTGCCCCAGTCGGGGTGCTCGGCCCGCTGCGGGTCGCTGGGCTCGTACAGCGGACGGCCGTCGAACTGCGCCAGCGCCCAGTCGTCCTTCGGGAAGTGCGCGGGCACCCAGTCGACGAGCACGCCGATGCCGGCGCGGTGCAGGGCGTCCACGAGATACCGGAAGTCGTCCGGGGTGCCCATCCGGGACGTCGGCGCGTAGAAGCCGGTGACCTGATAGCCCCAGGAGCCGCCGAAGGGATGCTCCGCGACCGGCATCAGCTCGACATGGGTGAAGCCCAGATCCTTGACATAGGCGGGCAGCTGGGAAGCGAGCTGACGGTACGTCAGGCCGGGCCGCCAGGAGGCCAGATGGATCTCGTAGACGGAGAACGGCGCCTCGTGCACGGGGCGGTCGGCGCGGTGCGCCATCCATTCCTCGTCGTGCCACACATGGTGCGACTCGGTCACGATGGAGGCGGTCGCCGGCGGCACCTCGGTGCGCCGGGCCATCGGGTCGGCGCGCAGCGTGTGCGACCCGTCGGGCCGGGTGATGTCGAACTTGTAGAGCGCGCCCTCGCCGATCCCCGGCACGAACAGCTCCCACACGCCGGTGGAGCCGAGCGAGCGCATCGGGAGGCTCGTACCGTCCCAGTAGGTGAAGTCGCCGGAGACCCGCACCCCCCGGGCATTGGGCGCCCATACGGTGAAGCGGGTGCCGGTCACGTTCTGGTGGATCATGGGCTGGGCGCCGAGGGCCTTCCACAGCTCCTCGTGCCGGCCCTCGCCGATCAGATGTAGATCGAGATCCCCGAGGGCGGGCAGGAAGCGGTACGGGTCCTGGATCTCCAGCTCGTCGGGCTCCGCGTCGTCGTCGCCGTAGCGGACGAGCAGCGAGTACTCCGGCACGGCGCGCAGCGGCAGGACACCGGAGAAGAGGCCGTCCCCGTCATCGTTCAGCTCGGCCCGCATCTCCTTGGCGACGACGGTCACGGCGCGCGCGTACGGCCGCAGCGCGCGGAAGAGCACTCCGTCCTCCGTCGGGTGCGCGCCCAGCAGCGCGTGCGGATCGTGGTGCGAACCGGTGAGCAGCCGCTCCCGGTCGCCGTCGTCCAGCGGCCGCGCGGCCCGCACCCCGCGGTCGCCCGCGTCCTTGCGCGGCTTGGGGGCCGTGGGAGACGCGGGGGCGGCGCCGCCCTTGGCGGGCTGGGGGCGCTTGCGGCGCGCGGACTGCTTCCCCGCGGCCGGGGCGGGGACCGGGGCCGGGAGGGAGGTGATGGGGTGCTCTGGCTCGGACGGGCTGTCGGACGGCGGGCGGGCGGTCACGGGAGCTGCCTCCTCGGCGGGCTTGGGTACGGGACGGTCGGATGCGGATGCGGATGCGGTTGGGGACGCGGTTGGGGATGCGGTGGGGGACAGGGACGGGGTGGTGTCGGGACCGGAGTGGCGCCGGGGGCGGGACGGCGGGGATGCGGCCCGTGGGACGTCAGAGGCAGTACGGGACCGGTGCCCGCGGCCCCCGGCGCGGCGGCCGCCCCGCCGTCAGGCGTCGCCCGCCAGCCGGCGGATCGCCGCCATCGGGACCGGCAGCCAGTCGGGGCGGTGCCTCGCCTCGTACAGGACCTCGTAGACCGCCTTGTCCGTCTCGTACGCCCGCAGCAGCTCGGGTTCCGCGCGCGGGTCGATGCCGGAGGACAGGGCGTATCCCTCGCAGTACGCCGCCCGGCAGCGCGCCGCCCAGTCCGGGCGCCACGGCTCGTGGGAGCGGGCCGCGTAGTCGAAGGAACGGAGCATGCCCGCGACATCGCGGACCGGTGGCTGAGGGCGGCGCCGCTCGGCCAGCGGCCTGGCCGGCTCGCCCTCGAAGTCGATGACCGACCATCTGCCGTCCGGAGTCCGCAGGGCCTGCCCGAGGTGCAGATCGCCGTGGACGCGCTGGGCCGGCCTGCCGCGCCCCGCCTCGTCGAGCCTGGCGAGCGCGCCGAAGGCGGTGCGCAGCCCGGGGACGTACTGCCGCAGGGTCGGCACCGCCTGCGCCGCCGCCTCCAGGCGCTCGGACATCCCGCTCGCCAGCTGCGCGGTCTGCCGGCGGCCCAGGGTCACCGTCGGCAGGGCGGCGGCGAGCGCGGTGTGCACCTCGGCGGTGGCCCGGCCCAGGGCGCGGGCCTCCGTGGTGAACTCGCGGCCGCCCGCCAGCGCCGCCAGCGCCAGCTGCCAGCCGTCCTGGGAGCCGCGCAGATAGGGCTGGAGCACGCCGAGGGTGAGAGAGTCCCCGCTGCCCGACGGGTCGGCCGCCTCGAACCACCCCACGGGCGCGGGCACCCGGTCGCAGCCTTCCGCCGCCAGGGCCAGCGGCAGCTCCAGATCCGGATGCGGGCCGGGGAAGACCCGGCGGAGGATCTTCAGAATGTAGGCGTCCCCGTAGACCAGGGAGGAGTTCGACTGCTCGGCGCCGAGGAGCCGGCCGGTGAGCCCGGCCGGGATCGCACCCGCCCGGTCGAACCGCAGCGGCCCCAGCGCGCCGGGGTTGCGCAATCGTTCCAGCAGAAGGTCGGCGAGGCGTGGATCGTGCAGTCCCTCGTAGACGGTACGGCCGGTCAGCGGCCCCTGCGTCGCATGGCCGATCAGCGCGGACGCGAGATACGGCGGCAGCGCCTTCCGCACCCCGAGCAGCAGCTGATAGCAGTCTCCGGCCGACGGCGCCACCGAGGGGGTGGAAGACGGGATCGACGGCGGCGGCCCGGAGGCACCCCGCTGCTCGACCCGTACGAGCAGATGCAGCAGACCCGGACCCCCCGGTTCCATGGGCAGCAGCTCGGTGACCGCCACCGGCACGAAACCGGTGATCTGCCGGCCCTTGCCCGCGAACCAGCGCTGGCGGGGCAGCCAGTCATGGAGCAGCGGCGCGAGCGAGCCGGCCAGCGCTCTCGCGTCGGCGGGTGACACGGCGGGCGAGGCGGCGGGCGAGGCGGCGGCGAGGAACGGGGTAGTCCGGGTGGATGCAGCCTTCGACATGGCATCGCGTCCTTTCCCCGGGCACACCACAGGATGCGCAGAGTGTCCCGGATTGCGGCAATGGCTGTCCGGCTGTGCGGGACGTGTCGGGTGAGGATGATCCGTACGGCTTGATTCCGTACGAAACTCGATCGAACTGGATGTGAGGGAGGGTGCCCCGTGCGGGGCGGTGGAAACCGCCCCGCACGGGGCCACGGGTTAACACCGTGTCACGAGGACGCGATGTCCTTCCTGAGCCGGAACCAGTAGAAGCCGTGGCCCGCGAGCGTCAGCAGGTAGGGCCATTCCCCGATGGCGGGGAAGCGCACCCCGCCGATCAGCTCCACCGGATGACGCCCGCTGAAGGCCTTCAGATCGAGCTCCGTGGGCTGTGCGAAGCGTGAGAAGTTGTGCACGCAGAGCACCAGATCGTCGCCGTCCCCCTCTTGGGAGGGCGCCTCGCGCAGGAAGGCGAGCACCGCCGGGTTCGACGACGGCAGCTCGGTGTACGAGCCGAGCCCGAAGGCGTGGTTCTGCTTCCGGATCTCGATCATCCGGCGGGTCCAGTGCAGCAGCGAGGACGGCGACGCCATCGACGCCTCCACGTTGGTGACCTGGTAGCCGTAGATCGGGTCCATGATCGTCGGCAGATAGAGCCGCCCGGGGTCGCTGGAGGAGAATCCCGCGTTCCGGTCGGGGGTCCACTGCATCGGGGTCCGCACGGCGTCCCGGTCGCCGAGCCAGATGTTGTCGCCCATCCCGATCTCGTCCCCGTAATAGAGGATCGGCGAGCCCGGCAGCGACAGCAGCAGAGCGGTGAACAGCTCGATCTGGTTGCGGTCGTTGTCCAGCAGCGGGGCGAGCCGGCGCCGGATGCCGATGTTGGCGCGCATCCGCGGGTCCTTGGCGTACTCCGCGTACATGTAGTCGCGCTCTTCGTCCGTGACCATTTCGAGGGTGAGCTCGTCGTGGTTGCGCAGGAAGATGCCCCACTGGCAGCCCGTCGGGATCGCCGGGGTCTTCGCCAGGATTTCCGAGACCGGGTAGCGGGACTCGCGCCGTACGGCCATGAAGATCCGCGGCATGACGGGGAAGTGGAACGCCATATGGCATTCGTCGCCGCCGGCCGCGTAGTCCCCGAAGTAGTCGACGACATCCTCGGGCCACTGGTTGGCCTCGGCGAGGATCACCGTGTCGGGGTAGTTGGCGTCGATCTCCTTCCGTACCCGCTTGAGGAACTCGTGGGTGGCCGGGAGGTTCTCGCAGTTGGTGTTCTCGCGCTGGTACAGATACGGCACGGCGTCCAGCCGGAAGCCGTCGATGCCCAGGTCCAGCCAGAAGCGCAGCGCGGAGACGATCTCCTCCTGCACCGCCGGGTTCTCGTAGTTGAGATCCGGCTGGTGGGAGAAGAACCGGTGCCAGTAGTACTGCTTGCGCACCGGGTCGAAGGTCCAGTTGGACGTCTCCGTGTCGACGAAGATGATCCGGGCGTCCTGGTACTGCTTGTCGTCGTCGGCCCAGACGTAGTAGTCGCCGTACGGCCCGTCGGGGTCCTTGCGGGACTCCTGGAACCAGTCGTGCTGATCGCTCGTGTGGTTCATGACAAAGTCGATGATCACGCGCATGCCGCGCTGGTGCGCGGCGTCGACGAACTCCACGAAGTCGGCGAGATCGCCGAATTCGGGGAGCACCGCCGTGTAGTCGGACACGTCGTAGCCACCGTCGCGCAGCGGCGACTTGAAGAACGGCGGCAGCCAGAGACAGTCGACCCCGAGCCACTGGAGATAGTCCAGTTTGGCGGTGATGCCCTTGAGGTCACCGATGCCGTCGCCATTGCTGTCCTGGAACGAACGCACCAGGACCTCGTAGAAGACGGCTCGCTTGAACCAGTCGGGATCGCGGTCCTTGGCCGGGGTGTCCTCGAAGGTGTCGTGGACGGGCTCATTGACGATCATGTTGTGGGTGACCCTCCGATCGGCGGGGACGGTCGCAGCACCACGATGTGCGCGGGCGTGACGCCCGGCTCTAGGCGCACATAGTTGGCTCTGCCCCAGTGATAGGTCTCGCCGGTGAGCTCATCGCGCACCGGGGCGGTCTCGTGCCGGTCGAGGCCGAGCCGCTCCATGTCCAACGAGACCGTCGCCTCCTGGGTGTGGTGAGGGTCGAGGTTCACGACCACCAGAACGATGTTCGAGCCTGACCGCTTGCTGTACGCGATGACCGCGTCGTTGTCGGCATGGTGGAAGTGGATGTCGCGCAGCTGCTGCAGGGCGGGATGGCGCCGTCTGATCCGGTTGAGCGTGGTGATCAGCGGGGCGATGGTGCGGCCCTCACGCTCGGCCGCATCCCAGTCCCGGGGCCTCAGCTGGTACTTCTCCGAGTCAAGGTACTCCTCGCTGCCCGGCTTGGCAGGGCTGTTCTCGCAGAGTTCATATCCCGCGTACACGCCCCACGTCGGCACCATCGTCGCGGCCAGCACGGCCCGCACCTCGAACGCCGGGCGCCCGCCCTCCTGGAGATAGGCGTGCAGGATGTCCGGAGTGTTCACGAAGAAGTTGGGCCGCATGTACGAGGCGGACTCGCCGGACAGCTCGATGAGGTAGTCGGTGAGCTCCTGCTTGGTGTTGCGCCAGGTGAAGTACGTATACGACTGCTGGAAGCCGACCGCGCCCAGGGTGCGCATCATCGCGGGCCGGGTGAAGGCCTCGGCCAGGAAGATCACATCGGGATCGGTGCGGTTGATGTTCGCGATGACCTTCTCCCAGAAGACCACCGGCTTCGTGTGCGGATTGTCGACGCGGAAGATCCGTACACCGTGGGTCATCCAGTGGCGCAGCACGCGCGTGGTCTCCCGGACCAGACCGCGCAGATCGTGGTCGAAGTCGATCGGGTAGATGTCCTGGTACTTCTTCGGCGGGTTCTCGGCGTAGGCGATGGAGCCGTCCGCGCGGTGGTGGAACCAGTCGGGGTGCTTGGCGACCCAGGGGTGGTCGGGGGAGCACTGGAGCGCGAAGTCCAGCGCGACCTCCATCCGCAGTGTGCGCGCCGTCTCCACGAAGTGGTCGAAGTCCTCGATCGTGCCCAGGTCGGGGTGGACCGCGTCATGGCCGCCCTCGGCGGAGCCGATCGCCCAGGGCACGCCGACATCGTCGGGGCCGGGATCGAGGGAGTTGTTGGGGCCCTTGCGGTACGTGGTGCCGATGGGGTGGATCGGCGGCAGATACACGACGTCGAAGCCCATCGCGGCGACCGCGGGCAGCCGCTCGGCGGCCGTTCTGAACGTGCCGCTGACCGGCGGCTCGCCCTCCTTGACGACCGCGCCCTCGGAGCGCGGGAACAGCTCGTACCACGAGCCGAACAGCGCCCGCCGGCGCTCGACCAGCAGCGGCGCCGGGCGCGAGGAGCTGACCAGCTCGCGCAGCGGATGGCGGGCGAGGGCGGCATCCGCCTCGGGGGAGAGCGCGGCGGCGAGCCGGGCCGTGGCGGGGAGCGACTCGTCACGCAGGGCGTCGACGGCGGCCAGCACGGCTTCCCGGCCTTCGCGCTTCGGTACGCCGGCGGCGGCCCGCTCGTACAGCTCGGCGCCCTCCGCGAGGACGAGAGCGGTGTCGATGTCCGCCGGGATCTTGATGCCGGCGGCGTGGCGCCAGGTGGCGACGGGATCGCTCCACGCTTCGACGGTGTAGGTCCAGCTGCCTTCCTCCGTGGGGGTGACCTCGGCGCCCCAGCGGTCCGTGCCGGGGGCGAGCTCGTGCATGGGGGTCCAGGGGCCGGGGTGGCCACCTGGATCCAGCAGGACGACATTGGCCGCGACGGCGTCATGGCCCTCGCGGAAGACGGTCGCGGTGACCTGGAAGGACTCACCGCTCACCGCCTTCGCGGGGCGTCTGCCGCAGTCGACGAGCGGGCGTACGTCCAGGACGGGAATGCGACCAATCAGCGGTTTCACTGGATCACCTGAGGGCTGTGCGGGCTTGACAGGCATGGCAGGTCGAGCGGGTTGGGAACCTTTACGGGGTTTTGATGTTCTTTGTAGCTGCTCGGTAGACGACTGGGAGGCTGCGGGCATGGCCGCTCCTGTCCGCGTTCACTCGAATAGCGCTGGAATCGCCCGGAATCGTGTGGAGACGCGCTCGTGTGCCGTGCGTAAGGGCTGTGCGGGTGCGCCGTGCGGGTGGACCGTGTGTACCGGAGGAGCCTTCCCCCTCCATTCGGGTGAGCAATCCGGTGTTTTGTTAATTGCCGGGGCGCGGAGGAAGACACCCGTTGCTTTATCGGATGCCCCGCCGGGGCGCGGAAACCCGGGGACATGTGCACGGATGCGCCGTGGTTGCCGAGGGCGGGGTGCGACTACCGTCGGAGGGACGGCGGGGCCGCACACCGTGGCGCGTCCCCTCCGGCTCGTACGTCCCCTGCGAAGGTGGAACACGTGAAGGCAATCCGTCGGTTCACCGTCCGCCCCGTCCTGCCCGAACCACTCCAACCGCTCAGCGACCTCGCCCGCAATCTGCGCTGGTCCTGGCACAGCGAGACCCGTGAGCTCTTCGAAGCCGTCGACCCCGCCGGCTGGCGTGCCGCCGACGGCGACCCCGTACGGCTGCTCGGGGCCGTATCCGCCGCCCGCCTCGCCGAGCTGGCCGGGGACCGTCCCTTTCTGGACAGACTGACCGCCGCCGCCGACGATCTCGACACCTATCTGCGCGGCGAGCGCTGGTACCAGGCGCGCGACGGGCAGGGCGCCGAGCTGCCGGCCGCCGTCGGCTACTTCTCGCCCGAGTTCGGGGTCACCGCGGCCCTGCCGCAGTACTCCGGCGGCCTCGGCATCCTCGCCGGCGACCATCTCAAGGCCGCCAGCGACCTCGGCGTACCGCTCATCGGTGTCGGCCTGCTCTACCGGCACGGCTACTTCCGCCAGTCGCTGTCCCGGGACGGCTGGCAGCAGGAGCAGTATCCGGTCCTCGACCCCAACGAACTGCCGCTCACCCTGGTGCGGGAGGAGGACGGCACACCCGCTCAGGTCGTCCTCACCCTGCCGGGCCGGCGGGCGCTGCGCGCCTGTATCTGGCAGGCGCACGTCGGGCGCGTGCCGCTGCTGATGCTCGACTCGGACGTCGAGGAGAACGGTCCGGGCGAGCGCGATGTCACCGACCGGCTCTACGGCGGCGGCAGCGAGCACCGCCTCCTCCAGGAGATGCTGCTCGGCATCGGCGGGGTCCGGGCCGTGCGCACGTACTGCCGGCTCACCGGCCACCCCGCGCCCGAGGTGTTCCACACCAACGAGGGCCACGCCGGATTCCTCGGCCTGGAACGCATCAGGGAACTCGCCGGCACCGGCCTCGGCTTCGACGCCGCGCTGGAGGTCGTCCGGGCCGGCACGGTCTTCACCACCCACACCCCGGTGCCCGCCGGGATCGACCGGTTCGACCGCGAGCTGATCGCCCGCCACTTCGGGGACGACGGGGAACTGCCCGGCGTGGACGCCGAGCGGATCCTCGGCCTCGGCCTGGAGACCTATCCGGGCGGCCGGCCGAACCTCTTCAACATGGCCGTGATGGGACTGCGGCTCGCCCAGCGGGCCAACGGCGTCTCCGCCCTGCACGGCGCCGTCAGCCGGGAGATGTTCGCCGGGCTCTGGCCCGGCTTCGACCCCGAGGAGGTGCCGATCACCTCCGTGACCAACGGGGTGCACGCGCCGACCTGGGTCGCGCCCGAGGTCGCCCGGCTGGGCGCGGCGGGGACATCCGGGGCCGCGAGCGCGGACCCCGGGAGCGGCTCGTCGCGCTGGGACGCCGAATCCGAGATTCCCGACGGCGATCTCTGGGACGTGCGCCACGTCCTGCGCGAGCAGCTGGTGGCCGAGGTACGCAAGCGGCTGCACGCGTCCTGGCGGCTGCGCGGCGCCCAGGCCGCCGAGCTGGGCTGGATCGACGGCGTGCTCGACCCGGACGTCCTCACCATCGGCTTCGCCCGCCGGGTGCCCTCGTACAAACGCCTCACGCTGATGCTGAGCGACCGCGACCGGCTGCGGGCGCTGCTGCTCCACCCGGAGCGGCCGGTGCAGATCGTGGTCGCCGGCAAGGCGCATCCGGCGGACGACGGCGGCAAGCGGCTGGTGCAGGAGCTGGTGCGGTTCGCCGACGATCCGCGGGTGCGCCACCGCATCGTCTTCCTGCCCGACTACGGCATGGCGATGGCGCAGAAGCTCTATCCGGGCTGCGACGTCTGGCTGAACAATCCGCTGCGGCCGCTGGAGGCGTGTGGCACCAGCGGAATGAAGGCCGCGCTCAACGGCTGTCTCAACCTGTCGGTCCTGGACGGCTGGTGGGACGAGTGGTTCGAGCCGGACTTCGGCTGGGCCATCCCCACCGCGGACGCCTCGACCTCCGACGAGCACCGCAGGGACGAACTGGAGGCGAACGCCCTCTACGAGCTGATCGAGGACCGGGTCGCGCCCCGCTTCTACGACCGGGGCGCCGGCGGGCTGCCCGACCGCTGGATCGCGATGGTCCGCCGCACGCTGGGCACACTCGGTCCCAAGCTGCTCGCCGACCGGATGGTCCGCGAGTACGTGGAGCGGCTGTACGCCCCCGCCGCCCACGCCCACCGCCTCCTGGACACCGGCACCGCGACGGAGCTGGCGGCCTGGAAGGACCGGACGCGCGCGCTCTGGCCGCGGGTCTCCGTCGACCATGCCGAGGCCGTGGCGGCGACCGCCGTCGGCAGCACCGCCGAGCTGGGCTCCACGCTCTCCCTGCGGGTACGGATCGGCCTGGGCGAACTCGACCCGGACGATGTGGAAGTGCAGGCCGTCGCGGGACGGGTGGGCTCCGACGACGCGATCGTGGACGCCCGGTCCTTCCCGCTGAAGCCGGCCGGCGGGCCCGACATAGAGGGCCGCTGGATGTACGAGGGGCCGCTCGCCCTGGACCGTACGGGCCCCTACGGCTACACGGTCCGTGTGCTGCCGGCCCATCCGCTGCTCGCCACCAGCGCGGATCTGGGGCTGGTCGCTCTGCCGACGGAGGCGACGGGGGAGGGCGCGGGCGTGCTGATGCGCTGACGGACGCGCCGGCCGGCGCGTTGACCGAGGATCAGGGCCGGGCACCGCGGGTGCCCGGCCCTTCGCGTGGGCCCACGGAGGAACCTGACGTTCCATAGGTCCAGACCTTGACGTGTTCATGCGATGGTTCTAGGTTCCTCAGTCAATAACGGGTTCACAACTCCACTCAATGTTCACATGAGTGAACGGAGTTGCGGGCCGTCCATCTGACCGGAAGGCACCCCCACATGCGCCCCGGATCCATCCCCAGATTCCTCGGACTCTCCGCAGCCCTGGCCGGCGTGATCGCCGCGGCCTTCATGGCTCCCGCCTCCGCCGCGAAGGCGCCGGAGGCCCGGGTCTCGGCCACGAAGACGGCGGCCGTCGCCGCCGCCCCGGCGAACTTCACCCACCCCGGCGTGAACCTCAGCACCGCCCAGCTCGACTTCGTACGGGGCAAGGTGCAGGCCGGGGCGCAGCCCTGGAAGGCCGCGTACGACCAGATGATGGCGAGCAGGTACGCCTCCCTGTCGCGGACGGCCAAGCCGCGCGCGATCGTCGAGTGCGGCTCGTACTCCAACCCCAACTACGGCTGCACGGACGAGCGCGAGGACGCGATTGCCGCCTACACCGACGCGCTGGCCTGGTACATCACCCGCGACGAGCGGTACGCGAAGAAGTCCATCGAGCTGATGGACGCCTGGTCCAACTCCATCCAGGACCACACCAACAGCAACGCCCCGCTCCAGACCGGCTGGGCCGGCTCCTCGTGGCCCAAGGCCGCGGAGATCATCAAGCACGTCTACGGCAACTGGCCGAACTCCGGGCGTTTCAGCACCATGCTGCGCAACGTCTATCTGCCCAAAATCATCAACGGCTCCAACTCCAACGGGAACTGGGAGCTGACCATGATGGAGGCGGCGGTCAGCATCTCCGTCTACCTCGATGACGCGGCCAGTTACGACAAGGCGATCGGCAAGTACCTCGTCCGCGTGCCCGCGTACATCTATCTGTCCTCCGACGGCGCGCTGCCCAAGACCGTGCCCAGCCAGAACCTGGACACCCGCGACAAGATCGTCAACTACTGGCAGGGCCAGGGGACCTTCGTCACCGGTCTCACCCAGGAGACCTGCCGCGACTTCGTCCACACCGGCTACGGCATCTCGTCCGTCTCGCATGTCTTCGAGACCGCCCGTCTCCAGGGACAGGACCTCTTCCCGCAGGTCGGCGAGCGGCTGCGGCAGGCGCTCGGCTTCCAGTCCAAGTACGAGGTGCAGGCCGAGCCCGTGCCGTCGTCGCTGTGCGGCGGCAGCGTGACCCGCGGTCTCGGGCCCATCACCGAGGTCGGCTACAACGCCCTCAACACCCGGCTGGGCTACGCGATGACCAACACCCAGCGCCTCACCGAGCAGCAGCGGCCCTCCGGGACCAACAACCTGTTCGTGGCCTGGGAGACCCTGACGAACGCGAGCAACCCCAACTAGGTGGACAGTGGCCGACGACAGAGCCGCCCGGGGTGTGTGGCACCCTGGGCGGCTCGTTTGCGTCAAGCGGTTGTGCGGTCGGGACTCAGGCCCCGCTCAGGCAGGCTCAGGCTCAGAAGGTGAGCTTGAAGCTGTTGATGCGGCCGGTGTCCTGCGCCGCGACATCCTGGACCCGCAGCTTCCAGGCACCGTTGGCGACCTCGGAGGAGGCGTTCACGGTGTAGGTCTCCACGACGTTGTCCGCCGAGTCGCCGCTGCTGGAGTTCTTCACGCGGTACGCGGTGCCGTCCGGGGCGACCAGGTCGATGACCAGGTCACCGCGCCAGGTGTGCGTGATGTCCACGCCGACCTGGAGGGCGGCGGGGGCGTTGCCGGTGATTCCGGTGACGTTGACGGTCGAGGTGACCGCCGCGCCGGCGTCCGGGATGGTGACGGCCGTGGTGCTCTCGAAGACCGTGCCGCCTCCGCCACCGCCGCCGCCGGGACGGGTGCCGACCGCGATACCGGCCCAGGCGTCCGCGACGGACTTGTACTCGGCGCTGGCGGTGCCGTACAGCTCACCGGCGACCGCGAGGGTGCCCGTGCGGGCCGCCGCGTAGTTCGTCGTGGAGGTGAACTTCGTGGCGAGCGCCTTGAACCAGATCTGCTCGGCCTTCGCCCGGCCGATGCCGGTCACCGGCAGGCCGTCGGAGGTCGCGGAGTTGTACGAGACACCGTTGACGACCTTGGCGCCGCTGCCCTCGGAGAGCAGGTAGAACCAGTGGTTGGCCGGGCCCGAGGAGTAGTGGACGTCGACGCTGCCGATGCCGGAGTACCAGTAGTCCTTGGAGGCGCCGTCCTTGCTCGGCTTGTCCATGTACCGCAGCGGCGTGCCGTTGCCGTTGATGTCGATCTTCTCGCCGACCAGGTAGTCACCCGGGTCCTGCGGGCTGTTCGCGTAGAACTCGACCGCCGCGGCGAAGATGTCGGAGGTGGCCTCGTTCAGGCCGCCGGACTCACCGCTGTAGACCAGGCCGGCCGTGTTGGCGGTGACGCCGTGGGACATCTCGTGGGCGGCCACGTCGATGGACGTCAGCGGCTTGGCGTTGCCCGTGCCGTCGCCGTACGTCATGCAGAAGCAGCTGTCCTGCCAGAAGGCGTTGACGTAGCCGCTGCTGTAGTGGACGCGGGAGTACGCGCCGACACCGTCACCGCGGATACCGGTGCGGCCGTGCACGTTCTTGAAGTAGTCCCACGTCTCGCCGGCGCCGTACGCGGCGTCCGCGCCCGCGGTCTCCAGGTTGGCCGGGGCGCCGTTGCCCCAGACGTCGGTGGAGTTCGAGAAGAGGGTGCCGGTGCCCGAGGTGCCGCGGTTCAGGTTGTACGTCTTGTGGCTGCCGCGGGTGCCGTCGGTCAGGTTGTACGTCGACCCCGACTGGGTGGAGCCGATGCTGACCTGGCCGCTGTACTGCGTGTTGCCCACGCCCGTCTCGACGCCCTGCCACTCGTAGATCTTCTTGCCGGTGGCGGCGTCGGTGACGACGTGCAGCTCGTTCGGGGTGCCGTCGTGCTGGAGGCCGCCGACGACGGTCTCGAAGGCGAGGGTGGGCTTGCCCTGCGCCATCCACACGACCTTGCGCGGGGCGCGGTCGGCCTCGGTCTTCTTCGAACCGTCCGCCGCGGCGGCGCTCAGCGCCTGCTTCTCGGCGGCGGCCGGGGCGATGTCCGCGGTGGTGGCGACGTCCTTGAGGGCGGACTGCGACGCCTTGCTGACGGACTGGGTCGCGCCCGCCTTCGTCGCCGCTACCACGAGGTCACCGCCGAGGACCGGAAGGCCCTTGTAGGTGCGCTCGTAGCGGGTGTGCGTCGTGCCGTCGACGTCCTGGAGGACGTCACGGACGACGAGCTTCTCCTGCGTGCCGAGGCCGAGGTCCTTGGCGGTGGCCGCCTTGGTGGCGTCGGCCTCGCGTATCAGCGCGGCGCGCTGAGCGGGAGAGAGATCGCGCGGCAGCGCACCGGGGTCGGCCTTGCCGGCCACCGGTGCGGCGGGAGCGGTGTCGGGCTGCGCGGTGGCGGTGCCGGCCTGCACACCGACGGTGAGCAGCGCTGCTGCGGCGATCAGAGCGCCGGTCGCGGTGGCGCGACGGCTGGGCGTGGATCTCACGCGAACTCCTTCTGCGAGGGGGGTACCGGGCCGCTCGGTGGGCCGCCCGGAAGTGCACGCGGAGCAAGGTGGTGCGAAGAACGGGGGAAGAGTGGCAGTCGTGACGCCTCGCTGTCAGGACCGCGTCAACAAGTTGGCCGGAAATCGTCCGCTGCCCGAAAGCGCTTGTTCGTTAAGCGGACGTTTCGTCGATCATCATCGCAACGCCGCCAAGGGTTCGCCCCGCTGCTTCAAAGAGTCTGTGGAGAACCAGTTCGAAGTTGGCGTATGTGAACGGGGTGTTGAACGGAGCATGCGTGAAGGCTGACGCGATCGGTTCGTAACGTGGCTGGATTTATACCATCCACTTGTCGCCGAAGACCGGGCCGGACGGCCGGAGTCAGGCGGTGGGCCGGTAGGAGTCGATCAAGCGGGCCAGATGGCTCCCCGCGATGCGCAGGGGTTCGTCGCTTCGTGAGACCTGGGCGGCCAGTTCGGCGCCCTCCAGGGTGCTGATCACCGTGTGACCCAGATCGAGGGCGTCCTGCTCGGCGATGCCGGTGCGGCGGAGGGTGTCGGACACGAGGCCCCGCCAGTGCTCGAAGGCCTGCGCGGCGGCCTGTTGGATGTCCGGGGCGCGGCCCGCCGTGCCCAGGGCGGTGGCGGTGACCGGGCAGCCGTCGAGCCAGTCGGAGGCGCGCAGGCCCTCCGCGAGGCTCCGGGTGCAGGCGACGACCGCCTTGGCCGGGTCCTCTTCGCTGTCCAGTACCTCACGCAGGATGCCGGCGAACTCCTGGTCGCCGTGGTGGACCGCCGCGACGGCCAACTCCTGCTTCCCGCCGGGGAAGAAGTGGTAGACGGAGCCGAGCGTGGCGCCGGCCTCCTGGGCGATCTGCTTGATCCCCGATCCGTCGTACCCCTGTCGCTGCATCAGGCGCGAGGCCGCGCGGACGACTCGCTCGCGCGTGCCGAGGGCGGCGTCGGGGCCCGGGGTCCTGTCGTCTCGCGGCTTCGTCTTCACCGGCCCAGGCTATCGGATAGAGCGTTCGTTCCAGTGGCGTGCTAGGTTCCCTCCTGGATAGAGCGTTCGTTCTAGAGGGGGGAATCTCATGAGCAAGCAGACCGGCACCGGCACCGTCACTGTCATCGGCCTGGGTCCGATGGGCCAGGCGATGGTGCGGGCGTTCCTGGACGGCGGCCGCCAGGTGACCGTGTGGAACAGGACCGCGAGCAGGGCCGACGAGCTGGTGGCCCGGGGCGCGACCCGCGCGGCCACCGTCGAGGAGGCGCTGACCGCCAACGAGCTGGTGATCCTCAGCCTGACGGACTACGACGCGATGTACGCGATCCTCGGACCCGCCGCCGGGTCGCTCTCCGGGCGGGTCCTCGTCAACCTCAGCTCGGACACACCCGCGAAGGCCCGCGAGGCCGCCGGCTGGGCGGCCGGCCACGGCGCCCGCTATCTCGCCGGCGGTGTGCAGGTGCCGCCCTCGGGCATCGGCAGGCCGGAGTCGTCCACCTTCTACAGCGGCCCCAAGGACGTCTTCGAGGCGCACGCCGGCAGCCTGGCGGTGCTGACCGGCACCGACTACCGCGGCGAGGACCCGGGGCTGGCCCCGCTGTACTACCAGATGCAGATGGACATCTTCTGGACCGCGATGACCAGTTACCTGCACGCCCTCGCGGTGGCCGACGCGAACGGCATCTCGGCCGCGGAGTTCCTGCCGTACGCCACGTCCACGGTCTCCTCGCTGCCGGGCTTCCTCGCGTTCTACGCGCCCCGGATCGACGGCGGCGAGCACCCCGGCGACGTGGACAAGCTCGCCATGGGCGTGGCGAGCGTCGACCACATCGTCCACACGGCCAAGGACGCCGGGGTCGACACCGCGCTGCCGGAGGCGGTGCTCGGCCTCTTCCGGCGGGGCGTGGCGGCCGGCCACGCGGATGACAGCTTCACCAGCCTGATCGAGGTCTTCGGGCGGACCGCCCCGTAGGCTCGGTCCGTCCCGTGGGGCAAGCCGTGAAGTGCGTCACAGTGCCGTGAGCGGACGGTGTCTGTCGTTCAGGGCTTGGTGCCGGCAACGGCCCACCCCTGTCGTTCGATCCGTGGGTGCCCCGTCGACGGGCCGGGTGGAGCGTCGCCCCGGGCGGTCCCGGGGCGACTTAGGCCACCCTTCCCTGTGGGCGTGGCCGCCTGGTAGAGATGGTGGGGTTCCGCCAGCACATCGGGAGTCTCGCCATGAACCAGGACAACGCCACCGGCCTCATCCCCTTCACGATCGATCTGACCTTCGAGGAAGTCCGGCGGCGGGCCGAGGTCGTGGCCGCGCTGGGGCCCGACTGGGATCCGGTGGCCGCCCTCCGAGGCGAGGACGAAGCGTATGCCCTTCTCTACTCGGGCCTGGACGCCGAGCAGCAGCGCACCTACGACCTGCTGGTGGCGGCCGGTGTCCTGCCGGGGGAGGAGCAGGGCCGTGCGGCTGCCCATTGATCCACAGGCGGACCTCGCCCGCCGCGCCTGGGTGGCCTGCCCCGTCTGCGACGACGCCCGCCACTGCGCGACCTGCGCCGACCGCCGCAACTGCGGCGAGCACTGGCGCTATCTGATCTCCAGCAACGGGCCGGTCGTCCACCTCCAGTGCCCGCGATGCACGCACCTGTGGTCCCTGAACACCCGGCCCGGCGTCACCCGCCCCGGCGACACCACCCCCTGCTCCTGACGAATCGCGCCACCAGCGACTGACCCCGCCCCTCGTCGGGTCAGGCCAGGCTGTCGCGCCAGGCGCGGTGGAGGTCGGCGAAGTGGCCCGTGGCGGCGATCAGTTCCGCCGGCGGGCCGTCCTCGACGACACGGCCGTGCTCCATCACCAGCACCCGGTCCGCGATCTCGACCGTCGACAGGCGGTGGGCGATCACCACCGCGGTGCGGCCGTGCAGGACCGTGTCCATCGCACGCTGCACCGCGCGTTCACCCGGGATGTCGAGGGAACTGGTCGCCTCGTCGAGGATGAGGACCGCCGGGTCGGCGAGCAGCGCGCGGGCGAAGGCGACCAGTTGGCGCTGTCCTGCGGAGATACGGCCGCCCCGCTTGCGTACGTCCGTGTCGTAGCCGTCCGGCAGACCGCTGATGAAGTCATGGGCGCCGATCGCCTTCGCCGCGCGCTCGATGTCCTCGCGGGAGGCGTCCGGGCGGCCGATGGCGATGTTCTCGGCGACCGTGCCGGAGAAGAGGAACGCCTCCTGGGTCACCATCACCACCCCGCGCCGCAGCTCGGGTGTGTCCAGCTCGCGCAGATCGACACCGTCGAGGAGGACCCGCCCCTGGGTCGGGTCGTAGAACCGGGCCAGCAGCTTGGCCAGCGTGGACTTGCCCGCGCCCGTCGAGCCGACGACCGCGACCGTCTGGCCGGCCGGGACCGTCAGGTCGAACGCGGGCAGGACCTCGCCGCCCGTACGGTACGCGAAGCTCACCCCGTCGAAGACGACCTCGCGGCCGGGGAGTTCGCCGGTGAGCGCGGGCAGCGGCCGGGGATCCGCCGCCTCGGGCACCGAGGGCGTCTGGGCCAGCAGACCCGCGATCTTCTCCATGGAAGCGGCGGCGGACTGATACGAGTTGAGGAACATCCCGAGCCGGTCGATCGGGTCGTAGAGCCGCCGCAGATACAGCACGGCCGCGGCCAGCACCCCGAGCGCCAAGGTGCCGCCCGCCACCCGGTAGGCGCCCCAGAGCACGATCCCGGCGACGGCGACGTTGGCGATGAGGCGGGAGCCGATCACATAGCGGGCCATCTCCAGGAGGGCGTCGCCGTTGCTGCGTTCATGGCGGTGGTTGAGCACGTGGAAGTCCGCGTCGTTGGCGCGCTCGCGCCGGAACGCCTGCACCGGCCTGATGCCGTTCATCGTCTCCGCGAACTTGACGATGACGGCGGCGATGGCGGTGGAGCGCCGGCCGAAGACCTGGGCCGCCCGGCGCTGGTAGAGCCGGACCAGCAGATACAGCGGCACGAAGGAGATCACGGCCACCGCGCCGAGACCGACGTCCAGATAGAGCAGCATCGCCGAGATGTAGACGAAGGCCAGCACCACCGCGATCAGTTCCTGGAGACCTTCGCCGAGCAGCTCGCGCAGCGACTCCACATCGGTGGTCGACCGGGAGATCAGCCGCCCGGAGGTGTAGCGCTCGTGGAAGTCCACGCTCAGCGCCTGGGCATGACGGAAGATCCGGCCGCGCAGATCCAGCAGGACGTCCTGGTTGACCCGGGCGGCGGCCCGGATGAAGGCGTACTGAAAGGCTCCCGAGCCCAGCGCGCAGACCAGATAGCCCGCGCCGACGGCGATCAGCGGACCGTGGTCGCCGTCCCGGAAGGCGGGCACCCCGCGGTCGATGGCGTACGCGACGATCAGCGGGCCGGCCTGGGCGGCGGCCTGCTGGAGCAGCAGGAGCAGCGCGGCCACGACGACCCTGCCGCGCCGGGCGCGCAGCAGCGACCGCAGCAGGGCGCCGGTGGCCCCCGGAGGCGCGGGCAGCGCGTCCTTGCCGAAGGGGTCGTCGGGCGGGGTGGGGGCGCCGGGAAGCGCCGCCTCGTCCCCGCTCCCGGTCGTGTCCCCGGCCCCGTCCGGAGCCGGGCCGGCGCCCTGGGTGGCGGTCGACGTGGTCATCGGATGCTCTCCTCAACGGCCTCGGCGTCGGCGTCCGATGCCGTCCCGGTCTCCGTGCCGGACATCAGCCAGGCATACTCCGCGCTGCTCCGCAGCAGTTCCTGATGGGTGCCGACCGCCGCGATCCGCCCCCGCGAGATCAGCGCCACCCGGTCGGCGAGCAGCACCGTCGACGGGCGGTGCGCCACGACCAGCGCGGTGGTCCCCTGGAGCACCCGGCGCAGCGCCGCCTCCACCAGCGCTTCCGTATGGACATCCAGCGCGGACAGCGGATCGTCCAGCACCAGGAAGCGCGGCCGCCCGATCACCGCCCTGGCGAGCGCGAGCCGCTGGCGCTGGCCGCCGGAGAGGCTGAGCCCCTGCTCGCCGACCTCGGTCCGCACCCCCTGCGGCAGATCCCGTACGAAGCCCGCCTGGGCCACGTCCAGCGCCCGCAGCAGCGCCTCCTCGTCGGCGTCCTCCGCGCCCATCCGCACGTTCTCCCCGACGCTCGCGGAGAACAGCGTCGGCTCCTCGAAGGCCACCGACACCAGCTCCCGCAGCCGCCGGCGCGGTATCAGGGCGACGTCCTCGCCGTCGAGCGTGATCCGCCCGCCGGTCACTTCGTGCAGCCGCGGTACGAGCGCGGTGAGCGTGGTCTTGCCCGAACCGGTGGCCCCGACGAGGGCCATGGTCTCGCCGGGTCTGATGTGCAGATCGACCCGCGCCAGCACGGGTACGGAGTCCTCGTCGGCGTCCGGGTAGCGGAAGGAGACCCCCTCGAAGCGCAGTCCGCCGCCGGAGGCGTCCGCCGGCTTCACGCGCGCGGCGTCCGCCGCCTCCGCCTCTTCCCGTACGTCCATCACTTCGAAGAACCGCTCGGTCGCCGTCGCCGACTCCTGGCTCATCGCCAGCAGGAACCCGATCGACTCCACGGGCCACCGCAGCGCCAGCGCCGTCGAGAGGAAGGCGACCAGGGTGCCCGCCGAGAGTTCGCCGTCCGCCACCTGGATCGTGCCCAGCACCAGCGCCGCGCCGATGGCCACCTCAGGAATGGCCATGATCAGCGCCCAGATGCCCGCCAGCAGCCGGGCCTTGCCCAGCTCGGTGGCGCGCAGCCGCTGCGCGAGCGCGCGGAAGGCGAGGGACTGGCTGTGGTGGCGGCCGAACCCCTTGATGATCCGGATGCCGAGCACGCCCTCCTCGACGACCGTCGTCAGATCGCCGACCTGGTCCTGCGCCCGGCGCGCGACGAGGGCGTACCGCGACTCGAAGAGCGAACACAGGATGACCAGTGGCGCGGCCGGGGCCAGCAGCACCAGCCCCAGCGACCAGTCCTGCATCAGCAGGATGATGAAGCCGGCCAGGATCGTCGTCGCGTTGACCAGCAGAAAGGTCAGCGGGAAGGCCAGGAACATCCGCAGCAGCATCAGATCCGTCGTCCCGCGCGAGAGCAACTGGCCCGACGGCCAGCGGTCGTGGAAGGCGACAGGAAGGCGCTGCAGATGCCGGTAGAGATCGGCCCGCATCGCCGCCTCCACCCCGGCCAGCGGCCTGGCCACCAGCCACCGCCGGAAACCGAACAGCACGGCCTCGACGATCCCGAGCACCAGCAGGACGAGCGCCCCCAGCCAGACGCCGCCCGGATCCCGGTCCGCGACCGGTCCGTCCACCATCCACTTCAGTACGAGGGGGAACACCAAGCCGAGGCAGGATGCGACGATCGCGACAAATGCCGCACTGAAGAGACGTGTTCGCACCGGGCGTACGTACGGCCACAGCCGCAGGAGTGAACGTGCGGCGGACCGGTGCTCGGTGGCTTCGTGTGTTTCGGACATCAGGAGCGAGCCTACGGTTTGCCACTGACATCGCCCATGTGATTTTCCGCCGGTCGCCGTCATGGTCACCGGGTCGTACCACCGCATCAACCGATCGGCTGATGCGCGGTCGAGCGTGACGGCGGATGTTCCTCGCTCCCGGCGGGTGCGACCCTCGGCGCATGGCGATTATCGAAGTGACCGGCCTGCGCAAGGCCTACGGCGCCACGGCCGCCGTGGACGGGGTGTCCTTCGCCGTCGAGGAGGGCGAGATCTTCGGAATCCTCGGCCCCAACGGCGCGGGCAAGACGACGACCGTCGAATGCGTCGAGGGGCTGCGGATCCCCGACGCCGGTACGGTCCGGGTGGCGGGGCTCGATCCGGTCGCCGACCACGAGCGGGTGACGCGGATTCTCGGCGCCCAGCTCCAGGAGAGCGAGCTGCAGCCCAAACTGACCGTGCGGGAGGCGCTGGAGCTGTACGCCGCGTTCTACCCGACGCCCGCCGACTGGCGGCCGCTCGCCGAGCGTCTCGGGCTCGCCCCGAAGCTCACGACGCGGTTCGCGAAGCTGTCCGGCGGCCAGAAGCAGCGGCTGTTCATCGCGCTCGCCCTGATCGGCAACCCGCGTGTCGTCGTACTCGACGAGCTGACCACCGGACTCGACCCGCGCGCCCGCCGGGACACCTGGAGCCTGATCGAGGAGATACGGGACTCCGGCGTGACGGTGCTGCTCGTCACCCACTTCATGGAGGAGGCGCAGCGGCTCTGCGACCGTATCGCCGTGATCGACAAGGGCAAGGTCGCCGCGCTCGACTCCCCGGCCGGGCTGATCGGCAGGTCGACCGCCTCCACCGTCATCTCCTTCACGCCCTCGCGGCCGCTCGACGACCAGGAACTCGCCGGGCTGCCGCAGGCCGCGTCGGTGGAGACCAAGGGCGACCGCGTCGTGATCAACGGTACGGACGAGACCGTCAACGCGGTGATCTCCCTGCTCGTCCGCCACCGCGTCACCGCCCACCAGCTCCGGGTCACCGAAGCCACGCTGGACGACGCGTTCCTCGACCTGACCGAGACCCCGACCGCGACCGAGAGCGGTCCCGCGGCCGAAACCGGGACCGACACCCACCAGCCGGAAGAGAGGGTCTGAGATGGCCTCCGCGTCCACCGCCGTCCTCAGGACCGAGGCACGGCTCTTCCTGCGCGAGCCCGGAAGCCTCTTCTGGGTCATCCTGTTCCCGACGCTCCTGATGACGATCCTCGGGCTGATCCCGACCTTCCGGGAAGCCGACGCCGCCCTCGGCGGCCGCCGGGTCATCGATCTCTATGTCCCCATCGCCGTCCTGCTCGCACTGATCACGGCCGGGATCCAGGCGATGCCCCCGGTCCTCACCGGCTACCGGGAGCGCGGCATCCTGCGCCGGATGTCGACCACGCCGGTACGGCCCGCCTCCCTGATCACCGCCCAGCTCACCCTGCACGGCGTGTCCGCCCTCTGCTCGGCCGTGCTCGTGATCGCCGTGGGCCGGTTCGCCTTCGACGTACGGCTGCCGGCGCAGCCCGCCGGATACGCCCTGGCCCTGGTCCTGACGACGGCGAGCGCCCTCGCGCTCGGCGCCACGGTCTCCGCCATTTCCCGGACCCAGAAGATCGCCGGCGCCATCGGCTCGGTCGTCTTCTTCCCCGCGATGTTCACCGCGGGCGTCTGGCTGCCGGTGCAGACGATGCCCGAGAGCCTTCGGCACATCGTGGAGTTCACCTCCTTCGGCGCCGCCTCCGAGGCGCTCGACCAGGCGATGCGCGGCGGCTGGCCGGGCTGGGACCACCTCGGGGTGACGGCGCTGTGGGCGGTCCTGCTGACCTGGGCCGCGGCCCGCTGGTTCCGGTGGGAGTGAGCCGGGTCTCCGGGCGGCCGGAGACCGGGCGCGGCGGCCCGACACGGGGACGGACCACGGCCGTGCCGGGCAGCTCCGTCTCCGTCGAAGAGCGCTGGGAGCAGTTCTACCGCTGGGGCCCGTACGCCCTGCTGGCCCTCGCCACCCTGATCGCGGCCGCGACCGCCGGCAGCCTGGAGATGAGCCGCGCCGCGATCTACGCGGCCGGGGCGCTCGTCCTGGCCGCGGCCGCCCTCCAGCTGTGGTGGGGCCGGGCCGGGTGCGGGCAGCCCGGGCATGCCGTACCCGGCCGGATCTACTACGGCGTGCGGACCGCGCTCGCGTTCGCGCTCACCTGGCTCAACCCCTTGTTCGCCGTCTACGCGGTCCTCGGTTACTTCGACTCCGAGCGGCTGCTGCCGAAACGCGCCGTCAGACCAGGACTGATCGTCACCGCGGTGACCATGGCGGGATCGCAGGCCGGTGGCCTGCCGCCCCAAGGGGTCGTCGGCTGGACCCTCTTCGGAGGTCTCTTCGCCCTCAACGGATTCCTGACCCTCATCTTCGCCCACCTCGCGATCAGGGAGGCCGAGGCCGCCAGGGAGAAGGCGGCCACCATGGCCGAGCTGGAGCGCGCCAACGCCCGGCTGGAACAGGCCCTCGCGGAGAACGCCGGGCTCCACGCCCAGCTCCTCGTCCAGGCGAGGGAGGCGGGTGTCGCCGACGAGCGCCGCCGGCTCGCCGCCGAGATCCACGACACCATCGCGCAGGGCCTGACCGGCATCATCGCCCAGCTCCAGGTGGTGTCGGGTGCCCCCGACGGCGCGCTCGCCCGCGAACATCTGGAGCGCGCCGCCGCTCTCGCCAGGCACAGCCTCGGCCAGGCACGCAGGTCGGTGCAGAACCTCAGCCCGGCCGAGCTGGAGAACGACGCGCTCCCCGTGGCGCTCAGGAAGACGGTCGCCGCCTGGGCCGACCACGCGGGCCTGCGGGCACGGTTCACCGTCACCGGTACGGAGGAGCCCCTGCACGACGAGGTCGCGGCGACCCTGCTCCGTATCGCCCAGGAGGCCCTGGCCAACACCGCCCGGCACGCGCGGGCCACCCGGGCCGGCGTCACCCTCTCCTACATGGGCGACGAGATCAGCCTGGACGTCCGGGACGACGGCCGCGGCTTCGACCCGGTCGCCCTGCCCCCGCGCTCCGGCACCGGCGGCTTCGGCCTGGCCGGCATGCGCGCCCGCGCCGAGCGCATCGCGGGCACCGTCACCGTCGAGTCCGGGGAAGGCCGGGGCACGGCCGTCTCGGCTCGCGTACCGTTGGTCCGCCATGGCTGACCGGACCATCACCCTGATCGTCGTCGACGACCATCCCGTCGTACGGGACGGTCTGCGCGGCATGTTCGACTCCTCGCCCGGCTTCGAGGTGCTCGGCGAGGCCGCCGACGGAGTCGAGGGCGTCGAACTCGCCACCCGGCTCGACCCCGATGTCGTCCTGATGGACCTGCGGATGCCGGGCGGCGGCGGGGTCGACGCGATTGCCGAACTGACCCGCCGCGGCGCCCGTTCCAAGGTGCTCGTCCTCACCACGTACGACACCGACTCCGACACGCTGCCCGCGATCGAGGCGGGCGCCACCGGCTACCTCCTCAAGGACGCGCCGCGCGAGGAGCTGTTCACGGCGGTACGGGCGGCCGCCGAGGGCCGTACGGTGCTCTCGCCGGCGGTCGCCTCCCGGCTGGTCTCCCGGGTGCGGACCCCGGCCGCCGCGGGCCGGGAGCCGTTGTCCGCGCGCGAGCGCGAGGTCCTCGCGCTGGTCGCCAAGGGCACCTCGAACCGCGAGATCGCCGTCGAACTGTTCATCAGCGAGGCGACGGTGAAGACCCATCTCACGCACCTCTACGCCAAGCTCGGCGTCAAGGACCGTGCGGCGGCGGTCGCGGTGGCGTACGAGCGGGGCATCCTCGGCTGACACCGCCCCGTACCCAAGCCGGCCCCGCCGCCCCGCCCCGCGTCGGCAGCGCTCACGCACGGACCTTGAACAGCAGCACCGCCCGCTCCGGCACCCGCACCCTCGCCCCGCCGACGTGCACCGTCCCCGGCGCCCGGGTCTGGTCCTCCCGTGAGGTGTCGACCACCAGCTCGTACGCCTCCGCCCACGGCGGCCCCGGCAGTACGAAGTCCACCGGCCGGTCCGCCGCGTGCAGGACCGTCAGGAAACTGTCGTCCGTGATCTTCTCCCCGCGCGCGTCCCGCCCCGGGATGTCCCGCCCCGACAGGAAGAGCCCGAGCGTCGACGCCGGCGCGTACCAGTCCTGCTCCGTCATCTCCGCGCCGTGCGGGGTGAACCACGCCAGGTCCCGCAGCCCGTCGGCCGTCTGCGGCCGGCCGGAGAAGAAGGCGCGGCGGCGCAGCACGGGATGGGCGTTGCGCAGGGCGAGCAGCCGGACGGTGAGCTGGTGGAGCCCGCGCGTGTCCGGCCGCTCCAGCAGCGACCAGTCGAGCCAGCTCACCTCGTTGTCCTGGCAGTACGCGTTGTTGTTGCCGCCCTGCGTACGGCCCATCTCGTCGCCCGCCACCAGCATCGGTACCCCGGTCGACAGCAGGAGCGTGGTGAGCAGATTGCGCTGCTGGCGCCGCCGCAGGGCGTTGACCTCGGCGTCGTCCGTCTCGCCCTCCACCCCGCAGTTCCAGGCGCGGTTGTCGTTCGTCCCGTCCCGATTGTCCTCGCCGTTGGCCTCGTTGTACTTCTGCTCGTACGAGACCAGGTCGCGCAGCGTGAATCCGTCGTGCGCGGTGACGAAGTTGACGGAGGCGTACGGCCGCCGCCCGCCCCAGGCGTACAGATCGCTCGACCCGGACAGCCGGTAGCCGAGGTCCCGGACATCCGGCAGGGCGCCGCGCCAGAAGTCCCGTACGGCGTCGCGGTAGCGGTCGTTCCACTCCGTCCAGAGCGGCGGGAACGCCCCCACCTGATAGCCGCCGTCGCCCACGTCCCACGGCTCGGCGATCAGCTTCACCCGGCGCAGCACCGGGTCCTGGGCGATCACGGCGAGGAACGGCGAGAGCATGTCGACGTCGTGCATGGAGCGGGCCAGCGCCGCCGCCAGATCGAAGCGGAAGCCGTCGACACCCATCTCGGTGACCCAGTAGCGCAGCGAATCGGTGATCAGCCGCAGCACATGGGGCTGGACCACATGGAGGGTGTTCCCACAGCCGGTGTAGTCGGTGTACCGGCGGGCGTCGGCCGGGAGACGGTAGTAACCGCGGTTGTCGATCCCGCGCAGGGAGAGGGTCGGGCCCAGCTCCCCGGCCTCGGCTGTGTGGTTGTAGACCACATCGAGGATGACCTCGATCCCCGCCGCGTGCAGGGCGCGCACCATCTGCTTGAACTCCTCGACCTGCTGTCCCCGGGTGCCGCCCGCCGCGTAGCCGGCGTGCGGCGCGAAGTAGCCGAGGGAGTTGTAGCCCCAGTAGTTGTGCAGCCCCCGCCGCAGCAGATGGTCCTCGTGCGCGAACTGGTGCACCGGGAGCAGCTCGACCGCCGTCACCCCGAGCCGCCGCAGATGGCCGATCGCCGCCGGGTGCGCGAGGCCCGCGTACGTGCCGCGCAGCTGCTCCGGGATCCCCGGATGGAGCTTGGTGAAGCCCCGCACATGCAGTTCGTAGATGACCGAGTCGGCCCAGGGCGTCTTGGGCCGCCGGTCGTCGGCCCATTCGTCGTCGGGCGCGTCGTCGTGGACGACGACCCCCTTGGGGACGTACGGAGCCGAGTCCCGGTCGTCACGCACGGTGTCCGCGACCTGACGCTGCGGCCAGTCACGCACATGGCCGTAGACCTCGGGCGGCAGCCGGAAGTCCCCGTCGATCGCACGGGCGTACGGATCGAGCAGCAGCTTCGCCGGATTCCAGCGGGCGCCCGTCCAGGGATCCCAGCGGCCGTGCACCCGGAAGCCGTACCGCTGCCCCGGCTGGACGTCCGGCACGAAGCCGTGCCAGATCTGATGCGTCAGCTCGGTCAGCGACAGCCGGGTCTCGGCGCCGTTGTCGTCGAACAGACACACCTGGACCGCCTCGGCGCCGCCCGCCCAGAGAGCGAAATTGGTCCCCGCCACCCCGTCGGGGCCGACCCGGTAGCGGGCCCCCAGCGGGGTCGGCGCCCCCGGCCACACGGGGAGCCTGACAGCGCCGGGCTCCCGGCGGCGGCCGTTGCCCGCGGCCGAGGGGAGTGCGCCGGTCCGTCTGTTCCGTACCATTCGCCGCCCTTCCTCGGCCGTCCCCTCCGCCGCTTCCCGCGCCGCCTCCTCCACCGCCTGCTGCACTGCCCGCTGCTCGGCTGCGCTCGCCACCGTCCGGCCTCCCGCGGCTCGTCGGCCTCGCGGATCGGTGCGCACGGCGTCCCGGCCGTGGCTCTCCTCGCGTGGTCCTTCCCCGTGTTCTTCCCGCAAGAGGGGCCGCCTTCACGTTTCCCCGGGAGGGGGGTGGTCGTTGGGCGGGCGTGAGACACGTACTGAAGCGGACAGGGACGGGCATCGCCGCGGCCCTGACATGGGCAGGACTGATGGCAGGGCTGGCCGGACTGGCGGGATGCACCGGCGGGGACGACTCCGGGGACACCGGGAAAAAGTCGTTCACGAAGGGCACGTCACGCGCTCCGGGGGACACGATCCGGATCACCCCGGACAACGGCGCGAAGGGAATCGGCCTGACTGACCGAATCGAGGTGAAGGTGCCCGACGGACGACTGGAGCGGGTCACGGTGATGCAGATCGAGGACGCGCAACCCACCGAGCTGCTGGGACAGATCTCCAAGGACGGCCGCTCCTGGACACCGGCGCGCGGCGCGCGGGTCACGCTGGCCGCCAAATACACGATCGACGCGGTGGCCGTGGACGCGCAGGGCCGCCGCTCGGCCCGCCACACCACCTTCATGACGGCCGTCCCCAAGGACCGGTTCATCGGCTACTTCGCTCCGGAGAACCGCGCCACCGTCGGCACCGGCATGATCGTCTCCTTCGACTTCAACCGGCAGATCCAGGACCGCGCCGCCGTCGAGCGTGCCATCAAGGTCACCTCGGTGCCGCGGGTGGAGGTCGCGGGACACTGGTTCGGCGACAAGCGTCTCGACCTCCGGCCGGAGGCGTACTGGAAGCCGGGCACCAAGGTCACGATCGAGGTGGGACTGCGGGACGTCGAGGCGGCTCCGGGGGTGTTCGGCATCCAGCGGAAGACCGTCCGCTTCACGGTCGGCCGCTCCCAGGTCTCCCTGGTCGACGCCGCCGCGCACACCATGGAGGTACGGCAGGACGGCGAGCTGGTCTCGACGCTGCCGATCACCGCGGGCGCCCCGGAGAACACCACGTACAACGGGAAGATGGTGGTCTCGGAGCTGTACGACGTCACCCGCATGGACGGCAGGACGGTCGGCTTCGGCGGGGAGTACGACATCCCGGACGTGCCGCACGCGGTACGGCTGACCACCTCGGGGACCTTCCTGCACGGCAACTACTGGGCGTCGGCGGACACGTTCGGCACGGCGAACGTCAGCCACGGCTGTGTCGGGCTGCGTGACATCAAGGGCGGCGGATCGGACACCCCGGCCGGCTGGTTCTTCGAACGGACCCTGGTCGGTGACGTGGTGGAAGTCGTCAACTCCCTCGACCGTACGGTCTCCCCGGACAACGGCCTCAGCGGCTGGAACCTGGACTGGCCGACATGGAAGGCCGGTTCGGCCGTGAGCTGAGCTGTTCCGGACTCCTCCGATCCCCTCGCGCCGCCCCGCGCGGCCCGTATGACCTGCACCGTCACGTCCCTGTTGGGACGGAATGGTGACATGCGCGAGATCTCCGCAACGCCCCTGGTGTGATTATCTTTTGCCGTGCGCGTGGACTCAACGCGTGGGAGTGCGGGCCGTGGCGGGGCCAGGCCGCGCGAGGGGAGACGACCATAGTGAACGGGCTGCCGATATCGGGGACATCGGCCGGGTCGGGCCGGGGGCCGCAGGGCCGGGGACCGGTACGACGGAGGGGACGCGGGGGGACGGGGCCGCTGGCCCTGATGCTGGGGGCGCTGCTCCTGGCCGTCACCGCGTGTGGCGGCGGGGGCGGGGACTCCGGCGCCGGGAGCGGTGACAAGAACGGCGGCAAGGGCGCGGCGAAGGTCGAGAACGCCGCCTCCGTGGCGGTCGTGACGATCGCACCGAAGGACGGGGCGAAGGGGGTCGCCACCACCGGCGCCCTCAAGGTCTCCGCGGCCAAGGGCAAGCTGACCACGGTCACGGTCAAGGACGACAAGGGCAGCCCGGTCGAGGGCAAGCTGGCCGCCGACGGCGCCAGTTGGGAGCCGCTGCAGCATCTGGCCGGTGCCACCAAGTACAAGGTGCACGCCATCGCCAAGGACGACGAAGGACGGGAGTCCGCCAAGGACATCGCCTTCACCACGCTCGTCCCGCAGAACACCTTCATCGGCCAGTACACGCCGGAGGACGGTTCGACCGTCGGTGTCGGTATGCCGGTCTCGATCAACTTCACCCGGGGCATCACCGAGCCCGAGGCCGTGGAGAAGGCGATCACGGTCACGGCCGAGCCGGCCGTGCCGATCGAGGGCCACTGGTTCGGCAACGACCGGCTCGACTTCCGGCCCGAGCAGTACTGGGCGGCGGGCACGAAGGTGACCGTCAAGCTCAACCTGGACGGCGTCGAGGGCCGCCCCGGGGTGTACGGCAAGCAGGCCAAGTCAATGTCCTTCACCGTCGGCCGCAGCCAGGTCTCCACCGTCGACGCGAGCGCCCACACGATGAAGGTCGTGCGGGACGGCAAGCAGATCAAGAACATCCCGATCACCGCGGGCGCCCCGTCGACCACCACGTACAACGGTCAGATGGTCATCAGTGAGAAGTACGAGGTGACCCGCATGAACGGCGCGACGGTCGGCTTCGGCGGTGAGTACGACATCAAGGACGTGCCGCACGCGATGCGCCTGTCCACCTCGGGCACCTTCGTCCACGGCAACTACTGGGCGCCCCCGAGCACCTTCGGCTCGGCGAACGTCAGCCACGGCTGTGTGGGCCTGCGGGACATCCGCGGCGGCGGCGACAACGGCTCCCAGTCGGCCTGGTTCTTCAACTCCTCGATCATCGGCGACGTGGTGATCGTGAAGAACTCCAAGGACAAGCAGATCGCCCCGGACAACGGCCTGAACGGCTGGAACATGTCCTGGGCGGAGTGGACCGAGTAACACCTGACCGACCGACGGACGGACCCGGCGCACAGTGATCGAGTGCGCCGGGTCCTTCTGCGTTAGCGACGGTTAACCTCGTCCATATGGCAACCGTGAACCTCGAAGTCTCCGGCGGCGTCGGTACGATCCGGCTCGACCGCCCCCCGATGAACGCTCTGGACACCTCCATCCAGGACCAGCTGCGCGAGCTGGCCGAGGAGGCGGGCCGGCGTGACGACGTACGCTCCGTGATCCTGTACGGCGGCGAGAAGGTCTTCGCGGCCGGCGCCGACATCAAGGAGATGCGGGGCGTCGACCACGCGGGGATGGTCGTACGCTCCCGGGCGCTCCAGGAGTCGTTCACCGCCGTGGCCCGTATCCCCAAGCCCGTCGTCGCGGCGGTCACCGGATACGCGCTGGGCGGCGGCTGCGAGTTGGCCCTCTGCGCCGACTTCCGGATCGCCGGGGACAACGCCAAGCTGGGCCAGCCCGAAATCCTGCTGGGACTGATCCCGGGCGCCGGCGGCACCCAGCGGCTCGCCCGGCTGATCGGTCCTTCCCGGGCCAAGGACCTCATCTTCACGGGCCGTCAGGTGAAGGCGGACGAGGCGCTGGCGATCGGCCTGGTCGACCGGGTGGTCCCGGCGGCGGAGGTGTACGAGCAGGCGCACGCCTGGGCCGCGAAGCTGGCCAAGGGCCCCGCGCTCGCGCTGCGGGCCGCCAAGGAGTCGGTGGACGCCGGTCTGGAGACGGACCTGGAGACCGGACTCGCCATCGAGCGCACCTGGTTCGCGGGTCTGTTCGCCACCGAGGACCGGGAGCGCGGCATGCGCTCCTTCGTGGAGGACGGTCCCGGCAAGGCCGAATTCCTCTGATGGCAACCCCTGTTGGCCGGAGGGACCGCCGCGTCAACCTGGCGCACGGCCTGACACAACCTTAAGAGAACCTTAAGATAATCGCCGTGATCGCTCTTGGCGATCATCCGAACGCGGAACGTTATCGCAGGTCAAGTGGGAGACCGGGCAGGCATACTGCCAGAGTCATATGCCATTCACGCCCCCCGGAATGACCCGTTCCGGGGGGCTGATTACTCCGGAACGGCCCCGGAGGGCGCGCGCGGCGGCCATGATGGTGCCCATGGCGGGCCTGGAGGGTGTGGAGCAACCGCGGCAGCGCGCTAACGCGGCCGCTGCGCGGTGGACGCCGTCCGTCGAAGAGGACGAGCAGGCGCTCAGAGCGGTGGAACTGTTCGGCGATCCGACGGATGAGGAAGTCCAGCTGCCCTCCCGCCCCGAATCCGCCTTGGCCGCCCGCCGGATCACCCAGTGCGTGGTGCTGCGTCAGTGGGCGCTCTCGCCGCAGACCGCGGAGTACGCGGTCCTGCTCGTCTCGGAACTCGTCGGAAACGCCGTACGGCACACCGGGGCGCGGGTCTTCGGGTTACGGATGCTGCGCCGCCGCGGCTGGATCAGGATCGAGGTGCGCGACCCCAGTCGCGGGCTGCCGTGTCTGATGCCGGTGCGTGAGATGGACACCAGCGGCCGTGGGCTCTACCTCGTCGACCGGCTCTCCGACCGGTGGGGCGTGGATCTGCTGCCGCGCGGCAAGACGACCTGGTTCGAGATGCGGGTCACCGACCGTCAGGCGCCGTGAGTCTCCCCGGCGTTCGACGCACAGAAGCCCCCGGGCGGCCGGGGTGCGGCACCGAGGGGCTTCTGTGAGGCGCCGTGGATGAGGGGGTGTATCCACGGCTGGTGTGCGGCGACCTGGCCCGGGTCAATGGAGGTCGTTTCTTCGACTATGACAGACGGGTGGGTGTGAAGCCAAAGTTTTCCAGAGGAATCCTCGGTGAACTGCGCCACTCGCCTGGTAATTATTGAGTGAATGGAAGGTTCCGGGGATGATTCATTGATCAATTCGGTGGCAGGGCTCGCCTGAGGGGCGACCCGCAAAGTCCCCGGACCGGGTCAATCGTCACCTTTCGCCCTTCTCCCCCCTTAAATGGGGGCGTGAATCCGATCGACCGTCGCAATGCTCTGCGCGCAGCAGTCGGCGCGGCCGTCACAGGCGCCCTCGCCACCGGCTGTACGGACGGCGCTCCCGCCGCGCCCGTTCCCGCAGCGTCGTCCGTACCGCCCCGCGGCCCCACCCCCAGTGGGGCACGGCCCGGCGCCCGTACCGCTCCCGCCCCCCGGCGGTTCCCCGGGCAGCCCGCCGAGATCGTGAGCGGGCCGCGCGGCGCCGCCCGGGTCGCGCTCACCTTCCACGGCCAGGGCGACCCCGCCACCGCCACCGCCGTGCTGGCCGAGGCGGAACGCGCCGGGGCCCGCATCACGGTCCTCGCCGTGGGCGGCTGGCTCGACGAGAACCCGGCCCTCGCCCGCCGGATCCTCGACGGCGGCCACGATCTCGGCAACCACACGCTGCACCACACCGACATCTCCACGATGGACGAGGCGGAGGCGTACGCGGAGATCACCGGTTGTGCTCAGCGGCTGCGGCGTCTCACCGGCTCCATCGGCACCTGGTTCCGGCCCTCCCGGACCCAGCACGCCACCCCGCTCGTCCAGCGGCTGGCGCAGCGGGCCGGCTACCCGCACGTCCTCTCGTACGACGTCGACTCGCTCGACTTCACCTCGCCCGGCGCCGCGGCCGTCACCAGTACCGTCACCGGACAGATCCGTAACGGATCGGTGGTGAGTCTGCACTTCGGCTACGCGGACACGGTCGCCGCGCTGCCCGCCCTCCTCGACGCACTGAAACGCCGCGGCCTGCGCGCGGTGACGACCACGGAGCTGCTGACCTGATGTACCGGATGCTTCCCCTCACCACACGGACCACCGCCCTGCTGGCGACCGCCGCCCTCGCCCTGCTCGCGGGCTGCGGTGGGCCCGACACCGCGCGGACCGGGACGACCGCCACCACGGCCGCCGCGCGGCCCGTCGTCTCCAAACCGGCCCCGCCGCCCGGGCTGCCGGGCATGCCGCCGGTGCGGAACCCCAAGGACATCTACGCCGCGGACCGGCCCGGCATGATGTCGCCCGTCGTGAAGGGCTTCCTCAACCGGGTGTACGTCCCCAACACCAACTCCGACACGGTCTCGGTCATCGACCCGAAGACGTACAAAGTCATCGAGACCATCCCGGTCGACACACAGCCGCAGCACGTCGTGCCCTCCTGGGATCTGAAGACCCTCTGGGTCAACAACAACCGCGGCCATACGCTCACCCCGATCGACCCCGCCACGGGCAAGGCCGGCGAGCCGGTCGACGTACACGACCCGTACAACCTCTACTTCACGCCCAACGGCAAGTACGCGATCGTCATGGCCTCACTCGACCGTGAGCTGGTCTTCCGCGACCCGCACACCATGCGGGTGGTGAAGACCGAGCCCGTCACCTGCGCGGGCGTCAACCACGCCGACTTCTCCGCGGACGGCCGCTACTTCATCGTCTCCTGCGAGTTCTCCGGCGAACTCCTCAAGGTCGACACGGAGCGGATGAAGGTCATCGGCCAGCAGAAACTGCCCTTCGACGGCGCCATGCCGCAGGACGTGAAGATCTCGCCCGACGGCAAGACGTTCTATGTCGCCGACATGATGGCCCACGGCGTATGGGTGCTGGACGGCAAGAAGTTCACCACGCCCAAGCTGCTGCTCACCGGCAAGGGCACCCACGGCCTCTACATCAGCCGCGACTCCAGGGAGATGTACATCCCCAACCGGGGTGAGGGCTCCATCTCCGTCTTCGACTTCGCGCAGAACCGGCTGACCAAGAAGTGGCAGCTGCCGAACGGCGGCAGCCCCGACATGGGCGGGGTCTCGGCGGACGGCAAGGTCCTCTGGCTGTCCGGGCGTTACAACGCCGAGGTGTACGCGATCGACACCCGCACCGGCGCACTGCTGGCCCGGATCCCGGTCGGCAGCGGTCCGCACGGACTCGCGGTCTATCCGCAGCCCGGCCGCTACTCGCTGGGGCACACGGGAATCTTCCGCTGACGCGGGCCCTGATGTCGGCGCTGTTGCCGGCGCTCCGATGTTGCCCCCGGCCTGCCCGTTGGCGGGCTGGCCGGGGGCAACATCAGCGGCTGACACGCCCCCGTTCGGGTGACGGTCCACGGCCCGCCGCCGTACAGCCGGGAGGGTGCTCCTCATGATCACCTCTCGCTTGCGGCGGCGGGCCGCGGCCGTCGCCCTGTCCGTCGCCGCCCTCCTGGTCCCGGTCTCCGCCACCGAGGCCGCGCCCGCGGCCCCCGTGGCGGTGGCCGCCCCCAAGGCCGCCGAACGCTGTCCCGTCGTCACCGACCCGCTGTCCGCCGCGGCGGACCGCAGGGCCGACGTGGCCCGGATCACCCCGACGCCCTCCTGGCGCACCAACTGCCGGCAGCTCTACCGCGCCGACAGCCGTGCGCCCGAGATCGTCTTCAAGGAGGGGTTCCACCCCAAGGCCACGCTGGACGGCCAGTACGACATCGAGAAGTACGTCCTGGTGAACCAGCCCTCGCCGTACGTCTCCACCACGTACGACCACGATCTGTACAAGCAGTGGTACAAGAGCGGCTACAACTACTACGTCGACGCCCCCGGCGGCGTCGACGTCAACAAGACGATCGGGAACACCCACAAGTGGGCCGACCAGGAAGAGGTCGCCTTCCCCGGCGGTATCGCCCGCCGGTACATCGTCGGTGTCTGCCCGGTCGACAAGCAGAAGAAGACCGAGATCATGTCGCAGTGCGTGGACAACCCCTACTACGAGCCCTGGCGCGGCTGACCCTCCGTCGGCCCGTCCCGGCCCCATGATCCGCCAAGGCCCCGGGCTGCCGCCGTACGGGTGAGCGGCAGCGGATAATCTGACCCCGTCAATACGGCACCACGAAGGGGCGGAAACAGTGGCGGACATCGACGACGCGCGCAAGGCGTTCGACCGGTTCGACGCGAACGGCGACGGGCTCATCACGGCGGCGGAGTACAAGAGCGCGATGGCGCAGCTCGGTGACTTCAATGTGACGGAGACCGTGGCCCAGGCCGTCATCAACGCCCACGACGCGAACAGCGACGGGCTGCTGACCTTCGACGAGTTCTGGGCCGCGCGCAAGGGCGAATAGGACAAGCCGCGCGCCCCTCTTTTTTAAGGGCTCGGTTCGCCTCCGGGGCGCTTTATGCCGGTGTCGACGGTCGACCGTGCTCGGCCACCCCTCTTTTTTTGGGGCTCGGTTCGCCTCCGGGGCGCTCTATGCCCCTGTCGACGGTCGATCGTGCTCGGCCCCTCGTTCCTCGGGGCCTGTGCGCGTTCTCCCTTTCGACAGCGGCGCGCCCCTTTGGCTCACTCGCCGGCGGTCGTGGAGACGGGGGCGCGTTCTTCCCTTCGACAGCGGCGCGCCCCTTTGGCTCACTCGCCGGGGGGCGCGCCGCTGGCCGGGGGCCATACACCATTCGCTACGTCGCGTTGGCGCGTGGCGCGCGGGGTGGCGATGATCAAACGGTGATATCTCCGGGTCCGTACACCGATGACACGTCCAGCTCCGCCGGCCGCAGGACCGCCCTGACGGCGGGACTGATAGCCGGGGGCGCCCTGTTCGCCGTGCTCGTCGCGCTGCTCGGCGTGGGCATCGCCGGACGCGGCACCGGAGAGCTGCGAATACCCGACGCGGGCGCCACCACCGCACTGCGCGTGGCCGTCTTCGCCGCTCTCGCGTTGCACCTCGGCGAGCTGGCCGCCCGCCGGCTCGTCCGTACCGGCTCCGCGCCGCGCAGCTGGACGCTCACCGCCGCGCTCGCAGGGGCGCTCGCCTCGGCCGGGCAGATCGTGCTGCTGGCGGACATCAGCGGCCTCGACATCACCACGGTGTACGGCACCGTGCAGGGCCGTCTGCTGCTCGTCATGGCCAACGGCTTTCTGCTGGCCGCCGGTTGCGCCGCGCTGGGGCGCCCCTTCTGGGCCCTGGCGCCACTGGCCGTCGTCATCGGCGCCGAGGCGCTCCGGGCGCACCCCGAGCAGCACACCCCGCTGCTGGGCGCCGGGCTCACCGTCGTCCATCTGACCGCGGCCTCACTGTGGACCGGCGGTCTGCTGTACGTGCTGCGCACGATGTGGCTGCGCCGGGGCGAGCCCGCCGAGGCCAGGGCGGTGCTGGCCCGCTACGCCCGGCTCGCCGGCTGGCTCGTCGCCGCGCTCGCCGCCACCGGCACGGTCTCCACCCTGCGCAGGCTCCCCGCGGACGTCGTGTTCCACACGGCGTACGGCCGCGTGCTGATCACGAAACTGGCGCTGGTCGCGGTCGCCTGCGGGCTGGCCGTGGCGGCCAGACGCCGGCTGTACGGCGGGCGGGACGCCGGCCGCCCCGCCCGCGCCGAGCTGACCGTCCTGGCGCTGGTCGTCCTGGTCTCGGCGATTCTGACGGTGGTGCCCGACCCGCACTGGGTCAGCACCCAGTGATCCCCGCCGGACAGAACCTGGTTGGACCCACCCGGATCAAGGAGGAGCGCTCATGGCATTCGACGTGATCGTGGAAATCCCGCAGGGGTCACGCAACAAGTACGAGATGGACCACGAGGCGGGGCGGATCCGGCTGGACCGGACGCTGTTCACCGCCACCCGCTACCCGGCCGACTACGGCTATGTCGAGCACACGCTCGGCCGGGACGGCGACCCTCTCGATGCCCTGGTCCTGGTCGGCGAACGGACCTTTCCCGGCTGCACGATCAGCTGCCGTGCGATCGGCATGTTCATGATGAGCGATGAGAAGGGGCCGGACGAGAAGGTCCTGTGCGTCCCCGCCGGTGACCCCCGCCACGCGGGCATGCAGGACATCACCGATGTCTCCGAGTTCGACCTGCTGGAGATCACCCACTTCTTCGAGGTCTACAAGGACCTGGAGCCGGGCAAATCCGTGGAGGGCTCCCACTGGGAGGGCCGCGATCAGGCCTACGCCGAGATCGACGCCTCCCGGGCCCGAGCCGTCGCGCACGGGCGTACCGGGTGACCGGTGGCCGGTCACGACCACAGCGCTTCGGCGAGCGTGACGCCCACGTAGACCGCGCCCAGCCCGGCCACCACGCTCGCGACGACATTGGCGGCGGCGTAGAACCTGGCGCCGTCCTCGGCCAGCCGCAGCGTCTCGTAGCTGAACGTGGAGTACGTCGTCAGCGCGCCGCACAGCCCCGTACCGACGAACAACTGCACCGGGGACGAGGCCGCGCCCGCCGTCACCGCGCCGGTCAGCAGCCCCAGGACCAGACAGCCCACGACATTGACGAGGAACGTCCCCCAGGGGAAGAGGCTGTCGTGCCTCCGCTGCACGGCCCGGTCGGTCAGATACCGCAGGGGAGCGCCGATGGCCGCCCCGGCCACGACCAGCAGCCAGTTCACCCGCTCGCCTCCCGGCCGACATGGCGGACCACCTCGCAGTTGTCCAGGATCACCAGCCCCTCGCTGACCAGCTCGTCCAGCTGCGGCAGAAACGCCCGGACCTTCTCCTCGGTGTCCACGATCACGACCGCCACCGGCAGGTCCTCGCTCAGCGACAGCAGCCGCTGCGTATGGATCAGCGAGGACGCGCCGAACCCCTCGATCCCGCGGAACACACTCGCGCCCGCCAGCCCCGCCTTGTGCGCCCGGTGCACGATCTCCGTATAGACGGGCCGGTGGTGCCACAGATCCGACTCCCCGACGAAGACCGTCACCCGCAGGGCCGTGCCCGTCAGCCTGGTCATGAGTGCCTCCATGCCACCGCGCGGCGCGTCAGCCACACCGCACTCCACACGGCCGCGAGCGCCGCGACCAGCGTCAGTCCCAGATAGGCCACGCCCGCGTCGGCCCGTCCGGTGGCCAGCAGATGCTGGATGTCCGCCGCATACGTGGAGAACGTCGTGAACCCGCCCAGCACGCCTGTCCCGAAGAACGGCCGCACCAGGGAGTGCGCCGCCCATACGTCCGTGATCACCACCATGAACACGCCGATCACCGCACACCCCACGACATTCACGCCCAGCGTCGTCCAGGGAAAGCCCCCGGAGGAGGTGGGCCAGAGGAGAGAGGCTCCGTACCGGGCTGCCGCACCGATCGCGCCGCCCAGCGCGACGACGGCCACCACCGGCCACAGCACCCGTGCCCGCTCACGCCGCTGTGCGGGCGCGGACAGATCGACATCGGGATCGGTGGGCTCACTCACCATGCGGAACCACGCATTTCCCCCGCACGCATTTCCCCCGCACGCGCCTCTCCTGCTCGCCGGGCGGCACAGCCCCGCGTCCGAACCGCCCACGGTACTCAGGGCACGGCATACAGGCCGACCCGGTGTGCCGGCGTCGCGGGGGGAGCCGATTCCTCGGACTCCTGGTAGGCGATCTCGCGCTGGTGCAGGTGACGCAGCCCGTACAGATGCGCGGTGCCCGGTGGCCTGAGCGTGAGGCGAGGCAGATCGTCCATCGGTACGAACAACGGCTCACGCCCCTCCTCGCACGGACGGGGTTCGCCGGGCACCGATTCGGAGGGGATCAGGACGATCTCGACCAGGTAGCGCCCGGTCTCCTGGTCGTGCACATCCATGACGAACGCGCAGTGCAGCGCTTCGGCCAGCAGACCGGTCTCCTCGCGCAGCTCGCGGCGGGCGCAGGCGATCAGCCCCTCGGCCGCCCGGACATGGCCTCCTGGCAGCTTCCAGACGTCGGAGCCGTGCTCCTCGGTGCGTACGAGCAGCAGGCTGTCACCACGGAAAACGGCCACCGAGCAGCGCGTTTCCGTTCTCTGCGTAAGGTCCGGCATCGGCACGGGTCACCTCTCCGGCCGGGCGTACCCGGGAAGGCACGCGTCTCTTCCAGAGGCCATCAGCGGCGGTGTGCGCGGTTCGCGGCGAGCCTCATCGCCTGTTCCTCCATCCTCGCGCGCGCCCCCGGCCCCGGCAACGCGGAGCGTCCTTGGGACCGTCCCGAAGTTCTCCCGTCCGGCGGCCGGGCACGAACGCACCGGCGCTGAGGACGGAGAGCAGCATCCATCCGGCGGCGTAGAGGAACCCGGCGGTCGGGGAGACCGCGGTGTAGAGGATGCCGACGACGACGGTGGCCACGACGTCGCCCACGGCCTGTACGGCGCCGAGGATGCCGAATCCGCTGCCGCGCAGCCGGTCGGGCAGCAGCTGGGCGACGAGCGCCGATTCCGCGGTCTCCGCGCATCCGATGCCGGCCCCGGCGAGGCTGAAGAAGATCAGCAGCACCCACCAGGAATGCGAGCCCGTCGCGAACCCGGCGTAGGCCAGTACATAGAGGGCCGAGCCGGCGGCGAACACCATGCGCGGGCCCGCCCGGTCGATCCAGTGGCCTCCGGCGTAGGCGACGACCGCGCCGACGGCGTTGTGCGCCGCGTAGATCAGGATCGCCAGGGACGCCGCCGCGGCGGCCGAGCGGCCGTCCGTCCGCAAGAGCTGCGTGGCCCGCAGGATCAGCAGGGTGACCGCGAGATTGCCGAACTCGAAGAGCAGGATCGGCAGCATGGGCCGGAGCAGCCCCGCGCCCCGCAGCCCGGCGAAGCGCAGCCGGATCGGTTCCCGGCCGGTGCCGGCGTGCAGGCGGCGGGCCTCGCGGGCCGCGACGGTGATGGCGAGCGCCGCGAGGATCCCGGGCAGGAAGGCGAACCAGAGCGCGGGCCGGATGCCGATCCAGGCCACCAGACCGGCGGCGGCCAGCGGGCCCGCCACGGCTCCGAGGTTGTCCCCGGCGCGCTCCAGACCGTACGCCCGGCCGTAGGCGCGGGGCGGCACCAGGGACGCGAGCAGCGTGTCCTTGGCCGGCGAACGCAGACCCCGGGACGACCAGGCGACGGCCCGCAGGACACCCACCTGCCACACCGCCGTGGCGAAGCCGATGGCCCCGGTCGCCAGGGCCGTACCCAGGTAACCGCCGCCGGCCATACGGCCCCGCCGGCGCGGGTCGTTGGCGAGCGGGCCGCCGACGAGCTTGGCGACGCCGGTGAGCGCGTCGCTGAAGCCTTCGATGAGGCCGAGCGAGGCCGCGGAGCCGTGCAGGACGCCGGTCGTGAAGCTGGGGAGGACCGCGGTGGCGATCTCATGGCCGGAGTCGGAGAGGAAACTGGTCACGGAGACGCTGCCGACCCCGGTGGTCAGCCACCTGCCGTCCTCGTCCGCGCGGGGCGGCGTACCGGGGTCCGGCGTACCGGGCGGGGGTGCGGGGTCGTCGGGCACGGGTCCGGGCCTTCGCCGTCGGGAAGCGGGCCCGGTCGGGCCTGGCGGTCACCGATGATGCCAGCCCCTACGGCGATTGCCCGGCGGACAGCACCGCGGCGGGTCTCCGGGTCAGATGTCCGGTCCTGCGCGGTCCTGCACCCTGGTCCGGTACAGCCACAGGCCGACCGCGCAGGCGAGGACGGCGAGGGCGATGCCCAGTTCCTTGTAGCCGCCGTACCCGGTGGTGGAGAAGCCGGTGGCGCCGACGACCAGGACGATCACCAGCAGGACGGTCAGGACCCAGGCGAGGGGGACGAAGAAGCCGGGCACCCGGATCGGCCTGGCCAGGTCGGGACGGTCCCTGCGGAGCATCGCGAAGCCGGAGATCGCCAGGATGTGGGTCAGGATGTATCCGAGGTTCCCGGTGACGATGATCGCGAGCGGGGACTCCAGGAAGACGAGCGCGAGCACATTGATGACCAGGGCCACGCTCAGCGCGCGGGCCGGGACACCGCGGCGGTTGAGCACGCCGACCTGGCGGATGGTGGTGCCCTCCTTGCCCATGTTGTAGAGCACCCGGGAGCCGTCGGCCAGACCGGTGATCATGATGAGCAGCAGTGATGCGATGAGGAAGACGACCATCAGGTCCGCGGCGCCGCCGACGAGGTCCGCGAAGGCGCCTACGTAGAAGGTGGTCGGGTCCTCGCCGATCCGCGTCTCGCCGAGGTATCCCGCGAGGGCGAGCGGCAGCAGGATGAACACGCCCAGCGAGAAGAGCACGCCCGCGCGCAGCGCGCGGGAGGTGTCACGGACGGTGTCCTTGTATTCGGGGGCGAAGGTCGCGCAGACCTCGACGCCGAAGGAGGTCCAGGCCATGACGTAGAGCCAGACGAGCGCTTCGCGTACGCCGGATATGCCGTGCAGGTTCCAGTGCAGTCCGCCGGCGCTCCAGTCGCCGCTGAGGAAGGGAAGGACGAGGAAGACCGCGAGCGGTATGAGCAGCATGGCGCCGGTCACGTACACCACCCACATCGCGACATGCAGCCCGAACATCGCCGCGGCGAACAGCAGGACGACGATGCCGATGCCGACCGTGATGGGGAAGGTGATGTTCGCGGGCCCCAGGGACCAGCTCCAGTCCTGACCAGGGAACCACTGGGCCTGGACGAGAGAGCCGATGATGCCGGCGTACACCGACAGCGCGGTGGTCCAGGCGAACCAGTAGCCGATGCTGGCGAGCGGGCCGACGAACGGGGCGCGCTTCTTCCACCCCTCGGTGGCGTAGTGCGCGATGCCGCCGGAGGCGTCCGGGAACATCGTGGCCATCTCGGAGTAGATCCAGTTGCAGCCGGTGGCCAGGACCATGGAGATCGTCCACAGGGCGATGGCTCCCCAGGCGCCGAGGCTGCCGATGGAGGCGCCGAGCGAGGCGATCAGAGCCGCGGGCATGGCCAGCGACAGCGCGAAACCGTCGTACCAGCGCATCTTCTTGGCCAGCGCCGGCCGCTCCGGCGCGGGGGAGGAGGGCGGGGACGGGGGTCTGGGCGTGGACGGGGAGACCTGCTCGGACATGGGCGTGCCCTTCAGCGGGAGAGGGGAGGGATCGAGATCGCAGGCAGGGGAGCGGGATGACCGTGCTGCGGGGGCACCAGGTCCGGGAATCCGGGGTGGGGTCCTTGTGGGGTCTTGTTATAGATGTGTCAAGTCAGCACTGTCAACGGGTCATCTCTGTCGATCAAGCAAGGTCGAGCGACAGGTATTGCTGATTTCTGAGTATTGACACGCGCATCTTGTTGGATGAACTCTTTGGCTGTCTCCGTAGCTGTCTCCGTAGCTGACTTTGGGGCCGCCCGCCGCGGCTCCGACCTGTTGGAGAGGAACCCATGAGCACCACGAGTCCCGCCCGCTACCAGTTGTTCGTCAACGGCGCCTACGTGGACGGCACGGGCCCCGACGCGTACGAGGTCCACAGCCCGGCGACCGGCGAGCACATCGGCACGCTCCCGGCGCCCTCCGCCGCCGACCTCGACGCGGCGGTCAAGGCCGCCAACGACGCGCAGGCGCTGTGGGCGAAGGTCAACGTGTGGGAGCGAGCCAAGGTGTGCCACCGCATCGGCGACGAGCTCACCAAGCGTGTGGACGAGCTGGCGCGGCTCCAGACCCTGGAGCAGGGCAAGCCGCTCGCGGAGTCGGTCGCCGACATCGAGGAGGCCGCGCAGCTGTTCCATCTGCACGCCGAGGACGCGGTACGGCTGCACGGCGAGACCATGCCGTCCACCGTCGGCGACAAGCGGATGTTCACCTTCTACCGGGCGGTCGGCACCTGGGGCATCATCACGCCCTGGAATTTCCCGCTGCTCATGCTCGCCGAATTCGTCGCCCCGGGCCTGGCCACCGGCAACGCGCATGTGGTCAAGCCGCCGGCCAACACCCCGCTGACCGTCCTGAGGGCGATGGAGGCATTCGCCGCCGCCGGGCTGCCGGCGGGTCTGGTCAACATCGTCCCGGGTGAGGGCGCCACCGGCGACGCGCTGGTCCGCCACGCGGGCATCGACGCGATCGGCTTCATCGGCTCCTCGGCCACCGGCGCGAAGATCCAGGCCGCGGCCGGCCTCAAGCGTTCGATCATGGAGTGCTCGGGCAACGGCCCGCTCGTCGTCCTCGCCGACGCCGATCTCGACGCCGCCGCCAAGGCCGCGGTGTACGGCGCGTATCTGTGCTCGGGCCAGGTCTGCTGCGCGACCGAGCGCGTGATCGTGCACCGCGACGTCCACGACGGCTTCGTCGAGGCGGCCCTGCGCGCGGCGGCGGACGTGGTCCTCGGCGACCCGTTCGACCCCGCCGTCAACCTCGGGCCGCTCAACAACGAGGCCGTCGCCGCCAAGATGGACCGGCATATGGCCGACGCCCGCGACCGCGGCGCCCGGATCCTGACCGGCGGGCAGCGCCGCGCCGGTCAACCGACCGACCTCTACTACGAGTTCACCGTGGTCGACGATGTCCCCGTCGAGAGCCTGCTGTCCCGCGAGGAGTCGTTCGGCCCGGTCCTGCCGGTCATCACCGGGGGCAGCGACGACGAGCTGCTGCGCATCGCCAACGACGACAAGCTCGGCCTCCAGGGCGCGGTGTTCACCCAGAACATCTCCGCCGCCTTCCGCTTCATCGAGGAGATGGCGGTCGGCCAGGTCGTCGTCAACGACAGCACCTGCTTCTGGGACATCAACATGCCGTTCGGCGGCGCGGGCAACCGTGGCACCGGGTGGGGCAGGATCGGCGGCAAGCACACCCTGCTCGACATGTCCGATCTGCGTACCGGCGTCATCACGCTCTGAGGCGGGCGGGGCTGACGGTACGTCCGTACGTTCCGCACGCCCGCACGTTCCGCACGTCCGCGGCCCGTCGTGGGCGGGGGTCTCCCCGCTCCCGCCCACGGCACGCCCTTTGGAGCGCTCGCCCCGCTTCCCACCCGTTCACCCTCGCCGTCCCGCGACGACGGCGGCTACGCACCAGCACGCAGCGAGGACCGTCGATGAGCGTCAGCACGAGCGCCGGGTCCGGCCATGGCACCCACCGCGCCACCCTGAGCCGTACCGCCACCGAGCCGTACTGGCTCGACCGGCCCGAACGGCCCGCCGCGCTGCCACGCCTCACCGCCGACACCACGGCCGGCCTGGCCGTCGTCGGCGGCGGCTACACCGGACTGTGGACCGCGCTGCTGGCCAAGCGCCGCGACCCGGGCCGCGACGTCCTGGTCATCGAGGCCGGCACCTGCGGCCACGCCGCGAGCGGACGCAACGGCGGCTTCTGCTCGCCGAGTCTGACCCATGGCCTCGCCAACGGCGCGACACGCTGGCCCGACGAGATCGACACGCTCCAGCGGCTCGGCAGCGCCAACCTCGACGCGTTCGAACGCGACCTGGACACCCAGGGCGTCGACTGCGGGTTCGCCCGTACCGGCAAGGTCTCCGTCGCCGCCACGCCCTGGCAGGCCGAGGCGCTGCGCGAGGCGGCGGCGCTCGGTGCACGGCACGGTGAGCGGTCCCGGTTCCTGCCGCGCGACGCACTGCGCGACCTGATCGACTCGCCGGTCTGGACCGCGGGGCTCTGGCAGCCGGACTACGCGCTGCTCGACCCGGCGCGGCTGGTGTGGGGCCTGCGTACCGCCTGCCTCGAACGGGGCGTACGGATCGCCGAGCGCACCGAGGTCACCGGCCTCGACGCCCGGCGCACCGGCCGGGTCCGGCTCACCACCCCGTACGCCGAAGTGGCCGCCGGACAGATCGCGCTGGCCACCAATGTCTTCCCGCCGCTGCTGAGGCGGCTCGGTGCGAGCGTGGTCCCGGTGTACGACTACGCCCTGACCACCGTCCCCCTGACGGGTGAACAGCTCGCCGCGGTCGGCTGGGCCGGGGACCACGGGATCACCGACGCGGGCAACCAGTTCCACTATCTGCGCAAGACCGCCGACCGGCGGATCCTGTGGGGCGGCTATGACGCGGTCTATCCGTTCGGCGGGCGCGTCGACGAGGCACTGACCCAGCGTCCGGCCACCTTCGACACCCTCGCCGCGCAGTTCGCCGAGACGTTTCCCGCCCTGGCCGATGTGCCCTTCTCGCACGCGTGGGGCGGTGTCATCGACTCCACCACGAGCTTCTGCATGTTCGCGGGCACGGCCTCCGGCGGCCGGGTCGGCTACGCGCTCGGCTTCACCGGGCTCGGCGTCGGCGCGACCCGGTTCGGCGCCGAGGTGATGCTCGACCTGCTGGAGGGCCGCGCCACCGAACGTACCTCGCTCCGCATGATCCGCCGCAGACCGCTGCCGTTTCCCCCCGAACCGGTGCGTTATCTCGGCATCCAGGCCACCCGGTGGTCGATGGCCCGCGAGGACCTGCACGGACGCCGCAACCTGTGGCTCCGTACGCTGGACCGGCTGGGGCTCGGTTTCGACTCCTGACCACACGCCGTCAGCACGACGCACGAGCACGACGCACGGCGCACTAGGCACGACGCACGACGCTTCGCACGCGGAGAGGACACACGCGCATGGGTGGCCAGGACCACACCCAGGACCACAGCCGGGACCACAGCCGGGACCACGGCAAGGACGTGGCTCCCGGAGCGGTGGCGGGCCCGTCGCCGCGAGACCACCGGGCCAGCCGTACGCCCACCGGCCCACTCGATGCCACGGACCGGCGGATCATCGCCATCCTCCAGGCCGACGGGCGCCGTCCCTACAGCCAGATCGCGGACGACCTGGGCATCCCGGCCTCCTCGGTGCGCTACCGGGTGCAGCGTCTTGAGGAGACCGGAGTCCTCCAGATCGTCGGCATCGCCAACCCGCTGACGATCGGCTTCGACCGGCTCGCGATGATCGGCATGCGGGTCAGGCCGGGCACCGCCCAGGAGGTGTGCCGCAGCCTGCGCGACCTCCCCGAGACCTCGTACGTGATCATGACGGCCGGTCAGTACGACGTGATGGCCGAGGTGATCTGCCGCGACACGGACCACTTCACCGATCTGATGAACCGCCGGCTGCACCTGATCGACGGCGTCGTGTCCACCGACTCCTTCTTCGTCCTCGAGGTCCACAAACTGGCGTACGGCTGGGGCGTGGGAGCCGTGGAATCCTCCCCGACGCCGTCCACCGGCCCCCCGAGCGGCATCGACCAACGCCCCACCCGCTGACCCCGCGACCACCCCCGCCGCGCCGCACGCGGTGTCAGGTGGCTGTCCGGCGGTGGTCACCGCTGTTCTGGCGGAGTCCTTCGGTATGGCGGGTGACGGTGTCGACACGGGCCGCGAGCTCAGGGTGCTGTGCCCGCAGGTGCGGCTGGGTGTCGGCGAGCGCGCCGATGAGGTGGGCGGCGTCGTTGTCGGCGAGGGCGTCGGCGAGTCTGGCGAGGGGCGCGCCGGACGCTGCGGGGAGGTCGGTGAGGGAGCTGATCTGACCGGCGAGCCGGCGCAGGTCGGCGGCGTTGCCGCGGGCCCAGGCGGTGACGGTGCGGTCGGCGGCGCGGTGGCTGCGGGTGGCCTGCACGCGCTGTTCGCCGGTGGTGCCGGGGGTTCCGGGGCGTACGCGCAGGTAGCGGCGTTCGGCGGCCTGCCGGCTGGCGACGCCGAGGGGATGGGCGAGCTCGGCCCAGCTGGCGCCCGCGGTACGGGCCGCTTCGATCAGTCCTGGTTCCCATCCGGCGAGCTGCTCGCGCAACTCGCGCAGCAGAAGCAGGGCGGCCAGGGCCTCCCCGGAACTGGCCTCCCCGGAACGGGCCTGTCCGGCCTCGTGGTGCTGTCCGGTCCGGGGAGCCTGCGGGGTCTGGGGGGTCTGCGCGGTGCGTACGGCGTCGTTGATCGCGCTCAGCGCCGCTGCGGCGGCGACGATGAACGCGGGATCGCCGGGCTGGTCGGCTGTGGTCATGGAGTCCCTTTCCTGGCTGTCACCCGTCTGACGACATCGTACTTGTCATCGATTGGATGACATGTTAGAACGGTGTCAGAAGAAGCGCATTGGCAGTTCCTGCCTGAACCTTTGGAGGTGTTTCGCGATGTTGATGCGCACCGACCCGTTCCGCGAACTCGACCGGCTCGCCCAGCAGCTGACGGGCACGACCGGGACCTGGTCCAGGCCCTCGGCAATGCCGATGGACGCCTACCGTGAAGGCGAGGAGTACGTGATCGCCCTCGACCTGCCCGGTGTCGCGAAGGACGCGATCGACATCGACGTCGAGCGCAACATGCTGACGGTCAAGGCGGAGCGACGGCCTGCCGCGAAGGCCGATGACGTGCAGATGGAGCTCTCCGAGCGTCCCCTGGGTGTCTTCTCCCGCCAGCTGGTGCTGGCCGACACCCTGGACACCGAGCGCATCAGTGCCGACTACGAGGCCGGGGTCCTGACTCTGCGGATCCCGATCGCCGAGCGTGCCAAGCCCCGCAAGATCGTCATCGGCGGCGAGCCCGCGCGCCGGCAGATCAGCGGCTGAGTCACCTTCGCGACTCGCTCGTGCCACCGGCGGAGGACGGAACGCGATCTCCCCCTCCAGTCCGTCCTCCGCCTTCGTACTCGTACTCGTACCGAGACGACCAGTACCGAGACGAAGGGGGCAGCCGTGGTCATGCGATGGGAAGCGTTCCTCGAAGAGGTTCAGGAACGCGGCGAGTACGGCACGTCCCAGGAAGCCGAACGGGCAGCACGTACCGTTCTGGCCCTGCTGGGCGCGCATCTGGTGGGTGAGGTCCGGGCCGAGCTGGCCGCCCGCCTCCCGGAGACCTTCGCCCTGATCCTGCTTAATCCGCTTCAAGCCGCCGAACCGCTCTCCGCGGACCGGTTCGTGCGGGCCGTCGCGGCCTGGATCGAGGGAGCCACCGAACAGACCGCGACCTGGGACGTCAGTGCGGTGCTGAGCGTGACCGCCGACGCGGCGGGAGAGGAACTCACCCGCCGCGTCCTGCTCCAGCTCCCTCCGGGTTACGACCTCCTCTTCGGCCGCCCCGAGCACACCTGACTCCTGGACGCCCTCGCCCGAGAAAGGCAACCACTCCACCGATGTTTTCCCTGACTGAACAGGCCTCCACGATGCCGGGTATGACGTTCGGCCAGATGCTGGAAAGAATCCGGTACGAAGGCGCCTACCCCACCGTCGCCCACCTCGCCGGCCCCGGCCTCCTCGACCGTATCCTCGCCCAACTCCCGTCCGGCTACGCGCTCCTGTTCGGTCGCGCCGAACTCATCCGGGCCGCCTGACGACCGCACCTCGTAAACGCTTCGCCACGCAGCTGAATCAACAGGTGTGGGGGGTGGAACCGGGGGCATTCGCTGGCCTGGAGGTTGATAACAATGGTTCCTATTCTTCTCGTTCTGCTGCTCGCCCTGATCCTTTTTGGTGCGGGCTTCGCACTCAAGGCCCTGTGGTGGATCGCCGTCATCGTGCTCCTCGTCTGGGTACTCGGCTTCGTCATCCGTCCCGCCGCACACGGCGGAAAGCGTGGCCGCTGGTATCGCTGGTAAAGCGGCACCCCGTATTTACAGCACCCCACTACACGCCGAGGGCGGCCCCGACAGAAACTGCCGGGGCCGCCCTCTTCGCCCCACAGTGGTGACCATGCTGAACCGAGTAGCTGTCCTGTCCGACATTCACGGAGTCCTGCCGGCCCTGGAGGCTGTGCTCGCCGAACCAGAGGTGCGCGCCGCCGATCGCATCGTGCTCACCGGCGACATCACCGCCGGCCCGCAACCGACCCAGGTTCTCGACCTGCTGACCGGTCTCGGCGACCGCGTCGCCTGGATCAGCGGCAACGCCGACCGCGAACTCCTTGAATACCGCCGGGGGCAACTCGACTCGATCCCCGATCCGATCGCACCCTGGGCCGCCGAACAGCTCCGCGAGGACCACCTCGACCTGCTCGGCTCATTGCCACGATCACTCTCCCTGTCCGTGCGCGGCCTGGGGAAGGTGCTGTTCTGCCATGCCACGCCCCGTAATGATGAAGAGGTCGTCCTGGTCGACTCTCGCCTCGACCGGTGGAAAGAAGTCTTCGGCGGACTCGATACCGACATCAGCACCGTGGTCTGCGGCCACACCCACATGCCGTTCGTCCGCCTCGCTCACGGCCGTCTCGTCATCAACCCCGGCAGCGTCGGCATGCCCTACGGAAGAAGCGGTGCCCATTGGGCCGTCCTGGGCCCGGGCGTCGACCTGCGAACCACGAACTTCGACATTGAGGCCGCTGCCATCCAGGTCAGCCAGGACTCCGCCTACCCCGACATTACCGAGTGGGCCGACTACTTCCTGCACGCTCGCGCCACCGACGAAGACGCTCTCGAAGCCTTCGGCCCACGGGACGGACGCGACCCCACACCGTGACGCCCATTCCCTTTCAGAGGTCGAGCAGTTCCTCGTAGAAGCCCCCGAAGCCCCGCTCACGGTCGATGAGATGGATCTCCAGGATCCAGTGAAGGAGCTGCCCCGCCTCGTCCGTGCGCCGCAGCGGCCTGTCGTTGGCGGGCACGATGTGGGAGTCGACGTCCTCCCAGTTGTTGTACTCGGGCGGGAACTCGCCCACCAGGTGGCCGCCGTGCCAGCCGCCGAGCTGCCAGCCCGCTTCGGCCGCCAGCCGCTCGACCTCGGCGTAGAGCTGCTTGCCGGTGATGTCCGAGTCTGCTTCGAAGGCTCGGCGGCCCGCTGCGAAGACGGTTGACAGGTCGTCGCGCAGGCGGTGCTTGACGGGGTCGTCGCCGAGCACGAAGGTCCGCCCGAAGTCGGCCTCGAACTCCTCGAAGATCGGCCCGAAGTCGGCGAAGACGATGTCGTCCGCACCGATGACCCGGTTCGGTGGGTTCTCACGGTACGGCAGGAGGGTGTTCGGCCCGGACCGCACGATCCGCTTGTGCCAGGTCACGGATCCGGTCACTGACCGCGCGTTCGCCCTGGCCCGCTGCGACCAGGTGCCGCGTCTCGATCTCGGCGAACAGCGACGCCGCTTTGGCCTGGGCGTCCAGGAGCCGTGCCGCGCGTGTGGATTCGTCCGTCACATCGCTCACCGTAGGAGTACCGGCTTCGTCTCGGCAACCGTACTGATCACGGGCGGACATGCCCGGCGGCGAGCGTCCTCGCGAGCCGCCGCGCCTCCTGTACCGCGTGCGGGATGTCACCGACGGGGAAGAGCACGTGCCGTACGGTCCGCTGCCGGTCGAGGACCAGGACGCTGCGCTTGAGCCGCACCTGGCCGGCCCCGTGGAAGGTGGGCAGGCGCAGGGCGGCGGCAAGGCGCAGGTGGGTGTCCGACAGAAGGGGGTACGGCACCGACTCGGCTTGGGCGAACGCCGCCGACGACGGTTTGCTGGAGATCTCAGCACTCGATGATGTTCACCGCGAGGCCGCCGCGTGCCGTCTCCTTGTATTTGACGGACATGTCCGCGCCCGTCTCCTTCATGGTCTTGATGACCTTGTCGAGGGAGACCTTGTGGGTGCCGTCGCCGCGCAGGGCCATCTTCGCCGCCGTGACGGCCTTGACCGCCGCCATGCCGTTCCGCTCGATGCACGGGATCTGCACCAGGCCGCCGACCGGGTCGCAGGTGAGGCCGAGGTTGTGTTCCATGCCGATCTCGGCGGCGTTCTCGACCTGTTCCGTGCTGCCGCCCAGGACCTCGGCGAGGGCGCCCGCGGCCATCGAGCAGGCCGAGCCGACCTCGCCCTGGCAGCCGACCTCGGCGCCGGAGATGGAGGCGTTCTCCTTGAAGAGCATGCCGATGGCGCCGGCGGAGAGCAGGAAGCGGACCACGCTCTCGTCCTTCTCCTGCTCGGTGGCGCCGCCGGCCGCGAAGTTCATGTAGTAGTGCAGCACGGCCGGGATGATGCCCGCCGCGCCGTTGGTGGGGGCGGTGACGACGCGGCCGCCCGCGGCGTTCTCCTCGTTCACGGCCATCGCGTAGAGCGTGATCCACTCCATGGCGTGGGCCTGCGGATCGCCCTCGGCACGCAGTTGGCGTGCCGAGTGGGCGGCGCGGCGGCGGACCTTGAGGCCGCCGGGCAGGATGCCCTCGCGGCCCATCCCGCGCGAGACACACGCCTGCATAACCCGCCAGATCTCCAGCAGCCCGGCCCGGATCTCGTCCTCGGTGCGCCAGGCCTTCTCGTTCTCCAGCATCAGCGCGGAGATCGACAGGCCCGTCTCCGCCGACAGCCGGAGCAGTTCGTCGCCGGTGCGGAAGGGGTACGTCAGCACCGTGTCGTCGAGCTTGATCCGGTCCTCGCCGACCGCGTCCTCGTCCACGACGAAGCCGCCGCCCACCGAGTAGTACGTCTTCTCCAGGAGCGGGCCGCCGTCGGCGTCGTACGCGAAGACCGTCATGCCGTTGGCGTGGTACGGCAGGGTCTTGCGGCGGTGCAGCACCAGGTCCGTGTCGGCGTCGAAGGCGATCTCGTGCATCCCCAGCAGATTCAGCCGGCCGCCGGCGCGGATACGTTCCGCCTGGGCGTCGGCGTTCTCCACGTCGACGGTGCGCGGGGAGTTGCCCTCCAGGCCGAGGAGGACGGCCTTCGGGGTGCCGTGGCCGTGGCCGGTCGCGCCGAGCGAGCCGTACAGCTCGGCCCGTACGGAGGCGGTGTGCGCGAGCATGCCCTCGTTCTTGAGGCGGCGGGCGAACATACGGGCCGCGCGCATCGGGCCGACCGTGTGCGAGCTGGACGGGCCGATACCGATCGAGAACAGGTCGAAGACCGAGATGGCCACGGTGGTACTCCTTGCTGGGTTGGTAGACGCCGTTGTCTGCCGGGGTGGTGCGGAGATGACGGTGCGCGTGGAGCGGGGCACCACGCGACACGGTCCAGTGTGCGCGGTGCCCCGGAAATTCAGGCCGTACGGACGGCTACAGGCCCGGGTACAGCGGGTGCTTCGCGGCCAGGGCGGAGACCCGGCCGGCCAGCGCCTCGCGGTCGAACGACGGCTTGAGCGCCGCCGCGATGATGTCCGCGACCTCGCTGAAGTCCTCGGTGGTGAAGCCGCGGGTGGCGAGCGCCGGGGTGCCGATCCGCAGACCCGAGGTGACCATCGGGGGGCGCGGGTCGTTCGGGACGGCGTTCCGGTTGACCGTGATGCCGACCTCGTGGAGCCGGTCCTCGGCCTGCTGGCCGTCCAGCTCGGAGTGGCGCAGGTCGACGAGGACCAGATGGACGTCCGTGCCACCGGAGAGGACGGAGACGCCCACCTCGGTCACATCGGGCTGCACCAGGCGCTCGGCGAGGATACGGGCGCCGTCCAGGGTGCGCTGCTGGCGCTCCTTGAACTCGTCCGTGGCCGCCACCTTGAAGGAGACCGCCTTGGCCGCGATGACATGCTCCAGCGGGCCGCCCTGCTGACCGGGGAAGACCGCGGAGTTGATCTTCTTGGCCAGCTCCTGGGTGGAGAGGATCACACCGCCGCGCGGGCCGCCGAGGGTCTTGTGCGTGGTCGTGGTGACGACGTGCGCGTGCGGCACCGGGTTGGGGTGCAGGCCCGCGGCGACCAGACCGGCGAAGTGCGCCATGTCGACCATCAGGTACGCGCCGACCTCGTCCGCGATCCGGCGGAAGGCCGCGAAGTCCAGCTGGCGGGGGTACGCCGACCAGCCGGCCACGATCAGCTTCGGGCGGGACTCCTTGGCGAGCCGCTCGACCTCGGCCATGTCGACCTGGCCGGTCGTGTCGTCCACGTGGTACGCGACGACGTTGTAGAGCTTGCCGGAGAAGTTGATCTTCATGCCGTGGGTCAGATGCCCGCCGTGGGCGAGGTTCAGACCCATGATCGTGTCGCCGGGGGAGAGCAGCGCGAACATCGCGGCCGCGTTCGCCTGGGCGCCCGAGTGCGGCTGGACATTGGCGTGCTCGGCGCCGAACAGCGCCTTGACGCGGTCGATGGCGATCTGCTCGATCACATCGACATGCTCACAGCCGCCGTAGTAGCGGCGCCCGGGGTAGCCCTCGGCGTACTTGTTGGTCAGGACGGAGCCCTGGGCCTCCATGACCGCGACCGGAGCGAAGTTCTCCGAGGCGATCATTTCGAGGGTGGACTGCTGACGGTCGAGCTCGGCGTCGACGGCGGCGGCGACGTCCGGGTCGAGCTCGTGGAGCGAGGTGTTCAGAAGCGACTTCGAAGACATCACAGTCCCTTGGGTCTCAGGTGCCGAGGTACGTCAGTTGCCGGAAAACTCTGTGTACTCGTCGGCGGAGAGCAGGTCCTTCGGCTCCTCCGTGACGCGTACCTTGAACAGCCAGCCGCCCTCATAGGGAGCGGAGTTCACCAGCGAGGGGTCGTCCACGACGTCCTGGTTCGCTTCGACGACCTCGCCGGTCACCGGGGCGTACAGATCGCTGACCGACTTGGTCGACTCCAGCTCACCGCAGGTCTCGCCCGCGGTGACCGTGTCACCGACCTCCGGGAGCTGGACGTACACGACATCGCCGAGGGCGTTCGCCGCGTGCTCCGTGATACCGACTGTCGACACGCCCTCCTCGGCGGCCGTCAGCCACTCGTGCTCCTTGCTGTAGCGCAGCTGCTGGGGGTTGCTCATGACCTGAATTCTCCTGTACGCGGGGGAGTGCTGAGGAACAGATGTCTTACGGACCGAGACGTCCGTATCACTTCTGGCGCTTGTAGAAGGGCAGCGCCACGACCTCGTACGGCTCGTGCGAACCGCGGATGTCGACCCCGACACCGGCCGTGCCGGGCTCGGCGTGCGAGGCGTCGACATACGCCATGGCGATCGGCTTGCCCAGGGTCGGGGAAGGAGCGCCCGAGGTGACCTCGCCGACGACCGCGCCGCCGGCGACGACCTGGTAGCCGGCGCGCGGGACGCGGCGGCCCTCGGCGACCAGGCCGACCAGCTTGCGCGGCGGGGCGCTCGCGGCGCGCTCGGCGGCGGCCGTCAGGGCCGTACGCCCGACGAAGTCGCCGTCGTTCGAGGTCTTCTCGAACTTGACGACCCGGCCGAGGCCCGCGTCGAACGGGGTCAGTCCGGTGGTCAGCTCGTTCCCGTACAGCGGCATGCCCGCTTCGAGGCGGAGGGTGTCACGGCAGGACAGCCCGCAGGGCACCAGGCCGACGCCCTCGCCGGCCTCGGTCAGCGCCTGCCAGAGCCGCTCGGCGTACCGGGGCTCGACGAACAGCTCGAAGCCGTCCTCGCCGGTGTAGCCGGTCCGCGCGATCAGCGCCGGGACAGCGGCGACGGTGCCGGGCAGGCCCGCGTAGTACTTGAGCCCGTCCAGGTCGGCGTCGGTCAGCGACTTCAGGATGCCCGGGGACTCGGGGCCCTGGACGGCGAGCAGGGCGTACGCGTCGCGGTCGTCGCGCACCTCGGCGTCGAAGCCAGCCGCGCGGGCGGTCAGCGCGTCCAGCACGGTCTGCGCGTTGGAGGCGTTGGCGACGACCATGAAGGTGTCCGCACCGGGAGTGTCCTCGGCGAGGCGGTAGACGATCAGGTCGTCGAGGATCCCGCCGTCCTCCTGGCAGATCATCGTGTAGCGGGCGCGGCCGACGGCGACGGAGCCGATGTTGCCGACGAGCGCGTAGTCGAGGAGCTGTGCGGCCGCCGGTCCCGAGACGGTGATCTCGCCCATGTGGGAGAGGTCGAAGAGACCGGCCCTCGTGCGGACGGCGTTGTGCTCGTCGCGCTCACTGCCGTACCGCAGCGGCATGTCCCAGCCCGCGAAGTCGGTCATGGTCGCGCCCAGCGCACGGTGCACCGCGTCGAGCGCGGTGAGACGGGGGCTGCTGGGGGTGCTGCTCGGGGGGACGTGGCTCATCGGTGTGGCTCCCAGGGCATGACGGCGAGGACGGTCCTCCCCATCTGTCATCGGAACCTGAGAGGTTCATCACGACCACACGTAAAGACGGTCATGACTTGCACCTTGGGTGGAGCCGCACAGCTGCGGCCCGCTTTTCAGATCTGCCTCATCCACGCGGTACGGGGCCTGAGAGATTCAAGGGAGGAACTTGCTCCTTCGGCGCCCGGCGCACACGGTGACCGGGACTCTCCCGCGCGGATTCAAACGGCCGGTATGCAGTTGGCGGGCACATCATCGCACGCGTCGCGGCCGAACGGGACGGCCGGTCCACAACTCGCCGTACACCGTGAAAAGCTTGTGCCGCATTACCATTTCTTTACACTTTATGGGCAAGGGTCTTGGGCCAGGGTGACTGAGCTGACAGGGGGACGGCGATGATGTCGCAGGGGTCCGGCGCGTATGCCACGACGGCGGGGGTGCCCGCCCAGCAGGGCGCCAGGGAGGTAGTGACCGGACCGGTGCCGGTCGTCCGGGATCTGCGGGGGAGGAGCGGCCGGGTGCCGGCGGCCCTGGTCTTCGCGGCGGGAGACGTGGTGGTCGTCTCCGGGCTGCCCGGCAGCGGCAAGTCCACCCTGATCCGGCGGGCCGCCGAGGGCGGCGGGATCGACTCCCAGGACGCCAGGGACCGCTGGCGGCGCCGGCTGCCCGGCTCGCTGCCGTACGCGGTCTACCGCCCGTTCGTCCGGATCGCCCACTACCGGGGGCTGTGGCGCGCGCTGCGCTCCGGCGTGAGCGTTGTCGTCCACGACTGCGGTACGCAGACCTGGGTGCGGCGCTGGCTGGCCCGCGAGGCCCGCAGGCGCGGCCGCGGGCTCCATCTCGTCCTGCTGGACGTCACCCCCGAGGTGGCCCGCGCGGGCCAGCTCGAGCGCGGCCGCGGAGTCTCCGGCTACGCCTTCGCCCGCCACCGCCGCGCCGTCGGCCGGCTGCTCGGCGGCGCGGAGACCGGCCGCCTTCCCCGTGGCTGCGCCACAGCGGTCATCCTGGACCGGGACGCGGCGGCAGCGCTGGGCAGGATCGCCTTCCCGGCGTTGCGGGGGGAGTGAGCGCCTGTCGCTCCGGGGCCGGGCCCGCACCTTTCACCGCCCGGCCCCGCACCTCCCACCGCCCGGCCCGCGTATCGCCCATCGCGCACTGGCGCACGTTCCGGCCTGCGGCGTTAGGGTGCTGCGGCAAGGTCGAGGGTGGAGGGGAATGACTGTGAACGCAGCATGGCCGGGCAACGAGCTCGAAGAGGTGCTCGCCGCCTCGCTCGGGAGCGACACGGCGGGCGGGCGGCTGATCGAGGTGCTGGGGCGGAGCCAGGTCTGGGTGCCGCTCCCCAACGGCGGGGGCCCCGAGAGCCGCGACCTCGATCTGCCGACGATGGAGATCGAGGGCGCCCCGTACGTCCCGGTGTTCAGCTCCGAGCAGCAGTTCCTGCAGAGCGCCGGCGCCCATATGTCCTTCGCCGTCGCACCGGCCCGCGATTTCGCCCGGGGCCTGCCCCCGCAGCTCGGGATCGCGGTCAACCCGGGCGGCGCGGTCGGACTGCCGCTGCCGCCGCCCGCCGTCGCCGAGCTGTGCCGGGCGGGCCGCACCCCGCTCGACGGCCCGGCGAGCGGCGGCCGGGTCCGGCTCTTCGAGCCGGACTGGCAGGAGGACCCGGTCGACTTCCTCACCGCCGCCGCGAGCGAGTTCGAGTCCTCCGGTGTCGTGCTCTCCGCCCGCCGCGCGCTCGCCAGCGTCGAGGGTGAGGCGCCGGTGCTCTTCATAGGTGTCCAGCTCTCCTCCTGGGAGGCGGCCGACCGCAACGCCCCGATGGACGCGCTCGGCCGCGCGCTGGGCCGGGTGGGGGTGAGCTGGCCCGTCAATCTCGTGCTGCTGGACGTCGCCCAGGACCCGGTGGGCGACTGGCTGCTGGCGAAAGTGCGTCCGTTCTTCGAGCGTGGGTACGCCTGACCTGGAGCGCGGGTCCGCCCAAAAGGGACAGGCACCGGCCCGGAAGGGCCGGCCGCCTGTCCGGTGGGCACGCCCGATGTCAAGTCAGTGTCAGGACCGCCGCCTAAGCTGGTTTGATGGGTGGGGCCGGCACCGGTCGCCCGGAGGGGCCCGCCCACGACTCACACCGCGGGGGACTCCGGGGGAGCCGGCCGAATGGTGGATCGAAGAGGGGCGGAACCCAGAGTGAGCGCGTCAGGCACCGCGGCGGCCGGGCAGGTCGAGCACATGCTGCGCCAGGTGACGCCCGGGCGCCACGACGCGTACGAGGCGCTCCTCCAGGCCCTCGCCGACGACAGCGTCTGGATGCTGCTCTGGCACGGCCGGGCCGGTGCGCCCGACGCCCAGTACGGCAACATGGAGATCGACGGCCTGGGATACGCCCCGTGTGTCACCTCCGCCCAGGAGCTCTCCCTCAGCGGCTGGACCCGCGCGCACGAAGTGGTCACCGGCCAGGAGATCGCCCGCGCGCTCTACCCCGACCGCTGGGGAATCTGGCTCAACCCGCACGCACCCGGCGGCGGTGTCGGCATCCCCTGGCTCGATCTGCGGCGCATCGCCACCGGCCTCGACCGGATGCCCGCGGGACCGCTGCGGCTCTCCGAACCGGCCATCGAGCTTCCGCAGTTCTACGCCCTGCTCACGCAGAACGCGCATCGCACCCCGGCGGTCCGCTCCCTGCGCCGCGCCTGGGTGCAGCCGGCGCTCGGCGCCCCGTATCTGGCGATCGGCCTCGATCTGTACGACACGAGCCCGGCGTCCGTCGAGTCCGTACGCGCGATGATGCGGCAGTCGATCGCCGCCGTCCCGGACGGACTGCCGGTCTCCACCGTCGCGATGTCCGACGAGTACGACCCGGTGACGATGTGGCTGGGTGCCAACTCCCGCCCGTTCTACGACCGTGAGGCGCATGTGTCGCCGGCGCCGCCGTCCGGTTACGGCTACCCCCCGCCCGCCTCACGCGCCTACTGAACACCCGGCGTGCGCCCGGGACGCGGTCGGCGGATGCCCCCGTTCCGCGCTGCATAGCGGCAGTAGGGCGACATGTCCGATCTGGGGGAATAGCGACCGAGATGGTCCGCTGAGAGCCGCGCGGCGTCCGGATAACGGAAACCCTCTGAGCGCATCACGTTTGAGCAAACATTCCCCGTCAGGTCTGGCGGGTGATCGCAAAGTCGCTGAAGACTCCCTGCAGCAGGTGGTCCCGACTTCATGGACGATGCGCTGACATCAGCGGTTCCCGTCCGGGCGGACCACATGCGACATGTGATGTGAAAGAGCCGCTACAGCGGCGGTCATGGGCCGGCCACCGTCGGCCGAGAGGGGTCTCCAGCGCAATGACGGCACCTATCGAGACCACCGGGTCGGCGGCGCGAGCGCAGCCGGAAGCGGTGCTGGAAGGCGCCGGGGGCAAGCAGATCGAGGGCCGTTCGCTCGGCCGGATCGCGTGGACGCGTTTCAAGCGGGACAAGGTCGCCGTAGCGGGCGGCGTCATCGTGATCCTGCTGGTTCTTGTCGCCGTACTCTCCAAGCCGATCCAGGCGGTGTTCGGGCTCGACCCCAATGCCTTCAACCAGGACCTGGTCGACCCCACCCTGCTCGCACCCAAGGGCAGCTTCGGCGGCATCAGCTGGGATCACCCGCTGGGCGTCGAGCCGCAGACCGGCCGCGACATCCTGGCCCGCATCATCGAGGGCTCCTGGGTCTCCCTGGTGGTCGCGGCGGGATCCACGGTGCTGTCGGTCGTCATCGGCGTCGTGATGGGCGTGGTGGCGGGCTTCTACGGCGGCTGGGTGGACAGCGCCATCAGCCGCATGATGGACACCTTCCTCGCCTTCCCGCTGCTTCTCTTCGCGATCTCCATCTCGGCATCGCTCCAGGGCAGCGCGTTCGGCCTGGAAGGGCTTCCGCTGCGCATCGCGGTGCTGATCTTCGTCATCGGCTTCTTCAGCTGGCCGTACATCGGCCGGATCGTGCGCGCGCAGACGCTGAGCCTGCGTGAGCGGGAGTTCGTGGAGGCGGCCAGGTCCCTGGGCGCACGCGGCCCGTTCATCCTGTTCCGCGAGCTGCTGCCCAACCTGGTCGCGCCGATCCTCGTCTACTCGACGCTGCTGATCCCCACCAACATCCTCTTCGAGGCTTCTCTCAGCTTCCTTGGGGTCGGTATCGCTCCACCGCAGTCTTCATGGGGCGGCATGCTGTCCACCGCGGTCGATCTCTACCAGGTCGACCCGATGTTCATGATCATCCCCGGCATGGCGATCTTCATCACCGTGCTGGCCTTCAATCTGCTGGGGGACGGGCTGCGTGACGCACTCGACCCCCGTGGCAAGTAATAGCGGCCCTGCCGCATCGGTCAATCGAGGGGGCTTTCCTCAGGATGAACAGCAGAAAGACGGCAGCGGCCATCGCCGTGACGCTGGCCATGGCGCTCGGTGCGAGTGCCTGTGGCAGCTCCGACAAGGACACTGACGACAGCAGCGGCGGTGGCGGCAGTGCCAAGGTCGATGCCGCGATGTCGAGCATCGTCAACGCGACCGACAAGAAGGGGGGGACGGTCACCTACGAGCACTCCAGTGGTCCCGACTCCCTGGACCCGGGCAACACGTACTACGGCTGGGTGCAGAACTTCTCCCGTCTGTACGGCCGTTCCCTGGTCACCTTCAAGCCGGCCGCCGGCAAGGAGGGTCTCGAGGTCGTCCCCGACCTCGCGACCGGACTCGGCAAGGCGAGCGCGGACGCCAAGACCTGGACCTACACGCTCCGCAAGGGCGTCAAGTACCAGGACGGCACCGAGATCACCTCGAAGGACGTCAAGTACGCCGTCGAGCGCAGCAACTTCGCGCCCGAGGCGCTGTCCAACGGTCCGACCTACTTCAAGGCGTACCTTGAGGGCGGCGACAAGTACAAGGGTCCGTACAAGGACAAGTCCCCCGAGGGTCTGAAGTCCATCGAGACCCCGGACGACTACACGATCGTCTTCAAGCTCAACAAGCCGTTCGCGGACATGGACTACCTGGCCGCCTTCTCGCAGACCGCTCCGGTCCCGCAGAAGGCCGACAAGGGTGCCGAGTACGTCCAGAACATCGTCTCCTCCGGCCCGTACAAGTTCGACTCGTACAGCGAGAGCAGCGGCGCGACCCTCTCCCGGAACCCCGAGTGGGACCAGGCGAACGACCCGATCCGCAAGGCTCTGCCGGACAAGATCGAGCTGAAGTTCAACGTCAACGCCACCACGATCGACGAGCACCTGCTCAACGACTCGATCACGGCGGACGTCGGCGGCACCGGCCTCCAGGCCAAGACGCAGCCGAAGGTGCTCGTCAAGGCCGCCGAGAAGGCCAAGACGGACAACCCGTACGCGGGCGCGCTCCAGTACATGGCGATGAACGTCAACGTGAAGCCGTTCGACAACGCCGACTGCCGCAAGGCCGTGCAGTACGCGGTCGACAAGGCCGGCGCGGTCAACTCCATCGGCGGCTCGGTCAAGGGTGACCCTGCGACCACGCTGATCCCGCCGTCGGTGAGCGGTTACAAGAAGTTCGACCTGTACGCGACGCCGGGCAACAAGGGCGACGCGGCCAAGTCCAAGGCGGCTCTCACCGCCTGTGGCAAGCCGGGCGGCTTCAAGACCACGCTGACGGCCCGTGCGGACCGTCCCGACGAGGTCACCGTGGCCACCCAGATCCAGGAGAGCCTGAAGAAGGTCGGGATCGCGGCGGAGATCAAGACCTTCCCGTCCGACAAGTACTTCACGGACTTCGCCGGTGTGCCGGACTGGGTCCACAAGAACAACGCGGGCCTCATGATGATGGCCTGGGGTGCCGACTGGCCGACCGGCTTCGGTTTCCTCGACCAGATCGTGAACGGTTCGGCCATCAAGCCGTCCGGTGGCACGAACCTGATGGAGCTGAACGACCCGAAGATCAACAAGGCGCTGTCCGACGGCATCGGCACCGTTGACCCCGCGGCCCGCCAGGCGGCCTGGGGCAACGTCGACCAGCTCGTCATGGAGAACGCCTCGGTCGTTCCGCTGTTCTACCGCAAGAACCTGCTCTACCGGCCGGACTCCGCGGCCAACGTCACGGTCACCGAGGCCTACCTCGGCATGTACGACTACGTGCTGATGACCTCGTCCAAGTGACGGTGACACCGGGTGATCCCGGTGACACCACGTAACACCTGTACATCAAAACAGCACCCCCCGAAAGGCAGGTGAAGGTGTCGGGCCGTCCGGGCGTACCCCGCCCGGACGGCCCGGCACCAAACGGCTGTGGCTGCGTACATCATCCGACGCGTCTTCGCCGCGGTGTTGCTGCTGCTGGTGGTCAGCGCAGTCACGTTCGCGATCTTCTTCCTCGTGCCCCGTCTCGGCGGGCAGACGACCGACTCGCTGGCCGCCCAGTACATCGGCAAGAGTCCTACCCCGGACGCCATCGCCGCTGTCAAGAAGAATCTGGGGCTCGACCAGCCCGTCTACCTCCAGTACTGGGACTTCATCAAGGCCATCGTGGTCGGTGCCGAGTACAACTTCGGCCCCAACCCCTCGGTCTGTCACGTCCCCTGCTTCGGCTACTCGTTCAAGACCCATGTCGAGATCTGGCCCGAGATCCTCCGCCGCATACCGGTGACCCTGTCGCTCGCCGTCGGCGCAGCGGTGCTCTGGGTCATCTCCGGTGTCGCCATCGGTGTGCTCTCCGCGCTCAAGCGGGGATCGATCTTCGACCGGCTCGCCATGGCCGTCGCCCTGGCCGGCGTCTCGCTGCCGATGTTCTTCACCGGCCTGGTCGCCGCCGCCCTGTTCAGCTTCCACTGGACGATCTGGGACAGCATCGAGTTCGTACCGTTCACCGAGAATCCGGCCGAATGGGCCTGGAATCTGATTCTTCCCTGGTGCACGCTCGCCTTCCTCTACTCGGCGCTCTACGCACGGCTCACCCGAGCCGGGATGCTGGAGACGATGGGCGAGGACTACATCAGAACCGCGCGGGCCAAGGGTCTGCGCGAGCGCAAGGTGATCTTCAAGCACGGCCTGCGCGCCGCGCTGACCCCGCTCGTCACCATCTTCGGCATGGACTTCGCACTGCTGCTCGGTGGCGCGGTCATCACCGAGCGCGTCTTCAGCTTCCAGGGCATGGGCGCCTACGCCATCCAGGGCGTGATCCAGAGCGACCTGCCCAAGGTGATGGGTGTGACGATCGTCGCCGCCTTCTTCATCGTTGTCTGCAACCTGCTGGTGGACCTTGTGTACGCCGCGATCGACCCCCGGGTGAGGCTCTCATGAGCGACGTACGCAAGACGGACGCGGACGAGGCCGCCACGGGGACGAGCACGGGTACGGATTCCGCGGGTGCCGCCGAGAAGTTCCTGTCCGTACGGGACCTCCGCATCCACTTCGACACCGACGACGGCCTGGTGAAGTCCGTCGACGGCGTCAGCTTCGACCTGAAGGCCGGCCAGACGCTCGGCATCGTCGGCGAGTCCGGCTCGGGCAAGTCCGTGACCTCGCTGGGCATCATGGGCCTGCACAACTCCGAGCGGGCCCGGATCTCCGGTGAGATCTGGCTGGACGGCGAGGAGCTGATCGGCGCCGGAGCCGAGCGGGTGCGCAAGCTGCGTGGCCGGAAGATGGCGATGATCTTCCAGGACCCGCTGTCCGCGCTGCACCCGTACTACAGCATCGGCGCGCAGATCGTGGAGGCCTACCGCGTCCACAACGCGGTCGACAAGAAGACCGCCAAGAAGCGGGCCGTCGACATGCTCGACCGGGTCGGGATCCCCGAGCCCGCCCGGCGCTTCCACGACTTCCCGCACCAGTTCTCCGGCGGTATGCGCCAGCGCGCGATGATCGCGATGGCCCTGGTCAATAACCCCGAGCTGCTGATCGCCGACGAGCCGACGACGGCCCTGGACGTGACCGTCCAGGCACAGATCCTCGACCTCATCCGCGATCTGCAGAAGGAGTTCAGGTCGGCGGTCGTCATCATCACCCACGACCTGGGCGTCGTCGCCGAGATCGCGGACGACCTGCTGGTGATGTACGCCGGCCGCTGCATCGAGCGCGGATCCGCCGAGAAGGTCTTCTACCAGCCGCAGCACCCCTACACCTGGGGCCTGCTGGGCTCGATGCCCCGCATCGACCGGGAACAGACCGAACGGCTGGTGCCGGTCAAGGGCACCCCGCCCAGTCTGATCAACGTGCCGTCCGGCTGCGCCTTCCATCCGCGCTGCCCGTACGCCGACATCCCCAAGGACAACGTCACCCGCACCGAGCGTCCGGAGCTGCGGCAGATCACCGACGGGCACTTCTCCGCCTGCCACATGTCGCCGGCGGAGCGGGAACAGATCTGGACCGAAGAGATTGCGCCGAAGCTGTGACTGATCTGAGCAAGAAGATTCCGCAGCAGGCGTCGGACAGTTCCGGACCCGAGCCGCTCCTCAAGGTCACCGGCCTGGTCAAGCACTTCCCGATCACCAAGGGTGTGCTCAAGCGCAAGGTGGGGGCGGTCCAGGCGGTCGACGGACTCTCCTTCGACGTGCGCCCGGGGGAGACCCTCGGTGTGGTCGGCGAGTCGGGCTGTGGCAAGTCGACCATGGGCCGGCTGATCACCCGGCTGCTCGAACCGACCGCTGGAAAGGTCGAGTTCCAGGGGCGGGACATCACGCATCTGTCCGCCGGCGCGATGCGGCCGATGCGCCGTGACGTCCAGATGATCTTCCAGGACCCGTACGGTTCGCTGAACCCGCGCCACACCATCGGCGGGATCGTCAGCACCCCCTTCAAGCTCCAGGGCATCGAGCCCGAGGGCGGCGTGAAGCGGGAGGTCCAGCGGCTGCTGGAGCTGGTGGGCCTCAGCCCCGAGCACTACAACCGCTATCCGCACGAGTTCTCCGGCGGTCAGCGGCAGCGCATCGGGATCGCGCGGGCGCTCGCGCTCAACCCGAAGCTGGTCGTCGCCGACGAGCCGGTCTCGGCGCTGGACGTGTCGATTCAGGCGCAGGTGGTGAACCTGCTGGACGACCTCCAGGACGAGCTGGGTCTGACGTACGTGATCATCGCGCACGACCTGTCGGTCATCCGCCATGTCTCGGACCGGATCGCGGTGATGTACCTCGGCAAGATCGTCGAGCTGTCGGACCGCAAGTCGCTGTACGAGTCGCCGATGCACCCGTACACCAAGGCGCTGCTCTCCGCCGTGCCGGTGCCCGACCCGGGCAGGCGCGGGGCGAAGAGCGACCGGATCCTGCTCAAGGGCGATGTGCCGTCGCCGATCTCGCCGCCGAGCGGCTGCCGCTTCCACACCCGGTGCTGGAAGGCGACAGAGATCTGCAAGACGACCGAGCCGCCGCTGATCCAGCTCGCCCTGGGCCACCAGGCGGCCTGCCACCACCCGGAGAACGCTCCGGACCAGCACCCCGAGGACACGGTGCTGCTGTCGGACCTGGCGGACCGCGAGACGATCGAGCTGGCGGACGTGCCGGCCGGAACGTCCGAGGACCCGGCCGCGGACTCGGCCGGCGAGGTCTCCAAGGACGCGGGAGCCCCGGTCAAGGAGTAGGCCAGGAAACAGCCCCGGCCGGCCCAGCGGATGGGCCGGCCGGGGCTGTTCTGCTTCCCGGCACAATGAACAGGTGTTCCACGACCTCGTCACGCCCTCCGTCCAGCACGCGCTCGACCTCGCGGGCATCTTCGTCTTCGCGATATCCGGCGCGCTGCTCGCCGTACGCAAGAACTTCGACGTCTTCGGTATGGCGGTGCTGGCCGAGATCACCGCGCTGGGCGGGGGGCTGCTCCGCGACCTGATCATCGGTGCCGTCCCGCCGGCCGCCTTCACCGATCTCGGCTACTTCTCCATGCCCCTGGTGGCGACCACCCTGGTGTTCTTCCTGCATCCCCAGGTCGAGCGCATCCAGGGCTCGGTCAATGTCTTCGACGCGGCGGGGCTCGGCCTCTTCTGTGTCACGGGCACCACCAAGGCGTACGAGTACGGCCTCGGCCTCACCGCCTCGGTGGTGCTCGGTCTGGCCACGGCGGTCGGCGGCGGTGTGCTGCGCGACGTCCTCGCCAACGAGGTGCCCTCACTGCTGCGCTGGGACCGCGATCTGTACGCCGTCCCGGCCATCGTCGGCGCCACGATGGTGGCGCTCTGCATCCGCTTCGACACGCTGAACGCGCTGACCAGCGGTCTCGCCGTACTGACCGCCTTCCTTCTGCGGCTACTGGCGATGCGTTTCCACTGGCGGGCGCCGCGCGCCTGGAACCGGCGCTCGGACGCGGCCGAGGAGACCACCCCGGCCCGAGGTTAAGCTACCGCTTAGTATGATCCTGTTGTACGGTTACCTGTCATGGCACAGGCATCCATCGGGGACAGCGAGTTCGACCGTGGCACCGCTGTCACCCCGCGTGAACCGGGCGTCTATGACGCGCAGCTCTCCCCGGGCTGGACGATCATGAACGTACTCAACGGCGGCTATCTGCTGGCGACGATCGGCCGCGCCCTCGGTGACGCCCTGCCGCATCCCCATCCGTTCGCCGTCTCGGCGCACTACCTCACCCCGTCGGTGCCCGGCCCCGCCGTGGTGCGAACCGAGACCATACGGTCCGGCCGTACGCTCTCCACCGGTCAGGCGTCCCTCTTCCAGACCGAGGAGGACGGCAGCGAGGTCGAGCGGATCCGGGTCCTCGCCTCCTACGGAGATCTGGAGACGCTGCCCGACGACGTACGGACGACGGCGAAGCCGCCCGCGATCCCGCCGCTGGAGCACTGCGTCAGTACCGCGGACGGGCCGTCGCAGCCCGGCGACTTCTCGATGATCGACCGGCTCGCCATGAGGATCGACCCGGCCACGATCGGCTGGGCCGTGGGCGCGCCCTCCGGTACGGGGGAGATGCGCGCCTGGTTCGCCCTCGCGGACGGCCGCGACGCCGATCCGCTCTCGCTGCTGCTCACCGTGGACGCGCTGCCGCCGACCTCGTTCGAGCTGGGCCTGCGGGGCTGGACCCCGACCATCGAGCTGACCATCCATGTCCGCTGCCGCCCGGCGCCCGGGCCGCTGCGGGTCGCCATCACCACCCGTAACCTCGCCGGCGGCTTCCTGGAGGAGGACGCGGAGGTCTGGGACAGCGCGGACCGCCTGGTCGCCCAGGCCCGCCAACTGGCCCGCGCGCCACGCGACTGAACGGGCCGCGCGACTGAACGGGCCGCGCGACGGACGGGCCGCGCGACTGAACGGGCCGCGCGACGGACGGGCCGCGCGACTGAACGGGCCGAGTGGCGGACGGGCCGCGTGGCGTCCACCGGCCACCGCGGGACCGGCTGCGTGACGGCGGGCCCGCGGCTCGTAGAATCGAGCCCACCATGGCTTACCTCGACCACGCCGCGACCACTCCGATGCTGCCGGAGGCGATCGAGGCGATGACCGCCCAGTTCGCCTTCGCCGGCAACGCCTCCTCGCTCCATGCCGCCGGGCGCCGGGCCCGCCGTACCGTCGAGGAGGCCCGCGAGACGCTCGCGGAGGCCCTCGGCGCACGGCCCAGCGAGGTGGTCTTCACCTCGGGCGGCACGGAGGCGGACAACCTCGCCGTGAAGGGCCTGTACTGGTCCCGCCGCGACGCCGACCCCGCCAGGACCAGGGTGCTGGCCAGCCCGGTGGAGCACCACGCCGTCCTGGACGCCGTCGACTGGCTCGGCGAACACGAGGGCGCGACCGTCGAGTACCTGCCGGTCGACGCCTACGGCCGGGTCCTCCCCGAGACGCTGCGCGCGGCCATCGAACGGAACCCCCAGGACGTCGCCCTCGCCACCGTCATGTGGGCCAACAACGAGATCGGCACCATCCTGCCGGTCCGTGAACTGGCCGATGTGGCGGCGGAATTCGACATTCCGCTGCACTCCGACGCCGTGCAGGCCTTCGGCCAGACGGAACTGGACTTCGCCGCCTCGGGACTGGCCGCGATGACCGTTTCCGGCCACAAGATCGGCGGCCCCTACGGCATCGGCGCCCTGCTGCTCGGCCGCGAGCACACCCCCGTACCCGTGCTGCACGGCGGCGGCCAGGAGCGTCATGTGCGCTCAGGCACCCTCGACGTCCCCGCCATCGCCGCCTTCGCCGTCGCGGGCCGGCTGGCCGCGCAGCGGCGCGAGGACTTCGCCCGCGAGATCGGCGCCCTGCGGGACGAACTGATCAAGGCCGTATGCGACGCCGTCCCCGACGCGGTCCTCGGCGGCGACCCCGACCACCGCCTCCCGGCCAACGCCCACTTCAGCTTCCCCGGCTGCGAGGGGGACTCGCTGCTCCTGCTCCTGGACGCCCAGGGCATCGAGTGCTCGACGGGCTCGGCCTGCACGGCGGGCGTGGCCCAGCCCAGCCATGTCCTGCTGGCCACCGGCAGCGACCCCGACCTGGCCAGGGGCACCCTGCGCTTCTCCCTCGGCCACACCTCGACCAGGGCGGACATCGAAGCGGTCGCCAAGGCCATCGCCCCCGCGGTAAAACGAGCCAGAAGCGCCGGCCTCAGCTGACCCCGCGCCGGGCGTGACCCGTCCGGGGCGAGCACCCGCTACGGCGAACCGCCGCCGCCCCTCATCTGCTCGGGCGGCTGGGGCCCCGGTGAGGGCGACGCGCCGGTGCGCACCTGCTGCCAGATCGACAGCAGTGCCACGACCTGGGCGACGAAGAAGGCGATCTGCACGGACGCCGTACGCAACTGGTAGAGGGAGAGCAGCAGCCCCGCCCGGGTCGGCCAGTAGTGCTTCTCCGAACGGAAGGTGTCGACGTCCATCGCGACGCCACTGAGGGACAGGACGAGGAGCAGCAGGGACGCCCACAGGGTGCTCGTGCCGACCGCCTGGCCGAAGGCCACATTGCCCAGCCGGTCGACCAGGACGGGCAGGGCGCACGTCAGCGACAGTCCCAGCGCCCGGACAGGGCCGCGCCGGCCGGGCAGCACCCGCCACAGCGCGCCGAGGGTGAACCCGGCGCATGCCCAGACGATCTGCTGACTGATCACGTACTCGACGAAGCCCGCCAGGCCGAAGCGCGCACTGAACATGTCCGCCCAGAGCACCCCCTTGACCTGGTCCGCCCAGAACAGCACGGCGGTGGCGGGCAGCCCGAAGAGCGAGGCGAAGAACGCCGCCCGGCCGGCATTGCCCAGCCACGTCGCCCGTGGGCCCCAGGCGAGCGCCAGCTCCACCGGCCGCACCGAGTCCGGCAGCGGCACCCGGGTGTGCGGATGCGTCGCGTGGGGTGGTGTCCAGCGGTGCAGGCGGTCGAGCGTCCGCTCGATGGCCGCGCGCTCCTTGTCGCCCTGCCCCTGTTCCAGCCGGCGCAGCTGAGCGTGCAGCTCCCGCTGGCGGCGGGCCGATCCGATGAGCCGCTGCCGGTCGCCGTCCTTCACCACGCTGAGCAGCGGAACGCCGGGCACCAGCTCCTGGGCGAGGACCGAACGCCATCGGCCGAGGGCGAGCAGCCCGGACAGCGTCAGCCAGAACACGAACAGGGATATCAGCGGGACCGGAGTGCCGCCGTACCAGCCCATCACGGGGGCCACCCCGATCACGAAGAAGACCCGGAGGACCAGCCATTCCGTCCTCGACGGGGCGGAGACGGTGGCGTGGGGCGCCGCCGACCGCGCACGCAGTACGGCGAGCAGGGCGATCGGAGTCGTCCACCACCAGATGGTGAAACCGAGCCAGTCCGGCAGATCGGACGCGAACCAGGCGAGATCCCAGAACAGATCGTATGTGTGCCGATGACCGTAGTTCCAGTCGCTCTTCTGCGTGCTGAGCCAGCTGATCCGCTCCCAGTTGTTCTCCGCCGCCCACAGACCCGCCGCCGGGAGGAACAGCGCGAAGAGAGCGAGCAGGCCGAGAACGCTGTGCGGGAAGCGGCCGGGGGAGGTGGCCGCAGGGGGAGTGGCGAAGGACCGCCACAGCCGCAGCGCGCAGGACACGACGCCGACCAGCCAGATGAAGGCGAGGGCGGCGCAGGCCAGGGCCAGCCAGTAGGCGCCGCCGGTGGCGGCGAGCCGGTCGACACCCTCCGGGTCGCTCTCCCAGTCCAGGGCGAAGCGGTGGGGCAGGGCGAAGGTCTCGGGGGTGAGCGCCACCGCGGTGATGTACGCACCGGAGAGCAGCACAGAGACCGTGGCGACGAGCCGTGGCTTTCCGAAGAGACACATCAGCCCGCCCATGGCGGTGGACAGCAGCAGATGGATGGATATGCGGTTCTGCGACCAGAAATCGCCGGAACCCAGCGTCTGCCTGAGGTGGTTCAGCAGATTGTCGTCGAGCGCGTAGGCGAGCATGACGGCGAACAGGAGCCAGGCCCACAGCAGCAGGTTCCGGCGAGCCGCTTCCTCGGCCGGTGTCGGTAGCGACGAGACGGCATCACGCCGCAGCTGCCACAGCGTGGCGAGCAGCATCGCGAACACCGCGAAGTCCCAGGTCATCCAGGCGAACGCGGAGTAGATGTACCAGGGGTACGTGCTCCACCTGGCCGCCATCGCCTTGGCGGCGGGCGGCTGGAGCAACAGGCGCACCTCGGGGGGCCGGTGGCCGGCCTTGGTCTGCGTCCAGGTCAGCAGACCGGCCGATCCGGCGGCCGGGGCGGGTGAGACGGACCGCGCGGCCCGTTCACCGAGGTCGACCTCGACCTCTTTCCACCAGGACCCGGCGAGAGCCCGCGGATGGATCAGCCTCAGCGTCCAGAAACGCTTGCCGGCCTCGATGCGCCACGGTCCGAAGTCCCGCTCGCTGAGGTCGTTCACCCAGGTCGAGGCCCGGTACTCGACGACGACCCACGCCTTGTCGAGAGAGATCTTCGGCGCTCGGTAGCGCCATTCCGAGTCGCGGTAGGGGACGGTCGTGGCGGGATCCCGGAAGAGGCAGCGCATGGCGGCGCGGTACGGCTCCGTATCGCCGTTGAGCAGCAGGTTCGAGGACCGCTTCCAGGAGGTGGGGACCTTGACGACGAAGACGCTCTCGGCCATCGAGTAGTCCTGGCCGTCATGATCGAGTCGTACGGACGCGGTCACCTGGGCCTTGGCCAGCTGCTCGGTGGCGCAGACGTCGTCGCCGGGCGCCGGAGCGGCGGCCGCGGCGGGAGTGGCCGGGCAGGCCAGCAGAAAGACCAGCCCGAGCAGCATCAGCCCGAACGCCTTCGGTAATCGCCTCATGACCGCCGTATGTATCACCTGTCGCGTCGGGCTGGACACCCTGGATCGGGCTCTGTTGCCGAAGAAGGTCCGGAGCGGGTCTATACCGGGGTCCGGGCCTCGCGGACGAGTGTTAGGTAGCGGTCCCAGTCCCAGTGGGGCCCCGGGTCCGTGTGGTCCGTGCCCGGTACTTCCACATGGCCGACGATGTGCTCGCGGTCCACGGGTATGTCGTACCGCTCGCAGATCCCGGCGGTCAGGCGGGCCGAGGAGCGGTACATCGCGTCCGTGAAGGATGCCGGCTTGTCCACCCAGCCTTCGTGCTCGATGCCGACGGACCGTTCGTTGTAGGGGCGGTTTCCCGTGTGGTACGCCACATCCAGCTCGCGGATCATCTGCGCCACCTGCCCGTCCTTGCGGACCACATAGTGCGTGGCCGCGCCGTGGGTCGGGTTGCGGAAGACCCTGAGGGCCACCTGATAGCTGCCCTGGACGACATGGATCACCACCCGGTCCACGGTGTAGTCGGCCGGGCGGTCCGCACGCCGGTAGTTCTCCGGGGAGGCCGCGACCCACAGGGCCCGGGCGTAGTCCAGCTCGCCTTCCGTGCGTGCCCTCTCGATGCCCGGCGTCTGCCACCAGAGCCTGCTCAGCTCCTCCCGCGCCGCCACGCCCCCGCCGAGCACCGCGGCCGCGCTGCCGATCAGTACCGCACGCCGTCCGACCCGGGGGCCGTCCGTGGACGCGCGTCCGCGCCGGCCCCCGCCGCTGCCCGCGGCCCCCCGTGTTTTCTCGCTCATGTGATCGCCAACGAATACACGCGCGACTGTGGTTCCCCCGGCCCGTACCCTGGTGGGGCTATGACTCAGAATTCCCAGCGCCCCCTCCGCGTGCTCGCCGCCATGTCGGGCGGCGTGGACTCCGCCGTCGCCGCCGCCCGTGCCGCAGAAGCGGGCCATGATGTCACCGGAGTGCATCTCGCGCTCTCCGCGAATCCGCAGTCCTTCCGCACCGGCGCGCGCGGCTGCTGCACCATCGAGGACTCCCGCGACGCGCGCCGCGCCGCCGACGTCATCGGCATCCCCTTCTACGTCTGGGATCTCGCCGAGCGCTTCCGTGAGGACGTGGTCGAGGACTTCGTCGCGGAGTACGAGGCGGGCCGCACCCCGAATCCGTGCCTGCGCTGCAACGAGAAGATCAAATTCGCGGCGCTGCTCGACAAGGCGCTCGCCCTCGGCTTCGACGCCGTGTGCACGGGGCACTACGCGACGGTCGTCACCGGCCCGGACGGCGCCCGCGAGCTGCACCGCGCCAGCGACATGGCCAAGGACCAGTCGTACGTCCTCGGGGTCCTCGACGAGCGCCAGCTCGCGCACGCGATGTTCCCGCTCGGCGACACCCTCACCACCAAGGACGAGATCCGCGCGGAGGCCGAGCGGAGGGGCCTGGCCGTGGCGAAGAAGCCCGACAGCCACGACATCTGCTTCATCGCGGACGGCGACACCCAGGGCTTCCTGGCGAACCGTCTGGGCCGGTCCGAGGGCGATATCGTCGACGAGTCCGGTACGAAGGTCGGCAGCCACGACGGCGCGTTCGGTTTCACCATCGGCCAGCGCAAGGGCCTGCGCATCGGTCACCCGGCCGCCGACGGCAAGCCGCGCTACGTGCTGGACATCTCGCCCGTCGACAACACCGTGACGGTCGGCCCGGCCGCCGGTCTTGACGTCATGGCGCTGACCGCCATCAAGCCCCGCTGGTGCGGCACCGCGCCCGCTGGGCCCGGCGGCTATACGGCGCAGCTGCGCGCCCACGGCGGCGAGACGGCCGTGACAGCGGAGCTGACCGACGCCACTCTGCACGTCAGCTTCGAGGAGCCGGTGCGCGGCGTGGCACCGGGCCAGGCGATCGTGCTGTACGACGGCACGCGCGTGGTCGGCTCGGCGACGATCGCGACGACGGAGCGGCGCTCCCAGGCCCTGACCGGCTGAGTCCGCTGTTCCCTGACTCCTGTTCCCTGACTTCGCTGTTTCCCGGCCGGGGCGGCCGAGCCGGGTGTGAGGCCGGCCGGGTCCTCCGGCCGCCCCCGATGGAAGGAAAGCTGCCGCCTTGGCCGAATACCGACTGGACGCCGTGCCCGAAGCGGTGACCAATGTCTTCTCGCGCGAGTTGCCCGCCGTACTGACCGTCGACCCGGGAGACACCGTCGTCGTCCACTCGCTGGACGCGTCCGGCCACCTGGAACGGCAGCGGACCCCGGGTGAGGTCCGGCCACGGATGTTCGGCGGCCGGCCGGGCCACTGCCTGGCGGGGCCGATAGCCGTCCGCGGTGCCGAACCCGGCATGGCGCTCGCGGTGCACCTGGAGTCCCTGCGTCCCGACGACTGGGGCTGGACCGTGGCCGCCGCCGCGGACACCCCGCTCAGCCGGCGGCTGGGGCTCGCGGACGCCGATCCCTCCTGGCTGCTGTGGGAACTCGACGCCGACGCGGGCACCGGCACCAACCAGTACGGGCACACCGTGTCCCTCGCGCCCTTCCTCGGCGTCATCGGCATGCCGCCGGCCGAGCCGGGAGAGCATTCGACGATCCCGCCCCGCGCCTTCGGCGGCGGCAACATCGACTGCCGCGAACTGGTGGCCGGCTCCACCCTCTTCCTCCCGGTCACCGTCCCGGACGCGCTGCTCTGCGTCGGCGACGGCCACGCGGCCCAGGGCGACGGCGAGGTCTCCGGCACCGCGGTCGAATGCGGCATGACCACCCGGCTGACGCTGGACCTGCGGACGGCTCCACCGGTCCCGACGGCGCACGCGGTGACCCCGGCGGGCCGGATCACCTTCGGCTTCGACGAGGACCTCAACGAGGCGTCGGCGGAGGCGCTGTACGCCATGCTGACGTGGATGATGTCGCTGTACGGCCTGGACCGGGCCGCCGCGCTGGCACTGGCCAGCGCGGCGGTCGACCTCCGGGTGACACAGGTGGCCAACCGCGTATGGGGCGTCCACGCGCTGCTGCCGGACGGCGCCGTGCGCTGAACAGAACAGCCCGCGCGTAACCGGGCGGGCCGCGCCGAACCGAACGGCCCGCGCAGCTCCGGTGACGCCCACCGCCCCGGCCTCCCGTTGCGGGGCCGGGGCGGTGATCTCTGCGGGGGTGGCGGGAGTGTTACCGGCCGGCCTGCAGCGCGGACCAGGTCGCGCTGCCGACGATGCCGTCCGCGCCCAGGCCGCGGCCGCTCTGGTAGTCACGGACCGCCTGGGCCGTGCCGGAACCGAACTGGCCGTCGATGGACACCGTCCGGCCGAGGGCGGCCGTCAGCGCGCGCTGGAGACGTTCCACCACGGCGCCGCTGCTTCCCTCGCGCACCACGGTGGTGGCCCCGGCGGAGAGCAGGGCCGTCCAGGTACGGGCGCCGACGGCGCCGTCGGCGGTCAGGCCGCGGCTCTGCTGGAAGGACTTGACCGCGTTCGCCGTCCCGGTGCCGAAGATGCCGTCGGCGGTGCCGGCGTTGTGGCCCTGCTGGGTCAGCAGCGTCTGCGCTGCCTTCACCTGGGCGCCGGTGGAGCCGTTGCTCAGGGTCGGGTACGAGGCGAAGTTCAGCTGCACGCTGCCGCCGCCGCCGGTGCTGCCGCCCACCAGCTGCATGTAGTAGGTCCAGTTCCAGTTCGGCCCCGGGTCGGTGTGGTCGTTGCCCGGTGCCTCGGAGTGGCCGATGACGTGCGCCCGGTCCTTGGGGATGCCGTACCGGTCGCACAGGTACTTGGTCAGGGCCGCCGAGGAGCGGTACATCGCGTCGGTGAACCAGCTCGGGTTGTCGATGAAGCCCTCGTGCTCGATGCCCAGGCTGGAGGCGTTGGCCGAGCGCGCGTGGTAGGCGGTGTCGCTGTCGCGGACCATCTGGGTGACCGCGCCGTCGGAGGAGCGGACCACGTAGTGGGAGCTCACCTGCGAGGACGCGTTCTGGAACCAGCTGATGGTCCCGGCGTACGAGCCCTGGGTGACGTGCACGATCACACTGCTGATCGACGCGGTCCGGCCGGCGCTGTAGTTGGCGGCGTTGGCGGGAACCCACGCGGCGGGCGGGTAGTCGGGGCTGAGGGCGCCCCGCTCCGAGCCCGCCGCCGCGTAGCGGCCGCGCTCGGGCTCGACGGCGCGGGGCCTGACGGTGACCGTCTCGCCGCCCGCGACGTCCGCGCTGATGCCCTGCGAGAGGAATGTGTAGACGGCGTCGGCGTACAGCCGCGCCGTGCCGATGTCGGTCGCCCCGCCGTAGCGGGCGACGACCGGGTACCACTCGTCGACGCTGCGACGCTCCGCGGTGTCCAGCCCCAGCCCGTCGGCGTAGGCGCGCAGCACGGCCGCGCCGCCGCGGATGTTCGCCGCCGTGTCCTCGCGCAGCTCGGTGCGCCCCTCGCCGGTCAGCTCGGCGGCCTTCTCCAGGGTGTGGCTCTTCGGATTGCTCACCAGATGCATCACCCCGTAGCCGTTCGCCTGGCTGGGCTCGCCGCGGTGTCCGTCGAGGTGCGTCTCGCCGTACCCGACCGCCACCAGGACGTCCCGGGGGACACCGAACTCCGCCGCGGCGCTGCTGAAGGCCCGGCTCATCGCGTCACGGTCCGCCGGAGCGGCGGGAACGGACGCGGCGCCGGCGGGCTGGGCCGTGGCGACGAGCACCGTGGTGATCAGGCCACCGAGCGCGGACAGCGCGGTTCTCTTCCACGGAGTCGATCGTCGGTACATGCTTCCTCCTGGTCGGCTTCGCGGTCTCCGCCTGAGCGGAACGATTGGGTCTACGCCCGTTGAATGGACCACTCCTACCGGCGAGTCATGTACATGTCAAGGATAAGCAAGTACCGCTGACCGCAACGAGGTTGGCTGATTGTCACACGTGGCGCGTCGCGAGCGAAGCTCAAGCGACTGTCCGCACCGAACCACTCCACCGATCCGTGCCTCGCGCCACGAGCCCGTAAAAGCAGGGCGCTTGGCGGAGCGTCAGATCTGAGGAGGCGTCAATTGACCTTCTGAAGTGCCGAGTAGCGAAGCCCGGCAGCGCCGGGCCGGGCAGGACCCGGCCCGGCGCACCGCTCGGCGGCGCGGATTCCCCTCAGTCGCCGACGACCTCGGTGTCGTAGAAGCAGAAGTGATCCTTGACCTGTGCGACCTCCGCCTTGGGCGTGGGATATCCCCAGACCAGATCCGGAGCGTCAGGCAGCGACCAGTAGGAGGCGTCGCCCTTGAACGGGCAGTGCGTGCTGGTCTCCGAGGGGGTCAGCAGCTCCGTGCGTACGTCCTCCGGCGGGAGGTAGTAGCGGACGGGACAGCCCGTCTCGCGCAGCAGCAGCGGACTGCGGCTCTCCGCCAGGACCTGTCCGTCGCGTACGACACGGACATGCTCGGTGCCCTGCTCGATGGTGATGCGGTGTCCGGTGGCCATGGTGATGTGTCCCTTCGGGGGTGCCTGTTCCCTGCGTACCTCATACCGTTCAGCACCGATCCGCGGCGCGCTCTTCCCGGCCCGTACCGTGAGCCCATGAATATCTGTGTCTTCCTCTCCGCCGCCGATCTCGACGAGCGCTACACGGGCCCCGCCCGCGACTTCGCCGAGCTGATCGGCAAGGGCCGCCACACGCTCGTGTGGGGCGGTTCCGACAGCGGGCTGATGAAGGTCGTCGCCGACGGGGTGCAGCGGGCGGGCGGCCGGCTGGTCGGCGTCTCGGTGGACTTCCTGGAGGCCGTGGCCCGGCCGGACGCCGACGAGATGGTGGTGGCCAAGGACCTCGCGGAGCGCAAGGCGCTGCTGCTCGCCAAGTCCGACGCGATCGTGATCATGGTCGGCGGTACGGGCACCCTGGACGAGGCCACCGAGATCCTGGAGCTCAAGAAGCACGCCCTGCACGCCAAGCCGGTGGTCCTGCTCAACACGGCCGGTTTCTACGACGGGCTGAAGCAGCAGTTCCGGCGGATGGACGAGGAGGGCTTCCTGCCCGTCCCCCTCACCGACCTGGTCTTCTTCGCCGAGGACGGGGTGGGGGCCCTCGCCTACCTGGAGGAGGCCGTGGGCGTGCGGTGAGCCGTGCCCGGTGATGCGACCATGACCGCATGGCTACCCATCTGATCACCGGTGCGGGCTCGGGCATCGGCGCCGCTGTCGCGCGCCGGCTGCACGAGCGCGGCGACGACCTGCTGCTGTTCGCCCGCGACGCGGGCCGCGGCAAGGAACTCACCTCCCGCTTCCCCGGCTCCCGCGCCCTCGTCGGCGACCTCGCCAACCCCGACCGGCTCTCCTGGGCGCTGGCCCACCAGTCCCTGCCCGACCGGCTCGACTCGCTCCTGCACATCGCGGGCGTCGTCGACCTCGGTCCGATCGGGGAACTGACCCCCAAGGCCTGGCACAGCCAGCTCAACGTCAACCTGATCGCCCCGGCCGAGCTGACCCGCCTCGTCCTGCCCCAACTGCGCGTCTCCCACGGCCAGGTGATCTTCATCAATTCGGGCGCCGGGCTCAGCGCCGGCGCCCAGTGGGGCGCGTACGCCGCCTCCAAGCACGGCCTGAAGGCACTCGCCGACGCGCTGCGCCAGGAGGAGAAGCCGAACGGTGTGCGGGTGACCTCCGTCTATCCGGGCCGTACGGCGAGCCCCATGCAGGTCAAGGTCCATCAGCAGGAGGGCAAGGAGTACGACGCGTCCCGCTGGATCGATCCGGAGTCGGTGGCGACGACCATCCTGGCGGCGCTCGACCTGCCCCGTGACGCACAGATCGACGATCTGACCGTACGGCCGGGCCGATGAGCGGGATCACCTGGGGAACCGCCACGGGCATCGGCTCGATGCCCGGCGGTGACGCGCGGGAGGCCGCCAGGGCGGTCACCGGCACCTTCGAGGACTTCCCGTACCTGCCGGAACTGCCCGCCCGGGGCCCCGGCGCCGACATGATCGGCCGGACGGCCGGGCTGCTCGTCGAGGTCTACGCGCGCGTGGAGCCCAGCGGCTGGCGGATCGGCGACCGGCCGGGCCGCGACACCAAGCGGGCCTGGTCCTGGCTGGGGGAGGACCTCGACGCGCTGGAGGAGTTCACCCAGGGGTACGAGGGCCCGCTCAAGATCCAGGCCGTCGGGCCGTGGACGCTCGCCGCCTCGCTGGAGCTGCGCAACGGCGAGTCGGCGCTCAGCGACCCCGGCGCCTGCCGGGATCTGACCGGGTCGCTGGTGGAGGGGCTGACCGCGCATCTCGCGGAGGTACGGCGCCGGGTGCCGGGGGCGGTGCCGGTGCTCCAGCTCGATGAGCCGTCCCTCACCGCCGTACTGCGCGGACACGTCAGGACGGCCAGCGGCTACCGCACCCACCGCGCCGTGGACCGCCAGGTCGTCGAGAGCGCGCTGCGCGAGGTCACCGCGGTGAGCGAGGGGACCGCGGTCGTGCACTCCTGCGCGCCCGACGTGCCGTTCGCGCTGCTGAGGCGGGCGGGCGCGGCAGCGGTCTCGTTCGATTTCGATCTGCTCACCGAGCGTGACGAGGAGACCATCGGCGAGGCGGTGGAGGGCGGTACGAAACTCTTCGCCGGAATCGTGCCGGGCACTGACGGCCCATTGTCAGACCCTGCCGGTAGCGTCATGGGTGTCAGGACGCTGTGGCGCAGGCTGGGGCTGAATCCGGGGACTCTCGCCGAGTCCGTGGTGCTCACCCCGTCGTGCGGGCTCGCGGGCGCTTCACCCGCGTACGCGCACGCTGCGCTCGCGCACTGTGTCAGGGCCGCGAGATCCCTCGCGGACAACCCTGAGTGACGATCCCGGGTGACGGGTCATGGTGAACGGGAGGATGAAACGGTGGCTGGCGAACAGCGGAGCACAGTGCCCTCGGAGGCGCGGGAGCAGCATGCCCAACTCGCCGAGCAGATCGAGGAGCACCGCTTCCGGTACTACGTGAAGGACCAGCCGGTCGTCAGCGACGCCGAGTTCGACACGCTGCTGCGGTCGCTGGAGGAGCTGGAGGAGCGCTATCCGGAGCTGCGCACGCCCGACTCGCCGACCCAGAAGGTCGCCGGGGCGTACGCGACGGAATTCACCGCGGTCCAGCACCGCGAGCGGATGCTGTCCCTGGACAACGCCTTCGACGACGAGGAGCTGGCCTCCTGGGCCGACCGCGTCGCCAAGGACGTGGGCACCCCCGACCACCACTTCCTGTGCGAGCTGAAGGTGGACGGCCTCGCGGTCAATCTCACCTATGAGCACGGCCGGCTGACCCGCGCGGCCACCCGCGGCGACGGCCGTACGGGCGAGGACATCACGCCCAACGTCCGTACGATCGCGGAGATCCCGCACCGCCTGGAGGGCGAGCGCATCCCCGCTCTCGTCGAGATCCGCGGCGAGGTCTACTTCCCGATGGAGGCGTTCCAGGAGCTGAACGCGCGTCTGGTGGAGGCCGGCGACAAGCCGTTCGCCAACCCGCGCAACGCGGCGGCGGGTTCACTGCGCCAGAAGGATCCCAAGATCACCGCCACCCGCCCGCTGCACATGGTGGTGCACGGCATCGGCGCGCGCGAGGGCTTCGACATCGACTGCCTCTCCCACGCCTACGACCTGCTGCGCGAGTGGGGCCTGCCCACCGCCCAGCACAACAAGGTGGTCCAGGGCCTCGACGCCGTACGGGAGTTCATCGCGTACTTCGGCGAGAACCGCCACTCGGTGGAGCACGAGATCGACGGCGTCGTGGTCAAGATCGACGAGATCCCGCTCCAGGGCCGGCTCGGCTCGACCTCGCGCGCCCCGCGCTGGGCCATCGCGTGGAAGTACGCGCCGGAGGAGGTCAACACCAAACTGGTGGACATCCGGGTCGGGGTCGGCCGCACCGGCCGCGTGACGCCGTACGCGGTGGTCGAGCCGGTCACGGTCGCGGGCTCCGAGGTGGAGTTCGCCACGCTGCACAACCAGGACGTGGTGAAGGCCAAGGGCGTGTTCATCGGGGACACCGTCGTGCTGCGCAAGGCGGGCGACGTCATCCCGGAGATCCTGGGCCCGGTGGTCGATCTGCGGGACGGCAGCGAGCGGGAGTTCGTGATGCCGTCCGCGTGCCCCGAGTGCGGTACGGCGCTGCGCCCCATGAAGGAGGGCGACATCGACCTCCGCTGCCCCAACGCACGCTCCTGCCCCGCCCAGTTGCGCGAACGGCTGTTCTATCTCGCCGGCCGCAAATGCCTGGACATCGAGAACTTCGGCTATGTGGCCGCCGCCGCCCTGACGAAGCCGCTGGAGCCGGAGACGCCGCCGCTGCTCGACGAGGGGGATCTCTTCGACCTGACCGTCGATCAGCTGCTGCCCATCAAGGCGTATGTCCTCGACCAGGACAGCGGTCTGCCCAAGCGGGATCCGAAGACCGGCGAGGAGAAGATCGCCACGGTCTTCGCCAACCAGGAGGGCGAGCCGAAGAAGAACGCCCTGGCGATGCTGGAGCACATCGCGGCGGCGAAGCAGCGTCCGCTGGCCCGGATCATCGCCGGGCTCTCCATCCGTCATGTGGGTCCGGTCGCGGCCGAGGCACTGGCCAGGGAGTTCCGCTCCATCGACCGGATCGAGCAGGCCACGGAAGAGGAGCTGGCGGCCGTCGAGGGGGTCGGGCCGACCATCGCCGCCTCCCTCAGGCAGTGGTTCGAGGTCGACTGGCACCGCGAGATCCTGCGCAAGTGGCGTGCGGCCGGGGTCCGTACGGAGGAAGAGGGCTCGGGTGAGGACGAGGGCCCGCGGCCGCTGGAGGGTCTCACGGTCGTCGTCACCGGCACCTTGGAGCGGTACACCCGGGATGGCGCGAAAGAGGCGCTCCAGAGCCGTGGCGCGAAGGTGACGGGCTCGGTATCGAAGAAGACCGCCTTCGTCGTGGTCGGTGAGAACCCCGGTTCCAAGTACGACAAGGCCATGCAGCTGAAGGTGCCGGTGCTGGACGAACAGGGCTTCACCATCCTGCTCGAACAGGGCCCTGACGCGGCCAGAGAGGCCGCGGTCACCCCCGAGGAGTAGTGCTTCGCACCGTCGGAATCGGGCCGCGAACCGCACCCGTTCGGCGCATATCAGATGGATAAGGAAGGGCAGGTCGCATTCGGGCAACAGCTGTAGAGCGCTGCCCGTTGGGGCGTTCCGCGGCCTACTGTTGGGATGTGCGCCTGTCGTGCACGGCTGCGTGGTGCGATTCCAGCCGTGGGGGCATGACGTGCCATCGCGTGGCATCGGCTCCGCCGGCTGTGAGAGGGACGGGAATGAAACCGACCGAGAGCGCCGCCCCGGTCTCACCCCCGCGCGGATTCGCGGGAATAGCGGGAATCGCGGCCAGGACGCCCGCCGTTGTGGTGGGACTCGCCACGATCGTGCTGGTGACCGGGCTCATACGGGCCGTACGGGACGGCCGTGCACTCTTCCCCGGCGGCACGACGGGCTGGGCCATGGCCGTGCTGACCGGCATCATCGTCGGTCATCTGGTCGCCCTCGGCCGCGACCGCTGGTGGGGCGGCACCGGCTCGGGCGCGGCCCTCACCCTGGCCGTCCTGCTGCTGTACGGCTGGGTGCCGGCCGTCCTGGTCAGCCTGGCCGTCGTGGTCCTGGTCGGGGTGGCCCGCAGGCACCGCTGGCGGCAGGGCTTCCTGCACGGCGCGGCGGACATGCTGGGCATCGGCGCCGCCGCGCTCGTTCTCATGGCGTTCGGCGAGTTCCCGAGCGTCGAACAGCCCTGGCAGCCGCTCCACTGGGGGATCGGCGACGGCCCGGAAATCGTGCTGGCCGCCGGGGTCCATCTCGTCGTCACCCGGCTGCTGCTGTGGTTCGCGGCGGCCCCGCACGCCGGCGGGCTGCCGACCGTCGCCCGTTCGGCCGTATACCGCCAAGCTCTGGTCGCGGTCGCCCTGCTCGGCATCGCCCCGCTGATCTGTGTCGTCGCGATGTCCCTGCCGGTGCTGCTGCCGCTCTTCGCCATCCCGCTGATCGCCCTGGACTCCACGCTGTGGATCGCCAGGGCACGCGCCGAGGAGCAGCTGCGCGACCCGCTGACCGGACTGCCCAACCGCCAGTGGCTGTTGGAGCGCGCCTGGACGGCGCTGGAGGACGCGGAGGGGATGAACGCCCGGTCCGCGCTCGTCCTGATCGACCTCGACCGCTTCCGTTCGGTCAACGACACGCTCGGCCATCTCGCGGGCGACCGGCTGCTGTTGCAGATCGCCGACCGGCTCCGGCTGGCGCTGCCGCGCGGGGCCGAGGCCGCGCGGCTCGGCGGCGACGAGTTCGCCGTGCTGCTCCCGACCTGTGACTCCACGACCAGCGCCCAGCGGGTCGCCCGCCATCTGGTGGCCGAGCTGTCCTCGCCGCTGGACCTCGACGGTCTCACGCTCGTCCTGGAGGCGAGCGCCGGTGTCGCCGTCTACCCCGAGCACGCGATGGACGCGGAGGGCCTGCTGCGCCGCGCCGATGTCGCGATGTACCAGGCGAAGCGTGACCGTACGGGCGTCGAGGTCTACGAATCCAAGCGGGACTCCAACACCCCGGACCGCCTCGGCCTGCTGGGAGACCTGCGGCGCGCGCTGGACGCCGGCGACGTGGAGCTGCACTACCAGCCCAAGGTCCGCTTCGACGGACAGGTCGCGGGACTGGAGGCGCTGGTGCGCTGGGTCCACCCGGACCGCGGCCGGGTTCCCCCGGACGAGTTCATCGCCATCGCCGAGTCCTCGGGCCTGATGCCGCATCTCACCGAGTACGTACTCGAAACGGCCCTCGCCCAGGTCGCCCGCTGGCGGTCCCAGGGCCTGATGGTGCCGGTGGCCGTCAACGTCTCGCCGCGTGACGTCCACACCCCCGGCTTCGCGGGCGCGGTCGCGGCGCGGCTGGCCCGCCACGGCGTCCCGGCCGGATCCCTTCAGCTGGAGATCACGGAGCATGTCCTGCTGGAGGACCCCCAGCGGGCCGCAGACACCCTCGCCGGCCTGACCGGGCACGGCGTGAAGATGTCCCTCGACGACTTCGGTACGGGGTACTCCTCGCTGGTGCACCTGCGGCGGCTGCCGGTGAGCGAGCTGAAGATCGACCGTTCCTTCGTGGCCCGCCTCGCCGTCGACACCGAGGACGCGGAGATCGTCCGCTGCACCGTCGACCTGGCGCACTCGCTGGGCCTGCTGGTCGTCGCCGAGGGCGTCGAGGACGACGAGACCTGGGAGCGGCTGCGGGACCTGGGCTGCGACGCCGTCCAGGGCTGGCTGGTGGCCGCCGCGATGCCGCCCCACGAGGCCACGGCCTGGCTGCTGGCCAGGGGCGAGCGGGGCTGGCAGCGGCCGGCGGAGCTGGAGGCGGCGCGGCGCGCGCAGTCGGGCCAGGCCGTCACCTGACCCGGGGCGGGAGCGGCGCCCGGCCGTCCCCGGGACCGGGCGAAGCCGAACCGTTTCGTGGGTAGGGGCCCCGGCCCCATAGGATTGGGCCAAAACCAATCACACTCACCCCTGAGGATCGCTGCATGCCTGGCATCACGCGCGAGGAGGTCGCCCACCTCGCCCGGCTGGCACGTCTGGAGCTGAAGGCCGAAGAGCTCGATCACTTCGCCGGACAGCTCGACGACATCATCGGCGCGGTCGCCCGCGTATCCGAGGTAGCCGACCAAGACGTACCGCCGACCTCCCACCCGCTGCCGCTGACCAATGTCATGCGCGCGGACGAGGTCCGTCCGTCGCTCACCCCCGAGCAGGCGCTCTCCGGCGCCCCTGCCCAGGAGCAGCAGCGTTTCAAGGTGCCGCAGATCCTGGGGGAGGACTAAACAGTCATGACGGACATCATCAGGCTCACCGCCGCCGAGATCGCCGCGAAGGTCGCCTCCGGCGAACTCACGGCCGTCGAGGTCACCGAGGCCCATCTCGCCAGGATCGAGGCCGTCGACGAGAAGGTCCACGCCTTCCTGCACGTCGACCGCGACGGCGCACTGGCCCAGGCCCGCGCCGTGGACGAGAAGCGTGCGGCGGGCGAGAAGCTCGGACCGCTGGCCGGCGTCCCGCTCGCGCTCAAGGACATCTTCACCACCGAGGGCATCCCGACCACCGTCGGTTCCAAGATCCTCGAAGGCTGGATCCCGCCCTACGACGCGACCGTCACCAAGCGGCTCAAGGCCGCCGGCGTCATCATCCTCGGCAAGACCAACATGGACGAGTTCGCCATGGGGTCCTCCACGGAGAACAGCGCCTACGGCCACACCGGCAACCCGTGGGACCTGACCAGGATCCCCGGCGGCTCCGGCGGCGGCTCGTCCGCCTCCCTCGCCTCGTACCAGGCGCCGCTCGCCATCGGCACGGACACCGGCGGCTCCATCCGTCAGCCCGCGTCCGTCACCGGCACGGTCGGCGTGAAGCCGACGTACGGCGCGGTCTCCCGGTACGGCATGGTCGCCTTCTCCTCCTCCCTCGACCAGGGCGGCCCCTGCGCCCGTACGGTCCTGGACGCGGCCCTGCTGCACGAGGTGATCGCCGGGCACGACCCGCTCGACTCGACGTCCATCGACGCCCCGGTCCCGCCGGTCGTCGAGGCCGCGCGCAACGGCTCGGTCGACGGCATGCGCGTCGGCGTCGTCAAGCAGTTCCGCGGCGAGGGCTACCAGGCCGGCGTCGTCCAGCGCTTCGACGAGTCGGTGGAGCTGCTCAAGGAGCTCGGCGCCGAGATCGTCGAGCTGGACTGCCCGTCCTTCGACCTCGCCCTCGCCGCGTACTACCTGATCGCGCCGTCCGAGTGCTCCTCGAACCTCGCCCGCTTCGACGCCATGCGCTACGGCCTGCGGGTCGGCGACGACGGCACCAGGTCCGCCGAGGACGTCACCGCCCTGACCCGCGAGGCGGGCTTCGGCGACGAGGTCAAGCGCCGCATCATGCTCGGCACGTACGCGCTCAGCTCCGGCTACTACGACGCGTACTACGGCTCGGCGCAGAAGGTCCGCACCCTCATCACCCGGGACTTCGACAAGGCCTTCGAGCAGGTCGACGTGATCGTCTCCCCGACGACCCCGACCACCGCCTTCCCGATCGGCGAGCGCGCCGACGACCCGATGGCGATGTACCTCGCCGACCTGTGCACCATCCCGACCAACCTGGCCGGCAACGCCGCCATGTCGCTGCCCTGCGGCCTCTCGCCGGAGGACGGCCTGCCGGTCGGCCTGCAGATCATCGCCCCCGCCATGAAGGACGACCGGCTGTACAAGGTCGGTGCCGCGGTCGAGGCGGCCTTCGTGGAAAAGTGGGGGCACCCGCTGCTGGAGGAGGCACCGTCACTATGAGTAGTGCAATGAGCAAGGCCAAGGGCTTCAAGAAGTCCAAGGCCGGCACGTACCTGTCGATCGGGACCACCGCATTCGGCGCGATCAGCGTCATCAAGCAGGCCAGGACGGCCCGCAATGACAACGACACGCTCCGCCTCATCGACGCCGTCGTCTCCGCCGCCGCCATCGCCACCGGTGTCGCTCTGCTCCTGCGTGAGCTGAAGCGCCTGGGCGATGACGACGTCCTGCTGGGCTGAGAGGGAAAGTTTCACCGTGACCGTCACTGAACTCGTGTCGTACGAGGACGCCCTCGGGACGTACGACCCCGTCATGGGCCTGGAGGTCCATGTCGAGCTCGGCACCAGGACCAAGATGTTCTGCGGCTGCTCGACCGAGCTGGGCGCCGCGCCCAACTCGCAGACCTGCCCCACCTGTCTGGGCATGCCGGGATCGCTCCCGGTCGTCAACGCGATCGGCATCGAGTCGGCCATAAAGATCGGCCTCGCGCTCAACTGCGAGATCGCCGAGTGGTGCCGCTTCGCCCGGAAGAACTACTTCTACCCGGACATGCCGAAGAACTTCCAGACCTCCCAGTACGACGAGCCGATCGCCTTCAACGGCTATCTGGACGTCCAGCTGGAGGACGGCGAGATCTTCCGCGTGCAGATCGAGCGCGCCCACATGGAGGAGGACACCGGCAAGTCGACGCACGTCGGCGGCGCCACCGGCCGTATCCACGGCGCGTCCCACTCCCTGCTCGACTACAACCGCGCCGGCATCCCGCTCATCGAGATCGTCACCAAGCCCATCGAGGGCGCCGGTGAACGGGCCCCCGAGGTCGCCAAGGCGTACGTCGCCGAGCTGCGCGAGCTGATCAAGGCGCTCGGCGTCTCCGAGGCCCGCATGGAGATGGGCCAGATGCGCTGCGACGTGAACCTCTCGCTGCGCCCGCACGGCCGGGAGAAGTTCGGTACGCGCTCCGAGACGAAGAACGTCAACTCGCTGCGTAGCGTCGAGCGCGCCGCCCGCTACGAGATCCAGCGCCACGCCGCGGTGCTGAACTCGGGCGGCACGATCATCCAGGAGACCCGTCACTTCCACGAGGAGGACGGCTCCACCACGTCGGGCCGGGTGAAGGAGGAGGCCGAGGACTACCGGTACTTCCCGGAGCCCGACCTCGTGCCGGTCGCCCCGTCCCGTGAGTGGGTCGAGGAGCTGCGCTCCGGGCTGCCCGAGCTGCCGCGCGTGCGGCGCAACCGGCTCCGCGAGGACTGGGGCGTCTCCGAGCACGACATGCAGTCGATCCTGAACGCGGGCGCGATCGAGCCGATCGTCGCCACGATCGGCGCGGGCGCCCCGGCCGACCAGGCGCGCAAGTGGTGGATGGGCGAGCTGGCCCGTAACGCCAACGAGTCGGGACGCGCGCTGGACGAGCTGCCCATCACCCCGGAGCAGGTCGCCCGGGTCGCCGCGCTCGTCGCGTCCGGCGATCTGAACGACAAGCTGGCCCGTCAGGTCATCGAAGGCGTGCTCGCGGGCGAGGGCGACCCGGACACCGTCGTCGAGAAGCGCGGTCTCAAGGTCGTCTCCGACGACGGCGCGCTCGGCGTCGCCGTGGACGAGGCCATCGCGGGCAACGCGGCCATCGCCGACAAGATCCGCGCCGGCAAGGTCGCCGCCGCGGGCGCGCTCGTCGGCGCGGTCATGAAGGCGACCCGCGGCCAGGCCGACGCGGCCCGGGTGCGGGAACTGATCCTGGAGAAGCTGGGCGCCGAGGGCTGACCTCGGCTCGTACGTAGTGACGGGGGCGGCGCACCGGCTGGTGCGCCGCCCCCGGACGTCCCCCGGACCACCGGTGGGACCAGCGGGCCGTGCCGGGGCCGCACCGTCTTCGCGAGGCCGGGACTCCTGTGAACACCATCGCCGCCGAGATCGTCTCCGTCGGTCTGCTGCTGGCCGTGCTCGCGTTTGCCGTCGTACGCCCCCGCGGGCTGCCCGAGGCGGCCGCCGCCGTGCCCGCGGCGCTGCTGGTCGTCGTGCTCGGCGCCGTCTCGCCCCACGAGGCGTGGGACCAGACGCGCACCCTGCTGCCGGTGGTCGTCTTCCTCGCGGCGGTCCTGGTGCTGGCCCAGCTCTGCGACGAGGACGGGCTGTTCGCCGCCGCGGGCGATCTGGTGGCGCGGGCCTGCGGCGGCCGGCCGCGTACGCTGCTCGGCGGGGTGTTCGCCGTCGCCGCCGTCATCACCGCCGTACTCAGCCTGGACGCGACCGTCGTCCTGCTCACCCCGGTGGTGTTCGCGACCGCCGCCCGCGTCGGCGCCCGCCCCCGGCCGCACGTCTACGCCTGTACGCACCTCGCCAACTCCGCGTCCCTGCTGCTGCCGGTCTCCAACCTCACCAATCTGCTGGCCTTCACCGCCAGCGGTCTGACCTTCACCCGGTTCGCCGCGCTGATGGCGCTGCCGTGGCTGGCCGCCATCGCCGTCGAGTACGTGATCTTCCGCCGCTGGTTCGCCGCCGACCTGGCCGCCGGGGCGCATCCCCCGAAGACGGACGAGCGGCGCGAACTGCCGGTGTTCACGCTGGTCGTGCTGGGTCTGACCCTGGCCGGGTTCGTGGTCACCTCGTTCGTCGGGATCGAACCGCTGTGGGCGGCTGTCGCCGGCGCCGTCGTCCTCGCCGCCCGCGCCCTGCGGCGCAAGCGGACGACCGTGACGGGGCTGGTCCGCGCCGCGTCACCGCTGTTCTGTCTGTTCGTCCTCGCGCTCGGTGTCGTCGTCAAGGCGGTCGTCGACAACGGTCTGGACACCGGCGTCAGCCGGCTGCTGCCGGGCGGCTCCTCGCTGCCCGCGCTGCTGGCCGTCGCCGTGATCGCCGCCGTACTGGCCAACGCGATCAACAACCTCCCGGCGATCCTGGCCCTGCTGCCGCTCCTCGCGCCCGCCGGGCCCGGCCCGCTGCTCGCCGCGCTGATCGGCGTCAACCTGGGGCCGAATCTGACCTATGTCGGCTCGCTCGCCACTCTGCTGTGGCGGCGCATCCTCCATGAGCACGACACCGAGCCCCAGTTGGGCCACTTCACCCGGCTCGGCCTGCTCACGGTGCCCGCCACGCTCGTCGCCTCGACGGTCGCGCTCTGGGGTGCGCTGCGGGTGTTCTGACCGTGTGTCACCTGGGAGTGGTGCCATCCTGCTGGGGCATACGCGCATCAGCGATCGGAGGCCGACCCCGTGACCACACCGACGACCGTCCTCGTCTGGATCACCGAATCCAGCTGGCCCGCCTGTGTCGACGCGGCACGCGAACGCGCCCCGCACGACGACGTGGTACTGCTCCATGTCAGTGACGACGAGGTCGCCGCCGCCGCGCACCACGCCTACGCGGGGCTCCTCGGCCGTGGCCACCGGCCCGACCGGGATCCCGGCGTCCGCCTCGAAGCGCTCTCGGGCACGGTGGCCGCCGACCTCCTCGAAGCGGCCGCGCACCGGCTCGGCCGCCCCTGCGAGCTCCTCGACCACCACGGCCGGGTGGAGCACGAGGTCGTACGCGCGGCGGCCGGCGCCGCTCTGCTGATCTGCGCGCGCGACGGCGACCGCGACCGGCCGGGCCCGCACAGCCTCGGCCGGGCGGCCCGCTTCGTGGTCGACCACGCGGAGTGCCCCGTCCTGCTGGTGTGGCCGTACGAGGCTCAGGGGTAGAGGTCCTGGCCGTACGTGGCCGGGTCGTCCAGCGCGCCGGTGATCAGCGCGGCGAGGTCCGCGAAGGTGGTGCGGGGCGGGAGACCGCGGCGCGGCGCGAAGGAACGCGGACGGTTGCCCCGGGCGGCCCCCCTGACCAGCACTCCCGGCCGTACGACGGTCCACTCCAGGCCGCTCGCCGCGACCACCGCGTCCTGGGCCTCGCGTTCGCGGATCAGCGGCCGGGCGGTCGCGCGGTAGACGGCGGACAGGGCGCGGGCCGCCACCGCGTCGCCGGCGTACGGGCCGTACGCCGCCTCGGAGACGACGATCAGCCGCGGTACGTCCTGCTTCCGCATCGCGTCCACGATCAGGGCGGTGCCGCGTGAGTACAGCGGGGTGCTGCGGTTGCCCTTGAGCCCGAAGGCGACGACGGCCGCGTCCGCGCCGGCCAGCGCCTCGGCGATGGCGCTCTCGTCGAAGGCGGAGCCGCTGACCACCCGGTCGGCGGGCGCGTCCCCCAGCCGGGCCGGATCCCGCACCTGCGCGGTGGTGCGGTGCCCGGCGCGGGCGGCGGAGGTGAGGAGCGCCTGTCCGGTACGGCCGGTGGCGCCGAAGACGGTGACGTTCACGCCTCGTTCGCTCCGGATCCGGGCAGCGGCGCGAAGCGCTGTGACGTGGCCGTCTCGGCGTCGTAGTCGATGGACTCGGTCAGCGTGCGCCACGTGGTGTCGGACGCGGTGCGGGCGCGGTCGGAATCCGTCACATACCGATAGGCGTCGCTGCCGAGCAGCAGATGCACCGGAGGCTCGTCCAGCGCGGGCAGGCCCAGGATGACCTGTGCGGCCTTCGCCGGATCGCCGGTCTGCCGGCCGTTTCCGCCCCGCACCATCTCGGCCATCGCGCCGACGGTCTGCCGGTACGGCTCGCTGATCGGCGGGATCGTCATGGACGCCCCGGCCCAGTCGGTGCGCAGACCGCCCGGTTCGATGACCGTGACCCGCACACCGAGCGGAGCGAGCTCGCGGGACAGGACTTCGGAGAAGCCGGCGACCGCCCACTTGGCGCTCTGGTAAGCGCCGAGACCGGGAGTCGACATGCGGCCGCCGCTGGACGAGATCTGGATGATGTGCCCGGACCCCTGCTCGCGGAGGATCGGCACGGCGGCCTTGGTGACGTGGTAGACGCCGTAGAAGTTGGTGTCGATCTGGGCGCGGAAGTCGGCGTCCGTGACGTCCTCGATGGCGGCGATGTCGCCGTAACCGGCGTTGTTGACGACGACGTCCAGCCGGCCGAAGGTCTCGACCGCGCCCCGGACGGCCGTGCGTGCGGCCTCGGCGTCGGTGACGTCGAGCGGGACGGCGCGCAGCCGCTCGCCGTACGTACGGGCAAGGTCGTCCAGCTGGTCGGGCTTGCGCGCCGTGGCCACGACCCGGTGGCCGGCGGCGAGGGCCGCCTCGGCGATGGCGCGGCCCAGGCCGCGCGAGCTGCCGGTGATGAACCAGACCTGCGACATGATGGAGTCCCTTCGAATAAGTAACTGACTATCCAGTTACTTCAACTGTAGGACCGGCTGTGCGCGGAATGCAAGGGCGAACGGGCAAGGAATAACCGGTTAGTCAATTATCGGCCGATGTTCGGCTGATCAGGCCCTCGCGCGCTGACTACCATGAGTGCGTGGCCAGAGACTCCCGAACCACCAAGACCAGCCTGCTGCGCGCGGCGACCGAAGAGTTCGCCGCGTACGGCATCGCGGGCGCGCGCGTCGACCGCATCGCCGCGACCGCCGGCTACAACAAGAACCTGATCTACGTGCACTTCGGGAACAAGGAGCAGCTCTTCAACACGGTGTACGAGACCGCCGTCGAGGAGGTCCTCGACGCCGCGCCCTTCAACGCGGACGATCTGCCCGGGTACGCGGGCGCGCTCTTCGACTTCTACGTCGCGCACCCGCATCTGATGCGACTGGCCCGCTGGCACAGTCTGGAGCGGCCGGGCGAGGTGCTGCCGGTCGCCGAGAAGGCCAACGCCGCGAAGCTCAAGGCCCTCGCCGCGGCCCAGGCGGAGGGCAAGGTCGACGCGGGACTGCCCCCGCACCTGCTGCTGGCCCTGCTCGTCGGGCTCTCCACCACATGGAGCGACGGCAGCCCCGAGCCGGTGACCGCCGCCACCGCCGCCTCCGAGATCGCGACCCGACGGCATGCGGTCGTGGTGGTGGTGGGGCGGCTCACCCGTCCGTCATTCCCCTAAGGGGTGTCCGGTCCGTTGCTGAGCAGATCGTCCAGCAGGCGCGTGCTCTGCGCCGGGCTGAGGGCCTGGGAGCGCAGCATCCCGTATTTCTGCTGGTAGACGCTGACGGCATCAGGATCACTGACCAGGAAATTGGTGATCTGGGTCTCGATATAGGCGAGCTGGTCGTGCGCCGGGGTCTCCAGCAGCATCATCGGGCCGTCGAGCCCGGCATGGATGCCGCAGTCCGTCGGCATGATCTGAAGCCCCACGGAGGGGAGTTCGGCGCAGCGGCGCAGATGCCGGAGCTGTTCCCGCATGACCTCGGGCCCGCCGATCGGCCGTTGCAGGGTGGATTCCTCGATGACGAAGTTGGCCGCGGGAGGCCGGGGCGTCCGGCGCAGAATCCGCTGCCGGTCCTGTCGCGCCGAGACCCATTTCTCCGCCATCTCGTCGCTGACCGGCGGATAGACGGCGGAGAGGACCACACGGGTGTACGCCGCGGTCTGCAGCAGCGCCGGCACCATCTGGGCCTCGTACGAGAGAAGCGAGAGCGCCCGCTCCTCGTGCTCCGCGTAGTCCATGACGAACGCGGGCAGCCGCTCGTGTGCGGGCACCTCGGCGACCGCCACGGCCAACGCGCCCTTCGTGCCGAGCAGTTCGTCGAGTCTCTCGGCGAGCTGTGGCTTGAGCAGTCTCCTGCCCTGCTCGATCGCGTGGAGGGTCTCCGCCCGCAGCGAGACCGACTCCGCCAGCGCGGCCAGGGTCATCCGGGCGGCCCCGCGGAAATCCGCGAGCCGCGCGCCGATCACCTGCCAGGAGGTGACCCTCTTGGGCTTCTTCGCCGGGTGCATGGCGCCTCACTTCCTGACTGACGTGGAGTTCCACTGTAGTGACGCACGGTGACAGTGGTGGGCGGAACGGCGAATCCGGTCGACCTCCGGGCAGAGGGACGTTCACTTCGGCGTCGTCCCCGGGCCTTACGTCTGCCATCCGGTCTCACTAGCGTCCCGGCCGGACCACCTATGGGAAGGCCGGGCATGTCACTGGAGATATCGCGCAGAAGAATGCTCGCCCTCGGGTCGGGCGCCCTGGGCGCTGCGGCGGCCGGGTCGGTGCTGCCGCCGTCCCTGCGGGCCGCGCTGGCCGCCGAGCCGGCGGCCGGCGGGATGCGGGCGATCAAGCACGTGGTCATCCTGATGCAGGAGAACCGCTCGTTCGACCACTACTTCGGAACCCTGCGCGGGGTGCGTGGATTCGGCGACCGCAACGCCGTCGAGCTTCCCTCCGGGAAGCCCGTCTTCGAGCAGCCGGGGCCGCTCGGCACCGTCCTGCCGTTCCCCGTACGCGACGCCGCCGAGACACAGCGGAAGGATCTGCAGTACATCGGGGCCCTCGACCACTCCTGGGACGGCGGGGCCGCCGCCTGGAACAACGGGTGGATGGACCACTGGGTCTCCGCCAAGAGCGCCGCCACCATGGCGTACTACGACCGGCGTGACATCCCGCTGCACTACGAGCTGGCGGACACGTTCACGGTCTGCGACGCGTACCACTCCTCCGTCCATACGTCGACGAGTCCGAACCGCAACCATCTGTGGAGCGGCTGGACCGGGTTCGAGGCCGACGGCCGGCGGGCCGTGGGCAATGACGCGTACGAGGAGGACACCCACCCCGGATATCCGTGGCCGACCTACGCCGAGCGGCTGGAGAAGGCCGGCCGGAGCTGGCAGACGTACACGGAGTGGGAGAACTTCACCGACAACAACATCGAGTTCTTCACCACCTTCAAGAACGTCGCCCGTAAGGCGCTCGCCGCGGCCCGCGCCCTGCCGGGACAGCCCGGGGCCGCCGGCTTCACCTACATGGAGGCCTTCTACGCCGCCGTGCGCGAGGCCGACGACGAAGCGGTGCGTGAGCGGCTGCTCGCCGCGCTGGAGGAGGGCGTCGCCGCGCTGACCGAGCGCGAGCGGTCGCTGTTCGACCGTGGGCTGCGGCGGGTGGAGAGCGGCACGCTGGCCGCACGGTTCCGGGCCGACGTGGCGGCGGGGACGCTGCCCGAGGTGTCGTATCTGGTGCCCTCCGCGGTCGACTCCGAGCACCCCGGCTCCTCGTCGCCGGTCGCCAGCGCCTCCCTCGTCTACCAGGTGCTGGACGCGCTCGGCGCGCATCCCGATGTCTGGCGGCACACCGTCGTACTGATCAACTACGACGAGAACGACGGCTTCTTCGACCATGTGCCGCCGCCCGTGCCGCCTCTCGACGACCCCGACGAGCGCTGGGAGGGCCGGCCGACCGGTCTCGGCATGCGGGTGCCGCTGCTGGTCGTCTCGCCCTGGACGGTCGGCGGCCATGTCTGTTCGCAGGTCTTCGACCACACCTCGGTCATCCGCTTCCTGGAGAAGTGGACCGGAGTGGACGAGCCCAACATCACCGCGTGGCGGCGCACCGTCACGGGTGATCTGACCTCGGCCTTCGACTTCCGGCGCGGCCGGTCGCAGCCCGAGGTGGAGCAGCCGGGGGCGATTCCGCCGTTCTCCGGCCGCTGGCAGCCCCGGCCGCCCGCCGAACAGCGGATGCCCGTACAGGAGAAGGGTGCGCGGCCGGCCAGGCCGCTGCCGTACCAGACCGACGCGTACGGTCATCTCGACGGCGACGGGCGGGCCTTCCGGGTCACGCTCAGCAACACGGGGCGTGCGAGCGCGCACTTCGCGCTCTACCCGTACGCCGGTGAGTTCGAGGTCCCGCAGCACCGCGATGTAAGGGGCACGGCGCAATGGACGGTGCCCCTTACCGGGCGGGCCGGTGCCGCGTACCGCTTCACGATCACCGGGCCGAACGGCTTCCGCCGCGAGTTCGCCGGTCCCGTGGCCGGCCGGGGCGCCGAGGTCTCCTCGGCCGTCGACCACCACGACCGCGATCTCCAGCTCACCCTGCGCAACAGCGGGGACCGGCCGGTCACCTTCACGGTGCGGCCGCTCGGCTATGTCGACGAGGCCGATCTGGACGGCTGGACCCGGCAGATCACGGTGAAACCGGGCCGCAGCCGGAGCGTCGTGCACTCCGCGGCCGACGCGCACGGCTGGTACGACATCGAGATCACCACCGAGCCGTCCACCCCCGGTGACGCGGCCGGCCAGGACGTCCGCTTCCGCCGTCGTCTCATGGGCCACATCGAGAACGGGCGGGCCAGCGTCTCCGGTTGACGTCATGCGTTCTTCGCGAGCTCTCCCGACGGGCCGTTCCCGGTGAATATCCACGAACCACAGCGCGGCGGACGTGCGAGGATCCCGGAACGGCGGTCGCACGACCGGACGACCGTATGAGCCTGACAAGGGAGCCCGATGTTCGCGATATCGCTGGGTGACGGGGCGGAACTGCGCCCCCTGGAGCCATGGCGGGCCGAGGAGTTCCTCACCCATATGGACCGCGCCCGGGACCTCGTCGACGAACACATCCGGTTCGCCCAGCTCGTCACCGACCCCGCATCGGCGCGGGCGGTGCTCACCTCGTACGCGGAGAAGCAGGCCGCCGACAGCGGGCGGATCTACGGGATCTGGCTCGACTCCACGCTGGTCGGCGGCGTGCTCTTCCCGATGTTCGACGCGGCCAACGGGACCTGCGAGGTCGGCTGCTGGCTGGAGCCGGCCGTGACAGGGCGCGGACTGGTCACGCGCGCCGCGCGGGTGCTGATCGACTGGGCGGTGGAAGAGCGCGGGATGCACCGGGTGGAGTGGCACGTGTCGTCCGCCAACACTCCGAGCGTGCGGGTCGCCCAGCGGCTCGGCATGACACGGGACGGAGTGCTGCGGGAGAGCTATCCGTACCGCGGGGTACGGCAGAACACCGAGATCTGGTCGGTCCTGGCGCCCGAGTGGCGGCAGCGGCCGGGCGCCGAGTAGCGCGCTGAGCAGCGGGGGAGTGGCGCGGGCGGTGGGGGAGGTCCGCGGGCGTCCGCCGTTCTCAGAAAGTTCTCAGACGGTGCCCCTAGCGTGCGGCGTATGAATCCCACTCCCAAGACCCAGACCCCCGACCCGGACACGGCCGAGGCCCTCACGCCCGAGGTGACCCTCACCAAGGCCGAGCCCAAGGACGAGAGCAGGGCCGGGTCCGCCGAGGAGCGCGACGCGGTGCCCGCCGCCGGCGAGGACACCGCCGCGGCCGACGAGCTGGACGGCCAGGACGACGACCTGGACGACGACCTGGCCGACGACGACCTGGACGACCTCCTGGCGCGGCGCCCGTCCGGGCTCGGTGCCGCGGCCACGGCCATCGTCTCGGTCTGCCTCGGCATCGTCGCCCTCACCGGAACCTGGACCGGCCGGGTCGTCGCCGAGCGCGAGACGCTCGTCGGACAGATCACGTCCGGCCAGTCCCCCACCCCCGCGCAGCAGATCTCCGAGATGTACGGCGACGCGTGGCACGCCACCGCCGCGGTCAACGGCGTCGTGGCCCTGCTCGCGCTGCTGATCGGCGCGATCGTCCTGGCCCTGCCGCAGCGCGCGAGCTGGGTACGCCCCGTCGCCGTGGCCGGAGCCGTCCTCGGTTTCCTGGGGCTGCTGGTCTCCATCGGCATGTACTTCGATCTCTTCGTCGCCCTGCCGAGCGTCGCCGCCTGAGCCCGCTCCTCCCCACGACCCAAGCCCTGAGGCTTCGCGCCCAGGGCCTTAGGTCGTATCCGGGTCCGCGTCCTTTCTTTCCCAGGTCGTAAGGCTCCAGGGTCCGGAAAGATGCGGCACTCTCCCGATGTGGCGACTCCTCCTGGGAGACGAAGGTTGAGGCATCGCAAGACGCCAGCACACCTTCGCCTCAGGGGAGACCGGATGTTCGCCTACGAGCTCCACAAGATCACCGCGGCCGAGCTCATCCGCGCGGCCGACCACCACCGCCTCGTACGGGAGGCCCGCCGGGCCCAGCGGCAGGCCCGGCAGGCCCGGGGAGCCGCCAAGGACGGCGGCGAGGGGCGGGTGCACCAGCCGTGCGACCGGTTCGTCCGCGCGGCGTGACGCCGTGCCGTCCGCGCCGATGACGGATGCCGCGCGGTCAGCCGGCTGTGCGATGCTCGGCCCTGTGGAGACCAGGTCCGTCAGCCCGGTGTTCGTCGGCAGGACCGGCGAGCTCACCGCGCTCACCCAAGCGCTCTCCCGCGCGACCGCGGGAGAGCCGCAGGCGTTGCTCATCGGCGGCGAGGCCGGGGTCGGCAAGACCCGGCTCATCGAGGAACTGCACGCGGTGGCCTGCGCGGAGAGCGCCGTGGTCGCGGTGGGCGGATGCGTGGAGATCGGCGCGGACGGACTGCCGTTCGCGCCCTTCTCCACCGCCCTGCGCTCCCTGCGCCGCCAGTTGCCCGACGAACTGACCGCCGCCTCCGAGGGCCAGCAGGACGAACTGGCCCGGATCCTGCCCGAGCTGGGCCAGTCCGACCGGGGCGCGCTCGGTGAGGACGGCACCGCCCGGCTCTTCGAGCTCACCGCCCGGCTGCTGGAGCGGCTGGCGGCGGACCGTACGGTCGTGCTCGTCCTGGAGGATCTGCACTGGGCGGACGCCTCCACCCGCCATCTCCTCGCCTATCTCTTCCGCGCGCTGCGGCGCGGCCGGCTCGTCGTGATCGCCACCTACCGCGCCGACGACATCCACCGGCGCCATCCGCTGCGTCCGCTCCTCGCCGAGCTGGACCGGCTGCGCTCGGTCCGGCGCATCGAACTCTCCCGCTTCACGCGCGCCGAGGTGCGGCGACAGCTGGCCGGCATCCTCACCGCGGAACCGGACCCGGCCCTGCTGGACCAGATCTTCGAACGGTCCGACGGCAACGCCTTCTTCGTCGAGGAGCTGGCCTGCTCCATGGAGGCCGGCTCCCGCACCGGACTGAGCGACTCCCTGCGCGATCTGCTGCTCGTACGGGTCGAGACGCTGCCCGAGGACGCCCAGCGGATCGCCAGGATCGTCGCCGAGGGCGGCGCCACCGTCGAGTACCCGCTGCTGCTGGCCGTCGCACGGCTCGCGGAGGACGATCTGATCGAGGCGCTGCGGGCCGCCGTCGGCGCCAATATCCTCCTGCCCACGGCGGACGGGGACGGCTACCGCTTCCGGCACTCCCTGGTGCGCGAGGCCGTCAGCGACGATCTGCTCCCCGGCGAACGGTCCCGGCTCAACCGCCGCTACGCCGAGGTGCTGGAGGCCGAGCCCTCGCTCGTACGGGCCGACGAGCGCACCACGCGGCTGGCGGGCTACTGGTACAACGCGCACGACGCCGCGAAGGCGCTTCCCGTGGTCCTGCGCGCCTCCGTCGAGGCCCGTCGGCGGTACGCCCACTGCGAGCAGCTGCGGCTGCTGGAACGGGCGATGGAGCTGTGGGACGACGCCCCCGAGGACGTGCGCCGCACGCTGCGCACGCCGGACGACGCCGAGGCATACCCGCCGGGCGGCGGCGACCCCGGACCCACCCCGCTGCGCTATCTGGATCTGATGGCGGAGGCGACCGTCGCCGCGCGCTTCGGCGGCGAACGCGAACGCGCCCTGGCGATCTCCAAGAAGGCCATGCGCGTCCTGGACGGGGAGAACGATCCGCTGCGCGCCGCGTGGTTCTGGACCCAGCGCTCCCGGCTGACGCAGGAGCTCACCCGGGGCGACGGCCGGCAGGAACTGGCCACCGCCGAGGAACTGGTGCGCGGGCTCCCGCCGTCCGCCGTCCACGCGGACATCCTCGTCAATATCGCCTCCTGGGGCGCCGTGCACCGGCCGGGCCCGGAGAGCCTGGCGGCCGCCGAGCGCGCCGTGCGCTACGCCCGGCTGGTCGGCGCCGAGCACATCGAACTGCACGCCCGGCTCACCCGTGGCTGGCTCGCCGCCGACGCGGGCGACGCCGAAGGGGGCATCGCCGAGATGTACGAGGTCCGCGACCGCGCCGACGAGCTGGGCGCCGTCGGGATCATGGGCCGCGCCAGTATCAATCTGCCGTCCACGCTGGAGAGCGTGGGCCGCTCCGAGGAAGCGGTGGCCGCCGCCGACCACGGCATCCTCGTCTGCCACCAGCGCGGTCTGGCCAATATGGAGGCATGGGTCCGCGCCAACCAGGCTCAGTCCCTCTTCTCACTCGGCCGCTGGTCCGAGGCCGACACCGTCCTGGACGAGGCGGAGGGGCTCGCCCAGTCCCCCACGGCACGCGGCCTGATCGCCGTACGCCGCGCCGAACTGGCCCTGGCCCGCGGCGAACTCGACGAGGCGCAGAGCCATGTCGACCTGGCCCGCGCCTCCTTCGGCATGCACGACCCCCAGCCGCAGCACTACATAGCCCCCGCCCGGCTGGCCATGGGCATCGCCGCACAGCGGGGCCGAAGGGCCGAGGCGCGGGCCGAGTTCGAGCGGATCAGCGCGCGCGGTTTCCCGCCCGGCACCCAGCGGTACGCGCTGCCGATGCTGTGCGCCGCGGTGGCGATGGAAGCGGACGGCCTCGGGCTGCCGGGGACGGACGCCGGACGGGCGGCCACCCTCGCCGCCGTGCGCACCCACGCCAAACGGCTGCCCACGCTCGTGCCCGTCTGGCATGCGTACGGCCTCATGCTCGAAGCGGAACTGGCCCGCGCGGAGGGCAATCCCGCGCCGGAACTCTGGGAGCGTGCCGTCGCCGCCTTCGAAGCGGTCGAGCGCCCCTATGAAGTGGCGCTCGTCCGCCACCACTGGGCGGCCGCCCTGCTGGACTGCCACGCCGACCGCACCGAAGCGGCCGGGCCGCTCCTCCAGGCCCACTCCGAGGCCACCCGGCTCGGCGCGCGTTTCCTCGCCGAGCGGACCGCGCTCCTCGCCGGCCGGGCCAGGATCAGCCTCTCCCCGGCGGCCAGCGCCCCCACCGCCGCCGCCCCGGATCCCGACCCGGCCAGATCACTCGGCCTGACCCCGCGCGAACAGGATGTGCTCCGTCTCGTCGCGGCCGGCCGCAGCAACCGCCGGATCGCCGAGGAGCTGTACATCTCGCCCAAGACCGCCAGCGTGCATGTCTCCAACATCCTGGCCAAACTGGGTGTTTCGGGCCGCACGGAGGCGGCGGCCCTGGCGCACCGTCTCCATCTCTTCCCCGATCCGGCGGAGCCCGCCGGCCACCCCCGCGCCGCTACCTGACCTCCAGCTGAAGGATCTTGTCGTCCCCCGGCTGTGGGGTGCCCCGTCCGTCCGTGTTGCTGGTCACCAGCCACACCGTGTCGCCCCCCGCCGAAAGCACCGTGCGCAGGCGGCCGTACTCGCCCTTCAGGAACGCCTCGGGAGCGGCCGCCGCTTCCCGGCCCGCCAGCGGAATCCGCCAGAGCCGCTCGCCCCGCAGGGACGCCATCCAGAGGGAGCCCTCCGCGTAGGCGAGACCGCTCGGGGACGCCTCGCTCGGTTTCCACTGCACCACCGGGTCGACATAGCCCGGCTTACCGGCCTTGCCCTCGACGACCGGCCAGCCGTAATTCTTGCCGGGCTCGATCAGATTCAGCTCGTCCCACGTGTCCTGGCCGAACTCCGACGCCCACAGCCGTTTCTCGGAGTCCCAGGCGAGGCCCTCCACATTGCGGTGGCCCGGGGAATAGACCACGGAATCCGCCTCCGGATTGCCATGCACGGGCTGGCCGTCCGGCGTCATCCGGAGGATCTTGCCCCCCAGTGACTTCATGTCCTGGGCGAGCCCCGTCTCCCCCGTCTCGCCCGTGCCCGCGTAGAGCATCTTGTCCGGGCCGAAAGCGATCCGCCCGCCGTTGTGGATCATGCCCTTCGGGATGCCGCGCAGCACCGTGTCCGGCGCACCCAACTGCTGCCCGGCCGGCCTCTTCTCGTCGTAGAACATGCGGGCGATGCGGTTGTCCGACTCGGTGGTGAAGTACGCGTACACCAGATGGTCCGAGGCGAACGAAGGGGAGAGCGCGATCCCCAGCAGACCGCCCTCGCCCGCCGCGGAGACCCCCGGGACGGTCGCGACCGCGGTCTTCTTCCCGCCCTCCGCGGCGACGCGGGTGATCGTCCCCTCGTCACGCGACGAGACCAGCAGATCGCCGTCCGGCAGGGCGGCCAGGCCCCATGGCGACTTGAGCCCCTCGGTCAGGGTGGACACCACCTTCACCGACCCCTTCGCGGGAGCCGCCGACGGACTCGGCCGCCCGCCCCCGGACGAGGAGGCGGCCGGGCTCGACGCGGCGCCCGGGCCGCGCTCCGGACCGGCCTCGCCGGAGGAGCACGCGGTGACCACGAGAAGAGCGGCAGCGGCCCATACGGCCGTCACTGCTGTACGTTTCACGGTTCCGATCCCTTCGACGGCTGCGTTCCTACTGTTCTTACACCGCGGCCCCGTCCCAGGTTCCCCACCACAGCGGATCAATCGCCGCGCGGCTCCGCCGGAGCTCAGTCCCAGGACTCCCGCACCGGCGGCAGCGCCGCGATGTCGGCCAGGTCCACCGCCGTCAGCTCCAGCCCCGCCGCCTCCGCGTTCTCCACCGCCCACCGCTCGCGCTTCGTCCCCGGCACCGGCACCACATGGCGCCCGCGGCTCAGCACCCACGCCAGCGCCACCTGGGCCGCGGTCGCGTCGTGCCGCGCCGCCACCCGCCGCAACCCCGCCACCAGCGGCTGGTTCGCCGCCATGATCTCCGCCGTGAAGCGCGGATGCCGCGCCCGCAGATCGTCCGGCTCGAAGCCCTGCCCCGGGGTGAGCGTGCCCGTCAGAAAACCGTTGCCCAGCGGCATCGCCGCCAGGAACCCGACCCCGCGCGCCTCGCACCACGGCAGCAGCCGCTCCAGCGCCTCTGGTGACCACACCGACAGTTCGGCCTCCACCGCGCTGACCGGGAACACCTGCTGCACCCGCTCGAGCTGCCGGATCGTCGACTCGTGCAGATGGCCACCGGACCGGCGGCGGAACGCGCGCGCTCCCACCGCGCACAGCCCCAGCGCCCGCACCTTCCCCGCACCCACCAGCTCCGCCATCGCTCCCCAGGTCTCCTCGACCGGTATCTCGGGGTCGGCGCGGTGCAGTTGGTAGAGGTCGATCACATCGGTCTGGAGCCGCCGCAGCGAGGCGTCGCAGGCCCGCCGCACGTACCGGGGGCGGCCGTTGGCGACGATGTGCTGCTCGCCGGCGAGCAGCCCGCACTTGGTGGAGACGAAGACATCCTCGCGCCGCTGTCCGAGCACCCGCCCGAGCAGCAGCTCATTGGTGAAGGGGCCGTACATGTCGGCCGTGTCGAGCAGGCTCGTACCGGCGTCCAGCGCCGCGTGCACCGTACGGAGCGAGCGGTCGCCGCGCTGCTGCGAGCCGGTGTAGGCCCAGTTCATCGGCATGCAGCCGAGTCCGATCGCGCCCACTTCGAGCGCCGCCGCACCGATTGTCCTGCGCTCCAACTGCCGTACCCCTCCTTGTGCCGCCCTCAAGCTAACCTCATCGGTCCCGCACGCTTCGCATAGCCTCCTGGCCATGACTGCAGACGTATGGCTCCCGATTCCGGCCGAGGAGATCGAAGGGCTTCCCCATGGTCTCGACTACCACTTCTGGGACGGTGCCCAGGGCTTCCCCGCCGACCCGGCCGACTGCGCCTTTTATGTCGTCCCGTACATGAAGGGCAATGAGATCGCGGTCCGGCCGCTCTCCGCGATGGCGTCGGTACGCGTCGTACAGACCCTCTCGGCGGGCACCGATCATGTGGCTTCCGGACTCGGCGCGCTGCCCGCCGGCGTCCGCCTCTGCAACGCCAAGGGCGTCCACGAGGCCAGCACCGCCGAACTCACCCTGGCCCTGATCCTCGCCTCCCTGCGGGGAATACCCGGCTTCGTCCGGGGCCAGGAGCGGGAGGAGTGGCGGTCCGGCTTCTATCCGGCGCTCGCCGACAAGTCCGTACTGATCGTCGGATACGGCTCGATCGGCGCCGCCATCGAGGACCGGCTCGCGCCCTTCGAGTGCGCGCGGGTGGCGCGCGTCGCGCGCTCCGCACGCACGACGGAGCGCGGCCGGGTCCACGCGCTCACGGATCTCCCCGACCTGCTCCCCGAGGCCGATGTGGTGATCCTGTCGACTCCGCTCACGGACCGGACAAAGGGCCTGGCGGGAGCCGATTTCCTGGCCCGGATGAAGGACGGCGCGCTGCTCGTGAATGTCGCGCGCGGCGCCGTCGTCGACACCAAGGCGCTTCTCGCGGAGGTGGAAGGCGGAAGGATCAAGGCCGCTCTGGATGTCACCGATCCGGAACCGCTTCCGGCCGGCCATCCCCTCTGGCATGCTCCGGGTGTCCTCATCAGCCCCCACGTCGGCGGCTCCACCTCGGCCTTCCTGCCGCGCGCCAAGCGGCTGCTGGCCGGACAGCTCACCCGGTTCGCCGCCGGGGAGGAGCTGCGGAACGTCGTACTCACCACCACGGAAGCGACCGGAGGAGCGACCGGATGAGCCCTCGCGCGAGCGCCGCGTAACCACGCTCCGCAGCCGTCCGGCCGCCTCTGTCGCCGTCAACACCCCTGTCCGTCACGGAGAGTAGAGGAACTATGTCCCTGAGTGACGAGTCTGGTGTATCGTCCCGATCTGGGGGCTGCGTCGCGCCTGGCGCGGCGTGGGGGAGCGATCAGAATCCGAGGGGGCGACGGGTGATGTACGGCCAGTGGACCAACGATCCGACGCGGCAGGGAGACCGACGGTGGCTTCCGTACGCCCCGGCACACCGGCCGGACCCTTCGGCGGTGACGGCGACGCTCTCCAGGGTGCTCCGATGAGCGCCGAGGGCGTGCTCCTCAGCCGGCGACCGGCGGTCGGCGGCGGTACGGGGCTGATCGCCCAACTCCTCCTGGCCCTGATCTGCGGTGGCTACGCGGCCGGAGCGGCGCTCGGCTGGGGCTCGGAGAAACTGGCCCTGATCATGGGCGACTTCGGGCTGAGTTTCGCCGCCCTCATCGCCGCCGTCTCCTGCTTCTGCTACACGCGCGGCAGCGGCAGCCGCTTCCGGCCCGCCTGGCTGCTGTTCTCGTTCTCCTCCGCGATGGCCTCCGGAGGGAACGCCGTCTGGGGCTGGTACGAGGTCGTGCTCGACCAGCCCGTGCCCAGCCCCTCCCTCGCCGATCTCTTCTTCCTGTGCTTCGCACCGCCCGCCATCGTGGGCCTGCTCGTCCTCGCCAAACGCCCGGTCAGCAGAGCCGGCTGGCTCTGCCTCGCGCTCGACTCCTGGCTGATCGGCGGCTCGCTGCTCACCCTGTCCTGGAGCCTCGCCCTCGCGCGCACCGCGCAGTTCCAGGGCGAGAGCGTCACCCAGGCCGCGCTCTCCCTCGCCTATCCGCTGCTCGACATCGTGCTCGTCAGCATGGTGCTCGCGCTGCACTTCCGGCGGGCCACGGGCAGCCGCTCCGCGGTGAACACCGCCATCGCCGCGCTCGCCCTGACGGTGCTGTGCGACGCCCTGTTCACCTCACCCCTGCTGCGGGAGAGCTACCGCTCGGGACAGCTGCTGGACGCCGGCTGGTTCGCCGGATCGCTGCTCCTCGCCTACGCGCCCTGGGGCGTGCGACGCGCGACCGAGAGCGTTCCGTGCCCCCGCCCGGCCCCCCGCGTCAGCCGCCCGATCGCCGGCTCGCTCGCCGCGCTCACCCCGTACCTCGCCGCCGCCGTCTGCACGCTGGGGATTCTCTACAACGTCATCGAGGGCCGCCGGGTCGACCGGGTGGTGGTCCTCACCGGCTGTACGGTCGTGCTCGCCCTGGTCGTACGGCAGGGCATCATGCTCGTCGACAACATCGCGCTCACCCATGAACTGGCCCAGAAGGAGAACCACTTCCGCTCCCTGGTGCAGGGGTCGAGCGATGTCATCATGATCGCCGAGCCCTCCGGAGTGCTGCGCTACGTCAGCCCCGCCGCGGCGGGCGTCTACGGGCGCGAGGCCGAGGACCTCGTCGGCGCCGAACTCGCCTCGATCATCCACGCGGAGGATCTCGGCCGGGTCATCCACGAAGTGCGGCGCTTTCTGGCCGCTCCGCCTTCGGAGGAGCCCACGACCCGGATCGAATGCCGCTTCAAGTCCGGATCCGGCGGCTGGCTCAATGTGGAGTCCACCGTCAACCGCCACCAGGGCGGGCTGATCTTCAACAGCCGCGATGTCACCGAACGGGTCCGCCTCCAGGCGCAGTTGCAGCACAACGCCGAGCACGACCCGCTCACCGACCTGCCCAACCGCGCGCTGTTCACCGAGCGCGTCCGCCAGGCACTCTCCGGCCGCCGCACCACCGACCCCGGCACGGCCGTGCTCTTCATCGACCTCGACGGCTTCAAGGGCGTCAACGACCGGCTCGGCCATCAGGTCGGCGACGAGCTGCTGATCCAGGTCGGCCACCGGCTCCAGGACTCGGTGCGGGCCGGTGACACCGCGGCCCGGCTCGGCGGCGACGAATTCGCGGCCATCGTCCTCGGCGACGGCTGCCCCGACCGGACATCCCGCGAGCATCAGGTCCAGGAGATCGCCGACCGGCTGCGCCTCAAGCTCTCCCAGCCGTACCGGATCGACGGCAACGATGTCAGGGTCGCCGCCTCCATCGGCGTCGCCTTCGCCGAGCTCGGCATAACCCCCAGCGATCTCATGCGCAACGCCGACCTCGCCATGTACCGCGCCAAGGCGGCCGGCAAGAACCGCGTCGAGCTGTACGCGCCCCAGATGCAGGCCGAAGTCGTCCGCAGGACCGAGCTGGCCGCCCGGCGGCGCACCGCCGTGCACGACAGCGACTTCGCTCTGCTCCACCAGCCGATGGTGCACCTCGCCACCGGCCGGGTGTCCGGGGTCGCCGCCCAGGCCCGCTGGCGGTCCGCCCAGGGCATCCTGTTCACCCCCGCCGAGTTCCTGCGCGTCGCCGACGACAGCGACCGCACCGGGGAGCTCAGCCGCCGGCTCCTCGAAGAGGCCGTCGAGCAGGCCGCGGAGCGCGCCAGGCTCGGCCATCCCGTGCCCGTCGCGGTACGGCTCCCGGCCCGCAAGCTGCTCGACAGATCCCTGCCGCTCGGGTCCATCGAGGCCCTGCTGATCCGCCACGGGCTGCCCTCCGGAGCCCTGATGATCGAGCTGGCGGACAGCGACCCACGGGGCTCCCTGGACGAGCTGGAGCACCGTCTCGTCGCGCTGCGCCGGCTCGGCGTACGGATCGCGCTCGACGGCTTCGGCAGCGGCTACGCGGCCATCCACGCGCTGCGCCGCCTCCCCGTCGACGTACTGAAACTGGACCGCGGTCTGGTGGAGGGCGTCGTGGAGTCCGCCCGGCTGCACAAGATCACCGCCGGGCTGCTGCGGATCGCCTGTGATCTGGGCCTGCAGTCCGTGGCCGACGGCGTGGACGGCCCCGAGCAGGTGCTCGCCCTGCGCGCCATGGGATGCACCCACGGCCAGGGGATGGCCTTCTCCGGACCGCTCGACGAGCACCGGCTGCGCCGCGCCCTGGCGCGCGGTGTGTACCCCCTGCCGGGAGAAGCCGCCCTGCCCGTCCTCAGCGGCGGCGCGCTGCCCGTACGGCACCCCCTGCCGCCGGTCGCCGACCGGATTCCCCATCCCCCGATCCGCTCAAATAATGAGACGCCCGTCCCACCCACTTGACAGCCATAGTGCGCCGGAGGGAGGGTCAATGCCATGCGCACCCGAATTCTCGTACTTGGACAGCGCGTCGGCTGAAGCAGAGTCCCGTACCGGCTCTGTAGACCGCACCGACGCGCTCCCCTCGCTTGCCTCACGGCACGAGGGGTTTTTTTGTTGCACCAGAACACCCCAAACCCTCGCAAAAACCTCAGCTTCGAGAAGAGAATGCCGATGACCGAGCAGGCCACCGGGGCCCACCATCCGCAGCCGCGGGCCCGTAACGGCGGACCGTCCTCCGCCACCGTTGAGCACGTCACGGGCGCGCAGTCCCTCATCCGGTCTCTCGAGGAAGTGGGGGCCGACACGGTATTCGGCATCCCCGGCGGCGCCATCCTCCCCGCCTACGACCCGATGATGGATTCCGTCCGGGTCCGGCACGTCCTCGTCCGCCACGAGCAGGGCGCCGGCCACGCGGCCACCGGCTACGCCCAGGCCACCGGCAAGGTCGGCGTCTGCATGGCCACCTCGGGCCCCGGCGCCACCAACCTGGTCACCCCGATCGCCGACGCGCACATGGACTCCGTGCCGCTGGTCGCGATCACCGGCCAGGTGGCGAGCAAGGCCATCGGTACGGACGCCTTCCAGGAGGCGGACATCTGCGGCATCACGATGCCGATCACCAAGCACAACTTCCTGGTCACCAAGGCCGAGGACATCCCGCGGACCATCGCGGAGGCGTTCCACATCGCCTCCACCGGACGCCCCGGCCCCGTTCTCGTCGACATCGCCAAGGACGCCCTCCAGGCGCGGACGACCTTCAGCTGGCCGCCCACCCAGGACCTGCCCGGCTACCGCCCGGTGACCAAGCCGCACGCCAAGCAGATCCGGGAGGCCGCCAAGCTGATCACGCACGCCAAGCGGCCGGTGCTGTACGTCGGCGGCGGCGTCATCAAGGCCGGCGCCACCGCCGAGCTGAAGGTCCTCGCGGAGCTGACCGGGGCCCCCGTCACCACCACCCTGATGGCGCTGGGCTCGTTCCCCGACAGTCACCCCCTGCACGTGGGAATGCCGGGCATGCACGGCGCGGTCACCGCCGTCACCGCGCTGCAGAAGGCCGACCTGATCGTCGCCCTCGGAGCCCGGTTCGACGACCGTGTCACCGGCAAGCTGGACAGCTTCGCGCCGTACGCCAAGATCGTCCACGCCGATATCGACCCGGCCGAGATCGGCAAGAACCGTGCCGCGGACGTGCCGATCGTGGGCGACGCCCGCGAGGTCCTCGCCGATCTGGTCCAGGCCGTCCAGGCCGAGCACACCGAGGGCAACGTCGGTGACTACAGCGCCTGGTGGCGGGATCTCAACCGCTGGCGCGAGACGTACCCCCTCGGCTACACGCAGCCCGAGGACGGCAGCCTCTCGCCGCAGCAGGTCATCCAGCGCATCGGCCAGCTGGCGCCGGAAGGCACCATCTTCGCCGCGGGCGTCGGCCAGCACCAGATGTGGGCCGCGCACTTCATCAACTACGAGAAGCCGGCCACCTGGCTGAACTCCGGCGGCGCCGGGACCATGGGATACGCCGTTCCGGCCGCGATGGGCGCGAAGGCCGGGCGGCCCGACCGTACGGTCTGGGCCATCGACGGCGACGGCTGCTTCCAGATGACCAATCAGGAACTGGCCACCTGCGCGGTCAACAACATCCCCATCAAGGTCGGGATCATCAACAACGGCGCCCTCGGGATGGTCCGCCAGTGGCAGACGCTCTTCTACAACGAGCGCTACTCCAACACCGTCCTGCACTCCGGCAAGGACGCGGACGGTGACGTCTGCCGCGGCACCCGTATCCCGGACTTCGTGAAGCTGGCCGAGGCCATGGGCTGTGTCGCGATGCGCTGCGAGTCCCCGGACGAGCTGGACGCGGTGATCGCCAAGGCCAACGCCATCAACGACCGCCCCGTCGTGGTCGACTTCATCGTCCACGAGGACGCGCAGGTGTGGCCGATGGTCGCCGCCGGCACCTCCAACGACGAGGTCATGGCCGCCCTGGGCGTCCGCCCCGACTTCGGCGACAACGAAGACGACTGAGCCGAGCGCCCGAGAGTCCCAGAGAAGAGACCGAGAGAGACCGACACATGTCCAAGCACACGCTCTCCGTCCTGGTGGAGAACACACCCGGCATCCTTGCCCGGATCGCCGCCCTGTTCTCCCGCCGTGGCTTCAACATCGACTCGCTCGCCGTCGGTGTCACCGAACACCCCGACATCTCCCGCATCACCATCGTGGTCAATGTCGAGGAACTGCCCCTGGAGCAGGTGACGAAGCAGCTCAACAAGCTGGTGAACGTCCTGAAGATCGTCGAACTCGAGCCGGGCGCTGCGATCCAGCGCGAGCTCGTGCTGGTGAAGGTCCGCGCCGACAACGAGACCCGCTCCCAGATCGTCGAGATCGTCCAGCTGTTCCGGGCCAAGACCGTGGACGTCTCGCCCGAGGCCGTCACGATCGAGGCCACCGGATCGAGTGACAAGCTCGACGCGATGCTCAAGATGCTGGAGCAGTTCGGCATCAAGGAGCTCGTGCAGTCCGGGACGATCGCCATAGGGCGTGGCGCGCGGTCCATCACGGACCGCAGCCTGCGGGCCCTCGACCGCAGCGCGTAGCCCGCCCCCCCCGCCCCGTCCGGCTCGTATGCCGAGACCGGGAAACCGCCTTCACCGGTCCCGCCGTACGGTGGGACGCAAGCTGCGACATTTTTCAAAGCTGTGTTTATTTCAAGCAGCGCACACCAAGGAGAAGACCCAGTGGCCGAGCTGTTCTACGACGACGATGCCGACCTGTCCATCATCCAGAACCGCAAGGTCGCGGTCATCGGTTACGGCAGCCAGGGCCACGCCCACGCGCTGTCGCTCCGTGACTCGGGTGTCGACGTCCGGGTCGGTCTGCACGAGGGCTCCAAGTCCAAGGCCAAGGCCGAGGAGCAGGGCCTGCGCGTGGTGACGCCGGCGGAGGCCGCCGCCGAGGCCGACGTCATCATGATCCTGGTGCCGGACCCGATCCAGGGCCAGGTCTACGAGGAGTCCATCAAGGACAACCTGAAGGACGGCGACGCGCTGTTCTTCGGTCACGGCCTCAACATCCGCTACGGCTTCATCAAGCCGCCGGCCCATGTCGACGTCGCGATGGTCGCCCCCAAGGGCCCCGGCCACCTGGTCCGCCGCCAGTACGAGGAAGGCCGCGGCGTCCCGTGTATCGCCGCCGTCGAGCAGAACCCCACCGGCAAGGCCTTCGAGCTGGCTCTCTCGTACGCGAAGGGCATCGGCGGCACCCGCGCCGGCGTCATCAAGACGACCTTCACCGAGGAGACCGAGACCGACCTGTTCGGTGAGCAGGCCGTGCTCTGCGGCGGCACCGCCGCGCTGGTCAAGGCGGGCTTCGAGACCCTGACCGAGGCCGGCTACCAGCCGGAGATCGCGTACTTCGAGTGCCTCCACGAGCTGAAGCTGATCGTGGACCTCATGTACGAGGGCGGCCTGGAGAAGATGCGCTGGTCGATCTCCGAGACCGCGGAGTGGGGCGACTACGTCAGCGGCCCGCGCATCATCACCGACCAGACCAAGGTCGAGATGAAGAAGATCCTCGGCGAGATCCAGGACGGTACGTTCGCCAAGAACTGGATGGACGAGTACCACGGCGGTCTGAAGAAGTACAACGAGTACAAGAAGGCCGACAGCGAGCACCTGCTGGAGACCACGGGCCGTGAGCTGCGCAAGCTCATGAGCTGGGTCGACAACGACGACGCGTAACACCGCGGGCGTACGGGCCCGGCCAGGACCGGCCGGGCCCGTACGCGGCAGACGCGGACGCGTCCCCGCACGTATGGGTGATCTTGTCGCTCGGGCGGAAAACCCGCCGGTGACGGCACTACACTTCTCAACACATACGCGTCGGGCCCACAGCGTCGTGCGTCTTCCACGCGGCTAGGGCCTGTCCGGCCGATCTTCGTGGATCAGCCCGCGGCGTCTGGTGCGGTACATCGCAAGGCGGAGGATCGTCCTCGTACTGGACGTACGTGGACGACTCCGACAACGCAGCGAGGTGCCGTGCCAGGCGTCGCGGGCCCACGAAGATCGACCGGACAGGGCCTAACACCCTCCACCGCATGCGGCCGTCGGGACGGCCGTCCGCAATGGGACTTGTGAGGACTCACGTGAGCTCGAAACCTGTCGTACTCATCGCTGAAGAGCTTTCGCCCGCCACCGTCGACGCGCTCGGTCCGGACTTCGAGATCCGGCACTGCAACGGCGCCGACCGCGCGGAGCTGCTGCCGGCCATCGCCGAGGTGGACGCGATTCTCGTCCGCTCCGCGACGAAGGTCGATGCCGAGGCGGTCGCCGCGGCGAAGAAGCTGAAGGTCGTCGCCCGCGCCGGGGTCGGCCTCGACAATGTCGATGTCTCCGCCGCCACCAAGGCCGGCGTGATGGTCGTCAACGCGCCGACCTCCAACATCGTGACCGCCGCCGAGCTGGCCTGCGGCCTGCTGGTCGCCACCGCGCGCAATATCCCCCAGGCCAACACCGCTCTCAAGAACGGCGAGTGGAAGCGCTCCAAGTACACCGGCGTCGAGCTGAGCGAGAAGACGCTGGGCGTCGTCGGTCTCGGCCGGATCGGTGTGCTGGTCGCTCAGCGCATGTCCGCCTTCGGTATGAAGATCGTGGCGTACGACCCCTATGTGCAGCCGGCCCGCGCCGCCCAGATGGGCGTCAAGCTGCTGACGCTCGACGAGCTGCTCGAGGTGTCGGACTTCATCACCGTGCACCTGCCCAAGACCCCCGAGACACTGGGTCTGATCGGCGACGACGCGCTGCACAAGGTCAAGCCGTCCGTGCGGATCGTCAACGCCGCGCGCGGCGGGATCGTCGACGAGGAGGCGCTCGCCTCCGCCCTCAAGGAGGGCCGCGTCGCCGGCGCCGGTCTGGATGTGTACGCGAAGGAGCCCTGCACGGACTCCCCGCTGTTCCAGTTCGACCAGGTCGTCTGCACCCCGCACCTCGGCGCCTCCACGGACGAGGCGCAGGAGAAGGCGGGCATCGCGGTCGCCAGGTCCGTACGTCTCGCGCTCGCCGGTGAGCTCGTACCGGACGCGGTCAACGTCCAGGGCGGGGTCATCGCCGAGGACGTGCGTCCGGGTCTGCCGCTCGCCGAGAAGCTCGGCCGGATCTTCACCGCGCTCGCGGGCGAGGTCGCGGCCCGCCTCGATGTCGAGGTGTACGGCGAGATCACCCAGCACGATGTGAAGGTGCTCGAACTGTCCGCGCTCAAGGGCGTGTTCGAGGATGTCGTCGCCGAGACCGTGTCGTACGTCAACGCCCCGCTGTTCGCGCAGGAGCGCGGCGTCGAGGTCCGGCTCACCACCTCCAGCGAGTCTCCGAACCACCGCAACGTGGTCACGGTGCGCGGCACGCTGTCCAGCGGTGAGGAGGTCTCCGTCTCCGGCACGCTGGCGGGTCCGAAGCATCTCCAGAAGATCGTCGCTATCGGCGAGTACGACATCGATCTGGCGCTGGCCGACCACATGGTCGTGCTGCGCTACGACGACCGCCCCGGCGTGGTCGGCACGGTCGGCCAGATCCTCGGTGAGGCCGGGCTGAACATCGCGGGGATGCAGGTCTCGCGGGCGGAGGAGGGCGGCGAGGCGCTGGTCGTGCTCACCGTCGACGACACCGTGCCGCCGGCCGTGCTCACCGAGATCGCCGAGGAGATCGGTGCGACCTCGGCCCGCTCGGTGAACCTGACCGACTGACGCAGCCGCTCGATCGCGGGACGGCCCGAGCCCGCTGAGTCAACGCGTGCATGACTGAAGGGCCCGGCATCCGCCGGGCCCTTCAGTCATGGGAGGGAGGCGGCTCAGCTGCCTCCCATCACCGACCCTGTGGCCGCCGTCATGATGATCACGGTCAGCGCCGCCTCCGCCGCCACGACGACCTGGCGTACGGCCGGCGCCGCCCACTGTCCCCGCGCGATGGCCTCCATACGCGACTCGACCGCCCGCGCGTCGGCCTCGGGGAAGACGAGGCGGTGCAGCTTCGCCCCATGGAGCAGGGCCACCAGACCGGCCGTGCGCTCGTCCGGGGTGTCCCCCCGCAGGACGACCGCCTCCAGCCGCTGCCGCAGCGCCGCCTCCGCGGAACCGTCCGCCTCCGGATAGCGGCGTACGGGGAAGAGCCCGAGCACCTTCTTGGTCTCTTCGCGGATCAGCCCCTTGGCGAGCAGGCCCTCGCTCGCCCCGGACACCGCGTCCTTCTTCAGGTAGTACATCCAGTCCTTGACCTTGCGGGGTTTGTCCCGCGCGACGATGTCGGCGAGCGCGGCATCGAGGCCGGGTGCTCCGACGGGTGCCGGATCGAGCACGGCGACCAGCTCGTCCCGCACTTCGATCCGGCCGGCCAGCGCCAGCTCCACCAGGGACGCGGCGGCAATCGCTGAGGAGACTCTCGCCGACTCCTTCTCGGCCCCCGACTCGTCGTCCAACGACAGCAACAGCAGTTCTTCGCCCAGAGTGGTTTCCATCTTCATCCCCTCTCCGTGAGCCGTGCGGCTAAACACGCGATCAGCGCGCCGGGGTGGCCGGCGGGTTCGCCGACCGGCGCGCGTGCGGTGCCAGCGAGGGCGGCGTACGGACGCCGAACTCCCGGCGCAGCGCGGACAGCGCGGCGAGATAGCCGGACATGCCGTGCACGCTGGGTCCTGGCGGGGTGGAGGCCGAGCACAGGTAGACCCGGGGCAGCGGCGTGCGGTACGGATCCAGACGGGGGGTAGGGCGCAGGAGGGACTGCGAGAGTGTCATGGCGCCGCTGCTGATGTCCCCGCCGACGTAGTTGGGGTTGTACGCCTCGTACTGCGTCGCGCTGATGCCGCGTTCCGCGATCACGGTGTCGGTGAAGCCGGGCGCGTAGCGTTCGATGCGGGCGCGCACCGTCGCCACCGGGTCTCTCGTGTCGCCGTTCGGGACATGGGCGTACGCCCATACCGGCCGCTTGCCGGGCCGCGCGCGCTCCGGGTCGGCCACCGTGGGGTCGACCAGCAGTACGAAGGGCTCGTCGGAGGCGATGCCCTTCGCGGTCAGTGATTCCTGGCGGAACATCTCCGCCTGTGTGCCGCCGAGATGGACGGTGCCGGCCTTGCCGACACCGGGGTTGGCCCACGGGATCGGGTCCGAGACCAGGAAGTCGACCTTGGCCGCCGCCGGGCCGTAGCGGAACGCGGCCAGCCGGCGTGCGTAGCGGTCGGACAGCCGGGAGCCCGCGATCCGCGCGAACCCGTCCGGGCTGGTGTCGAGGAGCACCACCTTCGCGTCGGCGAGCTCCCGCAGGTCGGTGATCTCCCGGTCCGTGTGGAGGACGCCGCCGTGGGCCGTGATGTCGGCAACCATCGCCTCGGCGATCCGGACGCTGCCGCCGCGGGGGAGGGGCCATCCGGTGCCATGGGCGAGGTGGCCGAGGAGCAGGGCCACCACCCCGGACGCGAGGCTGGGCAGCTTGCCGACGGCGTGGGCCGCGACGCCGGTCAGCAGGGAGTTGGCCTCCTCGGTGGCGAACCGCCCGCGGGCGAGCGCCGTTCCATGGGCGAGCGTCCGGCCGGCCAGCAGCAACGGGGCCACGAGGTCCTTCGGAATGCCGCGCTGCCCGGACAGGATCAGATCGACGACTCCCTCGCTGTGCTCCAGCAGCGGCCGCATCAGCCGCCGCCACCGCTCGCCGTCGGGGCCGAGGAGATCGCAGGTGGTGTCGAGATCACGGTGGGCCAGCCCGGCGCGGCCGTCGTCCAGCGGGTGCGCGTAACTGACCTCGGGATGAAGCAGCTCCACGCCGCGCGAGGACAGGTCGAACTCACGGAAGAAGCGGGACGCCGCGGCCATCGGGTGCACGGCCGAGCAGATGTCGTGCACCACCTCGTCGTCGAAGAGAGGCTTGCTGCGCAGGCCGCCGCCGAGTTGGCCGGCCGCTTCGTAGAGCTCGACGCGCAGCCCGGCACGGGCCATGGTCACCCCGGCGGCCAGCCCGTTGGGCCCCGTGCCGACGATCGCGACGTCGACCCGGCTCATCGGGCGTCTCCCGGCCCCACCAGCACCGGGTGCTCGTCGGACGCGGCGGCCGGCCCGCGTTCGCCCTTCAACTGCTCCGCCGCGAGCCGGCGGTACAGCTCGTCCTCCGCCGCCAGCTCCTCGTGCGTTCCGGTCGCGCGTACCGCTCCGCCTTCGAGGACGATGATGTGGTCCGCGTCGACGACGGTGGAGATACGGTGCGCTATCGCGACCACGGCGCACTGCCGGGAGACCCCGGCGATGGTCCGGCGGAACGCCGCCTCGGCCTCGGCGTCGAGGTTCGACGTCGCTTCGTCGAGGAGGACCAGCCGCGGTCGCTGGAGCAGGGTGCGGGCGATGGCCAGGCGTTGCCGCTGACCCCCGGAGAGTCCCGCGCCCCGCTCGCCGAGCGGTGTGTCGAGTCCTTCCGGCAGCTCCGCGATCACGTCGGTGAGGTTGGCCAGATCGATGGCGTGGGCGATCTCGGCCTCGTCGGCGGTGGGATTGGCGTAGCTGAGGTTCTCGCGGATCGTGCCCCGCAGCAGCGCGCTCTCCTGCTCGACGTAGCCGACGATGTCGCGGATCTCGCCGAGCGGCATCTCACGGACGTCCGTGCCCGACAGGCGTACGGTGCCCGCGTCCGGGTGGTAGAAGCGTTCGATGAGCTGGAACGCCGTCGTCTTGCCGGACCCGGACGGGCCCACGATCGCGGTGAGTCCGCGCGACGGGACGCTGAAGGAGACGTCCCGGAGCACCGGGGCGGCGCCGTAGCCGAAGGTGATGGAGTCGAACTCCACGGCGGGAGCGGTACGCGCGGGGGTCTTCGCCGCCGCGCCGCCCGGCACACCGTCGGGCTCCTCCTGCTCCAGCCTGGCGAGTTCGTCGATGCGCTGGATGGCGGCGCGGCCCTGCTGGAACTGGCCGATGGAGACGAACAGCATCACCAGGGGTGAGACGAGGTAGAAGAGGTACATCACGAACGCGGTGAGGTCCGCGATGGGGATGTCACCGGTGGCCGCCCGCGCCATGCCCCAGCCCATGACCACGGTCAACGAGACCTGGGTACCGACGTTCATGGCGGGGGTGAGCATGGCGCCCAGGGCGCTCACGCGTACCCCCGACCGGCGTGCCTCTCCCGCCAGGGCGGCGATGTGGTCGGTCTCGCGCTGCTCGGCGCGCGACGCCTTGACCGTCGTCAACGCGCCCAGGACGCGCTGCAGTCCGGACCCGAAGGCACCGGTGTCCTCCCGGTTCCTGACCGCGGCGATCCGGACCTGACGTGCCAGGACCAGCGACACCGCGCTCGCCGACCCCAGACAGGCCAGGGTCAGCAGCAGGAGCCAGATGTCGATCCACGCCATCAGCGCGATCCCGCCGGCCACCATGAAGCCCGCGACCGCCATCTGCGCCAGCGACTGGGACAGCGCGATCCTGGCGAGCGAGGTGTCGGTGACCATGCGCGTGAACACATCGCCGTGCTCCAGCCGGGAGAACGCCTTCATGTCGGCGCGCAGCAGACGTCCCGTCAGACTCCGGCGGACGTCGAGGACGATGTCCTCACCGGTCCTGCCGATCAGAAACGCCTGTGCCGCGGAGAGTCCCGCGTCGGCGCAGAACAGCGCGGTCACCCCGAGGACGGGCCACAGCAGGGACGTGTGCGCCCCGGCCGCCTTGATCACTTCGCCGATCACCATGGGCTGGCCCAGGGACGCGGCCGCACCCAGCACCCCCAGCACGATGCTGATGGTGATCATGCGGCGGTGGCGCCGGGCGATGGCCCAGACACTCATGCGGCACGCTCGTAGACCGAGACGAACATCGCCGATTCGTCGCTGTAGGGGGTGTCGCTCCAGTCGGCGTGGATGCTCACGCGGCGCAGACCGGCCTCGGCCGCGTACGCGTCGACCTCTTCGGGCGAGGTGAGCCGGCTGAGCTCCGTACCGACCCGTGAGGTACCGGCCTCGAACCAGATGTGCGAGCACTGCCACAGGTTCTGCTCGGGGACCAGGGTCGAGTGCGTCTGGAGGCCGGTGCCCGGCTCGGGGTAGGGGATGAAGTACGTCATCCGGCGCTGCCCCTCGTGGAAGGCCAGCACCCCGGACCTGTTGTGTGTCTCCACCACGAGCACCCCGCCCGGCGCGACCCGCTCGGCCGCGCGGCTGATGGCCCGCTGCTGGTCCGCCGGGTCGAGCACCATGGACAGGGTGGCGCACACGCAGTACACCAGCCCGTACCGCTGGTCGTCCGTGTAGTCGCGGATGTCGCCGTGCACGCCCTCCACATCGGCGGTCGTGACGGCGGCGTCCTTCGCGAGCCCCGCGAGCATCTCGGGCGAGGAGTCCACGCCCACGACGCGCCCGACCTCCTGGGAGAGCGGGACGGCGATACGTCCGGTCCCCACGCCCAGCTCCAGCGTGCCGAGTCCGCCCCCGGGGTGCAGGGACGCCAGTTTCTTGGCCGTCAGTGCGGCGAGGCTGTCCTTGGGGAACAGCCGGTCGTACCACCCGTCGAACTGGCGTCCGTAGCCGATGTCTTCGATGCCACTCACAGCTGATTCTCCCCTCGCCGCACGGACGGGCCGGTCACTTCTTCATGCTCTGGTAGGCGATGAACGCGGCGATGCAGACACCGACGCCGATCACGATGTACACGGCTGAGTTCATGAGGGCTCCTGAGGGTGTGCGGAGACGGGTGTGGACTGCGGCCGGCTCGCGGCCGGCCGGCGCCGACGGGGAACGGCCTTGGCCGGATCCATCGGCGTGTACGGCGACACGAAGATCATCTCGGGTTCGCTGCTCGTGTCATATCCCGTGGCACGCGCCAGAGCGAACTGGAATCCCTTCACGCCGACTGTTTCCTCCTCCTGGATCAGGGTCCGCAGGTGCGCGGTGATGACCCGGTAGGCGGGGGTACGCACGATCGCGGTGAATCCCTTGTCGAGGATCCCCAGCATCTCGCTGCAGATGTCGAAGACAGCCTTCTCCGGCCGCCTGCTGGGAAACCACATGATCTGCCGGAACCTCCGGCCGGCGATCACATCGACCGCCTTCCACGCGGACGTCTCGCCCTTCACATTCAGCGTGCGGTAGAAGAAGTGGTAGTCGTGGACGGCCGGATTCGGGGCGAAGAAGCGCCAGTTCGGCAGGAACGAGAACGTGTCCTTGAGCTGGAGCCGGTTGAACGTCGGGTTGGGGTGCTGGGAGGCGAGGGTGGCGACGAGCATCGCGGCGCCCGCGATCCGCGCCGGGGCCCCCGGGCCGGTGAACGCCTCCTTCATGAGCTGCTTCACTGTCCTGTCTCCTCCATCGCGCGCTGCACGGATTCGGTGGTGAGCTCGGTGCCGTCGAGGAACGCCAGGATGCGACGGCCGACCTCGGTGGCGAACCGGGCACTCGTCAGCAGCGAGTCATGGTCGGCGTCCTCCATGACCACGGTCTCGACGTGCCGTCCCGCACCGCGGTGGGCCTCGGCGAGCTCGTTGTGCATCAGCAGCTGCTCGGGATCCCGGTCGATGGTCTGCTGCGCGGAAATCACCAGGGCGTGCGCGTCCACGGAACCGAGATCACCGTCGAAGGCGCGGAAGTCGGCGTCCACGGCGGCCCATTCACGGCGGCCGGCCTCCCAGAGACGGGCGTCGGTGTACTGGGCGAGCACCTGCCGGCGGCAGGTGGCGGGCAGCGCCTCCAGCCAGTCCGGCCGGGCCATGAGGATCCCCATGCCGGACTTGAGCGACCGGACCAGCATGTTCAGTCCGTCGTTGAGCCGCTCCGCCGCCTCGCTCTGCTGCTTCGAGCGGATCAGCTCGCCGGGGTGGGAGGAGTCGAGGTAGACGATGCCGTGCAGCCGGTCCCCGAGGGCGGCGGCCGCCCGGCGGGCCAGTTCACCGCCGAGCGAATGCCCGACGAGTACGACCTTGCGGTCCTCGGGGACGGCCCCCTCGATCAGATCGACCAGGTCGTCGACCGACTCGCCCAAGTCGTAGGCGGAGGTGCTCCGGTACCTGCTGCCGGCGTATCCGGCGCGGGAGTACGTGAGCACTCCGTACGCGCTCTCCTGCGCGATCTTCTCCGTGATCCACGAGAAGTGCTCCGCCGTGGAGACCATGCCGGCCGCGAACACCAGGACCGGCAGGTCCGGGTCGTCGCCGCTGGTGATCTCGTACTGGAGCTCGTTGTCGTGACGGGTGGTCAGCATGCGCGAGAGCGGCCAGCCCTCAAGGGTGCGCATACGCCGCTGTACGGCGACGACGCCGGCCACCGAGGCCGCGCCGGCCAGCAGCGCGGCGCCGACGGTCAGCAGCCGGTCGTCGCGGTCCGCGACGGCGGGGTGCGACTTGGGGGCGGAGGTGTACGCGACCATGGGGTGCATCGAGGTGAACGCGGTGACGAACCGGCCCAGCCCCATCAGGAGGCCGTTCGCCACATGGAAGGATCCGGCGGCCGCGATCACGGGCCGGGCGAGCTTGCCGCCCGCCAGGTAGGCGACCGGGAACAGGCACTCCAGCGCGAGCACGCTGTGCGTCAGATACCTCGACGCCCGCGGGTACTTCTTCGTCAGCTTGTAGGTGGGCTCGTGGCCGTAGGTCTTGGTGCGCATCACCCCGCTCAGCGCGGTGGCGTCCTTCCAGGACTCACCCAGCAGCTTGACCCAGCCCGAGATGATGTACGAGACGTTGGCCTGCATCGCCACGTACCACATCAGGGCGTCCTGCGTCTGGGGAGACGTGGAGACGCGCGCCAGGCCGGTGGCCGTCTGCACCAGTACCGACACCTGGTCGGAGCCGTCGGTGCCGTACCGGTGGCGGGGGTACAGGGCCGCGGAACTGACCCCGAGGAAGAGGCTTCCGGCGCCGCGCCAGCGGCTGTTGCCCGGCAGCAGCATCCCCGCGCTCACCGCCACCCGGGCCACGTGGAGCGCCGTGGTGGTCTTCTCGCCGCTGATCAGATCCAGCAGTTTCCGGGTGGCGGGGGTCGACCTGACCTGGACGTCGCGGGACACCGACCAGTCGTTGAGACCGCCGGGCCGCGTCTGCTTGCGCTGGGTCAGGTACTCCAGTGAGGCCGTCAGCGTGGTGACGGCCGACAGCCGCTCAGAGGCGCCGATGGCACGAGACCGAGTTATGGGGATCGGTCCGAAAATCGCGGATGCGATTCTTTTCGGCAGCTTCACAATGGCCTCCCAAGCTTCACAGTGGCCTCCCAGAACCGCACCGGAAAGTGGTGATTTCTTTTCGAGGCTGGGGTAGAAATACGGCTCCGCCGGGCCAGAACTCTCCTGTGGCCCGGCGGAGCTTCACGCATCGAGCAGCGGGCTTACGCGTAAGCCCCTGCCGACCTAGCCGCGACCGGCCTCAAAGGCGCCGACGACCGCGGAGGAAACCGCCACGCCGCCGAGGAAGGCGGCCGGGGTCGCGAGGACCGGGGTGGCACCCGGGAAAATCTGGCCCTCAGTGGCCGAGATCTCCGTCGCTGCCAGCGCGGCAGACTCATTCACCTGCGAAAGAACTTCACTCATTATTGCCCCGTTTCATACGGAGTAGGGTCGGCTCCGCCAAATACGGAGCCGTTCGGGTAAAGCCGTCCACTTTTCCGGCGATGAAGCCGGCCACCGCCGGGATGTCTCCCGGAGGAAGTGGTTGAGTCGTGCTCCACGCGCGGTCCGGAAGGTCAACGGGTCGTGCGACCCGCCGCACGGCCGACCGCGAAGGCGGTGGGGGCCATGGACCGAGGCTGACATGACGTGGTCATGTCAAACACGGATCCGCTCCGTGCGCGTGCGTTTCGACCGATTCGGATTTAGCCTACGGCGCGACCGGCGGCGTACGCACCGGTGACGAGCGCGGCGCCGCCGACAAAGGCGAAGGCCGGGGTGGCGAGGACCGGAGAGGCGTCATCGACGATGGAGCCGGTGTTCTCCTCGGACAGGCCGCCGAGGCCCTCCAGCTGTGCATTGAACTTTTCCTCGAGCATTTTGCACTCCTCCCTGCAGAAATATGTCGTGGAATACACGTCGGGCGGCCACAAAAAGGACCGAACGCTCATCCTTCCGCATACCTGTATCGTGCTTCTCAGATATGCCGTGCTCGCCGTCCGGCAGATAAAAGCACTCATCCGAGTAGCCGAGTATGACGTGGATCACACTGAAAGTGGAGTTAACAATTCCGCCGCCATGACATCCGTCAGTCGCGTCCTATGACGTTTGTCAATGGAGGTCATGGAAACCCTCACCACGGGAGCCCCCGGTCTACGCCACTGACGTGTGGGTGAATTCACGCGCCTGTGTGACCGAGGTCACACTCCAGTGGCGGCGGTACGGCACCCGGCGGGGCGCCAAGGGGCTCCGGCGGCCTCTTGCCCCGCCCCCGGAGTGCGCCGCGCACGGTCGTCGCGGCCGCCAGGACCGGGCCGGCGCTCTCACCGTGAAGCGGTGGTTCCGGTGAGAACCGGGCAGCTGAACAATCCTCACCACGGCGCCGGCCGGCGTGACACCAGAGAACGGGGCTCACAGAGATGGAACCGAACCGCACAGATCAACGGGACCACTGCGCGAGCGTGCAGCGTGTCACGCGCCGCACGCGATGGATTCTCTGTCTCATCCCGTGGATCTTCCTTCTCTCGTTCGTCGAGCCGGTCACCAGCGGTCTGCGTCGCGGCTCCGTTCCCGCCGCCCTCATGGGGGTGCTGGTGACCGCGTTCGTCGTGCAGACCGTGCTCGCCACCGCCGTCATGGCGTACAGCGTCGGCCGCCAGAAGTGCCTCGTCCGTACGAAGGCGACGATCGTCGTGCTGGCGGCCGTACAACTCGCCGCCCTCCCCGCCCTGCGCGAGCAGGGATGGCTGGCCGGGCAGCACAACGCGGCCTTCGTCTGCGCCCTGGTCATGGCGCCCCTGGCCGGCGCCCTCGCCACCACGAGTGTGCGTACCTACTCGATCGCCGCCGCGACCGCCTGCGTGCTCGCCACCGCCGCCACCGCGGTATCGCACTCCGCTCCGGCCGGGGCCCTCATCACCACCGCCTCGACCTGGCTGCTCATCGGCCTCACCATGCGGTCCTCGGTCTGGTACCTGTCCATCCTGTGCCAGCTCGACGCCGCCCGAGAAGCCCAGGGACAGCTGGCGGTCGCCGAGGAACGTCTCCGGTTCGCCCGCGACCTGCACGACACCATGGGCCGCGATCTCGCCGTCATCGCGCTCAAGAGTGAACTCGCCGCCCGGCTGTGCGCGGCCGAGGATCCCCGCGCCGGCGACGAGATGACGCAGATACAGCTGCTCGCCCGGCAGTCGCAGAACGGGTTCCGCGAGGTCGTACGGGGGTACCGGGCCACCAACCTCGTGGGGGAACTGGCCGGCGCACGCTCCGTACTCGAAGCCGCGGGGATCATCAGCACCATCGAGAACGAGACTCCCGCCGCCCTGACGGACGAGACCGAATCCGTGCTCGGCTGGGCCGTCCGTGAAGGCGTCACCAACATCCTGCGGCACTCGGAGGCCCGGCACTGCACCATCCGGCTGACCCAGCGCGACAGCGGACCGCGCCTCGTCATCACCAATGACCGGGCCCGCCCCTCGGACTCCGCGCCGGGCACCGGACTCACGGGGCTGTCACAGCGCTTGGCACCGGTCGGTGGAACGCTCCAACATGGCCCTGGACCGGAGAACTCCTACCGCCTTACGGTCCAGTTCTCGTCTCCCTCCGCGCAGAAAGCACACTCATGATCCGTGTCCTCCTCGCCGATGACGAACACCTCATACGTGGCGCGCTGGCGGCTCTGCTGACCCTGGAAGAGGACTTGGACATCGTGGCCCAGGCGTCCACCGGACCCGAGGCCTCGGCCATGGCCCGCAGGCACCGCCCGGACATCGCCATCCTCGATCTCCAGATGCCGGAGCGGGACGGGATCGCCGTCGCGTCCTCGCTGCGCGAGTCACTGCCGTCCTGCAAAGCCCTGATCGTCACGAGCCACGGACTGCCCGGACATCTCAAGCGCGCGCTGGAGGCGGGGGTCAGGGGCTTTGTGCCCAAGACCGTCTCCGCGCAGGATCTCGCCCGGATCATCCGTACGGTCCACGCGGGCAGCCGCTACATCGACCCCATCCTCGCCGCCGACGCGATCAGCGCCGGTGACTCCCCCCTCACCTCGCGCGAGGCCGACCTGCTCGCCCTGGCGTCCGACGGCGCCTCCATCACCCAGATCGCGGAACGGGCGGTGCTGACCCCCGGCACGGTCCGCAACTACCTGTCGGCCGCGTCCACCAAACTCGGCGCCGACAACCGCCACGGAGCCGTCCACATCGCGCGCGAGCACGGCTGGATCTGAGAGCCTCTGGTTCCTGCGGAAACCTGCGAGGGAGGTCCGGGCCGGCTTCACCCCGGCTACCAACGGTGGTGGATCTGCCTCCGGATGCGCCGGTCGTACAGGTCGCGCACGGCTTCCAGCGTCGCGCCCGGCAGCGGCGGCAGCGCCGCGGCCGCCGCATTCAGGCGGGCCTGCTCCCGGGAACGGGCGCCCGGGATCACCGTGGTCACGCCCGGCTGCTGGATGATCCACCGCAGCGCGGTCTGCGCCGGGGTGGCGCCCTGGGGTGCCAGTTCCCCGAACTCCGCCGCCGCCTCGACGCCGGACTCGAAGTCGACGCCCGAGAAGGTCTCGCCGCGGTCGAAGACCTCGCCGTGCCGGTTGTAGGTACGGTGGTCGTCCTGCTGGAACACCGTGTCCTTGGTGTACTTGCCGGACAGCAGCCCGGACGCCAGCGGCACTCGAGCGATGATCCCCACCCCTGCCTCGGCGGCTGCCGGAAGCACCTCCTGCAGCGGCTTCAACCGGAAGGGGTTGAGGACGATCTGCACGCTCGCCGTACCCGGCCGGGCGATTGCCGTCAGCGCCTCCTCGCAGGTCCGCACGCTCACCGCGTACGCCGCGATCCGCTCCTCCGCGACCAGCGTGTCCAGCCCGTCGAACGCCTCGTCGGAGGAGTACACCGGCGTCGGCGGGCAGTGCAGCTGCACGAGGTCCAGCGTGTCCACGCCCAGGTTGGCCCGGGAACGGTCCGTCCAGGCGCGGAAGTTCTCCAGCGTGTAGTTGGCCGGCGACTGCGCCGACCGACGCCCCATCTTCGTCGCCACGAACACTCCGGCATCCGGACGTTCCCGCAGATAGCCGCCGATCAGTCGCTCGCTGCGGCCGTCGCCGTACTCATCCGCCGTGTCGAAGAATGTCACGCCCTCCGCGACCGCCGTGTCCAGCACGGCGAAGGCGTCCTCCTCGCGCACCCCACCCCACCCCTCTCCCAGCTGCCACGTCCCGAGTCCGACGACGGACACCTCGCGGCCCGTCCTGCCCAATACGCGCTGCTCCATATGGTGATCCTTTCGGGCAGAGGCGGAGGAGGGGTTCACACCGTCATCGGTGCCGCGGTAACCCCCATGACCAGCGAATAGAGCGTGTCGTTCGCCGTGATGAAGAGACGGTTCCTCTTCGGGCCGCCGAAGCGGATGTTGGAGACCGTGTTGGGCACCAGGATGCGGCCGAGCAGGGTGCCGTCCGGGGCGTAGCAGTGCACTCCGTCGTCCATGGCCGCCGCCCAGAGGTGGCCGGCGTCGTCGAAGCGGATGTTGTCGAAGCGACCGGCGCCCGCGGCCGTGATCTCCGCGAAGACCTTGCCCTCGGAGAGAGTGCCGTCCGCGCGCACCTCGAAGGCCCGGATCTGGTGGGCCCGGGTGTCGGAGACGTACAGCTCGCTCTCGTCAGCCGAGAAGACCAGGCCGTTGGGGGCGCCGAAGCCGTCGGCCACGAGCCGCACCTCGCCGGTGTCCGGTGCGATCCGGTAGACGTTGTTGGCGCCGATCTCGCTCTCGGCGCGGTGGCCCTCGTAGTCGCTGGTGATTCCGAAGTCCGGGTCCGAGAACCAGATCGAGCCGTCGGACTTCACGGCCCCGTCGTTCGGGCTGTTGAGCCGCTTGCCCCGGTAGCGGTCGGCGAGCACGGTGACCGAGCCGTCGTGCTCGGTGCGGGTGACCCGGCGGTTGCCTTGCTCACATGTGATCAGACGGCCCTCGCGGTCCAGGGTGTTGCCGTTGGAGTGGCCCGCGGGCGAGCGGAAGACGCTGACCGCGCCGGTCGTCTCATCCCAACGCAGCATCCGGTCGTTCGGGATGTCGCTCCAGATCAGCTGGCGCCAGGCCGGTATGTACAGCGGCCCCTCCGCCCAGCGGGAGCCCACGTGGAGCGTCTCCAGTTGCAGATCGCCCGAGGTGCACTTCTCCGTACGGAACCTGTCGTCGAGCACGTCGTACAGCGCGGGGCGGCCGGTGGCCATGTGCGTTCTCCTTCAGTCGTTCTGCGTGCTGACTCCTGAACAACATCCTGCTGTCAATGAGTATTGCAGGATGTCGTATGGTCGAAGCCATCATTGGGCAGATCTGGTGTGGAGGAGGGCGTCATGGATGCTGTGGACCGGAAGCTGTTGAAGCTGCTGCAGGAGGACGCCACGCAGGCGTACGCCGCCCTGGGCAAGGCCGTCGGACTCTCCGCGGGCGCGGCCCACGAGCGGGTGCGCAAGCTGCGCGAGTCGGGGGTGATCCGCCGCACGGCGGTCGAGGTGGACCCCACCGCGGTCGGCGCCGGGGTGCTGGCCTTCGTCATGGTCGAATCGTCAGCCTGGATGGGCGACTCCGGCGAGCGCTTCGCCGCGATCCCCGAGATGCAGGAGGCCCACATCATCGCGGGCAGCGCATCGGTCCTGGTGAAGGTCAGGACCGGGACGACCGAGCAACTCCAGGACGTACTGCGGCGGTTGTACGAGATCGAGGGCGTCAGCGGCACCCGGGCGACGGTGGTCCTGGAGACATTCTTCGAGAGGCCGGTGTCGACGGGAGTCTGAAGCACCTTGAGCCGGTCAGAGCCGGTCAGAGCCGGGCCGCCTTGAGGGCCATGTGGAGCAGCAGGCGGTCCTCGCCCTCGTCCAGGTCCAGGCCCGTCAGCTGTTCGATCCGGGAGAGCCGGTAGTAGAGCGTCTGGCGGTGGATGCCGAGAGCGGAGGCCGTGCGGCCCGCCTGACCCGCGCAGTCGAGGAACACCTCGGCGGTGTGGGCCAGTTCGCGGTGGGTGGGGGTGAGGAGGGGGCGGACCACGGGGTCGGGCCCGGCGGGGAGCGCCGTCAGCATGCGGTACGGGCCGATCGAGGGCCACTGCGCGACCGGGCCGAACCGGGGCTGGGCCACGGCCGCGCGGGCCGCCGAGACCGCTTCCTGCCAGGCCTCCGGAAGCTCGGCCGGACCGCGGCGCGGGGCTCCGGCCCCGGCGGCCGCCCCGGGGCCCGCGCTCTCACGCAGTCGGGAGACGGCCTCGAGCGCGGGGGTGAGCGCGTCCGCCGAGCGGAGCCGTACGAGCAGGGCCAGGGCCTGCGTGCCCTGCGACGCCTGGCCGGCCGGGTCGCCCGGACTTTCCGCCCCGTACGGCAGGGTGCACAGCGCGGCCGTTCCCGGCACCGCGCGCACCCCCGGTTCCTCGTCCCGCCACGGCGCCACGCACAGCACCACATGCGGACCGTCCGCGCTCGGCCCCAGCGCCGTGCGCAGTGCGGCCACCGCCATGTCCCGCTGCCAGCCGCGCTCCGCGGTGAGCACGGCCCGCAGCTCACGCGCCAGATCGGCGCCGGCCTTCACCTCCTCGGCGAGCAGGTCGCCGATCCGCGAGGTCACCTCCATGGCCGCCGCCAGCCGTGAACCGCTCGGCCCCGGGTCGGAGTCGTCGAGCAGCCAGACATATCCGAGCACCATGCCCCGGTGCCGTACGGGCAGACAGATGCGGCCGCGGAAGACGCCGGCGTCCGGGGCCACGGGGATACGGACCGGGCCGGTCGCCCGCGCGATGCCGAAGCCCTCGAACCACGTGCGCACCGCCGGGGTGGACTTCCTGGTCAGGATCGAGCGCGTCCTGACCGGGTCCATCGCCGTGTCGTCCTCGCTGTCGTGCGCGCCGAAGGCGATCAGCCCGAAATCCCGGTTCTCCAGCGTCGCGGGAACGCCGAGCAGCGCCGAGATCTCGTCGACCAGGTCCTGGTAATCGCCCTTCACCCGGACATTCTCGCACCGCTTTCAGACAGATGTCTGAGATCGGGGCCACGGATGCGTGACAGCTGTCGATGGCCGAGGATCGGACCGATCCCTAGGTTTCACAGTGGTTCTCCGTGCCGTACCGGAACCGACCCTCTCCGTTCCGTTCCGCTCCGGCCTTGCCCGATCTCACCGTGGAGGTGCCCTGTGCTGGGTCCTGTGATCCTTGCCGCGTCGCGCAGCGACAGAATGCGCCGTGTCGTCTCGGCCGCACCGGTCACCAAGCCCGTGGTGAACCGTTTCATCGCCGGTGAATCGGTCGAGGAGACGGCCCCCGTCATCCGGTCCATGGCCGGCCGCGGCCTGGAGGTCACGCTCGACGTCCTCGGCGAGGACATCACCGACCCGGCCGAGGCGCTGCTCGCCCGGGACGCGTATCTGCGGCTGATCGAGGCCCTCGCGCCGCTGGAGCTCGGCGACCGCGCCGAGATGTCGGTGAAGCTCTCCTCCTTCGGCCAGGCCCTGCCCGGCGGCCACGACCTCGCACTGAAGAACGTCACCGCGGTCGTCGAGGCCGCCGCGGAGATCGGCACCACGGTCACCCTCGACATGGAGGACCACACCACCATCGACTCGACGCTGGCCATCCACGCCGAGATGCGCGAGCGCTTCCCGCAGACCGGCGCCGTCGTGCAGTCGTACCTCTTCCGCACCGAGGACGACTGCCGCGCGCTCGCCGCCGCCGGCTCGCGCGTGCGGCTGGTCAAGGGCGCCTACAAGGAGCCCGCCTCCGTCGCGTACCAGGACAAGGCCGAGGTCGACAAGGCGTACATCCGCTGCCTGCGCATCCTGATGGCGGGCGGCGGCTACCCGATGGTCGGCTCCCACGACCCGCGCGTCATCGCCATCGCCCAGGATCTCGCGCACCGCGCCGGACGTAAGCTCGATGAGTACGAGTTCCAGATGCTGTACGGCATCCGCGAGGCCGAGCAGGACCGGCTGGCCGCCGAGGGACACCGGATGCGGGTCTACATCGCGTACGGCACCGACTGGTACGGATACTTCATGCGCCGCCTCGCCGAGCGCCCCGCCAACCTCGCGTTCTTCCTGCGTTCGCTGGTCAGCCGCGGCTGAGCCCCCGCAACTGAGACCGACCGTCTGACCTACTGATTAAGGAGATTCGGCACTCATGGACGCTGTGACCCAGGTTCCCACGCCGGTCAACGAGCCGGTGCGCGGCTACGCCCCGGGTTCCCCCGAGCGGGCCCGTCTGGAGGTCAAGCTCAAGGAGCTGGCCGAGAACCCCGTCGACCTTCCGATGACCATCGGCGGCGAGAAGCGGATGGGCGGCGGCGAGCGTGTCGACGTCGTACAGCCGCACAACCACAAGGCCGTCCTCGGTACGTTCGCCGGCGCCACCGAGCAGGACGCGCGGGACGCGGTCGACGCGGCCCTGGCCGCCGCCCCGGCCTGGCGCGCGATGGCCTTCGACGACCGCGCCGCGATCATCCTGCGCGCGGCCGAGCTGCTGGCGGGACCGTGGCGCGAGACGCTGGCGGCGGCGACCATGCTCGGCCAGTCGAAGACCGTCCAGCAGGCCGAGATCGACACCCCGTGCGAGCTCGTCGACTTCTGGCGCTTCAATGTCTCGTACGCCCGCGACCTGCTCGCCGAGCAGCCGCCGGCCAACTCGCCCGGCGTGTGGAACCGTCTCGACCACCGCCCGCTCGAAGGCTTCGTCTACGCGATCACGCCGTTCAACTTCACGGCCATCGCGGGCAATCTGCCGACCGCGCCCGCGCTCATGGGCAATGTCGTGGTCTGGAAGCCGTCCCCGACGCAGACCCTCGCCGCCGTGCTGCTGATGCGGGTGCTGGAGGAGGCGGGGCTGCCCAAGGGCGTCATCAACCTGGTGACGGGCGACGGCATCGCCGTCTCCGAGGTGGCGCTGCACCACCCCGAGCTGGCCGGTATCCACTTCACCGGTTCGACCAAGACCTTCCAGCACCTGTGGAAGACGGTCGGCGGCAACATCGAGAAGTACCGCTCCTACCCGAGGATCGTCGGCGAGACGGGCGGCAAGGACTTCGTCGTCGCCCACCCGAGCGCCGACCGCGCGATCCTGAAGACGGCGCTGACCCGCGGCTCCTTCGAGTACCAGGGCCAGAAGTGCTCGGCGTCCTCCCGCGCGTACATCCCCGCCTCGATCTGGAACGACGGGTTCGAGGAGGAGTTCGCGGCCGAGGTCGACGGCATCGCCATGGGTGATGTCACCGATCTGACGAACTTCATCGGCGCCGTCATCGACGAGCGCGCCTTCGCCAAGAACAAGGCCGCGATCGACCGCGCCGCCGCCGACCCGGCCTGCACGATCGTCGCGGGCGGTACGTACGACGACGCGGTGGGCTACTTCGTCCGGCCGACCGTCATCGTCTGCACCGACCCCGCCAGCGAGGTCTTCACGACCGAGTACTTCGGCCCGATCCTCGCGGTGCACGTCTATGACGACGCCGACTACGAGGCCGTGCTGACCCAGATGGAGTCCGTCTCGGCGTACGCCCTGACCGGTTCGGTCATCGCCAACGACCGCGCCGCGGCGGCCGACGCGATGGAGAAGCTGCGCTACGCGGCGGGCAACTTCTACATCAACGACAAGTCGACCGGTGCCGTCGTCGGCCAGCAGCCCTTCGGCGGCGGCCGCGCGTCCGGCACCAACGACAAGGCGGGCGCCCCGCAGAACCTGATGCGCTGGACGCTGACCCGCGCCATCAAGGAGACGCTGGTCCCGCCGACGGACTACCGCTACCCGCACATGGGCTGACGGCTCCGCACCACGGAACTCCGCCCCCGGGCCGGCCCCCACGCCGGTACGGGGGCGGTTCGCGTCCCGGGAGCGGTCCGCCGCTCAGCCGCCGGTGTCGTGCCGAGGCGCCGGGATCACACCTTGCGCCAGCGGGCCATGGCGAACGAGAAGATCCCGAACAGCGCCAGGCCCAGCGCGACGGCCGCCAGCAGCCACGGTCCTGCCGGGGTGTCGGTGAAGGAGCGCAGGGTGTCGTCGAAACCCTTGGCCTTGTCCGGCTGGTACTCGACCGCGGCCTGGACCACGAACACGCCCACGGCCGTGAAGAGGATGCCGCGCCCCGCGCCGCCACCGACCCCCGTCACATCGGTGAACTGCCTTGCCCTGCGGGACATCTGACTCAGCTTCAGGTGCTTGTGGTACTTCCGCAGCACCGCGCGGACGCCGACCCACAGACCGGCGACCGCGATCCCCACGCCGACGATCCCCACGATCCACTGGCCGCCCGGAAGTTCCAGCGCCTTGGCCGTGACGTCCTGGGACTGCTGGTCGCTCGACCCGCCGCCGCTGCCCTTGTCACCCGCGGCGAACGCCAGCACGGAGTAGGCCACGAAGCCGTAGAAGACGAAGCGCCCCGCCGACAGCAGCCGCTTGCCCTTCTTCCCGCCGTCCGGCCCTGCCGCGCCGAACAGCGCTTCGGAGAGCCGCCACAGCGCCATCCCGACCAGCCCGATCCCCAGCACCCAGAGCAGGACGGAGCCCATCGGCTGCTCCGCTATCTCCGCGAGCGCGCCGCCGCGGTCGGCCTGTTTGCCGCCCCCGCCGAACGCGATCTGCAGCGCGAGCACCCCGATGAGCAGGTAGATCACCCCGCGCGCGACGAAGCCCCAGCGGGCCGCCGCGTCCATGGCCGGGCTGTTCGCCGCCCGCCGCGCCGTGCCTCGCCCATTGAGTGACATCGTCCGTGTATTCATAGTTTGGCCTCCGCTCCCCGGGTGCCCGGGACTGCCCCGGGAAAACGGGTGTTCCCCAAGGCCCTGTCCGGTCGCCCGGCCCTGCGGCAGGATGTCGGCCCACGGCCCGGCGGAGGAGCGCATCGCATGACGGAACCCCTGTGTACCGCCCACACCTTCGAGCTCGGCGCCGCCGTTCTCGCGGAGATCCGCGCCCTGCTGGACCAGGTCTTCGAAGGTGGCTTCAGCGATCAGGACTGGGATCACGGGCTCGGCGGTGTCCACGCCTTCGTACGGGATCCGGACGGCTCGCTCGTCGCGCACGGCAGTGTGATCCAGCGCCGGGTGCTGCACGACGGCCGGTCGTACCGGATCGGCTATGTCGAGGCGGTGGGCGTACGGGCGGATCGCCGCCGGCAGGGCGTCGGCGGCCGGGTCATGGCGGCGCTGGAGCGGGTGATCGACGGCGCGTACGACGCGGGGGCGCTGTCCGCCTCCGACGAGGGCGCGCCGCTCTACCGGGCGCGCGGCTGGCAGCTGTGGCCGGGCGGGATCGAGGCGCTGAGTCCCGGGGGAGTGGTGCGGCTGCCCGACGAGGACGACTCCACCTATCTGCGCCCGGCTGCGGGGCGGGCCCTCCCCGGGCCCGGCGGCCCGCTGGTCTTCGACTGGCGCGACGGGGACGTGCTGTAGCGGACCTGCTGGTTCGCCGCCGCTGGCCGGTTCACGCCGTCCGGATCTGCGCGGGTCGGAACGATCACCGTCTCAGATAGTAGGAAGTCCGAGTAATCGTGGAGACAGAGCGGCGTCGCTCGCTTAGCTTGGAATGAGCCGAACGCCTCGCTCCATCCAGCGAATGGCGGTCGCGGGCACACGCCCCCAGCAGGCAACCCCTGCGGCGTACGCCCCCCGCCCCTTCCGGCGCCTCGCAGATGCCTCATGCGGCCCCACGCCGCGTGGCTCAGCTATCTCAAGGAGTCGATCATCATGGCAGAGACGACTGTCCGCCGCGTCCGTCACACTCCTCGTACGAGCGAGTCCGACCGCAAGAACGCCGCCGCCGCGCTCCAGCGCGCTCTCGACCGCCGGGACAACGGCGGCTCGACCGGCCACTGAGCCGCACCGGCCGCGGCCGCCCGGTGCGCCGGGTGGTCGGCGCGTGACGGTGGTCAGCGGGTGACCGTGGTTACCGGGTGACCGTGAAGTGGTCCACCCGTTCGCCCGTCTCGGCGAGCGCGGAGACCCTCAGTTCCGGGCGGTGCCCGGAGGTCACCTCCACGGCGAGGAACGAGAAGCCGGTATAGCGCACCCGCGACCACTCCACGGTCTCGGGGGCCTTCGCGCCGTCTGTGTCCCAGTGGTAAGACCTCACACTCTCCACGTCGGCGACCCTGCCCTCGTAGCTGTCCGGCACGGGAAAGCCGTACAGCGCCTTGCCCGCGCCGCCCGCCGTGACGTACACGATGCCGTCCCGCACCGAGCTGACGGACTCACCGACCGGCACCCGGCGCCGGACCTCGCCGGCGCGCAGCGCGTCGGTGCGTTCGTACACATGGTTGTGGCCGTTGACGACCAGATCGACGCGGTGCTTGTCGAAGAGGGGCACCCACGCGTCCCGCACGCCGCCGTCGGAGGCGTGCGAGCTGGTCGTCGAGAAGGCGCAGTGGTGGAAGAACACCACGATGAAGTCGATGCCCCCGTTCGCGCGCAGCTCACCCAGCCGGCGGTCCAGCCAGCGGGTCTGGGCGCCGCCGGTGTAGCCGGTGTTGGCGCGGATCTCCTGCGAGACGTCATTGGCGTCCAGGGACACCACCCCGACATTGCCGTAGGTGAACGAGTAGACGCCCGGCGCGTTCACGGGGTCGAGGCCGCCGTCCGGCAGGGTCCAGCGCGCGTTCTGTCCGCCGTAGCCGTGCGGGGAGTACCACGCCTCCATGTCGTGGTTCCCGGTGGTGACCATCCACGGCACCTGGGAGGCCACGGTCTCGGTCTGCGCCAGGAACTGGTCCCACACCCGCGCGTCATAGAGGTCCGACGCGGACCCCTGACCGCTGCTGTCGGCGTAGCACAGGTCACCCGCGTGCAGATGGAAGGCCGGGTTCTGGCCCAGGATCACCTGGTCGTTGGCGAGGGCGTGGTACGAGACGCCCTGGTCGCCGAAGGCGGTGAAGACGAACGGCTCGGCGCGGGCCGGAGCCGTACGGAAGGTGCTGAGGGTGGCGAAGTGACGGGCGTCCGCCGGGTCGAAGCCGTCATGACCCACTCCGTAGTAATACGTGGTGCCGGGGCGCAGCCGCTCCAGCGCGGCGTGCAGGTAGTACTGGTCCACCGCGGGCAGCTCGGCGGAGAGCGACGGCGTGTGCAGCGGCCGTACCTCCGCCGTGATCTTCCGGCTCAGCTCCCACGGCTTCAGCCCCACCCGGACGTAAGGGTTCCGCACCGCGAACGGCACCTGCCAGGAGACCGTCATCTTTGTCTTCGGGTCGGAGCCGAAGGCCAGATGCCTGCCGAAGGGGGCGACCAGCGACCCGTCGACCCTGGCCGCGGCCGACGAGGGCAGGAAGGCCGGGGCGGTGACGCCCGCGGGGGCGGCGCTGGAACCGAGCAGTCCGGCGCCCGCCACGGTGCCGGCGGCGACCGAACCGGCCCGCAGCAGGCCGCGTCGGCCGATCGTGCCGCGCAGGTACTCGTGCTGCTCCGGCATGGTCATACGGGAGGCGAGTCGGCCGGGGATCCCGACCCGGGGAGTATCCATCCCTAGAACGTGGCACCAGTGGGTGGCGGGTGTGTGTATCCCGGGCGTCGAATCGGCGACCGAATCGCAACGTGTCCACAGAGTGGACATGCCGTGTCAGGCAGTGGGACGCGGAGTAGGGTGCCGCTATGTCTCGCAGCATCAATCTCGCAGTGATTCCCGGTGACGGCATCGGCCAGGAGGTCGTGGCCCAGGGCCTGAAAGTCCTGACTTCCGTCCTCCCGCAGGATGTGAAGCTGGAGACCAAGGAGTACGACCTCGGCGCGAGCCGGTGGCACCGCACCGGGGAGACCCTCCCGGACGCGGAGCTGGCGGCCCTCAAGGGCCATGACGCGATTCTGCTCGGCGCGATCGGCGACCCGTCCGTGCCGTCCGGCGTCCTGGAGCGCGGACTGCTCCTCACGCTGCGCTTCGCCTTCGACCACTACGTGAATCTGCGTCCGTCGAAGCTCTTCCCCAATACGGCCACCCCGCTGGCCGGCCGCCCCGACATCGACTTCGTCGTCGTCCGCGAGGGCACCGAAGGCCCGTACACCGGCAACGGGGGTTCCCTGCGCACCGGTACGCCCGCCGAGGTGGCCACGGAAGTGAGCCTCAATACGGCGTACGGCGTGGAGCGGGTCGTCCGGGACGCGTACGAGCGGGCCAACGCCCGTCCGCGCAAGAAGCTGACGCTGGTCCACAAGAACAACGTCCTCGTCTACGCGGGCCACCTGTGGAAGAACATCTTCGACCGCGTCGGCCAGGAGTACCCCGAGGTCACCACCGACTATCTGCATGTCGACGCCGCGACGATCTTCTTCGTCACCCAGCCCGAGCGCTTCGACGTGATCGTCACCGACAACCTCTTCGGTGACATCCTCACCGACCTGGCCGCCGCCGTGACCGGCGGTATCGGCCTGGCCGCGTCCGCGAACATCAACCCGGACCGCGCGTTCCCGTCCATGTTCGAGCCGGTCCACGGGTCGGCGCCGGACATCGCGGGCCAGGGGAAGGCCGACCCCACGGCCACGGTCCTCTCGGTCGCCCTGCTGCTGCGGCACCTCGGTTTCGACGCCGAGGCCGTCCGGGTCGAGGAGGCCGTCGCGGCCGATCTCGCCGAGCGCGACGGTACGGCGGCCACCGCGCGTACGACCGACCAGATCGGCGACGCGCTCGCCGTACGAGTAGCGAGCTGACCCGTCGACTCCTTACAGCCGCCGGGTCTTGGAACCCGGCGGCTGTGCTGTGCGGCCACCGGGTGCGATCCTCAGCCATAGGCCGCATTCACCCCGCTTCCTCCACCGTCCCCGCCCGAGCGATAATCGGCGTGGGCCGCGGCATGCGGGAATGCTCGGACGTCCTAGTAGCAGTAGCGGCGTGAGCGCGGTCCGTCACACACAACCGGTGAAGGACGAGTATTCATGACCACGCCCACGATCGAACTCAAGCCCTCCTCGAACCCGCTGTCCGACGCGGAGCGTGAGGCGATCCTGACGAACCCGGGGTTCGGCCGCCACTTCACCGATCACATGGTGACGATCAAGTGGACGGAGGGGCGGGGCTGGCACGACGCGCAGTTGTCCCCGTACGCGCCGCTCTCGATCGACCCGGCCAATATGACCCTGCACTACGCGCAGGAGATCTTCGAGGGGCTCAAGGCGTACCGCCGTCCGGACGGTTCGGTCGCCACGTTCCGCCCCGAGGCCAACGCCGGCCGCTTCCAGCTCTCGGCCCGCCGGCTCGCCATGCCCGAGCTCCCGGTCGAGACCTTCATCGCCGCGTGCGACGCGCTGGTCCAGCAGGACAAGGCGTGGGTGCCCGCGCACGGCGGGGAGTCCTCCCTCTACCTTCGCCCCTTCATGATCGCGACCGAGGTCGGTCTCGGCGTGAGGCCGGCGAACGAGTACCTCTTCCTGGTCATCGCCTCGCCGGCCGGCGCGTACTTCCCCGGCGGGGTGCGGCCGGTCTCGGTCTGGCTCTCGGAGAACTACGTCCGCGCGGTCCCGGGCGGCATGGGCTTCGCCAAGACCGGCGGCAACTACGCGGCGTCCCTGCTCGCCCAGGCCGAGGCCGCGGAGAAGGGCTGCGAACAGGTCGTCTACCTGGACGCCCTGGAGCACCGCTGGGTCGAGGAGATGGGCGGCATGAACCTGTACTTCGTGTACGGCGACCGCATCGTCACCCCCGAGCTGACCGGCTCCCTCCTGGCGGGCGTCACCCGCGACTCGCTGCTGAAGCTGGCGGGTGACCTCGGCTACACCTCGGAGGAGGGCCGTGTCTCCAAGGAGGACTGGCGCGCCGACACCGAGAACGGCACCCTCACCGAGGTCTTCGCCTGTGGCACGGCCGCGGTCATCACCCCGGTCGGCGTGGTCAAGTCGACGGCGGGCGAGTGGACCCAGTCGGGCGGCGAGCCGGGCGAGGTCACGATGAAGCTCCGCACGGCGCTGCTCGACATCCAGACGGGCACGACGCCGGACATCCACGGCTGGATGCACGAACTGGGCTGACGCCCACGCGATCAGCACGGAGGCCCGCACGCAGGCCCGCACCCCGGCACCCCGGGGCGCGGGCCTCGGGTCCGATGTCCATGGAGTGGCCGGTGTGCCGGGCGGGCCGCGGCGGTGCGTCACCGTACCCGACCGTATGGTGAGACAGGGCCTCCCGAGAACGGCAGACGTGCAAAAATCGACTCGTGCTCTCGTTCGCCATGATTATCGGCAGCAAGCGCGCCGGTCCGCAGTGACCGCCTCGTACCACCATGTACGGCGCGGCCATCGTGCCTCAGACCCGCGCGCAGACCTCTCGCACCCGCGAGGGGTTTTTTCGTTTTCCGGCCCCACCCCGGCGGAAGACGAGCCGCACGCGGCGACGGGGGCAAGTGGAGCCAGACCATCCACTCGACAGGAGCAACACACCATGACCACTGAGTCCACGGAGACAGACGACAGCTTTCATGTCTTCGACACGACGCTGCGCGACGGCGCACAGCGCGAGGGCATCAATCTGACGGTCGCCGACAAGCTGGCCATCGCCCGGTACCTGGACGCCTTCGGTGTGGGCTTCATCGAGGGCGGCTGGCCGGGGGCCAACCCGCGGGACACCGAGTTCTTCGCCCGTGCCCAGCAGGAGATCGACTTCCAGCACGCCCAGCTCGTCGCCTTCGGCTCCACCCGGCGCCCGAACGCCAAAGCCTCGGAGGACCCGCAGGTCAGAGCCCTGATCGAGTCCGGCGCCCCGGTGGTCACGCTGGTCGCCAAGTCGCACGACCGCCATGTCGAGCTGGCGCTGCGCACCACGCTCGACGAGAACGTGGCGATGATCCGCGACACCGTCTCCTACCTGTGCGAACAGGGCCGCCGCGTCTTCGTCGACTGTGAGCACTTCTTCGACGGCTACCGCGCCAACCCCGAGTACGCCAAGTCCGTCGTACGGGCCGCCGCCGAGGCCGGCGCCGATGTGGTCATCCTCTGCGACACCAATGGCGGCATGCTCCCCGCCCAGATCCAGGCCGTCGTCGCCACTGTGCTCTCCGACACCGGCGCCCGGCTCGGCATCCATGCCCAGGACGACACCGGCTGCGCCGTCGCCAACACGCTCGCCGCCGTCGACGCGGGCGCCACCCATGTCCAGTGCACCGCCAACGGGTACGGCGAGCGCGTCGGCAACGCCAATCTCTTCCCGGTCGTCGCCGCCCTGGAGCTGAAGTACGACAAGCGTGTCCTGCCCGCCGGCGCGCTCGCCGAGATGACCCGGATCTCACACGCCATCGCCGAGGTCGTCAATCTGGCGCCCTCCACCCACCAGCCGTACGTCGGTGTCTCCGCCTTCGCCCACAAGGCCGGACTCCACGCCTCCGCGATCAAGGTCGACCCCGACCTGTACCAGCACATCTCGCCCGAGCTGGTCGGCAACAGCATGCGGATGCTGGTCTCCGACATGGCGGGCCGCGCCTCCATCGAGCTCAAGGGCAAGGAGCTGGGCATCGACCTGGGCGACGACCGCGACCTGGTCGGCCGCGTCGTCGGCCGGGTCAAGGAGCGCGAGCTCAAGGGGTACACCTACGAAGCGGCCGACGCCTCCTTCGAACTCCTGCTGCGCGAGGAGGCGGAGGGCCGTCCCCGCAGCTACTTCCGTACGGAGTCCTGGCGCGCGATCGTCGAGGACCGCCCCGACGGTACGCACGCCAACGAGGCCACCGTGAAGCTGTGGGCCAAGGGCGAGCGCATCGTCGCCACCGCGGAGGGCAACGGTCCGGTCAACGCCCTGGACCGGGCCATGCGGGTCGGCCTGGAGCGGATCTACCCGCAGCTGGCCAAGCTGGAGCTGGTGGACTACAAGGTCCGCATCCTGGAGGGCCGGCACGGCACGGAGTCGACCACCCGGGTGCTGATCACCACATCGGACGGCGACGGCGACTGGGCCACGGTCGGCGTCGCGGAGAACGTGATCGCGGCCTCCTGGCAGGCGCTGGAGGACGCGTACACCTACGGACTGCTGCGGGCCGGGGTCGAGCCGGTGGAGTAGCGGCTCCCCCGGTTCAGCACCGGTCCGCCACCAGCTCCAGGAACCCGTCCCTGCTCATGGCCCGGCTGTCCGCCCACACCTGGCCGGGCCTGAGCGTGGCGAGTTCCTCGGTCGTCACGAAGACATCGCCCCTGTACATCCCCTTGGAGAGAAAGCCGTCGTCGTAGGAGCGGAACTCCAGGACGTACTGGTACCCGGGACGCGGCGCCTTTTCCGCCGGTCCCGACCACTCGGCCTCGAAAGAAGCGGGCGGTTCGAAGAGCGGGAACGGCCGGCGGCTCAGGGGATGTCTGCTTTCCGACGTCCAGCCGGGGTGCAGGGCCCTCCACGCGGCGAGCGCGTCGGCGGAGGACGTCGGCGTCGGCGAGGACGAGACATCAGGACGGTCGGGTTCCTCCTGCTCGGTGTCCGGCCAGCTGGCCAGACTCACTCCGTTGACAGGGTCGTCCCCGCACGGCAGCGTCAGCGCCCAGGGCCGGCCGCCGTCCAGCCAGACGGCCGCCAGCGGGAGCCTGGGCGGGCTGCACCCAGCCAGCAGTACCGCTCCGCACAGAGCCCCCGTCACCGCCGCGATCATCCGCCGCATGCGCCCACCCCCCCGACACCACAGCGTAGGAGGGGCGGACGCACACAAGGAATCACGGAGCCGTCACAGAGCGATGACTACTGGAGCCGCCACTTCTGGTTGGCGGCCCCGGTGCATGTCCAGATCTGGGCGCGGGCCCCGTTCACGGGACTGTTGTCCGTCACATCGAGGCACTTGTTCGCCGCGGTGTTGACGATGTCACCGGTCGCGGAGTTGTACGTCCATTGCTGGGCGCCGCTGCCGTTGCACTGGTACAGCTGGACCTTCGCCCCGTTCGCCGTCGACGCCGAGGTCACGTCCAGGCAGGCCCCGAGCGCCTTGATCGTGGAGTCCGTGCCGACCGTCCAGCGCTGGGCCGTCGAGCTGTTGCAGTCGTACAGCTGGACCGCGGTGCCGTTGGCGCCGGTGCCGCCCGCCGCGTCCAGGCACTTGCCGCCGAGGCCCGTGAAGGCGCCGGTGGTGCCTGAGCCGTTGCCGGACTGGGTGCCGGCCCAGGTGAAGGTCGCCGAGGTCTTGCCGGGCAGGGAGTAGCTGAAGGTCTGCCCGCCCCAGTTGACCCGCAGCTCCCGCGCCGCCGACGCGTCGTTGTACGCGATCAGCGCCTTGGACCCGTCCGTGTTGCGCCAGGCCACGTTGGGGACCGTGGTGGAGGCGGTGGAGGAGATGCGCTCCGCGCCGGGCTTCACGAACTTGGTGAGGTGGCCCATCGTGTAGTACTCGATGGTGTAGTCGACCTGGCCGTGCCGGCTGTCGCCGTTGTGGACCGTGATCAGACCGTCGCAGGTGCCGCAGCCGCCGTTGTGCGGACCGCGGTTCTGGTCCACCGCCAGGGACCACTTGGTCACCGACTTCGCCCAGTTACGGGTGTAGTCGATGATGTTCGACATGTCCTCGCGCTGCTGATTCGCGATCCAGGTACCGCCGGAGTGCTCGGTCTGGAAGGCGTTCATCTGCGGATACTGGTTGTGGACGTCCGTCTGCTTCTGGATGTTGCCGCCGTAGCCGTGCCAGGCGACCCCGCCGAAGTTGGGGTGGTTGCGGACCGCCGCGTCGTTCACGGTCTCGGCCGCGTACGCGTCGTAGGTGTCCCAGTTCCAGTCGTGCGCCAGGACCTTCGTGGGCAGCCCGGCGCCCTGGAGCTTCGGCAGCAGCTCGCTCTTGGTGAAGTACGCGAGACCCGAGCCGTTCCAGCTCATGGACGGGTAACTGTCGCAGCAGGTCGGCTCGTTCTGCGCCGAGACATAGTCGACCGGAATGCCCTGGTCCCGGTAGGCTTGGAGGTACTTGACGAAGTAGTTGGCGTACGCGCCGTAGTTCTCGGCCTTCAGCCAGCCGCCGTTGAGCTGGCCGTTGTCCTTCATCCAGGCCGGCGCCGTCCACGGCGAGGCCATCGTCGTGAGGGCCGGATTGAGCTGCTTGGCCTGCTTGGTCAGCGGCAGCACATCCTGCAGATCGTGCGCGATCGAGAATTTCGACAGCGTGGGGTCGGTCTGGCCGGCCGGCACGTCGTCGTACGTGTAACCGAAGCGGGCCAGGTCCGAACCGCCCATCGGATTACGGACGAAGGAGAGCCCGATGCCCTCGGTGGGGGAGAAGAGCTTCTTCATCGTGTCGTCACGGGTCGCCTGGGAGAGCGCCCCGCTGCCCTTCATCAGCCAGGCCGCGGTGTCCGTGAAGGAGGCGCCGCCGCCGGTGAAGGTCTGATAGCGGGTGGACTCGTCGACGCTGATGTTCGTGCCGCTGCCGCCGTTGCCCGCCTGGAAGTTGACGGGAGTCTGCTGCTGGAGGCCACGGGTGACATGGCGTCCGCCGCTGTCGTCCGTGGTGGTCAGCCAGATATTGACCTGCTCGCCGGCGGCGTGCGCCGTACCGGCCGAAATGCCGGTGAGCCCGGCGGTGGCGAGGGCGCCGGCGAGGAGAACCCTCGTCAGTCGCCGCCCGGTGCCAGTCGATCTCGACATAGATCTGCCCTTCTCGGCAGTGAGGTGGGGGGTGACGCCGTGGTGCGGTACCGCATTGGTGCGTGCGGCGTGAGTGAACTGCCGTTGTGAACTCCCGTCAAGGGGTCGCGCATTCACACCTTGAAGGCATAACGCCCCTGACCTGCTACTGGCCTGGTACGTAACAAAGGTTCGGACCAATCTCGACGTGAAGTATTGACGACCGTGTTGCGCGCCGGTTAACTCACCGCCCAACGCCGGTACCGGTTCCGGTACCGGTTGCGGTACCGGTTCCACCCCTCAACGTGGAGGCCCGATGCGAGTCACGATCGCCGATGTCGCCCGTGAGGCCGGCGTCAGCAAGACGACCGTGTCCCGGGTGATCAATACCAAAGGTGAAGTCGACGGCGGTACGGCCGCCCGGGTGCGCGCGGTGATCGCCCAACTCGGCTACGTACCCAGCTCGGGCGCCGTCGGACTGGCCCGCGGCAGCAGCCGTACGGTCGGCATGCTGGTGCCCTCGCTGACCTGGCCGTGGATGGGCGAGGTGCTCCAGGGAGTCGTCGACACCGTCGAGGCCGCCGGCTACGGGCTGTTGCTCTTCACCTGCAACCGCGGCGCCGAATCGGTGCGGCACTTCACCGCCCAGGTCTCGGCCCGCGCCTTCGACGGACTGGTCGTCGTCGAACCCGAGAACACCCTCGACACCATCATCGGCCTGCACCACAAGGGCCTGCCCGTCGTCCTGATCGACGACCGCGGCAGCCATCCCGAGGACTTTCCCTCCGTCGTGACCACCAATCACGAAGGGGGAGCGTCCGCGGCCCGCCATCTGCTGGCCGACGGGCGCAGCAAGCCACTGGTCATCACGGGTCCGCCGCACTTCGGCTGTGTACGCGACCGGCTCAGGGGCTTCCGTGAGGTCCTGCCCACCGACCGAGTCGTGGTGGGGGACTTCACCGAGCTGTCCGGACGTCTCGCGGTCGAGAAACTCCTCGCCCACGGGACCGACTTCGACGCCGTGTTCGCGCACAACGACATCAGCGCCGCAGGCGCGCTGCGGGCCCTGCGGGCCGCGGGGCGGACCGTCCCTGACGACATCGCCGTGGTCGGGTTCGACAACATCCCGATGTCCCGGCACACCGCGCCGCCACTGACCACCGTGCGCCAGCCCGCCCGGCAGATGGGCGAGACGGCGGCGCGGATGCTGCTCCAGCACCTCGGCGGGGCGTCCGCGCCGGACGAACCCGTCGTGCTGCCCACCGAACTCGTCGTACGGCAGTCGGCTCCGTAACCCCTCCGCAGCCGCCCACCGCACCCCGGCGCACGTCAGTTGTCCCACGACCCACGCAGTCCCTTCCAGGAGTCGCCATGTCCGCACACCGCAAGCTCAGGGCGCTGGCCGCCGCCACCGTCGTGGCGGCGCTCGCCGCCGGATGTTCCTCGGCCAACTCGGATGCCAACCGGAAGGCGGGCGGCGCCTCGGGCGTGCTCACCGTCGGCATGCCGAACGGCCCGATGACGAACAACAGCAACCCGTTCCTGGGCACCTCGGCCGGCGCCTCGCTCGGCTACCGCCGCATGATCTACGAGCCGCTGGCGATGACGAACCTCGTGCGGCCCAGCGAGAAGGCCAAGCCCTGGCTGGCGACCGACTGGACGTGGGAGTCCAACTTCACCAAGGTCACCCTCACGATCGACCCGAAGGCCAAGTGGTCCGACGGCAAGGCCCTCACCGCCGAGGACGTCGCCTTCACCTTCGACCTGATCAAGAAGTACCCCGCGCTCAACGGCAACGGCATCCAGTACGGCGGCATCGAGGCGCAGGGCGACAAGGTCGTCCTGACCTTCAAGGAATCGCAGTTCGTCAACCAGAACAAGATCCTTGACATCTTCATCGTGCCCAAGCACATCTGGGAGACCGTCAAGGACCCGGCGACCTTCCCCAACCGCACCCCGGTCGGCTCGGGGCCGTACAAGCTCAAGACGTTCACCCCGCAGACCACCACCCTCACCGCGCTGCCTTCCTACTGGAAGGGCACCACGCAGGTGAAGGAGCTCAGGTACACCTCGTACAACGACAACAGCGCCCAGACCACCGCGCTCGCGAACGGCAAGACCGAGTGGTCGTTCGTCTTCATGCCGAACTACAAGCAGCTGTACGTCAACAAGGACCCCGAGAACAACAAGCTGTGGTTCCCCTCCGGGCTCGGCATCCACGGCCTGTGGTTCAACACCACCAGGGGCCCGCTCGCCAACAAGGCGCTGCGCAAGGCCATGGCGATGGTCGTCGACCGCCGCGCCATCCATGTCCAGGCGCAGGCGACCCTCTACCCGGAGATCACCAATCCGACGGGCATACCGCTGCCCGCCGGTGAATCCTTCCTGGCACCCGAGTACAAGAGCGCCACGACGAAGCCCGATGTCGCGGGGGCGAAGAAGATCCTGGACGAAGCGGGCTTCACGCTCGCCGGCGGGGTGCTCAAGGACCCCTCGGGCAAGCCCGTGAAGCTCACGTTCACCGACCCGGCCGGCTGGAACGACTACATCACCGGGCTCTCGATCATCAAGGACAACATCAAGCAGCTCGGTATCGAGGCGAAGGTCAAGACCCAGACCGCGGAGGCCTGGACGGCGGATGTCTCCAACGGCAACTTCGACGCCACGCTGCACTGGACCAACAGCGGCCCGACGCCGTACGACATGTACCAGAACATCATGGACGGCGAGCTCATCCAGCCCATCGGCAAGAGCGCCCCGCTCGGCAACTTCGGCCGGTTCGACAGCCCCGACGCGACCAAGGCGCTCAGGGAGTACGCGAACGCCACCGAGGACGCCGCCCGCACCACGGCCATGAACACCCTCCAGAAGATCATGGTCGAGGACGTGCCCATGATCCCGACGGCGGCCGGCCCCATCGGAGCGGAGTACTCCACCAAGAACTGGGTCGGCTGGCCCACCGAGGCCGATCCGTACGGCCCGCCGCAGCCCACCCAGCCCAACGCGCTGGACATCGTGCTGCACCTCAAGCCCGCCAAGTGACGACGGGACCGGCCATGACCACCCAGGACACCCACAGCACCCGAGACCCCGCGAGCGACGACAGCGCCGTCGTGCTCGAAGCCCGCGGCGTCACCAAGCACTTCCCCGTCAAGCGCACCGGCAGCGATCTGCTCGCCCGCCGGCGCCGTACCGTCCATGCCGTCGACGATGTCTCGCTGCGGCTGCGACGCGGCAGTGTCACCGCGCTGGTGGGGGAGTCGGGCTCGGGGAAATCCACCGTCGCCCGGCTGCTGGCGCAGCTGTATCCGCTCACCGCGGGTGAGATACGGCTCGGCGGCAAGCCGGTCAAGGCCGGGCGTGGCCGGTCCTTCCGCTCGTACGTCAGACAGGTCCAGCTGATCTTCCAGGACCCGTTCGCCTCGCTCAACCCCGTGCACACCGTGCGCTACCACCTCACCCGCTCGCTGAAGATCCACGGCAAGCAGGCCACCGAGGCGGAGACGGCCGAGCTGCTGGAACGGGTCCAGCTGACCCCGCCGGGACAGTTCCTGGACAAGTTCCCGCACGAGCTCTCGGGCGGGCAGCGCCAGCGGGTCGCCATCGCCCGCGCGCTGGGCGCCGATCCCCAGGTGCTGCTGGCCGACGAGCCCGTCTCGATGCTCGATGTCTCCATCCGGCTCGGCGTCCTCAATCTGCTGCGCGACCTGAAGGAGCGTCTGCACCTGGCGATCCTCTACATCACGCACGACATCGCCTCCGCGCGGTATTTCGCGGACACGACGCTGGTGATGTACGCGGGCCGGATCGTCGAGGGCGGCGACAGCGAGACCGTCACCCAGCGCCCCGCCCACCCCTACACCCAACTGCTGATCGCCTCCGCGCCCGACCCCGACCGGATCGTGGCCGGGGAGGACGAAGAGGACGGGGAGGACGAGCGGGAGGAGCGGGACGAGCAGGGTGAGACCGGCGGCGGCGAGCCGCCCTCCCTCATCGCCCCGCCCGACGGCTGCCGCTTCCATCCCCGCTGCCCCCGGGCCATGGAGCGCTGCCGCACCGAACTGCCGCCGCGCTTCGAGCTCGACGGCGGCCAGTGGGCAGCCTGCTGGCTGTACGAGAACGGCCCGGCCGGCGCGCTGGAGGTGGCGGCCCGGTGAAGTACCTACTCCAGCGGCTCACCTTCTACGCCATCACCGCCTGGGCCGCGATCACCATCAACTTCCTCATCCCGAGGCTGATGCCGGGCGACCCGGTCCAGGCCCTGATCGCCCGCTTCCAGGGGCAGTTGGACACCCACGCGGTCAACTCCCTCCGGGCGCTCTTCGGCCTCGACAAGCAGCGCTCGCTCTGGCAGCAGTACACCGACTACTGGTCGCATCTCTTCCAGGGCGACCTCGGTCTCTCCTTCACGTTCTTCCCCACCCCGGTCAGCGAGGTGATCTCCCAGTCGCTGCCCTGGACCCTGGCCCTGGTCGGCACCACCACCCTGATCAGCTTCCTGCTCGGCACCGGTATCGGCGTCTACAGCGGCTGGCGGCGCGGCTCCTGGCTGGACGGGCTGCTGCCCGTCACCACCTTTATCTCCTCCATCCCGTACTTCTGGCTCGGGCTGATCGCCATCGCCCTGTTCGCCGTGAAGTGGCCGCTCTTCCCGGCGGCCGGCGGCTACGACAGCGCGCTGGTGCCCGCCTTCGACGTGCCGTTCCTCTCCAGCGCGCTCTACCACGCCGTGCTGCCGGGCGTGACGATCGTGCTGAGCGCCGTGGCCGGCTGGATCCTCGGTATGCGGAACATGATGGTGACGGTCTCCTCCGAGGACTACGTCATGGTCGCGCAGGCCAAGGGGCTCTCGGAGCGGCGCGTGATGTTCTCGTACGCCGCCAGGAACGCGATCCTCCCCAATATCTCGGGCTTCGCGCTCTCCCTCGGCTTCATCGTCGGCGGCACGCTGCTGGTGGAGATGGTCTTCTCCTATCCCGGCATCGGCTATCAGCTCTTCCAGGCCGTCGGCGCCAAGGACTATCCGCTGATGCAGGGCGTCTTCCTGATCATCACGCTCTCGGTGCTCGCCGCGAATCTGCTGGCCGACATGGTCTATCTGATGCTCGACCCGCGTACCCGAAGGGAGGCCTGAGCCATGGCCGTCACCGCTGTCGAAGCCGCCGTCCTCGACGCGGCCGAAGCCCCGGCCCCCAGCAGGCGGACCAGGCTGCGCTTCCTGCGGGGCGGGAAGACCGTCACCGGTCTCGCCATCCTCGGATTCTTCGTCCTGCTCGCCGTCATCGGCCCGTGGATCGCGCCGTACGACCCCGGCAAGATGAGCGACGCCATTCTCCAGGCGCCCTCCTCTGCGCACTGGTTCGGCACCACCCAGACCGGTCAGGACGTGCTCTCGCAGATCCTCGTCGGCACCCGGGGCGTGCTCGTCGTCGGCTTCGTCGCCGGGGTCTTCGCGACGGTCCTGTCCGTGCTGATCGGCGTCAGCGCCGGCTTCCTGGGCGGGGTCGCGGACGAACTGCTCTCGGCGCTCTCCAACATCTTCCTGGTCATCCCGGCCCTGCCGCTGATCATCATCATCGCGAGCTTCGTCGCGGACGCCGGGGACATGCTGATCGCGGTCGTGATCGCCCTCACCTCCTGGGCCTGGGGCGCCCGCGTGCTGCGCGCCCAGACGCTCTCCCTGCGCCGCCGCGACTATGTGGAGGCGGCCAGAGCCACCGGCGAGCCCACCTGGCGGATCATCTGCTTCGAGATCATGCCCAACCTCACCGCCGTGATCGCGTCGGGTTTCGTGGGCACCGTCATCTTCGCCATCCTGCTGGAGATCACCCTCGCCTTCACGGGCGTCGCCGACATCTCCAACTGGAACTGGGGGACGGTCCTCTTCTGGGCCCAGTCCAACCAGGCGCTGGCGCAGGGCGCGTGGTGGTGGTTCGTACCGGCGGGGCTCTGTATCGCCCTGCTCGGCGCGGCCCTCTCGCTGATCAACTTCGGTATCGACGAGTTCATCAACCCGCGGCTGCGCACCGGCACCGGCGCCTCCCGGAAGGTCCGGATGCGGGTCGGCTTCACGCCCGTGGCCCGGACGAGCACCCCGGTGGCCCGTACCCCCGAAGGCCGTGCGGGCCGTACGCACGACAAGGAGCCGCGCCCATGACCTCTCGCCCCGTCCTCACCATCAGCGGGCTCAATGTCGACTACGGCACCGGAAGCGGCGCGGTGCGAGCCCTGCGCGACGTCGATCTGACCCTGCACCGCGGCGAGGTCCTCGGCCTCGCCGGGGAGTCGGGCTCCGGCAAGTCGACCCTCGCCTACGCCGTGACCCGGCTGCTCTCCCCGCCCGGGGTGATCACCGGGGGAGACGTCCACTACCACCCGTACGACAAGGGCCCGGTGGACCTGCTGGCGCTCACCCCGCAGCAGCTGCGGGCGTTCCGCTGGCAGGAGCTGTCGATCGTCTTCCAGGGCGCGATGAACTCCCTCAACCCCGTGCACACGGTCCACAGTCAGCTCACCGATGTGCTCAAGGCCCATCGCCCGCAGATGAGGTCCGCCGAGCGCACCGCGCGCGCCGAGGAACTGCTCTCGCTGGTCGGTATCTCCACGGACCGGCTGGTCGCCTACCCGCACCAGCTCTCCGGCGGAATGCGCCAGCGCGTGATGATCGCCATGGCGCTCGCGCTGGAGCCGGAGATCGTCATCATGGACGAACCGACCACCGCGCTCGATGTGGTGATGCAGCGTCAGATACTGCGTCAGCTGGTCAGACTCCGTGAGGAGCTGGGCTTCTCGGTCGTCTTCATCACCCATGACATCTCACTGCTGATCGAGTTCTCCGACCGGATCGCGATCATGTACGGCGGACGGATCGTCGAGGAGGCCGGCGCGGCCGAGATCTACCGCGACCCGCGCCATCCCTACAGCGACGGACTGCTGCACTCCTTCCCCGCGCTGCACGGCCCCCGGCGCGAGCTGACCGGAATCCCCGGCTCGCCCCCGCACCTGTCCGCGATGCCGGCCGGCTGCGCGTTCCATCCGCGCTGCGGCAAGGCGTTCGAGCCCTGCTCGGGCCAGGTCCCCGCGCTGGCTCCCGTCCCGGCCGGGACGGCCGGCGGGCCCGCCCGCTCGGTGGCCTGCTGGCTGCATCACCCGGCGCCGGACGCCGCCCCCGGCGCCGGCGAAGCCGGCGCGGACGCCGCCTCGGCCCACCCCGTCTGACCACCTCCGCCCAGCCCCGCGCACCGCCGTGTGTTCCCCCTGACCCAGGAGACCCATGAACGCCACCACCCCCCAGGCCCTCGCCCGACCCGCCGTGGCGGTCCCCGGTCTGCCCACGGGCTTCCGCTGGGGCGTCGCCACCTCCGCCTACCAGATCGAGGGCGCGGCTGCCGAAGACGGCAGGACCCCCTCGATCTGGGACACCTTCTGCCGGGTTCCGGGCGCTGTCGTGGGGGGTGAGCACGGCGATGTGGCCTGCGACCACTATCACCGGATGGCCGAGGACGTGGAGTTGATCGCCGGGCTCGGTGTCGACACGTACCGCTTCTCGCTCGCCTGGCCGCGAATCCAGCCGGGCGGCAGCGGGCCCGCCAACGCCAAGGGCCTGGACTTCTACAAGCGGCTCATCGACGAGCTGCACGGGAAGAACATCACCCCGTGGATCACGCTCTACCACTGGGATCTCCCGCAGGAGCTGGAGGACGCGGGCGGCTGGCCGGCCCGTGACACCGCGTACCGCTTCGCCGACTACGCGGCGCTCGCCTACGAGGCCCTCGGCGACCGCGTCGAGCACTGGACCACGCTCAACGAGCCCTGGTGCTCGGCCGTGCTCGGCTACGACCTCGGTGTCCACGCCCCCGGCAGGAAGAACTTCGGGGACTCCATCCACGCCGTCCACCACCTGCTCCTCGGCCACGGTCTCGCCTCCCGGCGCATCCGCGAGGCCGCCGGCGACCACCCGCTCGAACTCGGCATCACCCTCAATCTGGGCACCGCCACCCCGGAGACCGGCAGCGAGGCGGACGCCGAGGCCTGCCGCCGCGCCGACGGCATGGGCCGGCGGCTCTACCTCGACCCGCTCGTCCACGGCCGCTACCCCGAGGACGTACTCGCCGACCTGGCGCTGCGCGACGTCGAGATCCCCGTACGCGACGGCGATCTGGAGATCATCTCGGCGCCGCTCGACATCCTCGGGGTCAACTTCTACCGGGGAGCCCTCTTCTCCGGAGTCACCGAAGAAGGCTCACCGGTGGACACCGACGGGCTGCCCGTCACCCGCGGTGTCCCGCGTGACCTCCCCCGTACCGCCATGGACTGGGAGATCACCCCGACCGAACTCACCGACCTGCTCCTGGGCCTGCAGGGCGACTACGGCGTCCCGACGGTCATCACCGAGAACGGCGCCGCCTTCGACGACAGCGTCGCCGCCGACGGCTCCGTCCCCGACGCCGACCGCACCGCCTATCTCGCCGACCACATCGCGGCCGTCGCGGAGGCACGGGCGCAAGGAGCCGATGTACGCGGCTACTTCGCCTGGTCGCTGATGGACAACTTCGAGTGGGCCTACGGCTACGACAAGCGCTTCGGCATCGTCCGTGTCGACTACGACACCCAGCTCAGGACCCTCAAGGACAGCGCCAAGTGGTACCGCGACACGATCCGCCTCACCCGCCCCGCGTCGCGGTAACACCCCCGTACGGACATCGCTCCACTTCCCCGCACTCCCCCACCCGGAGGCACCGATGCCCTCACGTACGACACTCGTAGCCACCACGGCGGCGCTGCTCGCGCTGTCGGCCCCCCTCGCCTTCAGCGCACCCCAGCAGCCCGCCAAGGCCGCCGCGGCCGCGGCGGCCGCCTGGAACACCGACCGGGCCGCGGCCGCCTACGCCGCCAACCCGGCCGCCGTCACCGCGTCCGGCAGTGAGAACGCCGACACCGGTCCCGGCGCCGCCTTCGACGGCAACGGCGGCTCCCGCTGGTCGAGCAACACCTCCGACACCGCCTGGATCCAGGTCGACCTGGGCAGCGTCATCCGGGTCAACGAGGTCAAGCTCGAATGGGAGGCCGCCTACGGCAAGCAGTACGTCCTGGAAGCCTCCAAGGACGGCACCAACTGGCAGAGCTTCTACACCGAGACCGACGGCGCCGGCGGCACCGTGGACGCGCACACCTACCCCCAGGAAGTGACCGCCCGCTACGTCCGGCTGCGCGGTGTCCAGAGAGCCACCGCCTGGGGCTACTCCCTCTTCTCCTTCCAGGTGTACGGAGGCGAGCCCGCGCCCGCCTCCACCACCCGCAGCAACCTGGCCCTGAACCACCCCACGTACGGCAACCTCTACCAGCACGCGGGCAATTCACCGGCCTATGTGACCGACGGCGGCTGGCCCGCGGACCTCAAGGCCGACCAGACCCGCTGGTCGAGCGACTGGAACGTGGACCGCTGGGTCGGCGTGGACCTGGGCGCGCAGTCCCGGATCGAGGCCGTCGACCTGTACTGGGAGGCGGCCTACGCCGTCGACTACGAACTCCAGGTCTCCGACGACAACCGCACCTGGCGCACCGTCTACCGGCCCTCCGCCGGCGAGGTCGCGGCCCGTCGCGCCGACGTCAAGTCCCCGGCCGAGGCCACAGGACGGCGCGACACGATCAACCTCCCGACCCCGGCGACCGGCCGCTATGTGCGGATGCTGGGCAAGGAGCGCCGCTCCTTCTACAACCCGGCGCCGTCGACCGCCCAGTTCGGCTACTCGCTCTACGAGTTCCAGGTCTGGGGAACCGGCGGCAGCGCGGCGGCGGCCTACCCGGCCCTGCCGAAGAACCCGGGCGGCGCCTACCGCACGACCTTCTTCGACGACTTCACCGGTTCCGGTCTGGACCGGAACAAGTGGCGTGTGGTGCGCACGGGCGCGGAGATGGGCTCCGTCAACGGCGAGTCGCAGGCGTATGTGGACTCGCCGAACAACATCCGTACGGAGAACGGCAGCCTGGTCCTGGAGTCGAAGTACTGCAAGGGCTGCACCACCGTGCCCGGCGGCGGTACGTACGACTTCACCTCGGGCCGCATCGACACCAACACCAAGTTCGACTTCACCTACGGCAAGGTCAGCGGCCGGATGAAGCTCCCCGTCGGCGACGGCTTCTGGCCGGCATTCTGGCTGCTCGGCAGCGATGTCGACAACCCGTCCGTCTCCTGGCCGGGCTCGGGCGAGACGGACATCATGGAGAACATCGGCTACGGGGACTGGACCAGCACCGCCCTGCACGGCCCCGGCTACTCGGCCGACGGCAACATCGGCAAGCAGCAGTACTACCCGAACGGCGGGCGCGCCGACCAGTGGCACACCTACGCCGTCGAGTGGCTGCCCGAGGGCATGCGGTTCACCGTCGACGACCAGGTGGTGCAGGAGACCTCCCGCCAGAAGCTGGAGTCCACCCGCGGCAAGTGGGTCTTCGACCACAACCAGTACGTGATCCTCAACCTCGCGCTGGGCGGGGCCTATCCGGCCGGCTGGAACAAGGTCACCCAGCCCTACTGGGGCCTTCCGCAGTCGAGCGTCGACCGGGTCGCCCAGGGCGGGATCAAGGCCGAGGTCGACTGGGTCAGGGTCGAGCAGAAGTAACCACGTTCCACAGGTTCACAGGTCGCTAAAAGGAGCACCATGCACAGCACACGTGTGAGACCGCGACCCGGCACCAGGACGGCGGCGCTCCTCGCGGCCGCCGTCCTGGCGGGGCTGCTGCCTCTCGCCGGGGCCGGATCGTCCGCCGCGGCGGACGACCCGGCCCCGGTGGCCGTCGACCGCTTCGAGGGAGAGGTCCCCTTCGCGAGCCCGCCCGCGGAAGGGATCTTCACCTGGGGCGGCGACGGCGACGACCCGCCGGCCCTGGTCCTCAAGGACCGCGCCGACGCACCCGAGGGCGCCAAGGTCCTCGAAGGCAGCTACAACATCAGCGGGTACGGCGGCTTCAGCCATGACTTCGCCTTCGACAAGCCCTCCCACGACTGGTCGGCGAGCCGGGGCATCCGCTTCTGGTGGTACGGCCAGAACACCGCGCCCCTGCCGCCGGGTTCGGGCAAGAAGATCAACTTCGAGATCAAGGACGGCGGGGCCAACGGCGAGGCCTCCGAGCTGTGGACCACGTCCTTCACCGACGACTGGGAGGGCTGGCAGCTCGTCGAGATCCCCTTCGCCGACTTCCAGTACCGCACCGACTTCCAGCCGGTCGGCGGCATCGACCAGGTCCTGGGGCTGACCGAGATGTGGGGCTACGCCCTCACCCTGCCCACGGGCGAGCCCGGGCAGTTCGCCCTCGACGGGGTGGAGCTGTACGGGAAGGCCGATCCGGCCCTGAGGGCGAGCGTCGTCACGGACGCCGCCGTCCACCCGGTCGCCGAGGGCGCCACGGCCAAGGTCAAGATCTCCGTCGCCACCACCGGGACCGTCCCCCTCGACGAGCCGGTCACCGTCGACTACGCCACCGAGGGCGGCACCGCCGAGGCGGACAAGGACTACCGGCCGATATCCGGCAGTGTCACCTTCCCGGCAGGAACCCCCTCCGGCACCTCCCGCACGGTCGACATCCCGACCCTCAAGGACAAGGCCGCCGAGAGCGCGGAGACCATTCCGCTGAAGCTCACCGTCACCGGCGCCAAGGCACCGTCCGAGACGCCACAGGTCGTCATCGACGCGCACGGCCTGCCGTATCTCGACGCCCGGCTGCCGGTGAAGAAGCGGGTCGAGGATCTGCTCTCCCGGATGTCGCCCGCCGAGAAGGCCGGCCAGATGACCCAGGCCGAGCGCAACGCCCTCACGGCGCAGGGCGACATCGCCACGTACGACCTCGGCTCGCTGCTCTCGGGCGGCGGTTCCGTCCCCACGCCCAACACCCCTGAGTCCTGGGCGCGGATGATCGACGCGTACCAGCTCAGGGCGCAGGCCACCCGTTACCAGATCCCGCTGATCTACGGCGTGGACGGGGTACACGGCCACAACAACGTCATCGGCGCGACGATCATGCCGCACAACATCGGTATCGGAGCGACCCGCGACCCCGCGGTCGCCGAGAAGACCGGCGTGGTGACGGCCAATGAGGTGCGCGCCACCGGTATCCCGTGGGACTTCGCTCCCTGTCTGTGCGTCGCCCGCGACGAGCGCTGGGGCCGTACGTACGAGGCCTTCGGCGAGGACCCGGCCCTGGTGACCGCGATGGAGACGGTCATCAACGGCATGCAGGGCGCCCCGTCGGGCAAGGATCTGTCCCGCAACGACAAGGTGCTGACCAGCGCCAAGCACTACGTCGGCGACGGCGGTACGGAGTACGGCTCGTCCACCACCGGCTCGTACACCATCGACCAGGGCATCACGAAGGTCACCCGCCAGGAGCTGGAAGCGGTCCATCTCGCCCCGTTCGCGGAGGCGGTCAAGCGCGGCGCGGCCACGGTCATGCCCTCGTACTCCTCGCTGGACATCCTCGGCGACGACGAGGGTCCGGTGAAGATGCACGCCAACGCCGAGATGATCAACGGGGTGCTGAAGGGCCGGATGGGCTTCAAGGGCTTCGTCATCAGCGACTGGCAGGCGATCGACCAGATCCCCGGCGACTACGCGAGTGACGTCCGCGTCTCCGTCAACGCCGGTCTCGACATGATCATGGTGCCGACGAAGTACAAGGACTTCACCCGGACGCTGCAGGACGAGGTGACGGCCGGCCGGATCAGCGAGGCCCGGATCGACGACGCCGTCTCCCGCATCCTGGAACAGAAGTTCAAGCTCGGCCTGTTCGAGAAGCCGTACACCGACACCACCAACCTGTCGAAGATCGGCTCGCCGGGCCACCGCGCGGTGGCCCGCGACGCGGCGGCCAAGTCCCAGGTGCTGCTGAAGAACGACGGTTCCGTCCTGCCGCTCAAGCCTTCCCAGAAGGTGTACGTGGCCGGGTCCAACGCCGACGATCTCGGCAACCAGATGGGCGGCTGGTCCATCAGCTGGCAGGGCGCCTCCGGGAAGACCACCACCGGGACGACCATCCTGGAGGGCCTGAAGAAGGCCGCTCCCGACGCCTCCCTCACCTACTCCAAGGACGCCTCGGCCGCCACGGCGGGGTACGACGTGGGTGTGGTCGTCGTCGGCGAGAAGCCGTACGCCGAGGGCCAGGGAGATGTCGGCAACGGCCATGACCTGGAACTGTCCGCCGAGGACAAGAAGGCGGTCGACACGGTCTGCGCGGCCATGAAGTGCGCCGTGCTGATCGTCTCGGGCCGTCCGCAGCTCATCGGCGAGCAGCTCGGTGACATCGACGCGCTGGTGGCCTCCTGGCTGCCGGGCACCGAGGGTGACGGGGTCGCCGATGTCCTCTACGGCAAGCAGCCCTTCACCGGACAGCTGCCGCTGACCTGGCCGAAGTCGGCCGACTCGCTGCCGATCAACGTCGGCGACGCGTCGTACGACCCGCAGTTCCCCTACGGCTGGGGGCTGACGACCCTCAAGGCGCCGCCCGGCGGCGGACAGCTGACCCTCGCCGCCATCGGGCTCGCGGCGAAGGTGCTGGAGAAGGCGGGCCGCGGCGGCTCCCCGGAGGGCAGGGCCCTGATCGGCCAGGCCAGGCTGCTCGTCCAGCAGAAGATCGGACAGCACCTCACGGCAGCCTCCGCGAAGCCCTTCGCGGACGCCGACCATCTGCTGCTCACCGGTGATCTGACCGGTGCGGTGGCCAAGCTGACGGCGGCCTACCGGGCGGCCTGAGCCGTCCGGCTCGCCTCAGCGAGAAGGACCCCCATGGGTGATGCACCTGAGCCGGCGGCTCAGGTGCATCACCCTTCGCATGTCCGGTATCGCCCTGCTTCGGGTAGCGTCAATGTATGAGGACGAGGCTGTTTTCCGCACTGTTCGGGCTGCTGCTCGCCTTTCTCGCCGCCGGTTTCCTGGTGGCGCCGGGCGCACAGGCGGCCACCGGCCCCACGACCGTGGCCGAGGCCCTCAAGAAGAGCCCGGTCTATGTGGATCCCCGGGCCGCGAGTCAGCTCTCGACGAGCGACGCCGACGCCCTGGCGAAGAAGATCAAGGACGCGGACAAGCCGCTCTTCGTGGCGGTCCTGCCCCAGAGCGCGCAATTCCCGCCGGACAGCGTGCTGAACACCGTGCGCGCCGAGACCGGGGTGACAGGTCTGTACGCCATCCGCCTCGGCGACGGCTTCAACGCGGGCGCGGACCCCGCCGTGCTGTCGAACCTGGCCGTCCGCAATCTCACCGACGCGGTCAAGGCGGGCGGCGCGGTCGACGCCTCGACCGAGCTGAACAACTTCGTCGACCAGGCGCTCCCGCAGACCCGCGGCCATGCCCCGGCCTCCTGGGACTCGGGCTCGGACAGCGCCGGCAGCTCCTCCACCGGACTGATCGTGCTCGGCTCGGTCGTCGTGGTGGGCGGCGCGGGCGCCTACGCCCTGGTGCGCCGGGGCCGCAGCAAGCAGGCCGAGCGGGAGCGGGAGGCACTGGACACGCTGCGCGTCGTCGTGGACGAGGACATCACCGCCTTCGGCGAGGAACTCGACCGGCTGGACTTCCACCCCGCCGAGGCCGGTGCCGATGACGCGATGCGCTCGGACTACGAGCGCTCGCTCGACGCGTACGAGAAGGCGAAGTCCCTGATGGGCTCGGCCGCACGGCCCGACGATGTGCGCGGGGTGACCGAGGCGCTGGAGGACGGCCGGTTCTCGCTCGCCTCGCTCGACGCACGCAGAAAGGGCGCCCCGCTTCCGGAGCGCCGTTCGCCGTGCTTCTTCGACCCGCGCCACGGCCCTTCGACCACGGACGCGCAGTGGGCCCCGCCCGCCGGCGCCCGGCGGACCGTCCCGGTCTGCGCGGCCGACGCGGCCAGGCTGCGCGACGGCGAGGACCCGCTGACCCGTACCGTGCAGACCGAGCACGGCCCCCGTCCGTACTGGGAGGCCGGACCGGCGTACGGACCGTGGGCCGGCGGCTACTTCGGCGGCGGACTGCTGCCGGGGCTGCTGGTGGGCACGCTGCTGGGCTCGATGATGGCGAGCCCGGGCTACGCCGCGGACTTCGGCGGCGGTGACTCCGCCGGCTTCGGTGGCGGCGACTACTCCGGCTCGGACTACGACCCGGGCGACTTCGGCGGCGGAGGCTTCGGCGGGGGAGGGGACTTCGGCGGCGGTGGCGGCGGGTTCGACGGCGGGGGCGGCTTCTAAAGGCACCCCCGCCGGTCTCGGCGCCACAGCGTTCGCCGTGGGTCAGGCGGCCTCGGGGGCCTTCTTGATCGCGGAGATGTCGAAGCCCAGCTTGACCTTGTCGCTGACCATCACGCCGCCGGCCTCCAGCGCCGCGTTCCAGGTCAGGCCCCAGTCCGAGCGCAGGATGGTGGCGCTGCCCTCGAAGCCGACGCGCTCGTTGCCGTACACATCGGTCGCGGAGCCGTGCAGCTCCAGGTCGATGGTGAGCGGCCGGGTGACGTCCTTGATGGTGAGGTCACCGGTGAGGCGGTAGGTCTCGGAGTCGATCTGCTCGGTCGCGGTCGAGCGGAAGGACATCTTCGGGAACGTCTCGGCGTCGAAGAAGTCGGCGCTGCGGAGGTGACCGTCGCGGTCGGGCATCCCGGTGTCGACACTGGCGATCGAGACATCGATCGACGCCGAGGAGTCCGCCGGGTTCGAACCGTCCAGGCTCAGCGAGCCCTCGTGCTCGGTGAAGGTGCCACGGACATTGGTGACCATGGCGTGGCGGACCGTGAAGCTGATGGTGCTGTGGGCCGGGTCGATGGTGTATTCGCCGGTGAGCGCGGCCAGCGCCGGGTCCACCTCACGGGTGGCGGTGGCGACCTGGGCGTTGTCGTTCTTGCGGCCGAAGAGAGACATGACTACTCCTGAGGACTGATTGTTTAACCTTCAACGACCCTCACTGTAGACCTGTCTCGTTCGCTTTTCAACAACGTCATCCGATCGATTGCACCGCCCCTCTGGCGGACGCGCGTAGATCTCGGGCAAGATCTCTCTGTTCCACCTGCACCGCCGCCCCATTGGCCCATACGGTCTTCAGCAGGAGAGGGATCCCCCCATGAAAATTCGTTCCGTACTCAGCGTGCTCGCCCTTGTTCTGGGCGCGCTCTTCGCTCCCGGCTTCGGTGTCTTCAGCGCGGCCACCGACGCCGAGGCCGCCACCAAGCTCACGCATTCCGCGGCGACTTCGCGGTTCAGCTCGTCCGGGATCACCTGGTCCTCGTCCGGTGGCTGCTCCAACCGCAACAACGCGACCTGTACGTCGTTCGACCAGCTCAACCTGATGTCCGCTCAGGGCGCGCAGACCCTGAAGAGCGCCAGCGGTTGCGCTCTGAACATCACCGGCGGTACGGAGACCGGGCACGCCAGTGGCACGTACTCGCACTGGAACGGCTACAAGCTCGACTTCGGCAAGGCCACCTGTGTCACCAACTACGTGAAGAACACCTTCACTTACATCGGTGTGCGCGGCGATGGCGCCCCTCAGTGGCAGTCGGGTGCCGGCAACGTCTACGCGGACGAGGGCAACCACTGGGACGTGACGTTCTACAACTGCGGCGGCTGCTGACCCGCCCTGCTGTACTAGCACGTGACGGTGCCCCGTCCTCCCCGAACGAGCGGGAGGGCGGGGCACCGTCACGTGCCGGGCGCGGATCAGGAGCCGACGGACACCGTCCAGCGGCGCGGATTGCCGTCATGGGCGGCGCCCGAGACATCCGGCTGGCCGTCCGGCTGTACGTCGTCGTACGGGAAGGCGTACCCGATCGGGGTGTTGGCGTGCAGCACCCGCGCGAAGTGGTTGGTGACCGGGTCCTTGTAGTAGTCCGCCGCCGTGGCGCCGTTCGGCTGGTCGGCGTGGCTCAGGACCGTCGAGCGGTTGAAGGCGGCGGCGAGCCGGGCGAGGAGCCCCTTCTTGTCGTCCGAGTCGCCCGGGTTGTTGGCGAACGGTCCGCTGTTGCAGGTGAAGATGTCCATCGAGGTCGGCTTGGCGAAGGTGTGGCCCCCGTTGAAGGTGAGCGTGTCGCCGCTGACCCGGCCGGTGAACACGCCCCGGCCGCCCTGGAGATCGATGGTCAGATCGGTGGAGCGGTACTTCTCCCAGACCTGGTCGACATAGCTGTTGAAGACATTCGCGAAGGGCGTCTGGCCGGCCAGGTTCTGCGGGGAGATCACCCGCAGCACCTTTCCGTCCGCACTGCGCAGGATCAGCTTGTCCCAGGGGTGTCCGTCGACGGCCGCCTGGGCGGTGAGCCCGTCCGCGATCTTCTCGAGGGCGCCGTCGGGCAGCGGGGCGACCGTGTGGGTGGCGTCGCCCTCCAGCGTGATGCCGATGGGCAGGGCCGTCACCAGGTCGACATAGCTGATGTTGGAGTAGAGCTGGTCCGAGTTGAAGGTGAACTCGCAGAACGACCAGGTGCGGCCGTAGTTGGGGTCGGCCTCGGTCGAGAAGGCCGGCTCGACCAGGGCAGGACCCGGGTTGAGGAAGAAGTCCAGCTTGTCGTCGCGTACGAAGTAGACGCGGGCGCCGTACATCTGGGGCAGCGTCAGCACGACCGGCGCGCCGCCCGCGGGGCCCAGCGGGATCGCGCAGTCCACGGGCAGCGGGGTCTGCGGGGCGCCGGGCGAGTCGGGGCGGTAGACGCTGCCGTCCGCGCGCAGCAGGACCCAGCCGTTGGTGGCCCCGTCGTGGCCGGTGACATAGGCGTTGACCGAGCCGGGCAGCGACTTGTTCTGCAGGGCGATTTCACAGGTGGCCGGCGCGGCCGACGCCTGCGGGCTGAGAGCGCTCCCCAGGAAGGGGTAGGTCAGGGCTGTCGCGGTGGCGGCCGTACCGGTCAGGAACAGTCTGCGGGATATCACGAATGTTCTCCTGAGATGTGGGGGTACGCAGGGATGCGCGGTGCGTGGGGGGTCGCGCCCTGCGTTGGGCCCCACTCTTGCGACGCATGAGGAAGCAGTCAAGAGTGGGGGCTGAGAGCGCTCTCAGAAGTTTCCCGGTCTTCACACCACCGGCTCGTGGAGCTTCACAACCCGGGCTCATGGCGCGGCAGCGGCACCGCCGGTTCCCCCGAACGGCCTACCGGCCGCCCTCGGACCACCACTCGCCGATACGAGATGGCCTCGCGCCGACATCTAGGGGAATCCCACAAGTGGTAGGGGTACCGTGCACTTCAGGAACCCCGCATCGGGCCGGGTTCTGTCCAGGCCCACCAGGAATACAGCCAGGAGACTGTGTGGAGTCGACGGCGCGTTTTCCGGGGTGCTGTTCGTAGGGTTGGTACATGACCGTAGTGGACGAGACGCCGAGCGAACCCGCCGACGCCCGGGGGCGTGTGGCCGAACTGCACGCCTTGCGTGAGCAGGCCCGCCGAGGACCCAGCGACCGTGCGACCGAGGCCCAGCGTGCCAAGGGCAAGCTGACCGCCCGTGAGCGCATCGAGCTGCTGCTCGACGAGGGGTCGTTCAAGGAGGTCGAACAGCTGCGCAGGCACCGCGCGACCGGCTTCGGCCTGGAGGCCAAGAAGCCGTACACCGACGGTGTCATCACGGGCTGGGGCACGGTCGAGGGCCGTACGGTCTTCGTGTACGCCCATGACTTCCGGATCTTCGGCGGCGCCCTGGGCGAGGCCCACGCCACCAAGATCCACAAGATCATGGACATGGCCATCTCGGCCGGTGCCCCGCTGGTCTCGCTGAACGACGGCGCGGGCGCCCGTATCCAGGAGGGCGTCTCCGCGCTCGCCGGCTACGGCGGCATCTTCCAGCGCAACACCCGCGCCTCCGGCGTCATCCCGCAGATCAGCGTGATGCTCGGCCCGTGCGCGGGCGGCGCCGCCTACAGCCCGGCTCTCACGGACTTCGTGTTCATGGTCCGTGAGACCTCGCAGATGTTCATCACAGGACCGGACGTGGTCAAGGCCGTCACCGGTGAGGAGATCACCCAGAACGGACTCGGCGGCGCCGATGTGCACGCCGGGACCTCGGGCGTCGCGCACTTCGCGTACGACGACGAGGAGACCTGCATCGCCGAGGTGCGCTACCTCCTGTCGATGCTCCCGCAGAACAACCGCGAGAACCCGCCCACGGTCCCGTCCGAGGACCCCGCGGACCGCCGCTCCGACGTTCTGCTCGATCTGGTCCCCTCGGACGGCAATCGCCCGTACGACATGCACAAGGTGATCGAGGAGCTCGTCGACGAGGGCGACTTCCTGGAGATCCACGAGCGCTGGGCCACCAATATCATCTGCGCCCTCGCCCGGCTGGACGGCCAGGTCATCGGCATCGTCGCCAACCAGCCGCAGTCCCTCGCGGGCGTCCTGGACATCGAAGCGTCCGAGAAAGCTGCGCGCTTTGTCCAGATGTGTGATGCTTTCAATATCCCCATCGTCACGCTGCTGGATGTCCCCGGCTTCCTGCCGGGCGTCGACCAGGAGCACGGGGGAATCATCAGGCACGGCGCCAAGCTCCTCTACGCTTACTGCAACGCCACCGTGCCCCGGATCTCCCTGATCCTCCGCAAGGCATACGGAGGCGCGTACATCGTCATGGACTCCCAGTCCATCGGGGCCGACCTCACCTACGCGTGGCCCACCAACGAGATCGCGGTGATGGGCGCCGAGGGTGCCGCCAATGTCATCTTCCGCAAGCAGATCGCCGAGGCCGAGGACTCCGAGGCCATGCGGGCCCGCATGGTCAAGGAATACAAGGCCGAGCTGATGCATCCCTACTACGCGGCCGAGCGCGGCCTCGTGGACGACGTCATCGACCCCGCGGAGACGCGAGAGGTGCTCGCCGGTGCGCTGGCGATGCTCCGTACCAAGCACGCCGATCTGCCGTCGCGCAAGCACGGCAACCCCCCGCAGTAATCCCGCGCCCCGCGCCCTTCTGCCGAGAAGACGGAGACACGACCTCCATGAGCGATCCCACGAACGAATCCCTGCTGCGCGTCGAGAAGGGTCACGCCGACCCGGAAGAGCTCGCCGCCCTCACCGCCATCCTGATGGCCCGCGCCGCGGCCCAGCCCGAGGCCCCGGCCCACCGCGGCCGCTCCACCGCCGGCTGGCGCCGGCTGGAGCGCACGCCCGGCTTCCGCGCCCCGCACAGCTGGCAGGGCTGAGCCTCCGGCCCGTAGCACTACGGACAGCGGCCCCCGCACTCCTTCGAGTGCGGGGGCCGCTGTATGACCTCGTACGGTCTCCGGAGCGCTACCGGAGTCGTGCCATGAGGGCGTGTTCGACGAGGGTGATGAGTCCGCTTTTGGCGTCGGCGCGGTGGCGGGCGTCGGTGGTGATGATGGGGGTGTCGGGGCCGATCTGGAGTGCTTCGCGTACTTCGTCGGGGGTGTAGGGCTGGTGTCCGTCGAAGCCGTTGAGGGCGATGACGAAGGGGAGTCCTGAGTTTTCGAAGTAGTCGACCGCGGGGAAGCAGTCGGCGAGGCGGCGGGTGTCGACGAGGACGACGGCGCCGATGGCGCCGCGGACGAGGTCGTCCCACATGAACCAGAAGCGGTCCTGTCCGGGGGTGCCGAAGAGGTAGAGGATGAGGTCTTGGTCGAGGGTGATGCGGCCGAAGTCCATGGCCACGGTGGTGGTGGTCTTGTCTCCGGTGTGGGTGAGGTCGTCGATGCCGGCTGATGCGCTGGTCATGACGGCTTCGGTACGCAGCGGGTTGATCTCCGAGACGGCGCCGACGAACGTGGTCTTGCCCACGCCGAAGCCGCCCGCCACCACGATCTTCGCGCTGGTGGTTGAGCGGGCTGCACCGCCGCTAGAGCTTGCGAAGTCCACTGAGCACCCTTTCGAGCAGTGTCACGTCTGGTTGTCCCCCGACGGCCTCGTCGCCGCCGGGCTGATGGATGGCGACAAGCCCGGCCTCCGCCAGGTCGGCAACGAGGATCCGGGCCACGCCGAGGGGGATGGAAAGGAGCGCCGAAATCTCGGCGACCGATTTGATCTCGAAACACAGTCGGCAGATCCGCTGATGCTCGGGCAACTGCCCTTGCAGCTGGGACGGATCCGCCGTCGTACTGACCAGCGCCTCGATGGCGAGCTGGTATCGCGGCCGGGTCCGGCCGCCGGTCATGGCGTACGGGCGCACCAACGGGTTGTGCGCGCCCATGGAGTGATCGGGTTCTGGGGAGTGCCGCGGTTGCACCGGCTGGATGCGGGGCTGTCGCGGCTGGTCGTACGACTCGTCCGGCTGGTCGTACGGCTGTTGCTGTTGCTGCTGCGGCGGTTGGTAGGGCTGCTGGGATCCGCGTCCGCCGCTCTGGTCCCCCTGATCGCCCAGACCGCTCTGTCTGCTCGGCGTGGAGGGGAAGTTGAAGCGGTTCCGGACATGCTCACCCGGGGACCGTTGGACACCGTCATAGGGATGTCCGTCTGGGGGTGTAGCCACGTTTCCTCCTCCGACTGCCGGCCGTCGGTCCATGTCCTGCGGAGCTGTGCCACCGCACCCTACGGTGCGGTGGCACGTAGCGCACTGTCTGTCAGTTGAGCAGACTTCCCTGGAGTTCGGCGCGCAGGTCCGGGGTGAGGACCGTACCGGCGCGGTCGACCAGAAGCGCCATCTCGTAGCCCACCAGGCCGATATCGGCCTCGGGGTGGGCGAGCACGGCCAGCGAGGAGCCGTCCGAGATGGACATGAGGAAGAGGAAACCGCGCTCCATCTCGACGACGGTCTGGTTCACGGCGCCGCCCTCGAAGATCCGGGACGCCCCCGCGGTCAGCGAGGTCAGACCGGACGCCACGGCCGCGAGCTGATCGGCACGGTCACGCGGGAAACCTTCGGACATGGCCAGCAGGAGTCCGTCGGCGGAGACCACCACGGTGTGGGACACCCCAGGGGTGTTGTCCACAAAGTTGGTGATCAACCAGTTCAGATTCTGCGCCGCCTGGCTCATCGGGCTCACACTAACGCTCCTGGTGGTAGGTACTGCCCGGGCCGTGGCCCGGTCCGTTCGTGTCCGCTCCCGCATCGCGTCCCCGCTGGACGCCGCGCCGCAGGTTGCTCAACCTGCCACGCACGTCCTCCGGGGCACGGGAGACCTGGGGGCCGCCCTGCGGAGTCTGTTCCGCCGTTCCCTCGACCAGGTTGGCCTTGGGTACGCGGCGGGGGAGACCGGACGAGGTGACCCCGCCCGCCTTGGGCTCACGGAGCTTCTCGGCCCGCTGCCAGCGATCGTCGTTCGTCGAACGCCAGTCCTCGGAGCTGTCCGCCTCGCTCTGCCCGTTCAGCGGGGTCTGGCCACTCTGGCCGGTCTGACCACTCTGGCCGGTCTCGCCGGCCTGACCGGTCTGGCCGGCCTGTCCGGAGTCCTCACCGGCCGCCTGCCACTGCTGCGGTTGCTGGCTGCCGCCTCGGCGGGGCAGGCCCGCTTCGGTCAGCGCGTGGCTGGTGCTCGGAGACGGACCCGGACGGTCGAAGCCTACGCGGTCCGAAGCGATCTTGGGACCGGCCTGGGCAGATTCCGTTTCCTGCCGCCGACCGGATTCGTACGTGGGCTGATACGTGGACTGACCGGCCCACTCACTCTGCTGGGCCGCCTCCGGATAGCCCTGCGGCTGGTCGCCCTGATATCCGTTGGACGGCTGGTACGCGTCGGGCGCGGGATATCCCTCGTAACCGGTCTGCTGGTGCTCAGGACCGCTCTCCTGCGGCGTGTACCGGCCGTCGACCTCCTCGCGGTACTGGCCGTCGGCCTGGTCGCGGAAGACCGGCTTCTTGCTGTCCGGCGCGGCCTCCAGCGCGGCCGGCCGCTTCTCGCGCTTACGGCCGCGGCTGACCGCGTCGAGCGGGCGGGGCGGATCCGCCGGCGGCCGGTCGTAGCGGGAGTCGTCGAAGCCCAGGTCCGCCGCGGTCAGCATGGGAGCGGTCGGGAAGACCTGCTCCTCCGCCGGCTCCGGCTGGTCCGGGATGATCTGCGAGACGGTGAAGTCGTCGGCCGCGGCCGGCTCGCCGCCGCCCCCGCCGTGGGTGATCGCGTCGGGGAGCATGACCAGCGACGTCGTACCGGCCTGCTCGCCCGAGGGGCGCAACTGGACGCGGATGCCGTGCCGGTCGGCGAGACGGCCGACCACGAAGAGCCCCATGCGCTGGGAGACGGCGGCGTCCACGGTCGGCGGGTTGGCCAGCTTGTGGTTGATGTCCGCGAAGTCCTCGGCGGTCAGGCCGATGCCCTTGTCATGGATCTCGATCATCACGCGGCCGTCGGGCAGCCGGGTCGCGGTGACCCGGACCTTCGTCTGCGGTGAGGAGAACGTGGTGGCGTTCTCCAGCAGTTCGGCGAGCAGGTGCACCAGGTCGGTCACGGACTGGCCGTGGATGTCCGTCTCGGGGACGCCGGTCAGCTCGATGCGCTCGTACGACTCGACCTCGGAGGAGGCGGCGCGGAGCACGTCCACCAGCGGCACCGGCTGGTTCCAGCGGCGGCCCGGCTCCTCGCCCGCGAGGACCAGGAGGTTCTCGCCGTTACGGCGCATCCGGGTCGCGAGGTGGTCCAGCCTGAACAGGGACGCCAGCTGGTCCGGATCGCCCTCGTTGTTCTCCAGGTCCGTGATCAGGGTCAGCTGGCCCTCGATCAGCGACTGGTTGCGGCGCGACAGATTGGTGAAGATCGCATTGACGTTGCCGCGGAGCATGGCCTGCTCGGCCGCGAGCCTGACCGCCTCACGGTGGACCTGGTCGAAGGCGCGGGCGACCTCGCCGATCTCGTCGCGCGAATCGATCGGAATCGGCTGGACGCGGGTGTCGACCCGGGCGGGTTCCGCGCGGGAGAGCTGGTCGACCAGCATCGGCAGCCGCTGCTCGGCGATGCCGAACGCGGCCGTACGCAGCGACCGCATCGAGCGGCTCATCTGCCGGGCCATCATCCCGGCCAGGATGAAGGCGGCCAGCAGGGCGATCAGCACGATGGCGCCGTTGGTGATGGCGTCGTCCCTGGCGTTGCCCGAGATCTGCGCGGCGTCGGCCACGGCCTTGTCGACCAGGTCCCGTTCGATCACCGTGTAGCCGTCGAACTTGGCGGTGGAGGCGGCCATCCACGCCTCGGGCGTGACACCGCGCCCCGCGAGCCGCTCGGGGTTGTCACCGGTGGCGATGGCCGCGACCATGCCGTCGAAGACGGAGCCCTCCAGGCTCGGCGGGGCGGTGAAGTCCTGGCCGGCGGCGGCCGCCTGCTCCTCGGCGGTGGCGAGCTTCTTGGCCCCTTCGGCCGCCTTCTCCTTCATGACGTCCTGGAGCGTGACGGTGTCCGCCGCGGTGCCGCCGGAGACGTACTCACCGACGGCGATGTCCTCCAGATAGGCGTACGACGAGAAGGCGATCGACTGGCCGTTCCTGACGTCGTCCTTCTGGCTCGGTCTGACCAGCAGATGCATGCCGATGGAGCGCTGCAGCGACTCGGCGGCCTTGGCGAGCTGGAGCGCGTAGACGGTACGGCCGTAGCTGGTGATGTTGCCGGTGCCCAGGCCCAGCTCGTTGGCGAACTCCATGAGGGAGTGCTGTACCAGCACATAGCCCTCTTCGGTCGCCACCGGACCGCCGTTGTCGCCGGTCTTGTCGGGGGTCTCGACCCCCGCGGTGTACGCGGTCTTCCTGAGCGCGTCGAGCTTGGGCTCTTCGCTTCTGAACAGGCTGAGACGGCGCTCCAGGCCCTCGGTCGCGGGCATGTCCCGCACCGCCACGTCGAACTTCTTCTTCGCCGCGTCCGTGGCCGCGCGGGCCTGGCCGACGACCGGCGCGTCGCGCTTGTTGGTCAGCAGCGGCTGAGCGGTGAGATCACGCTCGTTGAGCAGCGCCTGACCGTACTCCGAGGCGGCCCGTACGACGAGCGCCGTCCGCTCGGCGTCCTGTGCTTCCTGCCAGGTGTCGATGGACCCTTTGACCTGAAAGCCGCCCATCACCAGCCCGACGAGCACGGGTATGAGGAGGATCGCGTTCAGCCGGGTCGGCACCCGCCAGTTGCGCGGGGCGAGCCGGCTGGAACTGCCGACGGACGAGGCCGTGCCGGTCGCGGCCGCAGGCGGCACCGCTGCGCGCGGCGGCGGGGTGAAATTGCCCCGCGCCTGCTGCCCCGCGGAGCTCGTCTTGCTTCGCCTCACTCGACCAACAACCTCTCGGCGTCGGCACCTACGTTGTGCCGTTTTTCGTTCAGGGCCGTACTACTCGGGAGTTCTCGAATTCCAGCACGGGGAACGGTCCCATTCCAAACAGCAGGAATCAGCCATTCCGAGCGGTCCAAGCCTCCGATAAAACGGGCATAAAGAACGAGCCCCGTCAAAAGGCGGGGCTGATGTGAGCGCAGCGGTACCAGCCGAGTGCGTCGGGTGTCCGGAGCCGGTGAATTCTCTGTCGAAATGTTATGAACACGGAGGCGGGCCGTGTCAAAAGACACAGCCCACCTCCGACACTGTCTACGACAACTGCCGTATTGGGCCGTCTACTTGAGTCGTGCCATGAGGGCGTGTTCGACGAGGGTGATGAGTCCGCTTTTGGCGTCGGCGCGGTGGCGGGCGTCGGTGGTGATGATGGGGGTGTCGGGGCCGATCTGGAGTGCTTCGCGTACTTCGTCGGGGGTGTAGGGCTGGTGTCCGTCGAAGCCGTTGAGGGCGATGACGAAGGGGAGTCCTGAGTTTTCGAAGTAGTCGACCGCGGGGAAGCAGTCGGCGAGGCGGCGGGTGTCGACGAGGACGACGGCGCCGATGGCGCCGCGGACGAGGTCGTCCCACATGAACCAGAAGCGGTCCTGTCCGGGGGTGCCGAAGAGGTAGAGGATGAGGTCTTGGTCGAGGGTGATGCGGCCGAAGTCCATGGCCACGGTGGTGGTGGTCTTGTCTCCGGTGTGGGTGAGGTCGTCGATGCCGGCTGATGCGCTGGTCATGACGGCTTCGGTACGCAGCGGGTTGATCTCCGAGACGGCGCCGACGAACGTGGTCTTGCCCACGCCGAAGCCGCCCGCCACCACGATCTTCGCGCTGGTGGTTGAGCGGGCTGCACCGCCGCTAGAGCTTGCGAAGTCCACTGAGCACCCTTTCGAGCAGTGTCACATCCGGCGTGCCGCCGGCCTCTCCGTTACCCGGCTGATGGATGGCGACCATGCCCGCCTCCGCCAGGTCGGCCACCAGAATGCGCGCGACGCCGAGCGGCATCGTCAGCAGCGCCGACACCTCCGCCACCGACTTGACCTCACGGCACAGGTGGCAGATCCGCTGGTGCTCGGGGAGCAGGGTGGCGAGATGGGCCGGGTCTGCTGTCGTACTGACCAGCGCCTCGATGGCGAGCTGGTACCGCGGCCGGGTCCGGCCGCCGGTCATGGCGTACGGACGTACCAGCGGCTGGTCGCCTTCAGGGCCGTACGACGCGTCCACTGAGGCGCCGTACGGATCGTGAGAGGCGGGTGGCGGGGTCATGAATCCTCCGGGCGTGACAGCAGGATGTCTGCGTGCCGTCTGACTTGGCCGGTGGGGGGCCGGTTGGGCGGCCTGACGGTGATGGAGCTTGGGGAAGTGCCTGGAAGCCTCAGTGCAACAGACTTCCCTGCAGCTCGGCGCGCAGGTCCGGGGTGAGAACCGTACCGGCGCGGTCGACCAGGAGGGCCATTTCGTATCCCACCAGCCCGATGTCGCACTCGGGGTGGGCGAGCACGGCCAGTGAGGAACCGTCGGAGACGGACATGAGGAAGAGGAAGCCGCGCTCCATCTCCACCACGGTCTGGTTGACCGGGCCACCTTCGAAGATCCGGGACGCCCCCGCGGTCAGCGAGGTCAGACCGGACGCCACGGCCGCGAGCTGATCGGCGCGGTCGCGGGGGAAGCCCTCGGACATGGCCAGCAGAAGTCCGTCGGCGGAGACCACCACGGTGTGGGACACCCCAGGGGTGTTGTCCACGAAGTTGGTGATCAACCAGTTCAGATTCTGCGCAGCCTGACTCATCGGACTCAACTAACGCTCCTGCTGGTGAGAGGTGCCGAGGTTGAAGCCGCTGTTCGCCGGGCCGGTGTTGCCCGCCTGACGACCCTGCTGAATACCCCGACGGAGATTGGTCAGCCGGCCGCGTACGTCAGCAGGCGCACGCGAAACCTGCGGACCGGCCTGGTTGTTCTGTTCCTGCGCGGTGCCGGGCACCAGATTGGCGCGCGGTACCCGGCGGGGCAGACCGGAGGTGGTGATACCGCCCGCGGCGGGCTTTTTGACCCGCTCGGCCTGGCGTACCAGCTCGTCGTTGGGCGACGTGCGCCAGGAGGATGTGACGCCGGCGCCGTTGGCACCCGAGCTGTTCGCGCCCGGGCCGTTGGAGGGCTCGCGCTGCGGCATCGGTTCACGCCGCGGCATCTGCGGCGGGCCCTGCTGCTGCGGCGCGGACGGCGGCTGCGGCTGGCCGCCACCCTGCTGCTGTATGCCGTGGAACCAGTTGGTTTCCAGGGAGTCGAACAGCGGAGTGCGGCCGTCACCGGGACCGGCCGGAGGCAGGGCCTCGGGCTGCGGCTGCGGCGGCAGGCTCGGCTGCCGGTACCCGCCCTGAGAACCGGGCGCCGGGGACGGCGCCGGGGGCCGCGGAGCGTTGAAGTCCTGCTGGGCCGAGTTGTAGTCCTGCTGCGGAGCGCTGTAGTCCGACGATGCGCGATAACCGGACTGCGGGGTGTAGCCCTGCTGGGCGTTGTAGTCCTGGGTGTAGCCCGCCGGGGCGTTGAAATCCGGACGGGGGAACTGGGCCGTGGACGCGGGGTCAGGACGGCCGTCGTCGTACGGGGCGTTCTGGTCCGGCCGGGGCCCGTTGAAGTCCGGGCGCTGGAACTCGGAGGTGGAGCCGGGACCTTGCTGCTCGGCCGTCGGGCGGGCGTACTGGCCGGTGGAGTCGTGCTCCTCGTGGCCGCGCGGCGCGTCCAGCGAGGGGCGCTGCGACTGCTCGCTGCCCCAGCTGGTGGTCTGCGGGCGCTGCTGCGGAGGGTTGCCACCGGGCAGCTCGGCGCGCGGTCCGCCGGGCGGCGGGAGCTGCCGGCCGCGGTCGGGGGCGCCGCCCTGCTGGAAGGCGTTCTGGGCGCGGCCGCTGAAGCCGTTCTGGCCCCCCTGGCCTGACCTGACGCCCTGGCCGGCCTCGCTGTTCGGACCGGCCGGAGCGCCGGGACGGTCCGTACGGCCATGACCCGGGCCCTGGCCGCCCTGACCCTGGCCGCCCTGGCCCTGGGCCGGAGCGCCGAAGGCGTTCTGGCCGAAGACACTCGGCTGGCCCGAGCCCTGACGCTGCGGGTCCTGCGGTCCGCCCTGGGTGTCACGGGCCGGCAGTGCGGCGCGCGGGCTCGCACCCGCGCCGACCTGGCCGCGCGGCGCACCCGCGCCGAGCCGGCCGGGCGCCGACGAGCCGCCGGGGCCCGTGCTCAGACCGGGACGGTCGCCACCCGGCGTACCGGGACCGCCGGTCAACTGGCCGCCGGGAGCGCCGGGCGCCTGGCCCACGCCGCCCTGGCCACCGGGACCGACACCCGCGCCGGGCCTGCCGACCGGGCTCTTCTTGCCGCCGTGGGCGACATCGACCGGCAGCATGACCAGCGCGGTCGTACCGCCGGAGTCGGAGGGGCGCAGCTGGATCCGGATGCCGTGCCGCAGGGACAGCCGGCCGACCACGAACAGACCCATGCGGCGCGAGACCGAGACATCCACGGTGGGCGGCGAGGCGAGCCGCTCGTTGATCGCGGCGAGGTCCTCGGGGGAGAGGCCGATACCGGTGTCGTGGATCTCGACGAGGACGCGCCCGTCGGGCAGCGCGTGACCGGTGACGCGGACCTTCGTCTGCGGCGAGGAGAACGAGGTCGCGTTCTCCAGCAGCTCGGCGAGCAGGTGCACCAGGTCGTTGACGACGCGGCCGGCGACCTCGGTGCCGGGCACCGAGGAGAGTTCGATGCGCTCGTACTGCTCCACCTCGGAGGCGGCGGCGCGGAGCACGTCGACCAGCGGGACCGGCCGGGTCCACCGGCGGCCGGGCTCCTCACCCGCGAGGACCAGAAGGTTCTCACCGTTACGGCGCATACGGGTCGCGAGGTGGTCGAGCTTGAAGAGGGAGGACAGCTGGTCCGGGTCGGCCTCACGGGACTCGAGCTCGGAGATCAGGGACAGCTGACGCTGGATGAGGCCCTGGCTGCGGCGCGAGAGGTTGGTGAACATCGCGTTGACGTTGCCCCGGAGGAGCGCCTGCTCCGCGGCGAGGCGGACCGCCTCGCGGTGCACGTCGTCGAAGGCCGTGGCGACCTGTCCGATCTCGTCCCGGGAGTGCACACCGACCGACTCGACGGAGGTGTCGACGTCCTGCGGGTCCGACTCCGAGAGCTGCTTGACCAGTTCGGGCAGTCGTTCCTGGGCGACCTTGGTCGCCGTGTCCTGCAGCCGGCGCAGCGAGCGGATCATGGAGCGGGCGACCACGAAGGCGCCGACGAGCGAGACACCGAGGACGACGAGGATCAGCGCACCGTTGATGAGCGCGTCGCGCTGCGACTGCTCACGCAGCTCACGGGCCTTGCCCTCCATCTCGCCCAGCAGCGTGGCCTCGATGGTCTTCATCGCGTTGATCCGGATGGTCGACTGGTCGGTCCAGTCCAGATACGAGCGGTTGGGCTGCCTCTGCAGCTCCCCGGCGGTGCCCAGCACGCGGTCCGCGTACTTCTCCGCCGCCTGGATCTCCGAGTTGCCCTGGCCGTTGAGCGGGGCCATCAGCTCTTCGGCGTCGCCGCCGATGGACTCGTACAGCCAGCTGAAGGAGGTGAGGGCGTTCTTCTCCTTGGTCGCCGCGGCCAGACCGTAGAGACGGTCGTTCTCGGTGAGCGTGCCCTTTTTCTTCGGGTCGGCCGGCAGGGAGGCGGCGATGACCGCCCGCTGGATGGAGGCGTACTCCTTGGCGGACGAGAACGCGGCCAGCGCACGGGTCCGCTTGATCATGTCCGGGTTGCTGGTCGCCTGCGCCATGTCCTGCGAGAGGCTCAGCAGCGAGTCGATCAGTCCGCTGTACGCGTCGACGGTCAGGGAGTCCGAGTCCGAGCCGGAGGTGTAGGCGCTCTGGCGGATCTCGTTGATCTTGTTGACCTGGGTGGCGATCTGGCTGACGTTGGTGCGGATGCTCTCCAGCGCCTGGTCGCCGTCGGTGTTGCCGATGTCCCGGGTGGCGTTGAGGAAGGCCTTCTTCGCCCGGTCCGTCTTCGTGCGGCGGTCCTGGACCTTGAAGTCCTTGGAGTCCCCGCCGTTGGTGAGCGGACCGGCGGAGTCGTCACGCTCCGCCTGGAGCGCGGCGGCGAGGCTGGTCGCCTCCTTGGTCATCTTCGTCAGCAGCTGCATGTGCTCCAGCTGCTGCATGTCGTTCAACGACTCGTTGATCCTGAGGCCGCCCAGCGTGGTGGCCGCGACCACCGGCAGGGTGAGCAGAGCCACCAGGCGGGTACTGATGCGCCAGTTGCGCAGGGCTATGCGTGAGCCCGCGTCCGCCGGCCCCGTGGCGTTCGGCGTGCCCGAAGGCCCGTCGCCGCCCGGCGCCGTCCCCGGGTGCCCGCCTCGGCCGCCGGTCTCGCCGGAAGGTGCCGGACCCGGGTTCTGGGTGTGCTGGGGCGAGGAGCCGCGGTCGGTTCCGCCACGGGACTCCTGCTCCGCCGCAGCGCTGCTATCCCTCTTGAAACGTCCCTGCACTAGCGTCGCAACCTCTGGACCAGGCGTCCCCCCGCAACGGTGGGACGGTGTCGGCGTCGTGGGGCGCGAAAAACGCTCCCCATGGTGGTCGTGAGTGACCGGCGCTTGCTCTCCTTCCCCGCCGCCACTCGGCGCTGCGTTGCGCCCCTGCGCGCCGGTTTGAAACCCGCGGCGGTGGGGGGAATTCCAGCACAGTGCAGGATCTCCAACAAGGGCCGAGGGCCGGGGTGTGACCTGTATGACACGGTGTGAGCGGGGAGTCACCAGCCGTAGAAAATGTTCACGGATGAAACGGTCTTTTACGGGCGAGTCACTTACGGGTGGGGGGTGTCCCAGTCCTGATGATCAGCAGCGGAATGGAACGTTCAGTAAGGCAATGTCCGTTTTCGTGACTACCCGTCGCTGTCCGTAATGGGGTAAATGCCTGTCGAGTCGTGAGCAAACTCACACGGAGATCGTCTATGGATCGCCGCGCGGGTGGGGAATCGGATGTTTAGCCTGACGCTTTACAGGGATGGCATATCCGACAACCGGCGCCCCGGCGCCCCTCATCCGACAGGGTCTGACACCACAGATGAAGACGACGATGATGTTCCGCAACACCGCCAACCCCCGGCGCACCACGCTGGCGCATCTGAAGGACGCCGAGAACCTGGTCCCCACGGAGCAGCCGGAACATGCCGTCGTCCTGCCGAACCGGACCGCCAATCCCCGCCGTACGACCCTGATGGACGCACCGGTCGCGCAGTAGGTTCCGGCCCGGCCCGGATTTTCTTGATCCACATCGTCCGCCCGCACTGTAATACGCGAGGCGGTCCCTTCACGCCGCGTTAGCCTGGAGCGTCAGTCTCCAGACCACACAGCAAGTGAGGGGCGACAGCATCCCGTGCGCATCGCCAGATTCTCCATCGACGGCAATGTCGCCTTCGGCGCGGTCGAGGGCGAAGGCAGCGGCGACCCCGCCGGCCTCGTCCTCGACATCATCAAGGGCATTCCGTACGCCGACTTCGAGCTCTCCGGCACCAAGGTCCCGCTGAGCAAGGTCCGGCTGCTCCCGCCGGTGCTCCCCAACAAGGTCGTGGCCATCGGCCGCAACTACGCGGAGCACGCGGCGGAGATGGGCAACGAGATCCCCGAGGTGCCGGTCGCCTTCTTCAAGCCCACCACCTCGGTGATCGGCTCCGGAGACGCGATCGAGTACCCCTCCTTCTCGAACGAGGTCCACTACGAGGCGGAACTGGCCGTCGTCATCGGCCGGATGTGCCGCGAGGTCCCTCGGGAGCGCGTCAAGGACGTCATCTTCGGCTACACCTGCGCCAATGACGTCACCGCGCGCGACGCCCAGCAGCGCGAGAAGCAGTGGGCCCGCGCCAAGGGCTTCGACACCTCGTGCCCCCTCGGCCCCTGGGTGGAGACCGACCTCGACCCCGCCGACCTCACCATCCAGTGCACGGTCAACGGCGAACAGCGCCAACTCGGCCGTACGAGCGAGATGGTCCGCTCCGTCGAGGACCTCATCGTGCACATCACCGAGGCCATGACCCTGCTCCCGGGCGACGTCATCCTCACGGGCACCCCCGCCGGGGTCGGCCCCCTCAGCGTCGGCGACGAGGTCGCCGTCACCATCGAAGGCATCGGCACTCTCACCAACAGGGTGATCAAGCGTGGCTAGCGCACACAGCGGTACAGGCAAGCACGTACGCGTACGGTTCTGCCCCTCCCCGACCGGCAACCCCCATGTGGGTCTGGTCCGCACCGCCCTGTTCAACTGGGCGTTCGCCCGTCACCACGGCGGCACCATGGTCTTCCGTATCGAGGACACCGACGCGGCGCGCGACTCCGAGGAGTCGTACGGACAGCTGCTCGACGCGATGCGCTGGCTGGGGTTCGACTGGGACGAGGGCCCCGAGATCGGCGGCCCGCACGCGCCGTACCGCCAGTCGCAGCGGATGGACATCTACCGCGACACCGCCGAGAAGCTGCTCGCCGCCGGTCACGCGTACCACTGCTACTGCACCACCGAGGAGCTGGACGCCCGCCGCGAGGCCGCCCGCGCCGCGGGCCGGCCCTCCGGCTACGACGGCCACTGCCGCGACCTGACCACGGAGCAGAAGGCGGCGTACGAGGCCGAGGGCCGCACCTTCATCGTCCGCTTCCGGATGCCCGACGAGCCGATCACCTTCACCGACCTGGTCCGCGGCGAACTGACCTTCACCCCGGAGAACGTCCCGGACTACGGCATCGTCCGCGCCAACGGTGCCCCGCTCTACACGCTCGTCAACCCGGTCGACGACGCGCTGATGGAGATCACGCACGTCCTGCGCGGCGAGGACCTGCTCTCCTCCACCCCGCGTCAGGTCGCGCTCTACAAGGCGCTGATCGAGCTGGGCATCGCCAAGGACATCCCGGCGTTCGGGCATCTCCCGTACGTCATGGGCGAGGGCAACAAGAAGCTCTCGAAGCGTGACCCGCAGGCATCCCTCAACCTCTACCGTGAGCGCGGGTTCCTGCCCGAGGGGCTGCTCAACTACCTCTCGCTGCTCGGCTGGTCCCTCTCCGCGGACCGCGATCTCTTCTCGATGGAGGAGATGGTCGCCGCGTTCGACATCGCGGACGTCAACGCCAATCCGGCGCGCTTCGACCTGAAGAAGGCCGAGGCGATCAACGCGGACCACATCCGGCAGCTGGACGAGAAGGCGTTCATCGACGCCTGCGGCCCCTGGCTGAAGGCCCCGCACGCGCCGTGGCCGCCGGAGTCCTTCGACGCGGCCGCCTTCGCGACGCTGGCCCCGCTGGCCCAGACCCGGCTCACCGTCCTCTCGGACATCACGGCCAACGTCGACTTCCTCTTCCTCGACGAGCCGGCGCAGGACGAGGCGTCCTGGGCCAAGGCCATGAAGCCGGGCGCGGACGCGCTGCTGGCCACCGCCCGTACGAAGATCGCCGAGGCGGAGTGGAACACCGAGGCGCTCAAGAACGCGGTCCTCGCGGCCGGTGAGGAGCACGGCCTCAAGCTGGGCAAGGCCCAGGCCCCGGTGCGCGTCGCCGTCACGGGCCGCACGGTGGGTCTGCCGCTCTTCGAGTCCCTGGAGATCCTGGGCCGCGAGCGCACGCTGTCCCGTATCGACGCGGCCCTGGCGAAGCTGACGGCCTGAGGCAGGCTCAGGGAGGGCGGGCCGCGCCGGGAAGGCCCGCCCTCCCGGCCCGTCCGCGCCTCGCCCCGACCGCGCTGATACTCGTTTTGGAGCGCTGTCCACCTTCGGGTAATGTTCTTCCTGCGCCGCCCGAGAGGGCCGAAAGGTCCGGCAAGGTAGCGCAAACCAAACAAACCCCCACATGTGGGGGTTGAGTTTTGGTGGGCTATGGTGTAATTGGCAGCACGACGGTTTCTGGTTCCGTTAGTCTAGGTTCGAGTCCTGGTAGCCCAGCGCAGACGCTTTTCTGCAATGCCCCCGTTGTGTAGCGGCCTAGCACGCTGCCCTCTCACGGCAGTAGCGCCGGTTCGAATCCGGTCGGGGGTACAGATCCTTCTCTCCGATGCTTTCGGGTCGCACCCGGACGCGTCGATGCAGGATCGCTAGGGCCCCCGTTGTGTAGCGGCCTAGCACGCTGCCCTCTCACGGCAGTAGCGCCGGTTCGAATCCGGTCGGGGGTACGTGCAGTAATCACCATGGGCTATGGTGTAATTGGCAACACGACGGTTTCTGGTTCCGTTGTTCTAGGTTCGAGTCCTGGTAGCCCAGCTGGACTTTGGTCCATGCCCCCGTTGTGTAGCGGCCTAGCACGCTGCCCTCTCACGGCAGTAGCGCCGGTTCGAATCCGGTCGGGGGTACAGAACGAGAAGGCCCTCCGCAGTGCGGAGGGCCTTCTCGCGTTTCGTCGTCAACCGCCGTTGCCGGAGCGCCTGTTGGGTCCGGCCCGGCCGCTGCGGCGTCGAAGCGGCCGGGCCGGGACGGACGGAAGGGGCCGGCCGGGCGGGGTTGACCGTACGTGAACGAACGGGTGGGGTGGGTGACAGCGCTCAGCCGGTACGGCGCAGGGCCTCGCTCAGCCGTCCCGCCGCGTCGATCACGGCCTGCGCGTGCATACGGCCGGGATGCCGGGTGAGCCGCTCGATCGGCCCGGATACGGAGACCGCGGCGACCACGCGGTTCGAGGGACCGCGCACCGGCGCGGAGACCGACGCCACGCCCGGCTCGCGCTCGCCGATCGACTGGGCCCAGCCCCTGCGCCGTACGCCCGAGAGCGCCGTCGCCGTGAACCGTGCCCCCTGCAGACCGCGGTGCAGCCGCTCCGGCTCCTCCCAGGCCATCAGGATCTGGGCCGAGGAGCCGGCCTTCATGGTGAGGGTGGAACCGACCGGGACCGTGTCCCGCAGACCCGAGAGCCGCTCCGCCGCCGCCACGCATATCCGCATGTCGCCCTGGCGGCGGTAGAGCTGGGCGCTCTCACCGGTCATGTCCCGCAGGTGGGTGAGTACGGGTCCGGCCGTGGCCAGCAGGCGGTCCTCGCCGGCCGCGGCGGCCAGTTCGGCCAGCCGCGGGCCGAGAATGAACCGGCCCTGCATGTCCCTCGCCACCATCCGGTGGTGTTCCAGAGCCACGGCCAGCCGGTGTGCCGTGGGTCGTGCGAGCCCGGTCGCCGCGACCAGCCCGGCGAGGGTGGCCGGACCGGACTCCAGGGCGCTCAGTACGAGAGCAGCCTTGTCGAGAACGCCGACGCCGCTAGAGTTGTCCATGAAACGATACTCGCGTCTCACTCTGTGAAACGCAAGTTCAATTTCCCAGGGAACTTGCCACCCTGTATGTACGGGCCCGCGGACCATCGGGTCCTCAGCCGATGTCCGGCAGGTGGGGGACGGACGTGGGCCCCCATATCTCTAGGAGCGCCGGCCGCACGAGGCCGGCCGGAGGGAACGCGATGGGTAGGACACTCGCGGAGAAGGTCTGGGACGATCATGTCGTCCGGCGCGCAGAGGGCGAGCCCGACCTCCTCTTCATCGATCTGCACCTGCTGCACGAGGTGACCAGCCCCCAGGCCTTCGACGGCCTCCGTATGAGCGGACGGCAGGTCCGGCGGCTCGACCTCACCATCGCGACCGAGGACCACAACACCCCGACCCTCGACATCGACAAGCCCATCGCCGACCCGGTCTCCCGTGTCCAGTTGGAGACGCTCCGTAAGAACTGCGCCGACTTCGGCGTCCGGCTGCACCCGCTGGGCGATGTCGAGCAGGGCGTCGTCCATGTCGTGGGCCCGCAGCTGGGGCTGACCCAGCCCGGCACCACCGTGGTCTGCGGCGACAGCCACACCTCCACCCACGGCGCCTTCGGCGCGCTGGCGTTCGGCATCGGCACCAGCCAGGTCGAGCATGTCCTGGCCACCCAGACCCTGCCGCTGGCCCGCCCCAGGACCATGGCCATCACGGTCGAGGGCGAACTGCCCGACAGCGTCACCGCCAAGGACCTGATCCTGGCCATCATCGCCAGGATCGGTACCGGCGGCGGCCAGGGCTACATCCTCGAATACCGGGGCTCGGCCATCGAGAAGCTCTCGATGGAGGCCCGGATGACCATCTGCAACATGTCGATCGAGGCCGGCGCCAGGGCGGGCATGATCGCTCCGGACGAGACCACCTTCGCCTATCTGAAGGGCCGCGACCACGCCCCCGAGGGCGCGGACTGGGACGCGGCGCTCACGTACTGGCGGACGCTGCGCACCGACGACGACGCGGTCTTCGACGCCGAGGTCTTCATCGAGGCCGCCGAACTGGCCCCGTTCGTCACCTGGGGCACCAACCCCGGCCAGGGCGCCCCGCTCTCCGCGCACGTCCCCGACCCGGCTTCGTACGAGGACGCCTCGGAGCGCCACGCCGCCGAAAAGGCCCTGGAATACATGGGGTTGACCGCCGGGCAGGCGCTGCGTGACATCAAGGTCGACACCGTCTTCGTAGGCTCCTGCACCAACGGCCGTATCGAGGACCTGCGCTCGGCGGCCTCGATCCTGGACGGCCGCAAAGTCGCCGACGGACTGCGGATGCTGGTGGTCCCCGGCTCGGTACGGGTCGCACTCCAGGCCGTGGCAGAGGGCCTGGACAAGGTCTTCACCGCCGCCGGAGCCGAATGGCGGCACGCGGGCTGTTCGATGTGCCTGGGCATGAACCCCGACCAACTCGCGCCCGGCGAGCGCTCCGCCTCCACCTCCAACCGCAACTTCGAGGGCAGGCAGGGCAAGGGCGGCCGCACGCATCTGGTCTCTCCCCAGGTCGCCGCCGCCACCGCCGTGCTGGGCCATCTGGCCTCGCCCGCCGATCTGTCCGACGCCGACGCCCGTACGCCCGCTGGAGCGCGATAACCATGGAAGCCTTCACCACGCACACCGGCCGGGCCGTACCGCTGCGCCGCAGCAACGTCGACACCGACCAGATCATCCCGGCGCACTGGCTCAAGAAGGTCACCCGCGACGGCTTCGAGGACGGGCTCTTCGAGGCCTGGCGCAAGGATTCCGCGTTCGTCCTCAACCAGCCCGAGTACGCGGGGGCCACGGTGCTGGTCGCCGGCCCCGACTTCGGTACGGGATCGTCCCGCGAACACGCCGTCTGGGCGCTGCAGAACTACGGTTTCAAGGCCGTCATCTCCTCCCGGTTCGCCGACATCTTCCGCGGCAACTCGCTCAAGAACGGTCTGCTGACCGTGGTTCTGGAGCAGCCGGTCGTGGACGCCCTGTGGGAGATCGTGGAGAGCGACCCCACGGCCGAGATCGCCGTGGACCTGGAGCAGCGCCAGGTCCGGGCGGCCGCCGCCGACGGGGCGGAGCTGACGGCCGATTTCGAGCTGGACGAGAACGCCCGCTGGCGGTTGCTGAACGGCCTTGACGACATCAGCCTCACCCTTCAGAACGAAGCGGACATCGCCACCTACGAGGCGGCCAGGCCCTCCTTCAAACCGCGCACGATTACCGCCTGATCAGCGCTTTTCCCCTACTGCACCCCCTGCCGTCCGGCAGGGGGTGCAGTTGCTTGTTGAGACCCCGTCGGGCGACAACTCGCCCCAGATGGCACAATCGGTGCATGGAACGCGACAATCAACTCAAGCTCTACGGGTTGGTCGCCGAACAACTGAAAGAAGCGCACACACGGGTGCGTGGACTGCAAGTCCCGGAGGGCGTACGGATGGCGCTCTCCCGGAAGCTGCTGGCCATCACGGCCGCGGCGAAACACGATCTCCCGGGCGCGGCAAGGCGTCTGGACCGCTTGATGAAGGACCTCGACGAGGGACGTTTTCCCGAAGATGACTGACCTCCGCGGAACTCCGCCAGGTCGACTTCGTTGCGGCACTAGGGTGATTAGCCCGTTTCGTGTTTGATTTGCGGTATATATCTGCCTAACGTGCGAAAAAGCTTGAACACTTTCGTTCTGGCAATGTCTCCGAAGGGGAAGACGTGAACAAGGCGCAGCTCGTAGAAGCGATTGCGGACAAGGTCGGCGGCCGCCAGCAGGCCGCGGACGCGGTCGATGCGGTACTCGACGCGCTCGTCCGCGCGGTGGTCGCGGGCGACCGGGTCTCGGTCACCGGCTTCGGTTCGTTCGAGAAGGTCGACCGTCCGGCCCGTTACGCCCGCAACCCGCAGACGGGTGAGCGCGTGCGGGTCAAGAAGACCTCGGTGCCGCGCTTCCGCGCGGGTCAGGGCTTCAAGGACCTGGTCAGCGGCTCGAAGAAGCTCCCCAAGAACGATGTGGCCGTCAAGAAGGCCCCCAAGGGCAGCCTCTCGGGCGGAGCTTCCACGCGTACGACCGCCAAGGCCGCGGCCAAGAAGGCCACCGCCAAGAAGGCCACGTCGGCGCGGAAGACCGCGGTCAAGAAGACCGCGGCTGTGAAGACCGTGGCGAAGAAGACCAGCGCCACGGCGAAGAAGACCACGGCGAAGAAGACCACGCCGGCGAAGAAGACCGCCAAGAAGGCCACGGCCACGGCCAAGAAGACCGCCGCCAAGAAGACCGCGCCGGCCAAGAAGGCCACCGCCAAGAAGGCGCCCGCGAAGAAGGCCACCGCGCGCTCCACCACCGCGAAGAAGACCACCACGAGGAACTAGTTGCCCCTCCCGGAAACGTTTGCCCCGTCGCGCAAACATTCCCGGTCGCGGCACCAGTAAGAGGTACAGGGCCACACGCGCCGGGCCGGGCTCCCCTCGGGGAGCCCGGCCCGCGGCGTTGTACGGGACGCCGTGGCGCGCTCGGCGGGCCCGACGGCGCTCAGAAGGTGTAGAGCGTCACCAGCGTGATCCTGCGGGACGGGCCCTCGCCCTCAGTCTCGACGCGCACCCGCTGACCGGGCCTGAGCAGCCGCAGCCCGCCGGCGTCGAAGGCCGCGGCGTCGAACTCCACCGGGGTGCCGTCGTCCAGCAGCACACTCCCGCTGCGGGTTTCGGATTCGTATGTGTACGCGGTCGCCTGCATGGCGGCAGCGTATCGGTCGTGCCGTCCCCCTCAGTGCCCCGGCTGCGGCGCAGACAGCGGCCCCCGCGCCGCGTACCGCAGGGCCGTGTGCGGGCCCAGACCCAGCGCCACGGCCACCAGCAGATCGTCGCCCGTGTCGACGTCCCGCCGTACGGAATCCACCCCGGCCAGCAGAATTTCCACCGCGCCCGAGGACAAATGCCGGTCCCTGGACGGACCGCCGAAAGCCGGATTCAATTCCGCGCCCGGTGCGGCCGCCAGCAATGTCGTACCGATTCCGGCGGCGTCCGCGAGAAAAGCACGCGGAAATTCCGCCGCGGCATCCAGCACCCGGGCCAGCTCACCGGGGCGCAGCGCGGGCAGATCGGCGTTGACCGTGGCCACCGCGGCCCGCGGCCTGACCGCCCTGACCGCCCGCGCCCCATGCGCCAGCGCGGCGTTGAGACCGCCCGCCGGGGTGTCCGGCACGATGCGCGCCCCCAGCGAGGCCAGTTCCGCCGCCGCCGTCGGGTCGTCCGTGACGACCGACACATCCCGTACGACGGCGCAGGCCAGCGCCGCGGCCACGGTGTCCTGCGCGAAGGCGAGGGCCAGCCGCGGACGCAGCGCGTCCGCCGTCGTCCCGGCGAGCCTGCTCTTGGCCAGCCGCAGCGGTTTGAGCGGGACGACCAGGGACCAGCGAGCGGTCGGGTCGGTGTTCGTGGCGAACTCTCCGTCCATGTGTATCGGCCCTCTATTGTGGCCCGGCGCCGTCACGGCCCACAGCCCCGCTCCAGGGGGCGGGGCGTACGGTGTTCTCGACAGTGCAGGGGCCCGGGGCCACACTTGACCCCCGGCAGCCGGGCAGTGAGCCGGGCGCGAAGAGGAAGGTGTACGAGTGTCCCGCCGCAGAATCGGCTTCTGGTACCGCCTGGCGGCGGTCATCGCAAAACCGCCGCTGGTCATTCTGTTCAAGCGGGACTGGCAGGGTCTGGAGCACGTTCCTGCCGACGGCGGATTCATCACCGCGGTCAACCACAACTCCTATCTGGATCCTCTCTCCTACGCTCACTTCCAGTACAACACCGGACGCGTCCCGCGATTCCTGGCAAAGGCCGGGCTCTTCAAGGGTTCCTTTGTCGGCATGATGCTCCGCGGCACCGGACAGATTCCCGTCTACCGCGAGACCACCAACGCGCTGGACGCGTTCCGGGCCGCCGTCGACGCCGTCGAGCGCGGCGAATGCGTCGCCTTCTACCCGGAAGGCACCCTCACCCGCGACCCCGACATGTGGCCGATGGCCGGCAAGACCGGCGCGGCGCGCGTCGCGCTGCTCACCAAGGCCCCGGTCATTCCCGTCGCGCAGTGGGGCGCCAATCTGGCGATGCCGCCGTACGCGACGGACCACCGCTTCCAGTTCTTTCCCCGCAAGACGCTGCGGGTGCTGGCCGGACCGCCGGTCGATCTCTCCCGGTTCGAGGGCCAGGAGCCCACCCCTGAATTGCTGCGCGAGGCGACCGAGGTGATCATGGCCGCTATCACGGAGCTGCTCTCCGAAGTACGCGGAGAGCCGGTGCCCACGGCCCCGTACGACCATCGTGATGCCAGGGCGGAACAGCGGCGCAAGGCCGCGGAAGAGGGGTCCAAGTGACGCGGGTAGCCGTATTCGGAGCGGGTTCGTGGGGAACGGCGTTCGCCATGATTCTCGCCGACGCGGGCTGCGAGGTGACGATCTGGGGACGTCGCCGGGACGTCGCCGAGACCATCAACACCACCCGTACCAACCCCGACTATCTGCCGGGCTTCGAACTGCCCGCCGGCGTACGGGCCACGACCGACCCGGCGGAGGCCGCCCGCGGTGCGGAGTTCACCGTACTCACCGTGCCCTCGCAGACCCTGCGCGGCAATCTCGCCGAGTGGGCGCCCCTGCTGCCCGCCGACACCGTGCTCGTCTCGCTGATGAAGGGCGTCGAACTCGGCACCGCCAAGCTGATGAGCGAGGTGATCGAAGAGGTCGCCAAGGCACCGGCCGACCGGGTCGCCGTGATCACCGGGCCCAATCTCGCCAAGGAGATCGCCGGCCGTATGCCGGCCGCGGCCGTGGTCGCCTGCCGGGACGAGGCGGTCGCCCAGCGGCTCCAGTCCGCCTGCCACACCCCGTACTTCCGCCCGTACACCAACACCGATGTCGTCGGCTGTGAACTCGGGGGAGCGGTCAAGAACGTGATCGGTCTCGCCGTCGGGATCGCCGACGGCATGGGCCTCGGCGACAACACCAAAGCCTCCCTGATGACCCGCGGCCTCGCCGAGACCACCCGGCTCGGACTGGCCATGGGCGCCGACCCGCACACCTTCTCCGGCCTCGCCGGCATGGGCGACCTGATCGCCACCTGCTCCTCGCCGCTCTCCCGCAACCACACCTTCGGCACCAACCTCGGCCGCGGGATGACGCTCCAGGAGACCATCGCGGTCACCAAGCAGACCGCGGAGGGCGTCAAGTCCTGCGAGTCCGTTCTCGATCTGTCCCGGCGCCACGCCGTCGACATGCCGATCACGGAAACGGTCGTGGACATCGTTCACAACGGTAAGCCGCCGCTCGTCGCGCTGAAGGAGCTGATGTCCCGCAGCGCCAAGCCCGAGCGCCGCTGACTCGGGCGCTACCACCAGGTACTCTCATCGCGATATGAGCAGCGAGAACCCCTCCCAGAGCCCTGAGCAGCAGCTCCGCAAGCCGCGCGTGGCCGTCGTCTTCGGCGGCCGTAGCTCCGAGCACTCCATTTCGGTGGTCACGGCCGGCGCTGTCCTGCGGTCCATCGACCGTACGAAGTACGACGTCCTGCCCATCGGCATCACCACGGACGGCCGCTGGGCGCTGACCGCGGACGACCCGGAGCGGATGGCCATCGCCGACCGCACCCTGCCGAGCGTCGAGCAGATCGCCGAGTCCACCGACGGCGGCGTCGTCCTCTCCGTCGACCCGGGCAACCGCGAGGTCGTCTACAGCGAGCCCGGCTCCGTGCCCAAGGCGCTGGGCGAGGTCGATGTCGTCTTCCCCGTGCTGCACGGTCCCTACGGTGAGGACGGCACCCTGCAGGGCCTGCTGGAACTCTCCGGTGTCCCGTACGTCGGCGCCGGGGTCCTCGCCTCGGCCGTCGGCCAGGACAAGGAGTACATGAAGCGGGTGTTCATCTCGTTCGGGCTGCCCGTCGGCCCGTACGTGGTGATCCGGCCCCGCGAATGGGAGCAGGGCCCCGAGGGCGCCAAGGGCGCGGCCGCCCGCAAGAAGATCGTGGACTTCGCCGCCGAGCACGGCTGGCCGCTCTTCGTGAAGCCCGCCCGTGGCGGTTCCTCCATGGGTATCACCAAGGTCGACGATCTCTCGGGAATCGACGAGGCTATCGCCGAGGCGCGGCGCCACGACCCCAAGATCCTGGTGGAGTCGCTGCTGCGCGGCCGCGAGATCGAATGCGGTGTGCTGGAGTTCGAGGACGGGCCGCGGGCCAGCGTGCCCGCCGAGATCCCGCCCGTCACGGCCCACGACTTCTACGACTTCGAGGCCAAGTACATCGACTCGGCCACCGGTCTGGTGCCCGCGCCGCTCACCGAGGAGCAGACCGCCGAGGTACGCCGGCTCGCCGTCGAGGCGTTCGAGGCCGCGTCCTGCGAGGGCCTGGTCCGCGCGGACTTCTTCCTCACCGAGGACGGCGAGTTCGTCATCAACGAGATCAACACGATGCCGGGCTTCACCCCGATCTCCATGTACCCGCGGATGTGGCAGGAGACCGGCGTCAGCTACCCGGAACTGGTCGACCTGCTGATCCAGGCGGCGCTGCGCCGCCCGACCGGTCTGCGCTGACCCTCGGCCACGGGCCGGCCGCACCGGCCGGCCCGTCCCGCGCTACAGGCTCGACGGAATCGTCTTCTTGACCGGCGCTGCCAGCTGCGCGAGCGGAGTGGAGTCATGGGCGAACCGCGCGCCCATAGTGACTTCCACATAGGTCGCGCGGTACGTGGTGGTGAAGCGGGGACCGGAGTCCCGTTCCTCCAGCATCCAGTTGACGCCGTCGGCTTCCACCGCGTCCGCCTGGGCGTCGCCCATCCTCTCGGGCCGCGGAACGCCGCAGCGCAGTACGATCGCGGCGTCACCCCACCCGGCGGTGAGTTCGGAACGCGGCTCGGGATCTTCCCGGTCGAGATACGCGACGGTCTTCGGCAGTTCCTTGTGCAGCGCGCGGCACAGCGCCGCTTCCCGCTCGGGGGGACGGGGAACCGCGACCGACGCCGACGCGTCCGTCGAGGAACAGCCGGCCGTCGCTGCCAGCAGAATCACGGCGGGCAGGCAGACGAGCGGGCGGCCGGATAGCCTGCGCCGGGAGGGCGGGCGGCGGGACAGGGTCATCGGCCAAGCGTAGACGGGGGCTTGAACCGGCCCGCACGTGGAGGTCCGGAGAGGGGCTGGGGCGGCGGTGCGCGCGGCGCGACGCGGAGGATCGGGGCATGCCGGAGCCATGGTGAGTGACGACAGAGCGACACGGTGCGAGCACCGGTCCGGCGACGCCACCCCCCATGCGCCGGCCGATCTACAAGTGCACGATGGGGCAGGTCAGGGTGCGAGTGATGCCGTCCACCTGCTGGACTTTGGCGACCACCATGCGACCCAGCTCGTCGACCGTGTCCGCCTGTGCGCGCACGATCACGTCGTAAGGACCGGTGACGTCCTCGGCCTGGATCACTCCCGGAATCTTGGCGATGGTCTCGGCGACGGTTGTCGCCTTGCCCACCTCGGTCTGAATAAGGATGTACGCCTGTACCACGGAACCTCCAGGGCGGCCACGAGGATCATGTGGGGAGAAGAGACGCCACGGTATCGCGTCGTCGCGGGCCGCGGGGAGACCCGGGCACCCGGTGGCGCCCGCAGTGGGGCGTACGGAAGACAGAAGTTGACGTATCTCTTGACGGTAGTGACAGCAGTGACGGCCCGCGACCGCAGGCGCGGCCCGGCGATGAGAGGGGAGTCTCGGTGAAGGGAACCGTGGGCGAGTTGGGGGAGTTCGGGCTCATCAGGGAGCTCACTTCCCGGCTCACCACCACCCCGGCGGTCCGGCTCGGGCCGGGCGACGACGCCGCGGTCGTGGCCGCGCCGGACCGCAGGGTCGTGGCGAGTACGGACCTCCTGCTGGAGGGGCGGCACTTCCGCCGTGACTGGTCGACGGCGTACGACGTGGGCCGCAAGGCGGCCGCGCAGAACCTCGCCGACATCGCGGCGATGGGCGCGGTCCCCACCGCGCTGCTGCTCGGCCTGGTCGTCCCGGCCGAACTCCCGGTCACCTGGCCCACCGAGCTGATGGACGGCATCCGCGACGAGTGCCAGGTCGCGGGGGCGGCCGTGGTCGGCGGCGATGTCGTACGCGGCGACACCATCACGATCGCCATCACGGCGCTCGGTGATCTGCGCAACCACGAGCCGGTGACCCGGTCCGGTGCCCAGCCGGGCGATGTCATCGCCTACACCGGCTGGTTGGGCTGGTCGGCCGCCGGGCACGCGGTGCTCTCGCGCGGCTTCCGCTCACCCCGCGCCTTTGTGGAGGCGCACCGCAGGCCGGAACCGCCCTACCACGCGGGCCCCGCGGCGGCCGGGCTCGGCGCCACCGCCATGACCGACGTCAGCGACGGACTCGTGGCCGACCTCGGGCACATCGCGGAGGCCAGCAAGGTCCGTATCGATCTGCGGTCCGGCCTGATCGACATCCCCTCGCAGATGAACGACATCGGTCAGGCGGTCGGCATCGATCCGCTCCAGTGGGTGCTGACCGGGGGAGAGGACCACGCGATCGTCGCCACGTTCCCGGCGGACGTGAAGCTGCCGGCCCGCTGGAAGGTGATCGGCGAGGTCCTCAACCCGTCCGCGCTGCCGCAGGTGACGGTCGACGGGGCGCCCTGGACCAGCAAGGGCGGCTGGGACCACTTCGGGGACATCGAGGACGAGTAGATTCGGGTCCATGCCGACAGCCGTACGGGTGCCTGCCCGCGTCCTGACCGTCGCCGGATCGGACTCCGGTGGCGGGGCGGGCGTCCAGGCCGATCTGAAGACCATGCTGGCGTTCGGTGTGCACGGCATGAGCGTGCTCACCGCCGTCACGGCACAGAACTCCCTGGGCGTGCGGGGAGTCTGGGAACTGCCCGTGGACGCGGTGCGGGCGCAGTACCGCAGTGTCGTCGACGACATCGGCGTCCAGGCGGTGAAGACCGGCATGCTCTCCTCCGCCGAACTGGTCTGCGCCGTCGCGGAGCTGCTCGCCGGGACCGACGCCCCCGTGGTCGTCGACCCGGTCGGTGTCTCGAAGCACGGAGATCCGCTGCTGGCCGCCGCCGCGCTGGACGGCGTACGGACGCGGCTGCTGCCGGCCGCGACCGTCGCCACCCCGAATCTGGACGAGGTGGCCCAGCTCACCGGCGTACGGGTGGAGGACGAGGCGGGTATGCGGCGCGCGGCCGGCGCCGTGCTCGAATTCGGGCCCCGCTGGGCGCTCATCAAGGGCGGGCATCTGCCGGGGGACGCGGTGGATCTGCTGACGGACGGCGCCGAGGAACACTGGCTGCGGGCCCCCCGCCATACCAACCGGCACACGCACGGGACGGGCTGCACCCTCGCGTCGGCCGTCGCCGCCGGTCTGGGAAACGGGCAGGACGTGGTGGCGGCCGTGGTGGCCGCCAAGGAATATGTGACGGGCGCCATCGCCAACGGCTTCCCCCTGGGCGGCGGTATCGGCCCGGTGGACCACGCGTGGCGCTTCCGCTGACCTCTCATGACCGGTCACGGAACGGACGCGGGCACGGACCCGGGACGGACGCGGACACGGCAAAAAGCCGGCCCACCGAGGTGGACCGGCTTTTCAAGGCAACCGCAGGGGCTGCGCTACGACGCAGGCGTCAGCGCGAGACCTTGCCGGCCTTGATGCACGAGGTGCATACGTTGAGCCGCTTCGGCGTCCGACCGACCACGGCACGCACACGCTGGATGTTCGGGTTCCAGCGACGAGACGTACGGCGGTGCGAGTGCGAAATGCTGTTGCCGAAGCCCGGCCCCTTGCCACAGACGTCGCAGTTGGCAGCCACGGGTCACTCCAAAGACTTCAGATGCACGTACAGAGATATCCGGCGTGCCGGAATCAATGACTGATGCGGCGTTGCCGGGGGGAATGGCCCGACTTTCATCGGGCAACCGGAGCAGCATACAACCCCTGCTTCGGTGCAACGAAACTACCATGGCGTTTCCCGTCCCCGTCCCGCGCGGCTGTCCGCCCGCCCCCTCCGGGCCCGGGGGCTACCCTGCGTGCAGCCCGCTTCCGGGCCGCTCAAAGGAGGACCATCAGGTGCCGCAGACCCTCGACGCCGCAGCGGTGCGGAGCTGGTGCTCGCTGGCGCTGGAGGCCCTCGGCCGGGAGCGCGAGGAGATCGACGCGATCAACGTCTATCCGGTCGCGGACGGTGACACCGGCACCAATCTCTATCTGACCGTGGAGTCCGCGGTGCAGGCGGTCGAGGCGGTCTTCGCCGCGCACGAGACCGGTGCCTCCGTGCCCGCCCCCGCCGATGCCGTACGGGCCATGGCGCACGGCGCGCTGATCGGGGCCCGGGGGAACTCGGGGACGATCCTGGCGCAGCTGCTGCGCGGGATGGCCGAGGTGCTCGCGGCGCGGGCGCCCGGCGACGCGGACGCTCTTGCCCCGGCGCTGCGGCGGGCCGCCGAACTGGCCCGCGAGGCCGTCGCGCATCCCGTCGAAGGAACGATCCTCACCGTGGCGGCCGCGGCGGCGGACGCGGCCCTCGCGGCGGAGCGTACGGCGGCCGGCGGAGCAGCCGTCGCACGCGCGGCGTACGCGGGCGCACGCGCCGCACTCGACGCCACCCCGGGCCAGCTGGCCGTGCTCCGGCGCGCGGGCGTCGTCGACGCGGGCGGGCGCGGGCTGCTCGCCGTCCTCGGAGCGCTCGTGCAGTCCCTCACGGGCGAGACGCCGGCTGCCTTCCCGACGGGCCACCGCCGGTACGAGGAACCGGCGGCCGGGTCGCGCGCGACCGCGGGCGGTCCCGCGTTCGAGGTGATCTATCTGCTGGAGGCGGACGACAGCGCGGTGGCACGGCTGCGGGACCGGCTCGACGGTCTCGGCGACTCGCTGGTCGTCGTCGGCGGCGACGGGCTGTGGAACGTACACGTCCACGTCGACGACGCGGGAGCCGCCGTGGAGGCCGGTGTCGAGGCGGGGCGTCCGTACCGCATCCGGATCACCCACTTCGATGCCCCGGCCGCCGCCTCCACCTCCGCCGACGCCTCCCCCGACGAGCGGCCAAGGGAGCAGGTCCAGCGGGCCGTCGTCGCGGTGGTGCCCGGCGAAGGGCTCGCGGGACTGTGCGCCGAGGCCGGCGCGACGACCGTCCTCGCGCGCCCCGGGGAACCGCCCGCCAGCGGCGAGCTGGTCGAGGCGATCCGGCGCGCGCACGCCCGCGAGGTGGTGCTCCTGCCGAACGACGCGACGCTGCGGCACACCGCGGCCGCCGCCGCGGAACAGGCGCGCAGCGAAGGGGTACGGGTCGCCCTCATCCCGACCCGGGCCGCCGTCCAGGGCATCGCCGCGCTCGCCGTGCACCAGCCGGACCGGCGCTTCGACGAGGACGTGGTGGCGATGACCTCCGCCGCCGGGGCCACCCGCTACGCCGAACTGGCCGTCGCCGAGCGGCAGTCCTGGACCATGGCGGGCATCTGCCAGGCCGGTGATGTGCTGGGGCTGATCGACGGGGATGTCGCGGTGATCGGCGCCGACCTCGCCGCCACCGCCGAGGCCGTACTCGCCCGGATGCTGGCGGCCGGCGGCGAACTGGTGACGCTGGTGGTCGGCGAGGATGTGCCGGACACCCTCGCCGAACGCCTGGAGATCTACGTACGGGACGGGCATCTGGCGGTCGACACCATGGTCTACCGGGGCGGCCGGCAGTCCGTGCCGCTGCTCATCGGCGTCGAGTAGACCGCGCCGAGCCCCGTCCGCGGCACGGCTGCGACCTGCGAAGATCCGGGGGTGCGCGACGGGTGTCAGTGGTGTGGTGTGCAATGGATCGCGTGTCCGCGCTGGATGAACCTCTCAAGAAGACGCTCGGTCCCGCCACCGCGAAGGTGATGGCCGAACACCTCGACCTGCACACGGTCGGCGATCTGCTGCACCACTACCCGCGGCGGTACGAGGAGCGCGGCCAGCTGACCAAGCTGGCCGAACTGCCGCTGGACGAGGACGTGACCGTGGTCGCCCAGGTCGCCGACTCCCGGGTGCTGACGTTCAACCACGGCCGGGGCCAGCGCCTGGAGATCACCCTCACCGACGGCAGCGGCCGGCTCCAGCTGGTCTTCTTCGGCAGAGGAATCCACAAGCCGCACAAGGAACTGCCGCCGGGCAGCCGCGGGATGTTCGCCGGCAAGGTCTCCGTCTTCAACCGCAAGCTCCAGCTCGCGCACCCCACGTATGTGCCGCTGGGCACGGACAGCGGCGAGGACGCCGTGGACGCCTTCGCGGGCAAGCTGATCCCCATCTATCCCGCCTGCAAGGGGCTGGAGTCCTGGAAGATCACCAAGGCCGTCGACGCGGTCCTGCCCAGGGCCGCGGAAGCCGTCGACCCGCTGCCGCCCGCACTGCGTGCGGGGCGCGGCTTCGGTTCGCTGCCCGAAGCGCTGCTCAAGGTCCACCGGCCCGAGACCAGGGCGGACATCGAGGACGCCCGGCAGCGCCTCAAGTGGGACGAGGCGTTCGTCCTCCAGGTCGCGCTCGCCCGGCGGCGGCACGCCGACGCCCAGCTTCCCGCCGTGCCACGCCGGCCGGTGGCGGGCGGGCTGCTCGACGCCTTCGACGCCAAGCTGCCGTTCACCCTCACCGACGGCCAGCAGAAGGTCACCGCCGAGATCTTCGCGGACCTCGCCACCGAACACCCCATGCACCGGCTGCTCCAGGGCGAGGTCGGCTCGGGCAAGACGCTCGTCGCGCTGCGGGCCATGCTGGCGGTCGTCGACGCGGGCGGCCAGGCCGCCATGCTGGCGCCCACCGAGGTCCTCGCCCAGCAGCACCACCGCTCGGTCACGGAGATGATGGGGGAGCTGGCCCAGGGCGGGATGCTCGGCGGCGCCGAGCACGCCACCAAGGTCGTCCTGCTCACCGGCTCCATGGGCGCGGCCGCGCGGCGGCGGGCGCTGCTCGATCTGGTCACCGGCGAGGCCGGGATCGTGATCGGCACCCATGCCCTGATCGAGGACAAGGTGCAGTTCCACGACCTCGGCCTGGTCGTCGTGGACGAGCAGCACCGCTTCGGGGTGGAGCAGCGCGACGCCCTGCGCTCCAAGGGCAAGCAGCCCCCGCATCTGCTGGTCATGACGGCCACGCCCATTCCCCGCACGGTCGCGATGACCGTCTTCGGCGACCTGGAGACCTCCGTCCTGGACCAGCTCCCCGCCGGGCGCTCGCCGATCGCCAGCCATGTGGTGCCGGCCCAGGACAAGCCCCACTTCCTCGCCCGCGCCTGGGAGCGGGTGCGCGAGGAGGTCGAGAAGGGCCATCAGGCGTATGTCGTCTGCCCGCGCATCGGGGACGACGAGGACGAGAAGGCGAAGAAGAAGCCGGCCGCGGAGGCGAAGGCCGCGGAGGACGCCGAGAAGCGGCCGCCGCTCGCCGTCGTGGAGGTCGCCGAGCAGCTCACCGGGGGGCCGCTCCAGGGGCTGCGCATCGAGGTCCTGCACGGACGCATGCAGCCCGACGACAAGGACGCCGTGATGCGCCGCTTCGGCGCGGGCGAGGTGGATGTGCTGGTCGCGACCACGGTCATCGAGGTCGGGGTGAACGTGCCCAACGCCACCGCGATGGTGATCATGGACGCGGACCGGTTCGGCGTCTCCCAGCTGCACCAGCTGCGCGGCCGGGTCGGCCGCGGCTCGGCCCCCGGCCTCTGTCTGCTGGTCACCGACGCGCCGGAGGCGAGCCCCGCCAGGGCCAGGCTCGGCGCGGTCGCCGCCACCCTCGACGGCTTCGAGCTGTCCCGTATCGACCTCGAACAGCGCCGCGAGGGCGATGTCCTCGGCCAGGCCCAGTCCGGGGTGCGCTCCTCGCTGCGGATGCTCGCGGTCATCGAGGACGAGGAGGTCATCGCCGCCGCCCGCGAGGAGGCCGTCGCGGTCGTCGGCGAGGATCCCGGGCTCGCGGGCTACCCGGAGCTGCGTACGGCCCTGGACGCGCTGCTGGACACGGAACGCGAGCAGTACCTCGACAAGGGCTGACGCGCCCGAGGCCGCGGGGGCCCGGCCGGGGCGCACGCCATATCGTGGGTGGAGCACCCGACCCCCCCGCCCACGAACCGAGGACCCGACACCCATGACCCGCGTGATCGCCGGCGCGGCCGGCGGACGCCGCCTCGCCGTCCCGCCCGGCAACGGCACCCGCCCCACCTCCGACCGCGCGCGCGAGGGCCTGTTCTCCAGCTGGGAGTCGATCCTCGGCACCCTGGACGGCATCCGGATCGCCGATCTGTACGCCGGCTCGGGCGCCGTCGGCCTGGAAGCGCTCTCCCGGGGCGCCGCGCACGCCCTGCTCGTCGAGGCCGACGCCCGCGCCGCCCGAATCGTCCGCGAGAACGTCAGGACGCTCGGTCTGCCCGGCGCCGAGGTCCGTACCGGCAAGGCGGAGCAGATCGTCACCGGTCAGGCCCCCGACACCCCGTACGACCTGGTGTTTCTCGACCCGCCGTACGCCGTCACCGATGACGATCTTCGGGAGATCCTGCTCACACTCCGCTCGCAGGGCTGGCTCAGCGGCGATGCCGTCGCCACCGTGGAACGCAGCACCAGGGGCGGCGAGTTCGGCTGGCCGGACGGCTTCGAACCACTGCGGTCCCGTCGCTACGGCGAGGGGACGCTTTGGTACGGTCGCGCCGCCTCTACGTGCGAAGACGCACCATGACCGGACCGGAGAGCGAGGGAATTCAGTTGCGCCGCGCCGTCTGTCCGGGGTCCTTCGACCCCATCACCAATGGACATCTCGACATCATCGCCCGCGCCTCCAAGCTGTACGACGTCGTACATGTCGCGGTGATGATCAATCAGTCCAAAAAGGGACTGTTCACGATCGAGGAGCGGATCGCTCTGATCCGCGAGGTCACCGCCGAATTCGGCAATGTCGAGGTCGAGTCCTTCCACGGCCTGCTCGTCGACTTCTGCAAGGAGCGCGACATCCCGGCCATCGTGAAGGGCCTGCGCGCCGTCAGCGACTTCGACTACGAGCTGCAGATGGCCCAGATGAACAACGGGCTCTCGGGCGTCGAGACCCTGTTCGTTCCCACCAACCCCACCTACAGCTTCCTCTCCTCCTCCCTGGTCAAAGAGGTCGCCACCTGGGGCGGAGACGTCTCCCACCTGCTGCCCCCGGCCGTCCACACGGCGCTCGTGGAGCGGCTCGGCGAGCGCTGAGGAACTGACTGCCCGTCATCCGGTGTCGGACGGGTTCGAACTGGCCGTACAGTCGTTGCGTCCGTCTCCAAACCAGCTGAGAGAGTGGCGAGCACACGGTGGACGTGCAGAAGAAGCTCGACGAGATCGTCGACACGGTGGGCAGCGCCCGCTCCATGCCCATGTCGGCGTCCTGCGTGGTGAACCGCGCCGAGCTGCTCGCGATGCTCGAAGAGGTACGGGAAGCGCTCCCGGGCTCGCTGGCGCAGGCCCAGGAGCTGATCGGCGGCCATCAGCAGCTGGCCGAGCAGGCCCGCCAGGAGGCGGAGCGCATCGTCCAGGCGGCGCACGCCCAGCGCTCCACGCTGACCTCCGACACCGCCATCGCCCGCCGGTCCCAGGAGGAGGCGGACCGCATCCTCGCCGAGGCCCGCAGGGACGCCGAGGAGATCCGCGCCGAGGCGGACGACTACGTCGACTCCAAGCTGGCCAACTTCGAGGTCGTCCTCACCAAGACCATCGGCTCCGTCGACCGGGGCCGCGAGAAGCTGCTCGGCCGCGGCCCCGGCCAGGACGAACAGGGATACGGCGCCGCCGAGGACGACGACGCCCCCGAGTACAGCGCCGACCCCGACACCCTGATCCGGCGGGCCGACGACTACGTCGACGCCAAGCTCGGTGCCTTCGAGGCGGTCCTCTCCAAGACGCTCGACGCGGTGGGCCGCGGCCGGCAGAAACTGCACGGCCGCACCACCTCGGACGAGCTGGGGGCGCACATGGCGGCCCAGGACGCGGCGGGCCCGCAGGGGCGCGGCAGCGACGCGGACTATCTGGCGGGCCTCGCCGAGACCCCGCGCGACGCCGCCCAGGCCCCCGTACCGGCGCAGCAGCAGCCCCAGGCGCCTCAGCCCCCGGCCACTGCGGCTCCGGCCCAGGTAACGGCCCAGCAGCCGTACGCCGATCCCGCCTACCCGCAGAACCCGCAGCCTGCCACCGGCTACCCGGAGGCCGGGTACCCGGGTAGCGGCTACCCGGATCCCGCGTACGCCGAGGCCGGCTACGCCGGATACCAGCAGCAGGACGCGTACGGCTATCAGCAGCAGGACCCGTACGCGTACCAGCAGCAGGGCTACGGGCAGGACCAGAACCAGGGCTACCCCGCGACCTACGACTGGCAGCAGCAGCCCGGCGCCCAGCCCCAGCAGCAGGCGCTGCCCCCGGCCCCCGACCCGCAGAGCGCCCTCGACGAGACCAGCCTCTTCGACACCAGCATGATCGACCTCGATCAGCTGCGCCGGTACGAGCAGGGGCGCTGACCGACACAGGCAGGCCGCCGGGGAGGACCGGATTGGGTCTATGGCGGCCGGTCCAGTACCCTGGCTCTTCGGTCGCGTGTATGTCCGCGGCCCCGGCTGCCCGCTTCGCTTCCGCGACGGTGGCGGCCCCCCTCACGATCGGAAAGCGGGAACAGCTCTGAACGCGCGCCTCGACCATCGCAACCCCCTCGTGTTCGACACGCACGAGCTGGGGCGGCGTCCCGGTGCGCTCCGGAAGCTGACCCGCTCGGCGCCCGCCCCCAAGGACTTCGGGATCGCGGACGTCATCGGAACGCCCGAGGGCGCGCCCGTGGAGCTGAAGCTCCGCCTCGAATCGGTCATGGACGGGGTGCTCGTCACGGGCACCGCCCGTGCGTCGGTCGAGGGGGAGTGCGTAAGGTGTCTGGAGCCGCTGAGCCAGGAGCTGTCGGCGGATTTCCAGGAGATGTTCTCGTACCACGACGCCGATGACCGGGGCCGCCCTCGCGCGGAGCCGGCCGACGACGCCGAGGACGAGGACACGCTCTACATCGAGGACGGCCTGTTCGACCTCGAGCCCGTGCTGCGTGATGCGGTGGTGCTCGCACTGCCGATGCAGCCGGTGTGCCGGGAGACCTGTGCCGGCCTGTGTTCCGAATGCGGGATCAGGCTGGACGAGAACCCGGACCACCACCACGACGCCGTCGACATCCGTTGGGCGGCACTGCAGGGACTCGCCGAGACCGTCAAGGACGGCGAGAAGGACAACATGGGCGGCGCCGAAGCGGGCGTCGACGAGAAGCAGGAGAAGTAGCCGTGGCTGTTCCGAAGCGGAAGATGTCGCGCAGCAACACGCGCCACCGCCGGTCGCAGTGGAAGGCTGCGGTCCCCACCCTGGTTGCGTGCGAGCGCTGCCAGGAGCCGAAGCTCCAGCACATCGCGTGCCCGAGCTGCGGCACCTATAACAAGCGCCAGGTCCTCGAGGTCTGAGCGGCTGGTGAGAGGCTCGATGTCTGAACTGTCCCATGCCAAGAAGCAGACAGACAATGTCAGTACAGCCTCGTCCCACACGCTTCTGGAAGGGCGGCTCGGGTATCAGCTCGAGTCCGCCCTTCTGGTGCGTGCGCTGACCCATCGTTCGTACGCGTACGAGAACGGCGGCCTGCCCACCAACGAGCGCCTCGAATTCCTCGGGGATTCCGTGCTCGGCCTGGTGGTCACGGACACGCTGTACCGCACCCACCCCGACCTGCCTGAAGGCCAGCTGGCCAAATTGCGGGCCGCGGTGGTCAACTCGCGTGCGCTTGCGGAAGTGGGCCGCGGCCTCGAACTCGGCTCCTTCATCCGGCTCGGCCGGGGCGAAGAGGGCACGGGCGGCCGGGACAAGGCGTCCATTCTCGCCGACACCCTTGAAGCGGTGATCGGCGCTGTCTATATCGACCAGGGCCTCGACGCGGCGTCCGAGCTGGTGCACCGGCTCTTCGACCCGTTGATCGAGAAGTCCTCCAACCTCGGCGCCGGCCTGGACTGGAAGACCAGTCTCCAGGAACTCACCGCGGCGGAGACGCTCGGAGTACCCGAGTATCTCGTCACGGAGACCGGCCCGGACCACGAGAAAACCTTCACTGCTGCCGCCCGCGTCGGTGGTGTCTCGTACGGCACCGGCACCGGCCGCAGCAAGAAGGAAGCGGAGCAGCAGGCGGCGGAGTCCGCGTGGCGGGCCATCCGGGCCGCCGCGGACGAGCGGGAAGCGGCGGAGAAGTCCGCCGCCGAAACCGAAGCGGTCACCGAAGAGGTCACCGACACCCCTTCGGCCCCGTCGGATCCGGCACCCGCGGACGCGGCCAACGCCTGACCGTCCGTGCTCTCCTTCCTGGTGCGCCCCTCGCGTCGTCGTCCGGCGTGAGGGGCGTCTCCCGTTCCCCGCAGTGCTGTCCTGAGGAGTCCCCGTGCCGGAGCTGCCCGAGGTCGAAGTCGTCCGGCGTGGACTCGCACGCTGGGTCAGCGGCCGGACGGTCGCCGAGACCGAGGTGCTGCATCCGCGCGCGGTACGGCGCCATCTCGCCGGCGGTGCGGACTTCGCGGCCCAGCTCACGGGCCACACCATCGGCACGCCCCGCCGGCGTGGCAAGTACCTCTGGCTGCCCCTCGCCGATACGGACTCCTCGATCCTCGGCCATCTCGGGATGAGCGGTCAGCTCCTGGTCCAGCCGGAGACCGCGCCCGACGAGAAGCATCTGCGGATCCGTATCCGCTTCGCGGACGACCTCGGCACCGAGCTGCGCTTCGTCGACCAGCGCACGTTCGGCGGGCTCTCCCTCCACGGAAACACCCCGGACGGGCTGCCGGACGTCATCGCGCACATCGCCCGCGATCCGCTGGACCCGGAATTCGACGAGGCCGCCTTCCACACCGCGCTGCGGCTGCGGCGTACCACCGTCAAACGCGCGCTGCTCGACCAGTCCCTGATCAGCGGCGTCGGCAACATATACGCGGACGAGGCGCTCTGGCGCAGCAAGCTCCACTACGAGCGTCCCACCGCGACCCTCACCCGGCCGCGCTCGGTCGAGCTGCTCGGTCATGTACGGGACGTGATGACCGCCGCCCTCGAGGTCGGCGGCACCAGCTTCGACAGCCTGTACGTCAATGTGAACGGCGAGTCGGGATACTTCGACCGGTCGCTGGACGCGTACGGACGCGAGGACCAGCCGTGCCGCCGCTGCGGAACCCCCATGCGCAGGCGGCCCTGGATGAACCGCTCCAGCTACTTCTGCCCGCGCTGCCAGCGCCCCTCGCGACTGCCGCACGTCTCGTAACGCTCCCGCGCCGAGCGGGTGCGCGAGGTCCCGAGCGCCCTCAGAAGCCGAAGTCCTGCGTCCACCAAGGGCCGCCGGAGCCGGTGTGGACACCGACGCCGAGCCGGGTGTAGTCGCAGTTCAGTATGTTCGCGCGGTGGCCCTCGCTGTTCATCCAGGAGTCCATCACCGCCTGCGCGGTGGCCTGCCCGCGGGCTATGTTCTCGCCACCCAGGCCCGTGACGCCCGCCGCGTCGGCGCGGTCCCAGGGCGTCTTCCCGTCGGGGTCGGTGTGGTCGAAGAAGCCGCGCGCCGCCATGTCGTCGCTGAAGTCCTGCGCGAGCCCGCCCAGACCGGCGTCGGCCTGCAGCGGGGCGCAGCCCACCTTCGCCCGCTCCTCGTTGACCAGCGTGAGCACCGCCGCCTCGGCGGAGCTCGGCGCGGAGGGCGTCTCGACGGCGCGCGTGGTGGTCTGCGAGGGAGCCGGAGCCTCGCTGGACCGGGTCTCGCTCCGCTGCGGCTTCGGCGCCGTCGCGGAGGTCTTCGACGGCTTCGAGGGAGTGGCGGACGCCTTCGTCGGAGTGGCTGAGGCCGACTTCTCCGGTGCCGTGGTCCGCTCGGCGCTGCGGCTCGGGGACGACGAGGTCTCCCTCGTCGGCTCGGCGGACGAGCCGCCCTGCTGCTGCAGCTCCGGTGCGCCCTCGGTGCGTACCTGGCCGCCGGGGCCGCCGCCTACCGTGTACTGGTTGCCGCCGCCGGGCAGCAGACCCGAGGCGACGGCGACAGCGCCCACCGCCATGGCCGCGGAGACCCCGAGCAGTCCGGTACGTACGGGAGCGACGACCCGTCTCTTGCGGCGCGCACCACCCCGGTGCCGGCCTGCCGTACCGTCCGCGTGATCGTCAGCGGCCGGTACCTCGGCGGATCGTCGATGGCGTCCCATCTCGGTGCCTTCCTCATGCTCGACGACAGCGTGTTTCACTCGAAAGAGTGAAGGTCATTGCGACCGGACTGTACGGCATGAGGGGTGGGGCCGCCCGGCCCTGTAAGCAATTGGCCGGTTAGCTTGCGTGCATGAAAGAAGATGTACGACTCACAGCGTGGGTGCGCGGCCGAGTGCAGGGAGTGGGCTTCCGCTGGTTCACCAGGGAAAACGTTCTGGAGATCGGTGGCCTCACCGGATTCGCCCTCAATCTGGACGACGGCAGGGTGCAGATCGTCGCCGAGGGGCCGGGTGAGAATTGCCACCGCCTGCTGGAATGGCTGCGCTCCGACGACACACCCGGGCGCGTAGACGGAGTCACTGAGATCTGGGACACCCCGCGCGGTGGATACGAGAGCTTCGCGATCCGCTGACTCGTCCGCCGTTCGAGGAGACGCCGAGGGCCGCCGGAATGCCGCGGGCACATGCGCATGCCAGCGGTGACCTGGTGGTTGCCAAGAACGGCGAGTCGTGCCAGGCTGCCCGGTTAACGATGATCTCCGCGCCCGCAGGGCCCTGTGAGAGAGGCGGCGCCGCGCCCGTAGCGGCCGTGCGCCCCCGGGCCGCCCCGCCGTGCGGGCTGTGATCGTGTTGACCGTCAAACTTTTTGGTGAGACTCTGGAATCCCCGCGCACCTCAGCTGTTTGGCAGTAAGAACCGCAGTGATGAACAAGCGCTGCCAGGCACCGCGGGTGCGATTTCCCTCACGACCCACACCGCATCCGGTCGGTCACTCATTGTGGAGGACCATCCATCATGGCAAAGGCGCTTCTCGGTTATGTCGGCGGTTCCGACCCGCGACTCCTCGCCGAGATGCGACGGCTTCAGCAGCGTGTCCAGGACCTCGAATCCGAGCTCGTACGGATCCAGTCCGAGAATGACTCGCTGAACGCTGCCGTCGCACAGCACCCTCGAGAGTCGTCGCTGCTCGACAGCATCGACATTGACGTACCTCAGGCGGAGCCCGCGCTCACCTGATGACAGCCCCCGTCGGGGTCAGGTGAGAAACACTCTCGCAAGATATGCAAGGGACGCTTCGGCGTCCCTTCTTTCTTTCCATCTTCCGCTGTACGAAGCATTGTTGGCGCTACTACGCCTTTCTTAACGTCTGATGTGCCCTGCGCGTTCATGGGTGAAACCGCCGACGGCCGATGTGAGCGAGGTAGAGTCCGGCGGCGTGCACCTCAAGGCCATGACCCTGCGCGGATTCAAATCCTTCGCCTCCGCCACGACGCTGCGCTTCGAGCCCGGAATCACCTGTGTCGTGGGCCCGAACGGCTCCGGCAAGTCCAATGTGGTGGACGCGCTCTCCTGGGTCATGGGCGAACAGGGTGCCAAATCGCTGCGCGGCGGCAAGATGGAAGACGTGATCTTCGCCGGGACCACCGGGCGGCCGCCGCTCGGCCGCGCCGAGGTCTCCCTGACCATCGACAACTCCGACGGCGCGCTGCCCATCGACTACGCGGAAGTCACCATTACGCGGATCATGTTCCGCAACGGCGGCAGCGAATACCAGCTCAACGGCGACACGTGCCGGCTGCTCGATATCCAGGAGCTGCTGTCCGACTCCGGAATCGGCCGCGAGATGCACGTCATCGTCGGGCAGGGCCAGCTCGACTCCGTACTGCACGCCGACCCGATGGGGCGCAGAGCCTTCATCGAGGAGGCGGCCGGGGTCCTGAAGCACCGCAAGCGGAAAGAGAAGGCGCTGCGGAAGCTGGACGCGATGCAGGCCAATCTCGCCCGCGTCCAGGACCTGACGGACGAGCTGCGCCGCCAGCTCAAGCCGCTCGGGCGGCAGGCCGCGGTCGCCAGGCGGGCCGCCGTCATCCAGGCCGACCTGCGCGACTCCCGGCTGCGGCTGCTCGCCGACGACCTGGTGCGGCTGCGCGAGGCGCTCCGTACCGAGATCGCCGACGAGGCCGCGCTCAAGCAGCGCAAGGAGGCCGCGGAGGGCCGGCTCAAAGCGGCGCTGGCGCGGGAAGCGGAGCTGGAGGACGAGGTTCGGCGGCTCGCGCCGCGGCTCCAGAGAGCCCAGCAGACCTGGTACGAGCTGTCGCAGCTGGCCGAGCGGGTACGCGGCACGATCTCGCTGGCCGACGCGCGGGTGAAGAGCGCGACCACGGCCCCCGCGGACGAGCGGCGCGGCCGCGACCCCGAGGACATGGAACGCGAGGCCGCCCGGATCCGCGAGCAGGAAGCGGAGCTGGAGGCCGCGCTGGAAGCGGCCGAGCACGCGCTGGAGGACACCTCGGCGCACCGAGCCGAGCTGGAACGCGAGCTGGCCGCGGAGGAGCGCCGGCTGAAGGACGCCGCCCGCGCCATCGCCGACCGGCGCGAGGGCCTCGCCCGGCTGAACGGCCAGGTCAACGCGGCCCGCAGCCGGGCCGCCTCGGCCCAGGCCGAGATCGGCCGGCTGGCCGCCGCCCGTGACGAGGCGCGGGAGCGCGCGGCCGCCGCGCAGGAGGAGTACGAGCAGCTCAAGGCCGAGGTCGACGCTCTGGACGCCGACGACCACGAGCTGGGCGAGCGGTACGAGACGGCCCGGCGCGCGCTGTCCGACGCGGAGGCCGCCCTGAGCGCGGCGCGCGAGGCCGCCACCACGGCGGAACGCGAACGCGCGGCTCTCGCGGCCCGCCGCGAGGCGCTCGCCCTGGGCCTGCGCCGCAAGGACGGCACGGGCGCGCTGCTCGCCGCCCGGGACCGTCTCTCCGGCCTGCTCGGCCCGGCCGCGGAACTCCTCACCGTCACCCCCGGCTACGAGATCCCGGTGGCGGCGGCGCTGGGGGCGGCCGCCGACGCGGTCGCGGTCTCCGGTCCCGCGACGGCGGCGGAGGCTCTGCGCCTGCTCCGCAAACAGGACGCGGGCCGCGCGGTCCTGCTGCTGAGCGACGGCCGGCCGGACGGTGGTGTGCCGGCTCAGGCCGGCGACGAGACCCGGGCGCCCGGCCGGGCCGAGCCCGGCCAAGCCGGCGGGGTGCCGGGCCGGGCGACGGGCCCGGTCGGCGCGGTGCCCGCGGCGACGGGCCCGGTCGGCGCGGTGCCCGGCCAGGGCGGCGCGCAGCAGTCCGACGGGACGTCCGCCGTCGCCGACCGGGCCGTACGCACCGCCGTCGTCGGCGGCTCCGCGCCGTATGTGATGGATCTCGTGCGGGGGCCGGGCGCGCTGATGGGCGCCGTCCGGCGCCTCGTGCGGGACATGGTCGTCGTCGGGACGCTGGAGGACGCCGAGGATCTGGTCGCCGCGCGCCCCACGCTCACCGCCGTGACCGCCGAGGGCGACGTACTCGGGGCGCACTTCGCGCAGGGCGGTTCTGCGGGGGCGCCGAGTCTGCTGGAGGTGCAGGCCTCCGTCGACGAGGCCGCCGCCGGCCTGGCGGAGCTCGCCGTACGGTGCGAGGAGCTGGCCGAAGCGCAGCACCGGGCCACCGGCCGGCGGGCCGAATGCGCCGCGCTCGTCGAGGAGCTGGGCGAGCGGCGCCGGGCCGCCGACCAGGAGAAGTCCGCCGTGTCGGGGCGGCTGGGGCGGCTCTCCGGGCAGGCCCGCGGCGCCGCGGGGGAGGCCGAGCGGACGACCGCGGCCGCCGCCAAGGCCCAGGACGCGCTGGAGCGTGCCACCGCGGAGGCGGAGGAGCTGGCCGAGCGGCTGCTCGTCGCGCAGGAGGCCCCGGTGGAGGAGGAGCCGGACACCGCCGTACGCGACCGGCTCGCCGCCGACGGGGCCAATGCCCGGCAGACCGAGATGGAGGCCCGGCTCCAGGTCCGTACCCACGAGGAGCGGGTGAAGGGGCTCGCCGGACGGGCCGAGGCACTCGACCGGGCGGCGCGCGCCGAGCGCGAGGCACGGGCGCGCGCGGAGCAGCGGCGCGCACGGCTGCGCCACGAGGCCCAGGTCGCCGGGGCCGTCGCGGCCGGCGCCCGCCAACTGCTCGCTCATGTGGAGGTGTCGGTCGTACGGGCCGAGGCCGAGCGCGTCGCGGCCGAGGCGGCCAAGGCCGAACGCGAACGGGAGCTGGTCACCGAGCGGAACCAGGGCCGCGAGCTGAAGGGCGAGCTGGACAAGCTCACCGACTCCGTCCATCGCGGCGAGGTGCTCGGCGCCGAGAAGCGGCTGCGGATCGAGCAGCTGGAGGCGAAGGCCCTGGAGGAGCTGGGGGTGGAGCCGGCGGGACTGATCGCCGAGTACGGTCCCGACCAGCTCGTGGCGCCGTCGCCGGCCGCGGAGGGGGAGGTGCTGCCGGACGACCCGGAGCATCCGCGAAACCAGCCCAGGCCGTACGCGCGCGCCGAGCAGGAGAAGCGGCTCAAGTCGGCCGAACGGGCGTATCAGCAGCTCGGGAAGGTGAATCCGCTCGCTCTTGAGGAGTTCGCGGCGCTGGAGGAACGGCACAAGTTCCTCTCCGAACAGCTTGAGGACCTGAAGAAGACACGGGCCGATCTGCTGCTGGTGGTGAAGGAGGTCGACGAGCGGGTCGAGCAGGTGTTCACCGAGGCGTACCGGGACACGGCCCGGCAGTTCGAGGGGGTCTTCTCGCGGCTCTTCCCCGGCGGCGAGGGACGGCTGATCCTCACGGACCCCGACCACATGCTCACCACGGGCGTCGATGTCGAGGCCAGGCCGCCGGGCAAGAAGGTCAAGCGGCTGTCCCTGCTCTCCGGCGGTGAACGGTCCCTGACCGCCGTGGCGCTGCTGGTGTCGATCTTCAAGGCCAGACCGAGCCCGTTCTATGTGATGGACGAGGTCGAGGCGGCGCTCGACGACACCAACCTCCAGCGGCTGATCCGTATCATGCAGGAGCTGCAGGAGAGCTCCCAGCTGATCGTGATCACGCATCAGAAACGGACGATGGAGGTCGCGGACGCGCTGTACGGGGTCTCCATGCAGGGCGACGGGGTGTCCAAGGTCATCAGCCAGCGGCTGCGCTGACACCCCCAAGGGTGGCTGACGGCACAAGTGGTGGCTGACGGCAAGGTATGCGGCACTTGAGGGGCTCGCCGACCCACGCCCGGCAACGCCGCCGGGCGGCCCCAGGAGTTCATGTGACCAGCACAGCGCAGGTGCCGCCGTCCGGAGGGCGGGCGGCCCAGCCGGACCATCTCGGCCATGTCGTCTTCATCACGGCGGCGGCCGCGATGGGCGGCTTCCTCTTCGGCTACGACAGTTCGGTGATCAACGGCGTTGTCCAGGCCATCAGGAGCAAGTACGACATCGGCTCGGCGGCCCTCGCGCAGGTCATCGCCATCGCGCTGATCGGCTGTGCGATCGGAGCCGCCACGGCGGGCCGGATCGCCGACCGGATCGGCCGTATCCGCTGTATGCGGATCTCCGCGGGCCTCTTCACCATCAGCGCGGTCGGCTCCGCGCTGCCCTTCGACATCTACGACCTCGCGGTCTGGCGGATCATCGGCGGTTTCGCGATCGGCATGGCGTCGGTGATCGGTCCCGCCTATATCGCCGAGGTCTCCCCGGCCGCCTACCGCGGCCGGCTGGGCTCCTTCCAGCAGGCCGCGATCGTCATCGGTATCGCCGTCTCGCAGCTGGTGAACTTCGCCATCCTCGAACTCGCGGACGGTGATCAGCGTGGCGACCTCCTGGGGCTGGAGGCCTGGCAGTGGATGCTCGGGGTGATGGTCGTTCCCGCGCTGCTGTACGGCCTGCTGACCTTCGCGATCCCCGAGTCGCCGCGCTTCCTGATCTCCGTGGGCCGCGAGGACCGCGCGAAGGAGGTGCTCGCGGAGGTGGAGAGCAAGGACGTCGACCTGGACGCCCGCGTCGCGGAGATCGAGCTCGCGATGCGCCGCGAGCACAAGTCGACCTTCAAGGACCTGCTGGGCGGCCGCTTCAGTTTCCTGCCCATCGTGTGGATCGGAATCGGCCTCTCGCTCTTCCAGCAGCTGGTCGGCATCAATGTCGCCTTCTACTACTCGGCGACGCTCTGGCAGTCGGTCGGCATCAACCCGTCCAGCTCGTTCTTCTATTCGTTCACGACGTCCATCGTCAACATCATCGGCACCGTGATCGCGATGGTGCTGGTGGACCGGGTGGGCCGCAGGCCACTGGTCCTGGTCGGTTCCACCGGAATGGCCATCGCGCTGGCCTTCGAGGCCTGGGCGTTCTCCGCGCCTCTCGTCCACGGCAAGCTGCCGAGCACCGAGGGCACGGTGGCCCTCGTCGCCGCCCATGTCTTCGTGCTCTTCTTCGCGCTGTCCTGGGGGGTCGTCGTCTGGGTGTTCCTCGGCGAGATGTTCCCGAACACGATCCGCGCGGCCGCGCTCGGTGTCGCGGCCGCGGCGCAGTGGATCGCCAACTGGGCCATCACCGCGAGCTTCCCGAGCCTGTCCGAGTGGAACCTCTCGGGCACGTACATCATCTACACCTGCTTCGCCGTGCTCTCGATCCCCTTCGTGCTCCTGTTCGTGAAGGAGACCAAGGGGAAGACGCTGGAGCAGATGGGCTAGCCGGCTCTGTGACGATCAGGCTCTGTGACGATCAGGCCGGCGCCCGTCGTGAGCAACAGCACGCTGCGGTTGGCGGCGACCCACGTGGGGAAGGGTGGCTGATCCCGGCCGTGGCTGATACTGGGAGCGTTATGGAAATCCTCATCCTTGTTGTAGTCATCGCCCTGGTCGCGGTCGGCGCGATCAGCGGGCTCGTGGTCGGCAGCCGCAAAAAGAAGAAGAAGCTGCCGCCCTCAGCACCGTCGAGTACGCCGACCATCACAGCTCCGCCCGCCGAGCCGCATGTCGGCGACGAGGCGGAGACGCCGCGCGACGAACCGCGCCGCACCATCGAGGAGGTCGGCCTCCCGGACGCCGCCGGGACGCCGGTGGCCGTCGAGGATCCGGTGGTGGCCGAGCCGCCCGCCCCGGCGATCGAGATCCCCGAGCCCACCGCGGGCCGGCTGATCCGGCTGCGCGCCCGGCTGGCCCGCTCGCAGAACTCCCTCGGCAAGGGGCTGCTCACCCTGCTGTCGCGCGAGCATCTCGACGAGGAGACCTGGGAGGAGATCGAGGAGACCCTCCTCGTCGCGGATGTCGGCGTCGCGCCGACCCAGGAGCTGGTCGACCGGCTGCGCGAGCGGGTACGGGTGCTCGGCACGCGTACGCCCGATGACCTGCGCACGCTGCTCAAGGAGGAGCTCGTACAGCTCCTCGGCACGGACTTCGACCGCGCGGTGAAGACCGAGAGCGGTCTGGACACCCCGGCCGTCGTGATGGTCGTCGGGGTCAACGGCACCGGCAAGACCACGACGACCGGCAAGCTCGCGCGGGTACTCGTCGCGGACGGCCGGTCGGTCGTGCTGGGCGCGGCGGACACGTTCCGCGCGGCCGCCGCGGATCAGCTGCAGACCTGGGGCGAGCGGGTCGGCGCCCGTACGGTACGCGGCCCCGAGGGCGGCGACCCGGCGTCGATCGCCTTCGACGCCGTCAAGGAGGGCATCGCGGAGGGCGCGGATGTCGTCCTCATCGACACGGCGGGCCGGCTGCACACCAAGACCGGTCTGATGGACGAGCTGGGCAAGGTCAAGCGGGTCGTGGAGAAGCACGGTCCGCTGGACGAGGTGCTGCTCGTCCTGGACGCCACGACCGGGCAGAACGGGCTGGTCCAGGCGCGAGTGTTCGCGGAGGTCGTGGACATCACCGGCATCGTGCTGACCAAGCTGGACGGCACGGCCAAGGGCGGCATCGTGATCGCGGTCCAGCGGGAGCTGGGCGTACCGGTGAAGCTGGTGGGGCTGGGCGAGGGCCCGGACGACCTGGCGCCGTTCGAGCCCGAGGCGTTCGTGGACGCGCTGATCGGCGACTGATCCTCCGGGAGCGGGGCCGTCCGACGTGGTGGAGTGTCCGGCGTGGTGGAGTGGTGGGGCGGTGGACCGGTCCCCGCCACCCCCACCCACCCCGGGCCCCGCACCGCCACCCCGCGGCTACGGCGCGAAACGGTGGCAGATGTAGGCCAGGGTGCCGAGCAGGAGCCTGGCCTCCGGCGGGTCCGCCGCCGTGTCCAGGGACGGGGGACGGAGCCAGCGCACCGGGCCCAGGCCGCCCATCTCCGAGGGCGGGGCCGTGACATACGTGCCCCGGCCCAGGCAGCGCAGGTCCAGGCCGGCGTCGTCCCAGCCCATGCGGTAGAGCAGCTCCGGCAGTTCCGCCGCGGCGCCCGGCGCCACGAAGAAGTACGCCCGGCCGGCCGGGGTCGCCGTGACCGGGCCCAGCGGGAGCCCCATCCGTTCGAGCCGGACCAGCGCGCGCCGGCCCGCCGCTTCCGCGACGTCGATGATGTCGAAGCTGCGGCCCACCGGGAGCAGCACCGCCGCGCCCGGCACCCCCGCCCACGCCGTGGTCGCGTCGTCGAGCGTGGCGCCCGCGGGGACCGCGGGGCCGAGGTCCAGTGGATGTGCGCCCGGCGCGGTACAGCCCGGGTCGCCGCAGGAGCACTGCCCGCCCGCCGCCCGCGCGCCGGGAACGACGTCCCAGCCCCAGAGTCCTGTGTACTCCGCCACCGCGGTGCACTCCGAGGTGCGGCCGCGGCGGCGTGAGCCGGACCGGATGTCCCTGATGCCGCCGATCGTGAAGCCCATGCCCCCTCCAACGGGTTGAACTCACCGGTGGTTACGACTCGCAGTCTTTCAGTGACACTCCGTCGCCGTCGGGGCGGCCAAGGCGGCGCGCGGAGGTGCTGGGGGTGGTGCGACCCGACTCGCGCACTCCGGCGCACAACGCTCCGCCCACTCCGGATCGTCGTGTGTCAAGTGAAGCGCGCCCGACCGTAGGCGAGTTCATTCGTAGGGGTGGCGAATGGTGGCGTTTGTGGAATCACCCTCGCCAGGGCAGTGATCGTAGGATTACTTTCAGTACACGAACCTCGGGGAAGAGCCTTCTCGTGGGTATGCCGGGGGCAACTCGGTTCCCTGTTCGAAGGGGCGCAGCCACCGGACGGGCGGCCGCAACTCACGGCATTCTGATAGCGGTTCGCGTGACAGGGCTTCGGCGGATGGGGGCGTTCCAGTGGGTGGCAGTGGCGCGGGCGACACGAACACAGGCAAGAGCCCGAACGGGCGGCTCGACTCGTGGTTCCGGCGCAGCGGCTGGTCCAAGGGCGAGCTGGCGCGCCAGGTCAACCGCAGAGCCCGCCAGTTGGGCGCACACCACATCAGTACGGACACCTCGCGCGTGCGCCGCTGGCTCGACGGCGAGCAGCCGCGCGAACCCATCCCGCGCATTCTCTCCGAGCTGTTCTCCGAGCGCTTCGGCACCGTCGTCGTCATCGAGGATCTCGGACTGCGCTCCGCGCACCAGTCGCCGTCGGTGTCAGGGGTCGATCTGCCCTGGGCGGGCCCGCAGACCGTCGCCCTGATCAGCGAGTTCTCCCGCAGCGACCTGATGCTGGCGCGGCGCGGCTTCCTCGGGTCCTCGCTGGCGCTGGCCGCCGGGCCCGCCCTGGTCGAGCCCTTGCAGCGCTGGCTGGTCCCCGCCCCCTCGGGCGACCAGACACGGCCCGTCCCCGTGGGCGTGGTCTCGGACCGTCCGTCCCGGCTCTCCCAGCCGGAGCTGGAACTGCTGGAGTCGACCACCGCGATGTTCCGGCAGTGGGACGCGAAGTGCGGCGGCGGACTGCGCCGCAAGGCGGTCGTCGGCCAACTCCACGAGGTGACCGACCTGCTGCAGGAGTCGCAGCCCGAGGACACCTCCCGGCGGCTCTTCCGGTGCGCCGCCGAACTGGCCGAGCTGGCCGGCTGGATGAGTTACGACGTGGGCCTCCAGCCCAACGCCCAGAAGTACTTCGTCCTCGCCCTGCACGCCGCCAAGGAGTCCGGGGACAAGCCGCTCGGCTCGTACATCCTCTCCTCCATGAGCCGCCAGATGATCCATCTGGGCCGGCCGGACGACGCACTGGAACTGGTGCATCTCGCCCAGTACGGCAGCCGGGACTGCGCCACCCCGCGGACCCAGGCCATGCTGTATGCGATGGAGGCGCGCGCCTACGCCAATATGGGCCAGCCGAGCAGGTGCAAGCGGGCCGTCCGGATGGCCGAGGACACCTTCTCCGACGCCGGACTGGACGGCGAGCCCGAACCCGACTGGATCCGCTTCTTCTCCGAGGCCGAACTGAACGCCGAGAACGCGCACTCGTACCGCGATCTGGCCTATGTCGCGGGCCGGAGCCCCACCTACGCCTCCCTCGCCGAACCCGTCATGCGACGCGCCGTCGAGCTCTTCCGCGAGGACGAGGAACACCAGCGGTCGTATGCCCTGAACCTGATCGGCATGGCCACCGTCCATCTCCTCAAGAAGGAGCCGGAGCAGTCCACCGTGCTGGCCCAGGAGGCCCTGAAGGTGGCCCGCCGGGTGCGCTCCGAGCGGGTCAACAACCGGCTCCGCAAGACCGTCGACACCGCCGCCAGGGACTTCGGCCAGGTCCCCGCCGTCGCCGATCTCACCGATCTGCTCACCGCCCAGCTGCCCGAGTCGGCCGAGGCCGTCTGAGCGGCGGCCACCCCCCGAGGCTCCGGCCGCGGCAGTCACCCCGTACCGCCCGACACGGCTCCCCCGCCGCCAGGTGAGCAGGGTGAAGGCCGCGGCCGGTTTACGATGCCCGCAGAGGGTGTCCGGGACCGCCGGCCGCGATCCGTCGGTTCATCGGCCCGTAACACGCCGGATGCCTTCGTCACTGCCCGGAAACATCGAGCAGCACTGGCCGAAACCGCACTGCGCCAATCTCCTCAGCAACGTCGGCCCACCTGCTAGAGCATCCGCACGGGCCGTTCCGACCCACGAGGGGACACCGGCTTTGAATGGCGCAGATACCGCATTCGTATTGATCAGTGCCGCGCTTGTCATGCTGATGACGCCCGGCCTGGCATTCTTCTACGGCGGCATGGTGCGGGTGAAGAGCGCCCTCAACATGCTCATGATGTCCCTCATCGCCCTCGGCATCGTCAGCGTGCTGTGGGTGCTCTACGGGTACTCACTGACCTTCGGTGACGACATCGGCGCCGGCCTGCTGGGTAACTTCGACCACGTCGGCTTCCAGGGCATCACGGCCGAGACGCTGACCGGAGGCAAGGAAGGCATTCCGGTCTTCGCCTTCGCTCTCTTCCAGCTGATGTTCGCCGTCCTCACCCCCGCGCTGATGAGCGGTGCGCTCGCCGACCGGGTGAAGTTCAGCGCCTGGGCGCTGTTCATCACGCTCTGGGTCAGCGTGGTGTACTTCCCGGTCGCGCACTGGGTCTGGCAGTCCGACGGCTGGCTCTTCAAGCTCGGAGTGATCGACTTCGCCGGTGGTACGGCGGTCCATATCAACGCCGGTATCGGCGCGCTCGCCGCGGTCCTGGTCGTCGGCAAGAGGATCGGCTTCAAGAAGGACCCGATGCGGCCGCACAGCCTGCCGCTCGTCGTCCTCGGCGCCGGTCTGCTGTGGTTCGGCTGGTTCGGCTTCAACGCCGGTTCCGCGCTCGCCGCCAACGGCACCTCCGCCCTCATGGCCTTCAACACGCAGATCGCCACCGGCGCCGCGATGCTCGGCTGGCTGATATACGAGCGGATCCGGCACGGCGCGTTCACCACGCTGGGCGCCGCCTCCGGTGCCATCGCGGGCCTGGTCGCGATCACCCCCTCCGGTGCGAACGTCAACCCCTTCGGCGCCCTGCTCATCGGTGTCGTCGCCGGCGCGCTCTGCTCCTGGGCCGTCAGCCTCAAGTACAAGCTGGGTTACGACGACTCGCTCGACGTGGTCGGTGTCCACCTCGTCGGCGGTGTGATCGGCACCCTGCTCGTGGGTCTCCTCGCGATCGACGGCGTCGGCGGCATCTCGCAGCTCGGCAAGCAGGCCGTCGGTGCCTTCTCGGTGATGGCCTACTCCTTCGTGGTCTCCTGGATCCTCGCCAAGATCGTCGACAAGACGATCGGCTTCCGGGCCTCCGAGGACGACGAGACCAGCGGTGTCGACATGGCCTACCACGCGGAGTCGGCCTACGACTACAGCGCCGTGGGAGGCTCGCCGTCGGGCCGCAGCAGCGCCTCGAACCAGACCCCCGCCGCCGCGGCGAAGAACAAGAAGGTGGACGCATGAAGCTCATCACCGCAGTCGTGAAGCCACACCGCCTGGACGAGATCAAGGAGGCCCTGCAGGCCTTCGGAGTCCAGGGGCTCACGGTCACGGAGGCCAGCGGGTACGGCCGGCAGCGCGGCCACACCGAGGTCTACCGGGGTGCGGAGTACACCGTCGACCTCGTACCGAAGATCCGCATAGAGGTCCTGGTCGAGGACGCGGACGCGGAAGAGCTCATCGATGTCGTGGTGAAGGCCGCCCGCACCGGCAAGATCGGTGACGGGAAGGTATGGAGCGTGCCGGTCGACACGGCGGTCCGGGTACGGACCGGCGAGCGCGGACCTGACGCCCTCTAGAGACGGGAACAACTGGGTGACGAGCCTCGAAGAGACAACCGGACAGGCAGACTCGGGACCCAGCGGTTATGCGGCGGCCCGGCTGCGCCTCCTTCAGGAGAAGGCGCAGCCAGGGCCGCCGCGCCGTACCGCCCTGGCCCGGCTGACCGACGACTGGCTGAACGCGCTGTTCACCACTGCCGCCCAGGAGAGCGGGGTACGCGGCGCGGCCCTTGTCGCCGTCGGCGGCTACGGACGCGGAGAGCTGTCCCCGCGCAGCGACCTCGATCTGCTGCTCCTGCACGACGGCACCTCCGGCCCGGGCGCCATCGCCGCCCTCGCCGACCGGGTCTGGTACCCGGTGTGGGACCTGGGGCTCGCCCTGGATCACTCCGTCCGTACGCCCGCCGAGGTGCGGAAAACCGCGGCCGAGGACCTCAAGGTGCAGCTCGGCCTCCTCGACGCCCGGCATGTCGCCGGCGATCTGGGCCTGGTCACCGGGGTGCGTACCGCGATCCTCGCCGACTGGCGCAACACCGCGCCCAAGCGCCTGCCCGAACTCGACGAGCTGTGCCGGGAGCGGGCCGAGCGCCAGGGCGAGCTGCAGTTCCTGCTGGAACCCGACCTCAAGGAGGCCAGGGGCGGACTGCGCGACGCCACCGCGCTGCGCGCCGTCGCCGCGTCCTGGCTCGCGGACGCGCCCCGTGAAGGGCTCGCCACCGCTCGCCGCCGGCTGCTCGACGCGCGCGACGCCCTGCATCTGACGACCGGACGCGCCACCGACCGGCTCGCCCTCCAGGAACAGGACCCCGTCGCCGCGGAACTCGGCCTGCTCGACGCCGACGCACTGCTGCGGCAGGTGTACGAGGCGGCGCGCACGGTCTCGTACGCCTCCGACGTCACCTGGCGCGAGGTGAACCGGGTGCTGCGCTCCCGGTCCGTACGCCCCCGGCTGCGGGCCATGCTCGGCAGCAAGCCCGCCCCGGAGCGCACCCCGCTCGCCGAGGGCGTGGTCGAGCAGGACGGCGAGGTCGTCCTCGCCCGCACCGCCCGCGCCGAACGCGACCCCGTCCTGCCCCTGCGCGCGGCGGCGGCCGCCGCCCAGGCCGGCCTGCCGATCTCGCTGCACGCCGTACGGCGCCTCGCCACCGCGTCGAAACCCCTCCCGGTGCCCTGGCCCGCCGAGGCCCGCGAGGAGCTCGTCACCCTGCTCGGCGCGGGCGAGTCGACCGTCGCCGTCTGGGAGGCCCTCGAAGCCGAAGGCCTGATCACCCGGCTCCTGCCCGACTGGGAGCGGGTCCGCTGCCGGCCCCAGCGCAACCCCGTGCACACCTGGACCGTCGACCGCCATCTGGTGGAGACCGCCGTGCAGGCATCCTCGCTGACCCGTCGCGTGGGCCGCCCCGACCTGCTGCTGGTCTGCGCCCTGCTGCACGACATCGGCAAGGGCTGGCCCGGCGACCACTCCGTGGCCGGCGAGGTCATCGCCCGCGACGTCGCCGCCCGGATCGGCTTCGACCGCGACGACACGGCCGTCATCGCCACCGTCGTACGCCACCATCTGCTGCTCGTCGACACCGCGACCCGGCGCGACCTGGACGACCCGGCGACCGTCAGCTCGGTCGCCGCCCGGGTCGGCTCGCTCGCCACGCTGGAACTGCTGCACGCCCTCACCGAGGCAGACGCCCTCGCCACCGGCCCCGCCGCCTGGTCCTCCTGGCGGGCCTCGCTCGTCGACGACCTCGTGGCCCGGGTCGCCGCAGTCCTCACCGGTGACGACTTCGCGGACCCCGAGCCCACCGCGCCCAGCGCCGAGCAGGAACGGCTGGCCGTCGAGGCGCTGCGCACCGGCGGGCCGGTGCTCGCGCTGCGCGCCCAGGCCGAGACCCCGCAGGAGGACGGCGAACCGGAACCCGTCGGCGTCGAACTGCTGATCGCGCTCCCCGACCGGCCGGGCGTGCTGCCCGCCGCCGCCGGGGTGCTCGCCCTGCACCGGCTCACCGTACGGGCGGCCGATCTGCGCGCCATCGAACTGCCCACCGAACTGGGCAAGACGTCCGACGTCCTCCTGCTGAGCTGGCGGGTGGCCGCCGAGTACGGCTCGCTGCCGCAGGCCACCCGGCTCCGCGCCGATCTCGTACGGGCCCTGGACGGCTCGCTCGACATCCCGTCCAGGCTGGCAGAACGGGAGGCCGCGTATCCGCGCCGCCGCGGCGTGAAGGCCCCGCCACCGCGGGTGACCGTCGCGCCGACCGCCTCCCAGCTCGCGACGGTGATCGAGGTCCGCGCCCAGGACGCGCCGGGCCTGCTGCACCGCATCGGCCATGCCCTGGAACAGGCGGCCGTACGGGTGCGCAGCGCCCATGTGTCCACGCTCGGAGCGAACGCGGTCGACACGGTCTACGTCACCCGGGGGGACGGCTCCCCGCTCCCCGAGGCGGACGCCGTGGCCCTGGCGAAGGCGCTGGAGGCCGCCCTGCAATGAGGACCGGGTGACCGGTCCCGCGGCGGGCCGGTCCCTCCCCCGTACGGCCGAGCCACCCGCAGGGCAGACCACACCGCGCGCGGCCGGATACCCTGGGGGACGGTCTGTCCTTCACCGCGCGGGACAGCCCCCTCACCCGCTCCCGACCTGAGGATCCGCGACCGCCGTGTTCGACACTCTCTCCGACCGCCTCGCAGCCACATTCAAGAGCCTCCGGGGCAAAGGGCGCCTCAGCCCGGAGGACATCGACGCCACGGCCCGCGAGATCCGTATCGCCCTGCTCGAGGCGGACGTCGCGCTGCCCGTCGTCCGCGCCTTCATCGCCAAGGTCAAGGAGCGCGCGGCCGGCGTCGAGGTCTCCCAGGCGCTGAACCCCGCCCAGCAGGTCATCAAGATCGTCAACGAGGAGCTCATCGGCATCCTCGGCGGCGAGACCAGGCGCCTGCGCTTCGCCAAGCAGCCGCCGACCGTGATCATGCTCGCGGGTCTCCAGGGTGCCGGTAAGACCACCCTGGCGGGAAAGCTGGGCCTCTGGCTGAAGGGCCAGGGCCACTCCCCGCTGCTCGTCGCCTGTGACCTCCAGCGCCCCAACGCCGTCACCCAGCTCTCCGTCGTCGCCGAGCGCGCGGGCGTCGCGGTGTACGCCCCCGAGCCGGGCAACGGCGTCGGCGACCCGGTCAAGGTCGCCAAGGACTCCATCGAGCACGCCCGCGCCAAGCAGTACGACGTGGTCGTCGTCGACACCGCGGGCCGCCTCGGTATCGACCAGGAGCTGATGAAGCAGGCCGCGGACATCCGCGACGCGGTCAACCCCGACGAGGTCCTCTTCGTCGTCGACGCGATGATCGGCCAGGACGCGGTCAACACCGCGGAGGCCTTCCGTGACGGCGTCGGCTTCGACGGCGTGGTGCTCTCCAAGCTCGACGGTGACGCCCGTGGTGGCGCGGCCCTCTCCATCGCGCACGTCACCGGCAAGCAGATCATGTTCGCCTCCAACGGCGAGAAGCTCGACGAGTTCGACGCGTTCCACCCGGACCGGATGGCGTCCCGCATCCTCGACATGGGTGACCTGCTCACCCTCATCGAGCAGGCGGAGAAGACGTTCAGCCAGGCCGAGGCCGAGAAGATGGCCTCCAAGCTGGCGAGCAGCAAGGGCAAGGACTTCACGCTCGACGACTTCCTGGCCCAGATGGAGCAGGTCCGGAAGATGGGCAGCATCAGCAAGCTGCTCGGCATGCTGCCCGGCATGGGGCAGATCAAGGACCAGATCAACAACATCGACGAGCGGGACGTGGACCGTACCGCCGCGATCATCAAGTCGATGACCCCGGGCGAGCGTCACGACCCGACCGTCATCAACGGCTCGCGCCGGGCCAGGATCGCCCGGGGTTCGGGTGTCGAGGTCAGCGCGGTGAAGAACCTGGTGGAGCGGTTCTTCGAGGCCCGCAAGATGATGTCCAAGATGGCACAGGGCGGCGGGATGCCGGGGATGCCGGGCGTTCCCGGCATGGGCGGCGGTCCCGGCCGTTCGAAGAAGAAGCAGAAGCAGGCCAAGGGCAAGCAGCGGTCCGGCAACCCGATGAAGCGGAAGGCCGACGAGCAGGCCGCGGCGGCGCGTCGCGAGGAAACGGCGCACGCGGGCGGCGCGTTCGGACTGCCCGCCGAGGACAAGAACTTCGAGCTGCCGGACGAGTTCAAGAAGTTCATGGGCTGACGGTTCGCCGTCCGCCGGAGGTGGGGGCCCCGTCCCACGGGCCCCCCACCCGCCCCTACCGCACCGAACCGCTCGCCAGGGCGCCCGCGTCCAGGCCGAGCGACGCCGCCGCGCTCGCCCCCACGTCCGCCAGCGTCCGCGCGTCCGGCAGCAGCTCGACCCCCGTCGCCCCCGCCCGGTACGTCAGCACCGGCACGTACTCCCGGGTGTGATACGCGTGCCCGATCGTCGGATCGTTGCCGTGGTCGCCCGTCACGATCAGCCGGTCGCCCGCCCCGTCCAGCAGCCCGAGCAGCGCCGCCAGCCCGTCGTCCGTCCGCTCCAGGATCCGTCCGTACCGCTCGGTGTCCTGCTGGTGGCCCGCGAGGTCCGTCTCCTGGACATTGGCGACGACGAGCCCGTCGCCGGGTGAGCGCACCGCCTCCAGCGTGTACGCGAGGACCTCCGCCGTCGCGACCGCCGGCCGCCGCAGCGCCGCCTCGCACGCCAGGATGTCCGCCGCCTTGCCGACGAGCGTGACCGGGATACCGGCGCGCGCCGCGAGGTCCGGCAGCTGCCGGGTGTGGTCGAGGTCCGCGCCCAGATGCCGCACCGCGAGGCCGCCGTTGCGGTAGAAGCCGCTCGCCGGGGTGTCCAGCCCGACCGTGCCGCCGTCCCCGTCGCGTACGTACGCGCCGAGCGGTCCGTCCGCGTGGCCGCCGACCGCGATCACCCGGGCGACGGGCGCCACGGCCCTGACCGTACGGGCGATGGCCAGGATCCCGTCGAAGGGCAGGTCGTCCAGGCGCCCCGAGGCGTTCCAGTTGATGCCCGGGTCGGCCTCCAGATTGTCGTGGACGAGCACGGCCCCGTCGACGACCAGCAGCGGCCGCCCGTCGAGTGGTCCGACCTCGTGCCCCGCCGCCTTCAGCGCGGAGGTCACCTCGTCGAGATGGTCCGCGAGCCGGGCCACCGTCACCCGGCTGAAGTCCGCGCCCATCATGGTCTGGTGTCCGGCGAACGTGTCCGCGCCCGGATAGCCGAGGGCGGCCCGCCCCACGGCCACCGGCAGCGCCGTACGCCGGGCCAGATCCCGGTGCGGATGGACCAGGCCGAGCCCCAGCGCGCCGAGGGCCGGCAGCCGCAGCGGCCGTCCCAGCAGCGACCGGCAGTGGTCCAGGACATGCCCACAGGTGTCGGCCGCGAGATCGCCGGGCCGCAGCGCGCCCGCGTCCGGCATCGCGCCGATCCCGAATCCGTCGATGACGACGATGACGGTCTTGCTCATGGCGGTGGCTCCTTACGACCTGGTGCACGATAGCCAGCGGGCTCCCGACGCCCTGCGACTCCGCCTCCGGCGTTGTCGTCAGTCGACGACGCTCCGCGTCGCCTCCCTCCTCCGCCTTGGATTCGAAGCCACATGACGCCGCTCGCTGATCCACTGGCTATCGTGCACCAGGTCGTTACACGGTCCGGCCCTGTGCGTCGTACAGGCCGGTCAGCCGGGGCTTCCCGGTGGACAGCCCGGCGACGACCGCGACGGTCGAGCGGGTGACGAAGATCTGGGTACGGAAGGCGAGTACGGCGGTGTCCCCGGCCCGCACAGCGCCGGACGGGGGCGCGTCCAGCAGCCGGTAGTAGTCGATGTTCTCGGCCGGGGCGCCCTGCACGGGCAGGCGCAGGCCGGTGCGCGGCAGCAGCGCGTCGCGGATGCCGGCGCGGGCGTAGAAGCCGCCGCCGTAGAGCGCGGGCCGGCCGTCCGCGAGGGTGTGGGCGACCTCGCTGACGTACACATAGGCGGGCTGTTCCGGCTGGTGCGGGTCGACCGCGTGCAGCGGGGTGGTGCCGGTCAGGGAGTGGCCGGGCTCGCCGTGGGTGGCGCCCAGCTCGGCCAGCAGCGGCAGGGTCGCCATGGAGGTGGCGCTGGGCGCGCTGAGCCCCAGCCCGTGATGGCCGCGCGCGGTCAGCAGCTCCCTTGCCTTGAGGGCGAGTTCGAAATTGGCGGTCGGTGCCGGCCGGCCGGTCAGCGGGTCGCACAGCACACAGGGGAACGCGGTGACGCCCGCGATGCGCAGGGACGGCAGCTGTTCGGCCGCGGCCGCGAAGTCGTCCAGCGCGTCCAGTGGTACGCCGCCTTCCTGGCCCGGGTAGACCGAGCCGGCGGCGCCTTCGAGCCGTACGAACACGTCCTGGACGAAGCCGAGTTCACCCGCCGCGTCCGAGACGGCGCGCGCGTTGGCGAGATCGAAGACGGTCACCGCCTCCGGCCGCCAGCCGAGCATCTCGGGCAGGGCGCGGTGCGGGATCTGCACCAGATGGCCGAGGTTGCCGGCCCGCGCGCCCGCCGCGTGCAGGGTGCGCGCCTCGGACGGGTCGATCGCGGCGAACCGGGGGATGTGCCGGGCGACCGCCCGGATCAGCGCGGGGTTGCGGCCGAACTGTTTGACGACGAACCACAGGGAGAGCCCGAGCCGCTCCGCCTCGGCCGCCAGCAGCGCCGCGTTGGCTTCGACGGCGTCGGCGTCCATGACATAGGTGTCGGGCGGGACGGCGCCCGACCGGTGCAGCGCGGTCGCCGTGTCGACGAGCGCCGGGTTGCGGGTGAGGACGGTGTCGAGGAACACGATCAGCCCTCCAGGTCGTGCAGCGCACGGCGGAGGATCTCGATCACGAGATCGGCGCCGGCCCGCATGGGGTTGATCCGTACGGTCCAGTCGGCGAGTTCGGGCGTGTCGTCGAGTGACGAACTGGACATCCGGTACACGAGCGGGGCGATCTCGTAGCGGGAGTTGGAGCCCACGGGATAGGGGGCCGCGCCGTGCCGCGCGGCGGCGGCGGGCAGTTCACGGGCCACCGGACGGTCGAGCCGTACCAGCAGGCACCGGTCCTGGGCGTTGGCGATCCGTACCTCGGCGACGCCCGGCACCTCACCGGCCGAGAGCCGGGCCGCGACCTCCGCGCCCACCTGGGACTGGAGGGCCCACATGACGGGGACATGGGTGAGGGCGCGCAGCGCGTCGAGCGCCTGGTAGCCCTGGACCTGGCCGCCGCCCGAGTAGTTGTCGCCGCGGACGTGCGCGACGAGATCGCGGGCGCCGACGACCGCGCCGACACCCTCGGGGCCGTGCAGCTTGAAGAGGGAGAAGCAGGAGGCGTCCGCGCCCAGTTCCACCCCGGAGGCGGGCACGCGCAGCACCGCGTAGTTGTCGTCGACGACCGTGCGGACCCCGGCGGCGCGGCAGGCCGCGAGCACCTCGCCCGGATCGTAGGAGTCGGCGAGCCGCTGCCGGCTGTGCTGGACGTATGCCCAGGCGAACGCGCCGGATTCCAGGGCCTCCTGGAGCGCCGTACGGTCGTTGAAGTCCACCTCGGTGGTACGGACTCCGAGCCCGCGCAGGGTGACGGCCGTCGTCCGGTAGACCGGGGCCCGGTGGATCAGCAGCGGGTCGCCGGGGGAGACGGCGCCCTGCAGCGCGGCCCGGATCGCGCCCGTGCCCGCGCCCTGGACGAGCGCCGCGTCCTCGGCGCCGAAGAAGTCCACGAGAACGGCCTCGACGCGCGCGGTCGTACGGGGGCGGCCGAGCCCCGGCACGACGCCGGTGTCCGCCTCGAAGAGCTGTGGTCCCTCGAAGTGGGCGGCGGTGTGTTCGAGCAGCCGGAACTGGCGTTGGACCGCGTCCTCCAGGGCGATCGTCGCCAGCGGGAAGGTCCGCGGAAGCTGTACGGACATCTCAGATCTCCTCGGCATCGGCATCGGCGCCGGTCAGGAAGCGCAGCGGGTTGCGACGCGTCATCAGGTCGATCAGGTCCTCGTCCACGCCCGCCGCGCGCGCCTTGGGCAGGAAGGACCGGAAGAGGTGTCCGTACCCCTGACCGCCCTCCGACTCCAGATAGCCGTGGCGCGAGATGTCGCAGCTGAGCAGGACACGGTCCGCGTGCCCTGTTTCCAGCAGCGCCAGCAGCAGCCGCAGCCGGGTGTCGTCGCTCTGGTAGCTCTCCTTGCCGACGGTGTCGAAGGCGACATACGCGCCGCTCGCCGCCAGTTCGCGGTGCGCGGCGGGGTCGTCCAGCAGATCCTGGTGGCCGAGGGAGATCCGGTGCGGTGCCAGGCCCGTACCGGTGAGCAGCTCCAGCTGGGCGAGTCCGCCTCGTCCGAGCTGGGCATGCGTGGCGACCGACAGGCCGGTGGCGAGCGCCGCGTGGGCCGAGGCGAGGAGCGAGCGGGTCTCAGGCTCGCTCGGCCGGTTGCCGTGGCTGCCGATCTCGCCGAGCACGCCCGGTCTGATGCCGGTGGCGCCGAGCCCGTCGTTGATCTCCCGGATCAGTGTCCCGGCGAGCTGTTCGACGCTCGCGCCGCCGATCTCGCGCGGGTGGAACGGTTCGTAGTACCAGCCGGTGGCCGCGACGACCGCGACCCCGGACTCCTCGGCGATCCGGGCCAGGGCGAGCGGGTCGCGGCCCATGCCCCGGCAGGTCAGCTCGATGACCAGGCCGAGCCCGAACTCGGCGCGCAGGGCGGCCAGCTCGGCGGTGACGGCGGCCCGGTGGCGCGCGGCGTCGAGGACGGCGGCGCCGTCGCCCGTACGGTCGAGATCCAGCACCAGATGTTCGTGGGCCAGCGCCGGGCCGCGCACGGCGGAGACGGGCAGCGGCCCGGCGACGGTATGCAGAGAGCGACGGGTGTGGGGGGCCGGGGAGTGGTCCCCGGGGTGGTGCCGCATGGTGCGGGTGCCTTCCCGGTGTGCCTGGATCAGCCCGTGAAAGGGGTCAGCCCTTGACGGGGGTGAACAGGTCGAGCCAGTAGAGGAGGTTGAGGAGGACGCCGCCGACGATCACCGCGGCGGGGGCGGCCGCCATCCGTACCACGGGCCGGCCCATCGCCTCGTTGAGGAGGTAGAGCCCGCCCACGATGAGGATCGCGACGCCGCCGCCCATGACATTGGCCGCGAGCAGTGAGCCGAAGAGGATCGCCAGCCCCAGCGTTTCGGTGATCGCGGCGCGCAGGTGCTCGGAGGAGTCACGCACGCTCGGCAGCTTGCCGAGGACCTTGCCGATGGAGGAGAGGGCCAGGACTTCGAGGGCGAAGACCACGGCGCCGACGACGGCCGCGAGGAACGGGTTCGGCATCAGATAGCCGAGGGGGTAGACGAGCGTGAAGCCGGCGATGCCGTACGCACCGGAGGCGAGCGCGGTCGTCGCGATCAGCGGGATGAAGCCGAAGACCCGGTAGAAGTCGACCTGGGCGGCCTCGCTGTAGTGCCCCTTGGCGATCAGGAAGCTGGTGGCCTCGCCGCCGCCGAATATGTGCATCTGCGCCAGCACACAGACTCCGGCGCCCAGCACCATGAACAGCGGCAGAAAGCGGCGCAGCCGCAGGGCGCTGGAGCTGAAGAGAGAGGCCATCGGGTCGTCCCCGGCCGCCTCCGGCTGCCCCGTGCCCGAGGTCTGTTCGCCGGCGGCCGCCGCTTCGGCCCGGTCGGCCTTGCGCTGGAGCAGGTCCTTCCTGACGGCGAAGCCGATGAGCAGCAGCACACCGGCCGCCATCGCCAGCGAGCCGGCGAAGACGTTGGGCCAGATCTTCATGGTCATGATCACGAGCGCCAGTTCGAGCACCGCCGCGATGCCACCGCGCAGCCGTCCGAACTGCTTGGTGATGGCGAGCACCGGGAAGAGCGTGAACAGGAACAGGATCGGCGTCGACATCTGCTGCATCGCCGTCAGGAAGTCGACGGGCAGGTCGTGCGCCACCTCATTGGCCCCGCTGAGGCCGAAGACGACCACCGCGCCCCACGCGCCGCCCAGCAGCGGCGCCAGCCACTTCTTGGGCGAGAGGATGCCCAGGATGTCGGTGGGCAGGAAGAGCAGCCACGGGTTGAGGACCCCGCTGGAGAGGGCCATCGGCGCCCCGAGGCCGAAGATGAAGCCCGCGGAGAGCCCGAAGGACACCGCCGTGGTGGCGGAGCGGGTGGTGCGCCCCTGGATGAAGTCGAGCATGAAGGGGCGCACGCCGTCGTTGAATACGGCCAGTGCCATGTGCGCGATGAAGGCGGTCAGCGCGCACAGGGCTATGACGAACAGTTTCTGCGTCAGCGAGAAGTCCAGACCGGTACTCGCTGCAAGGACGGTGGTCACGGGGGTGTCTCCTCTGGGCCCTGGCAGGTCTTCGGCGGGTCAGCCGCGCGCGGTGAGCGCGCGGGCCATGATCGGGGCGATCACGTCGATCTGGTCGATGGCGAAGCCGAAGACCTTCTTGCCGTCCGCCAGCAGGGCGCCGACCTCGTCCTCGGTGGGGACGGAGCGGCCGAACGTGTGGCAGAGGGGCGAGCCCAGCAGGCCGACGAGGACGCCGAGCGAGGCGCCGGCGCCGGTGTGGCACGTACCGAGGTAGTAGTCGGCCTGGCCGGCGCGGAGCTTCATCGCCGCGTCCATGTCGTTGGAGACCGTGATCTCCAGGCCGTCGAGTCCGAGCGCGCCGATGGTCTGCGCGACCTCGGACTTGCCGACACCACCGGTGAGGATCTTCGTCATGGCTGATTCCTTCGTCTCGTGGTTCCCGCGTACCGCGGAGCCGGGTCAGGCGGGGGAGTTCTGGGCGAGCACGGCGAGGTGCAGACCCAGGAAGTTGATCTCGGACTCGGGGAGCGGGGCGCCCAGGGCCTGCTCCGCCCGTACGGACACGGCGCGGGCCCGGGCCACAGCCTCGGGGTGGTCGGCGAGCTCGGCCGCCACCTGCTCGTCTGTCCGGAACTCCTCGATCGGCTCGCCGTCGAGGAGCCGGTTGAGCGCCATCATCAGATGGCTGGTGAGCATGCCCGCCGTGCCCTCGGTGACGGTACGGCCCTCGGCGGCCAGGGCGTCCAGCTCGTCCGCGACGAACGCGGCGACCTCGGGCCTGACCTGGCCGCTCTCGCGGAACAGTTGGATGCGGAGGGCGAGCTGGTCGTCCATGGTGCTCCTTATCCTTTCTTTCGAGGCTGATGAAACAGTCACCAGGATTTTGTATATTGAGCCCGGATCTCGGTCCTGGGATGTCCTTTCGCGGTGTCCGGTTCATCCGGCGGGGCCGGTGAGGTCAGTACGAGGGCATGCGCTCACCGCGCAGTACCTCGGTCTGGACGGTGGTGATGACCGACAGGTCGAGCGAGTCGCGCACGGCGCCGAGCGCCTTCGCCCCCTCGGTCCTGCCGATGATCGCCGCGCTGGAGTTGCGCAGCGACAGATCGCGGGTGACCTCGTCGCCGAGCGGCCGTACGTCCACTCCTGGGCCGAGCCTGCCCTGTACCTCGTCGAGGTTCCAGACGGTGGCGTCGGCCCGGTCCTGCTCCAGCAGCTCGGGCAGCTGCATGTATGAGGCCTCGACCCACTCGATGTCGCCGCGTCCGGCGAACACGCGCTCGGCGAGCATCCGCTGATCCTCGGAGGCGTGGTCGACGGCGACCCGCAGCCCCGGGGTGTCCAGGTCCGCGCCGTGCCGCAGCAGCAGCCCGTGTGCCCCGACATACGTGGCCGGGCCGAGATCCGCGACCAGCTCGACGGGGTGTTCCCCGACCAGCCGGTCGGCGGCGAAGCGGGAGAGCACCACGAGATCGACCTTGCCCTCGATCAGGGCGGTGGTGCGGGCGCCGGCGCCTCGCATGAAGGTGATCGCGAAGGGGGCGCCGGCCTCCTCGAAGGCGGAGCGCAGCCCGGTGGCCAGACCTTCGTAGCGGCGGGAGTACGGGAGCGGCATCGCGGCGAGCAGGGTGCCGAGTCCGGAGAGCCGCCAGAGTATCGAGCGGTCGGAGCGGACGAGGAAGGTGCCGAGATGGCCACGGGCCGTCGTCTCGATGGCCTCGGCCTTCTCCAGCAGCTGGAGCGCCGCCTGGACGGTGCCGTTCCCGACGCCCAGCTCCACGGCGAAGTCGCGCACCCGTGGCAGCCGGGTGTCCGGCTCGTGGTTCAGCAGGAGAACCGCCAGCTGCCGGGCCGCGAGGCCGTTGCGGGTCAGGAAACGCTCGTCAAAGCCTGTCACGGAAGAGACAGTAAACAGGATTCTGGATACTGGCAAGGGTCCTGGGCCGATCCGTTCCCGGCCAGGAAACGGACCGGCGGGTCGGGCCGCGTCCGCCCAGGTCAGGGCGTGCGGGCGATCAGATAACGGAAGACGTTCTCCATCCACACCGTGCCGTCGGGCCGCAGATGCGGACGGAGCGCCTCGCTGATCTCCTTCTCCACCTGCCGCCGGTCCGTGGCCCCGATCGCCCCGTCGAACACCCCGGTCGACAGCAGTCCGCGCACCGCGCTCTCCGTGTCCGCGTAGCCGAAGGGGCAGGCCACCCGGCCCGATCCGTCCGGCTCCAGACCGGCCCGCGCGGCCACCTCCTCCAGGTCGTCCCGGTGCGCCGGGGACCGGCCGCCCGTGCGCGGCGCGCCGGTCAGCCGGCCCGCGACCCGCAGCACCGCGTCCGTGGCGCAGCGCTCCGGCGGCCCCCAGCCGGCCAGCACCACCGGGGTGCCGTGTTCGGCCAGCGGTATCGCCGTGCCGAGGGCGGGCGCGAGCTCCTCCACGTCGTCCGCCGTGGAGCCGATCGGCTGGAAGGCGGTGATCAGGTCGTACGGGGAACGGCCCGGCGCGGCGGCCGCCTCGGCCATCCGGTCCACCGGCAGCAGCGTGCCGGTGGCCGCTGGCACGCTGCTGCCGGCGGAGCGGTCGTCCCGCTTCCCCTCGACGACCAGCCGTTCGCGGGCCAGCGCGAGCCGCTCCTCGTCCGCGTCGACGCCGGTGACCCGCGCACCCCGCGAGGCGGCGAGCAGCAGGGCGAGCCCCGAGCCGCAGCCGAGGCCGAGCACCCGGGTGCCGGTGTGGACCTCCAGGCGTTCGTACACCGCTTCGTAGAGCGGCACCAGCATCCGTTCCTGGATCTCGGCCCAGTCGCGGGCGCGCGCACCCGCGTCCGCGGGAAGCGCCGGAGCCGAGGCCGCGTTCGGAGGCTGCTCGTGGTGCTGGGCGAGCGTAGGTGTCATGGATAGCGCCCCAATCCGCCGAGAGGTCGTCAGTGTCCTGATGGACAGCCCCCCGTGTAGATGCGCGCACACATCCCCCGTATGTCAGGGAACTCCGCATCCGTGCCCGCGTCCAGTGGGCGATGGGCAAAGCGTTGTGTGAACCGGGCGTACGCCCCGGCGCGCGCGGCTGATCCATTTTTCCGGCCAGGGCCGCCGTACGATTCCCGCCATGGCGAAGGCACCTGTTCTCACGCCCCGGGCGGACGACTTCCCCCGCTGGTACCAGGACCTGATCAACAAGGCCGAGCTGGCCGACAACGGACCGGTGCGCGGCACGATGGTGATCAGGCCGTACGGCTACGGCCTGTGGGAGCGGATGCAGCAGGAGCTGGACGCCCGCATCAAGGAGGCGGGCGCCGCGAACGCGTACTTCCCGCTCCTCATCCCGCAGTCGTATCTGACCAGAGAAGCCGAACACGTCGAGGGCTTCGCACCCGAGCTGGCCGTCGTCACGCACGGCGGCGGCAAGGAGCTGGACGAGCCGGCCGTCGTCCGTCCCACCTCCGAGACGATCGTCAACGAGTACTTCTCCAAGTGGGTGCGGAGCTACCGCGATCTGCCGCTGCTCATCAACCAGTGGGCCAATGTCGTCCGCTGGGAGATGCGCCCCCGGATCTTCCTGCGCACCACCGAATTCCTCTGGCAGGAGGGCCACACCGCCCACGCCACCGAGGAGGAGGCCAGGCGGTACGCGGCGCACATCCACCGGCACGTCTACGCGGACTTCATGATCAATGTCCTCGGCATCGATGTCGTCCTGGGCCGCAAGACCGCGAGCGAGCGTTTCGCGGGCGCCATCAACACCCTGACCCTCGAAGGGATGATGGGCGACGGCAAGGCCCTCCAGCTGGGCACGAGCCATGAACTGGGCCAGAACTTCGCCAGGGCCTTCCACATCCGGTATCTGTCGAAGGACGACACCCAGGAGCTGGTCTGGCAGACCTCCTGGGGCGCCTCGACCCGGATGGTCGGTGGACTGATCATGTCGCACGGCGACGACAACGGGCTGCGCGTGCCGCCCCGGCTCGCCCCCGTCCAGGCCGTCGTCCTCGCCATCAAGGACGACGAGGCCGTCCTCGCGGCCGTCCGTGAGATCGCCGGCCGCCTCGGGGCGGCCGGCCTGCGCGTCCAGGTCGACGACCGTACCGACACCCCCTTCGGCCGCCGCGCCGTCGACTGGGAGCTGAAGGGCGTGCCCGTACGGATCGAGATCGGCCCGCGCGACCTGGAGGGCGGCACCGCGATGCTCGCCCGCCGGATCCCGGGCGGCAAGGAGCCCGTCTCCGTGGACGCCCTCGCCGGGCTGCTGCCCACGGTCCTCGAAGAGGACCAGGCGCTGCTGCTGCGGCAGTCCCGGGAGCGCCGCGCGTCCCGTACCACCGATGTCTCCACCGTCGAGGAGGCCGCCGAGGCCGCCGGCGCGGGTGACTGGGCGCGTATCGCGTGGGCGGCGCTGGGCCCCGGGGGAGAGGCCGCCCTCGCGCGGCACGGCGTGTCCGTACGGTGTCTGGTCGCCGAGGACGGGTCGGTGCCGGAATCGGATGATGCGCCGGGTAACCTCGCCCTTGTGGCGCGCGCCTACTGAGCTCCCTCTTGCTGAGCTCCGGTCGAAGAGTGCCGGTGTACGTAGATCAGCTACGCGCCGATGCGTACGCGGCGCTACGTACCACCTTGAGATGAGCTGCGAGGCTTCTCCGCAGATCGACGCACCCGCCCTCGTCAGGACGCATCAATGGCAACTGACGGGTACGTGCAAATTATTTGGGATGCCCCGTAATGGAACCCGAGAGCGTTCCGGCTCGTTGTTCACGACGTGAGCACGACACCACCTGTTCTCGCCGCAGAGCTGGCACAGGCGTGGGCCGATATTCAGCGGTCCCACCCCGAGCTGCCGGATCTTGCCGCGCCAGAGTCCCTGATCGGAGAATCGTCGTCCGCCTGCGGCGCCGAGCTCTCCTTCGAACGACTGCTTCACGAAGCGGTCCACGGCATCGCCGCCGCCAGAGGTGTCCGAGACACCTCGCGTGCGGGCCGTTATCACAACCGCCGATTCCTGGCGATCGCCGAGGAGATGGGCCTTGACCACCCCGAGGAGCCGCATCCCAGCAGCGGCTTCTCGCTGGTCTCGCTCAGCCCCGAGGCGAAACGGCGGTATCGCCCCACCATGGAGCGGCTCCAGCGCGCTCTGAAGGCGCATACGGTCGCGACGGCTGCGGACACCAAGCGCAGCTTCCGCGGTCCGGCCGCCCGGCACGGCTCCTCCGGCGGCGGAGTCCGCGTCAAAGCGGTCTGCGACTGCGGCCGGAACGTACGCGTCGTTCCGTCGGTCCTCGCCCAGGCGCCGATCGTCTGCGGCGGCTGCGGCAAGCCCTTCCGTATCCCGGAAGTGGTCGGCGCGGCGAGCTGAGCCCAGGACCTGGGGGGTCTCCTACGGATCAGGCGAACCGGCCGGGATCCGTACGACACTCCCCAGGCCCACCGCGGCGGGGGCCCGGCCCCGGCCGGGTCATGCCCTGTCGCAGGTATGTGGCACAATGACCAGCTGTACTCGACAGTCGCACAGGACCCCTCTCTCCTCCGGCTGACGCGTCCATCGGGCGGATCGGGTACCGCAACCCCACGCGGCGTCCCGTTGCGCTCAACCACGTCAAGACCAGGAGACACCACTCCAGTGGCAGTCAAGATCAAGCTGAAGCGTCTGGGCAAGATCCGTTCGCCTCACTACCGCATCATCGTCGCCGACTCCCGTACCCGCCGTGACGGCCGGGCCATCGAGGAGATCGGTCTGTACCACCCGGTGCAGAACCCCTCGCGTATCGAGGTCGACTCGGACCGCGCGCGTTACTGGCTGTCCGTCGGCGCCCAGCCGACCGAGCCGGTTCTCGCGATCCTCAAGCTCACCGGTGACTGGCAGGCGCACAAGGGCCTTCCGGCCCCCGCGCCGCTGCTGCAGCCGGAGCCGAAGGCCGACAAGCGCGCCCTCTTCGAGGCCGCCACGAAGGACGCCGGCGACGAGCCCAAGGGTGAGGCGATCACTCAGAAGGCCAAGAAGTCCGACAAGAAGGCCGACGAAGCCGGGACCGAGTCCTCGGCCACCGCCGAGTCGACCGAGGCCTGAGCATGCTCGAGGAGGCTCTCGAGCACCTCGTGAAGGGCATCGTCGACAACCCGGACGAAGTGCAGGTGGCCTCGCGCAACCTGCGCCGCGGCCGTGTGCTGGAGGTCCGGGTCCACCCCGACGACCTCGGCAAGGTGATCGGCCGTAACGGCCGCACCGCACGTGCTCTGCGGACTGTCGTGGGCGCCATCGGCGGCCGTGGCATCCGCGTCGACCTCGTCGACGTGGATCAGGTGCGCTGACACAGTTGAACACCGGCCCGGGCCGGAGAAGGCCACCGCCTTCTCCGGCCCGTGCTGTTTTTCGCGGTGACGGCAATCATCAGCGGTGACGGCAATCATCCATCGGGGAACCACAGTGGTGAGCGGCCACGTCCGCGAGAGCGGCGGCGGTGCGGCGGCACAAGAAGGGTATGCACGTGCAGTTGGTAGTCGGGCGGATCGGCCGCGCCCACGGCATCAAGGGTGAGGTCACCGTCGAGGTGCGTACGGACGAGCCCGAGCAGCGGCTCGGGCCCGGCGCCGTACTCGCCACGGAACCGGCCTCGACCGGACCGCTGACGATCGAGACGGGCCGGGTGCACAGCGGCAGGCTGCTGCTGCGGTTCGAGGGCGTACGCGACCGTACGGGCGCCGAGGCCCTGCGCAACGTCCTGCTCATCGCCGAGATCGACCCGGCGGAACTCCCCGAGGACCCGGAGGAGTTCTACGACCATCAGCTGATGGACCTGGATGTCGTCCTGGCCGACGGTACGGAGATCGGCCGGATCACCGAGATCTCCCATCTGCCCTCGCAGGACCTGTTCATCGTGGAGCGGCCGGACGGCAGCGAGGTGATGATCCCCTTCGTGGAGGAGATCGTCACCGAGATCGATCTGGAGGAGCAGCGGGCCGTCATCGACCCGCCGCCGGGTCTCATCGACGACGGTCCAGCCGCCGGCGACGAAGCCGCCGATGACCGCGCCGCGGCGGACGGGGACGACGGCTGATGCGACTCGATGTCGTCACGATCTTCCCGGAGTATCTGGAACCCCTGAACGTCTCGCTGGTCGGCAAGGCCCGCGCGCGCGGCCGGCTCGACGTACACGTGCACGACCTGAGGGAGTGGACGTACGACCGGCACAACACGGTCGACGACACCCCCTACGGCGGCGGTCCCGGCATGGTCATGAAGACCGGGCCCTGGGGCGACGCCCTCGACGACGCCCTGGCGAGCGGCTACGAGGCGGGCGCCGGCGGCCCGGCCCTGGTCGTCCCCACCCCCAGCGGCCGCCCCTTCACCCAGGAGCTGGCCGTCGAGCTCTCCGAGCGGCCCTGGCTGCTCTTCGCACCCGCCCGCTACGAGGGCATCGACCGCCGGGTCATCGACGAGTACGCGACCCGGATACCGGTCTACGAGGTGTCCATCGGCGACTACGTGCTGGCCGGCGGCGAGGCCGCCGTACTGGTCATCACCGAGGCCGTGGCCCGGCTGCTGCCCGGCGTCCTCGGCAACGCGGAGTCGCACCGCGACGACTCCTTCGCCCCCGGGGCGATGGCCGATCTGCTGGAGGGCCCCGTCTACACCAAGCCGCCCGAGTGGCGCGGGCGCGGGATTCCGGACGTCCTGCTCAGCGGCCACCACGGCAGGATCGCGCGCTGGCGGCGGGACGAGGCGTTCCGTCGTACGGCCCTCAACCGGCCCGATCTGATCGAGCGTTGCGACCCCGCGGCCTTCGACAAGAAGGACCGCGAGATGCTCTCCATCCTGGGCTGGGCGCCCGAGCCCGGCGGCCGATTTTGGCGCAGGCCCGAGGCCATGGAAGAATAAGCCCCTGCTGTACGTCCGGTGTGCGCCCCTGCCACAGGGGGAACGACGCCCGCCCGACGCGAACGGCACCCAGACTCTCATTTCGATATCCGCTGATGACCTGTGGCATCAGCGAGGAAGCAGACCACACCATGTCCAGCCTGCTCGACTCTGTCGACGTCGCGTCGCTCCGCAGCGACCTCCCCGCCTTCCGCCCCGGTGACACCGTCAACGTCCACGTGCGGGTCATCGAAGGCAACCGCTCCCGTATCCAGCAGTTCAAGGGCGTCGTCATCCGCCGCCAGGGTTCGGGCGTCCGCGAGACCTTCACGGTCCGCAAGGTCTCCTTCTCCGTCGGTGTCGAGCGCACCTTCCCGGTCCACAGCCCGATCTTCGAGAAGATCGAGCTCGTGAGCCGCGGTGACGTTCGTCGCGCGAAGCTGTACTACCTCCGTGAGCTGCGCGGCAAGGCCGCGAAGATCAAGGAGAAGCGCGACAGGTAGTCGCGCCACGACCGGGCTGCGGATCGAACTCGCGCCCGGGTCCACAGGGCCGCCGGATAAGCTCTGGCCCCGATGGACACCGAAGCACAGCACACGGAGCGCGACCGCTCTTCCGCATCCCCCACCGGGACGGAAGACCGGTCGCGTTCCGCGCGTTTTCGCGGCTCAGCGGCTCTGCGGGGCTCAGGCCCTTCCTGGCGCCGGGCGGGACTGCTCGGTCTCGTCTGCGCGGTCTTCATACTCCTGGTCAGCACCTTTGTGGTGCAGCCGTTCCTGATCCCCAGCGGCTCGATGGAGCCCACCCTCCGGGTCGGGGACCGGGTGCTGGTCAACAAGGTGGCGTACCGTTTCGGTGGCGCGCCGGAGCGTGGTGATGTGGTGGTCTTCGACGGCACCGGATCCTTTGTCCAGGAGCCGGTGACGGAGAACCCCGTCACCGGGCTGCTGCACGGGGCGGCCGCGGCCCTGGGGCTCGCCGAGCCCGCCGAGACCGACTTCGTGAAGCGCGTGGTCGGTGTGGGGGGCGACCGCGTCGTCTGCTGCGACAAGGGGGGCAGGGTCGAGGTGAACGGCCGTGCGGTGGACGAGCGGTATCTGTACTTCGGCGACGCGCCCTCCCGCGTCCCCTTCGACATCGTCGTACCCCAGGGAACCCTGTGGGTCATGGGCGACCACCGCAGCAATTCGCGCGACTCCCGGGACCATCTCGGCGAGCCGGGCGGCGGCATGGTGCCCGTGGACCGCGTCGTCGGACGGGCCGACTGGATCGGCTGGCCGCTGGACCGCTGGTCCTCGCTGGAGCCGACCGGCGCCTTCTCGGACGTACGGAGTCCCGGCGGCGTCCATGGGTAAGCGCGGACGCCCCCCGGGCCAGGTCTCCGACAGCGGACTGCCGACCGGCACCCGGCCCACGAGCGAGCGGCAGCTGCCGGGGCGCGCGGACCGGCGCAAGCTCGCCCGTAAGGTCAAGCGGCGCCGGCGCCGGTCCGCCGTGGCGGAGATACCTGTCCTCATCACCGTGGCGCTGCTGATCGCGCTCGTACTGAAGACCTTCCTGGTGCAGGCGTTCGTCATCCCGTCGGGATCGATGGAGCAGACGATCAAGATCAGCGACCGGGTGCTGGTGGACAAGCTGACGCCGTGGTTCGGCTCGAAGCCGGCCCGCGGCGATGTCGTGGTCTTCAAGGACCCCGGCGGCTGGCTCCAGGACGAGGAGCCCCCGCCGGACAACTCCCCGGTGGTCGTCAAGCAGGTCAAACAGGTGCTGACCTTCATCGGGCTGCTGCCGTCCGCCGACGAGCAGGATCTGATCAAGCGGGTGGTGGCGGTCGGCGGTGACACCGTCAAATGCTGCGACCGGGGCGGGAAGGTCACCGTCAACGGCACCCCCCTCAATGAGCCGTATCTGCACCCGGGCAACGTTCCCTCGCAGCTTCCGTTCGAGGTGGAGGTGCCCGCCGGGCGGATCTTCGTCATGGGGGACCACCGGTCGAACTCGGCCGATTCCCGCTTCCATCTCGGCGAGAAGTACCGTGGCACGGTCTCCGAGAACGAGGTGGTGGGCCGCGCGGTCGTCATCGCCTGGCCTTTCGGCCACTGGCGCAGGCTGGAGGAGCCGGAGACCTACGCCTCGGTCCCTGACGCGCGTGCGGCACCGACGACGGCACTGGGGCCGTCGAATAGGCTGTCCCCCCAGGATCTGAACGGATTGACCAGGCTCCCGAGCCCTGCGGAACTCCCGCTCGTTATGGGAGTGGTGGGCGTGTCCCTTTTCCGGGACAGGCAAGCGCACGGAGTATTCGCACGGAGTAAGGAGTGGATGTGGGGGACGTGGCGGTCGGCGCACGATCCGGACATGACGGTCCCGAGGAGGGACACGAGCAGCTCGCCGAGTCGCCCTCCGTCGTGACGGACGATTCGACGGAACGCGAGAGCGAGACCTTGGACAGTGGCGGATCCGGGGCGAGGAAGCCGCGCTCCTTCTGGAAGGAGCTGCCTCTCCTGATCGGAATCGCGCTGTTGCTCGCGCTTCTGATCAAGACCTTCCTGGTGCAGGCGTTCTCCATCCCCTCGGACTCGATGCAGGACACCCTGCAGCGGGGCGACCGGGTACTGGTGGACAAGCTCACGCCGTGGTTCGGCGCCGAACCGGAGCGCGGTGAGGTCGTGGTCTTCCATGACCCGGGCGGCTGGCTCGACGACGCCCAGGCACCTGCTCCGAACGTGGCGCAGAAGTTCCTCAGCTTCATCGGGCTGATGCCGTCCGCCGAGGAGAAGGACCTGATCAAGCGGGTCATCGCGGTCGGCGGCGACACGGTGGAGTGCAAGAAGGGCGGCAAGGTCGAGGTCAACGGCCACCCGCTGAACGAGACGGCGTACATCTACCCCGGCAACACTCCCTGTGACGACCAGCCGTTCGGGCCGATCAAGGTGGACGAAGGCCGGATCTGGGTGATGGGTGACCACCGGCAGAATTCGCTGGACTCCCGTTACCACCAGGAGCTGCCCGGTCACGGCACGGTCTCCACGGACGAGGTCGTCGGCCGCGCGGTCGTCGTCGCCTGGCCGGTCAATCGCTGGTCCACGCTTCCGGTGCCCGACACCTTCGACCAGCCCGGGCTGAGCACCGCGGCCGCGGCGGTTTCGGCAGCGGCTCCCGGGGCCCTCGGTGTCGCCGGCGCGCTGCCGGTCGTGCTGTGGCGCAGGCGGAGGCTGACCCGCGAGCGTACCGCCGGGTAGGGTGCCGTCCCAGATCGTCGACCTCCGGCGGTCCTGCTCCGGAGCGGGGGAGTGCTGGGATGAGCGTGACTGGACGTAGGAACGGCGGCCGCGGCCGCCTCGGCGAAGTGCTGTCGGGGCTGGCCGTGGCCGTCGGCTGTGTGCTCTTCCTGGGCGGATTCGGCTGGGCGGCCTTCGAGTACCAGCCGTACACCGTGCCGACCCGGTCGATGGACCCGACCGTGAAGGCCGGGGACCGGGTGCTGGCCCAGCGGATATCGGGCGGTGAGGTACGGCGGGGGGACGTGGTGGTCTTCACCGACGCGCAGTGGGGCAATATGCCGATGGTGAAGCGGGTGGTGGGGATCGGCGGCGACAAGATCGCCTGCTGTGACGCGAAGGGCCGGCTCACCGTCAACGGCACGGCGGTCGAGGAACCGTATGTGCGGGGGATGCTCGGCGGGCGGGCCTCCACGAGCGACTTCGACGCGACCGTACCGGCGGGACAGCTGTTCCTGCTCGGCGACGAGCGCAGTGGCTCGCTGGACTCCCGCGTCCATCTGCAGGACCCGGACCAGGGCTCGGTGCCGCGCTCGGCCGTGAACGCGCGCGTGGACGCCGTGGCCTGGCCCTTGGGCAGCCTGATCGGCCGGCCGGCGGGCTTCGCGGCGCTGCCGGGCGGAGTGTCGGCGCTGGGGCCGCTGAATCTGATGGTCGGGGCGGTGCTGGCCGGGGCGCTGCTGATCCTGGGCGGGGCCGCGTACGGACCGCTCGCGCGGCAGCTGTCGAAGCGGCGCGGGGTCCGTCGGCCGCGGGAGGAGGTGTCCGCCGGTGCCGGCTGAGGGGGCGCTGCGGAAGGTCGCCCGGGTGGTGCTGCTGGATCCCGAGGACCGCATTCTGCTGCTGAACGGATACGAGCCCGACGATCCGGGCGACCGCTGGTGGTTCACGCCCGGCGGCGGCCTGGAGGGCGACGAGACCCGCGAGGAGGCCGCGCTGCGCGAACTGGCCGAGGAGACGGGGATCACACAGGTGGAACTGGGGCCCGTGCTGTGGCGCCGCGTCTGCTCCTTCCCGTTCGACGGGCGGCGCTGGGACCAGGACGAGTGGTACTTCCTGGCACGTACGGCCCAGACCGCGACCTCCTCCTCCGGGCTGACCGAGCTGGAGCGGCGCAGTGTCGCGGGGTTGAGGTGGTGGACCTCCGCCGAACTGTCGGCGGCGCGTGAGACGGTGTATCCGACCAGGCTCGCCGAGCTGCTGCGTACGCTGCTCGACGAGGGTCCTCCGGAAGAGCCGGTGGTCCTCGCCCCCGAAAGCGTCTAGGGGCCGAGGGGCGCCGGAGCACAATGGGGGGACGTACGGCTGAAGGGGAACATGCCATGAGCGCCGAGGACCTCGAGAAGTACGAGACCGAGATGGAGCTGAAGCTCTACCGGGAGTACCGCGATGTCGTCGGTCTGTTCAAATACGTGATCGAGACCGAGCGTCGCTTCTATCTCACCAATGATTACGAGATGCAGGTGCACTCGGTGCAGGGTGAGGTCTTCTTCGAGGTCACGATGGCGGACGCGTGGGTCTGGGACATGTACAGGCCCGCCAGGTTCGTCAAGCAGGTCCGGGTGCTCACGTTCAAGGACGTGAATATCGAGGAGCTGAACAAGAGCGACCTCGAACTTCCCGGCGGCTGAAGTGTGTGACGGTCCGGGAGAGTGACCGAGTTGTCCACAACCGGTGAGTTGTCCACCAAGATCCACTAGTTACGGGCAGTCGCGTCAGAGTCGGTACCGGAGGTGGTGCCGAGATGAACGCGACGGGGGCACTGGGGCGGTACGGCGAGAATCTGGCGGCGCGGCGGCTGGCCGCGGCGGGGATGACCGTGCTCGCCCGCAACTGGCGGTGCGGCAGGACCGGTGAGATCGACATCGTGGCCCGGGACAGAGACACCCGGGGCGGCGAGGTGCTGGTCGTCTGCGAGGTGAAGACCCGCAGAGCCGGTTCGTTCGAACATCCGATGGCCGCGGTCACACCGGCCAAGGCGGACCGGCTGAGACGCCTCGCGGCCTGCTGGCTGGAGCGCTGCGGCGGTCCGCCGCCCGGCGGAGTGCGAATCGATCTGATCGGGGTGCTGCTGCCCACGCGCGGCGGCCCCGTGATCGAGCACGCGCGGGGGGTGGCGTGATGGCGTTCGCCCGTGCGTGCTCGGTGGCGCTGGTGGGTGTCGAGGGCGTCGTGGTCGAGGTCCAGGCGGACCTGGAGCCGGGCGTGGCCGCCTTCACCCTGGTGGGGCTGCCGGACAAGAGCCTGGTGGAGAGCCGGGACCGGGTCAGGGCCGCGGTGGTCAATTCCGGCGCGGAGTGGCCGCAGAAGAAACTCACGGTGGGACTGAGCCCCGCCTCCGTACCGAAGAGCGGCAGCGGTTTCGATTTAGCGGTGGCCTGCGCGGTGCTCGGAGCGGCGGAGCGCATCGACGCCGGGGCCATCGCCGATCTGGTGCTGATCGGGGAGCTGGGACTCGACGGGCGGGTCCGGCCGGTGCGCGGGGTGCTGCCGGCGGTGCTCGCGGCGGCCGAGGCCGGATACCGGCAGGTCGTGGTCCCGGAGCAGACCGCGGGCGAAGCTTCCCTGGTGCCCGGGGTGTCGGTCCTCGGGGTACGGAGCCTGCGGCAGCTGATCGCCGTACTGACCGACGAGCCGGTGCCCGACGAGCCGCGGGAACCCGCGCTGGGCCGTCCTGACCCGATGCTGGCGGGGCTGATGGTGCCCGGCGCGGGAGTGGGCACCGGTCTGGCCACCGGCGTCGGCGCCGGTGCGGGGGAGCGCGACGGGCACCGGCCCGACCTGGCGGACGTGGCCGGTCAGGCGGCGGCCCGTACGGCTCTGGAGGTGGCCGCCGCGGGCGGGCACCATCTGCTGCTGCAAGGCCCGCCGGGTGCGGGCAAGACGATGCTGGCGGAACGGCTGCCGGCGCTCCTGCCGCCCCTGACCCAACAGGAATCCCTGGAGGTCACCGCCGTGCACTCGGTGGCGGGCATGCTTCCGCCGGGCCAGCCTCTCGTCCGCACCCCGCCCTACTGCGCGCCGCACCACTCGGCGACCATGCAGTCGCTGGTCGGCGGCGGCAACGGACTGCCGAGGCCGGGCGCGGTGTCGCTCGCGCACCGGGGCGTGCTCTTTCTGGACGAGGCCCCGGAGTTCTCGGGGCGGGCGCTGGACGCCCTGCGCCAGCCACTGGAGTCGGGGCATGTGGTGGTGGCGCGCAGTGCGGGGGTGGTGCGGCTGCCCGCTCGCTTCCTGATGACTCTCGCCGCCAACCCCTGCCCCTGCGGGCGGCACACCCTGCACGGCGCGGGGTGCGAATGCCCGCCCTCGGCGATCCGCCGCTACCAGTCGCGGCTGTCGGGGCCGCTGCTCGACCGGGTTGATCTGCGGGTCGAGGTGCGGCCCGTCGACAGCGCCGACCTGATGGGGCAGGGCGGCAGGGGCGAGTCCACGGCGGCGGTCGCGGCCCGGGTGCGGGATGCCAGGAAGCGGTCGGCGGCCCGGCTGGACGGCACACCGTGGTCGGTCAACAGTGAGGTGCCGGGTCATGAGCTGCGCACGCGCTGGCGGGTCGCACCCGGAGCGCTCGCCGCGGCCGAACGGGATCTGGAGCGGGGGCTGCTCACCGCCCGCGGTCTCGACCGGGTGCTCCGGGTGGCGTGGACGGTCGCGGATCTCGCCGGGCGCGAGCGGCCCGAGGCGCGCGACGTGGCCCTGGCGCTGGAGCTGCGTACCGGCGTCGCGCGGGGCACGGCGGCAGCGGCCGCGGGTGCGTCATGACCTCCGGCGTCGGCCCGGCCGAGCGGCTGGCACGGGCCGCGCTGACCCGCGTGTTCGAGCCGGGGGACGAGCGGGGCGGACAGTGGCTGAGGCAGTTCGGCGCCGTCGGACTGCTGGCGCGGATCACCTCGCAGGACGCCGGGCGGGAGCTGCTCGCCGGGGCCGGTGAGCAGCGGCTCGGCGGCTATCGGACCCGGGCGGCGGCGGCCGTCCCCGAGCGTGATCTGTCGGCGGTGACCGCGCTCGGCGGCCGGTTCATCTGCCCCGGCGACCTGATCTTCTGTGGACATACTCTGTGTTGCCCCAGGAAGGGTTTCAGCTGAGAGGTCTCGTGTTGTGAGTGAGTGGTGGCTCTTCTGGACGGGTGATGGGGGTACACCGGGGGAGGACGGTGTACCTGGATGGGGTGATTTGCTGGATCGGGAGAAGGCGCTGAAGTTCCGCGAACCACAGCCGATCCTGGTTTCGCCTGAGGGCAGGGTTGATCCTCGCCTGAGCAAGATCTTTCGGCGGTCGGAGTTCTCCGCCAAGTCCGAGGGCACCCAGGAGACATACGTCCCGATCTACCGTGTGTTCTTCACATTCCTGTGGCAGCGGGGGCTGAACTGGGATGAGGCCACTCCCGAAGACCTGGAGGACTGGGAGGACTGGCGCCGCCGGGCGGCGGCGAACCCACAGAAGGTCGGCGGTGCCACCTGGGCGAAGGAACTTGCGGCCCTGACCCTGCTCTACAAGGTGGCCTGTGGCCACAGTTTCGTGGAGGCCAGCCCGGTACTGATGCGCTCGATCCGTACGCCGGACGGCGGCACGGCCGAGATCGCGGAACTGTCGCCCAACGACGTCGTCCATTCCGATGTGAAGTGGCTGACCGCGAGGGCCTACCGCTTGTGGCGGAACGTGGGCCTGGGCGGCCTGCTGCCCAGCGGCCTGGAGGACGAGAAGTGGCGGGGTCGGCTTGGCGGACGTGACTGCGCTTTCGCGGACCTGACGTACTCCAGCGGGATGCGCCGCCGCGAGGCCGGAACAATTTTGACCTGCGAGATCCCCGAACTCGGTCGGCAGAACTACTACTCGGGGAAGGTCGGACACCAGGTCGCCAAGAGAGCGGGGCACACCTTCTACGCCGGTCACGCCGCCCTGCAGCGGGTGTCGGGCTACTGCCTGAGCACGCGGGCGGAAGCCGTACGGGTCGCCCAGGCTCGGGGCGCCTATGAGGACCTGCCCGGCCAGAGGATCGTGCGTACGATCACGCGGCGGAGAAAGGTCTTGTGGACCGAGCGGGACGGCCGCCAAGGCGAGGGCTCTCTGGACACGCTCACCGCGGCGGACCGCCTCAGGCTCTACGTCCGCACTGAGAACGGTCTCGAGCCAGCGATGCTGTGGCTGACGGAGAGCGGTATGCCGTTCTCCTACAAGAGCTGGACGAAGGTCTTTGACCGGGCGAGCGATCGGTGTGAGGCCCTGGGGCTGGGGGTGTTCGCGACCCCGCACATGCTGCGGCACTCGATGGCCTTGCGGGTCCTGGTTGCTCTGCACAATGCGCTCGACCGCCGTCTGGGGCTCACGCCTGCTGAACGTCGCCACTACGAAGACGTCTACGGGCAGGTCTGGTCGATGGTCAAGGACATGCTCGGACACAAGAACGAGCAGGTCACCCGCGATATTTATCTTGAGCCTGTGCGGGGACTTCAGCTGGATTCGCTCCTGAACGATGAGGACGACCCGGTCGACGCCGGGAAGCTTGCGGAGTTGTCGGCCCGCACTGGCTTGATCCTGGACGCTGCGTGACGGGGCGGGGGCCGGGACGCTGGGCAACGCTGCCCGAGGATGGCTGGGAGCCGGAATCGGCACTCGACCCGACGGGCTTGATTGTTCGGGCGGTCGGCGAGCACGGCGAAGATCTGGGAACCTGGGATTTCACCGACGCGGCCGGGCCGGCGAGTTTCCGCCGGGAGTTGGTGCTCCTCTTCACCCGCTACGGCCGGGCCCGGTGGACCAGCTGGGATACGTATCGGACGAGGGCGCGGATCCTGCGCAGATTTCTACAGGATGCCGCGGCGGCGGAGCCGCCGATCACTGCAGTTCATCAGATCAGCGTGACCTGGTGGAAGCAGTGGAGCCAGGTCAGCCGGGGCCGCCAGAATTTCGGCCCGGTACTCCAGGACAGTGCCCAAGTGCCGGAGCAGACCCGTGCCTATTTGACGACATGGCGCCGCCGGTCGGCTGCCGACAAGTTGGCTGCGAAGCCGAAGCGGACCCATTCCAAGGCCGAGTTGAAGGCTGTTCGTGACGCGGCTGCTGCGACCGTGAGGGCGGCCCGTCTGCGCATCCAGGAGAGCGTTGCGCTCATGGAATGCTGGCGCTCGGGGGAACTGACCGAGGGGAGCCGGGACTGGCTCGTGGGCCAGTTGCTGGACCACGTTGCCCGCACCGGGGACGTTCCCCGGGGCAAGAGCGGGCGCCGCCTGTCGCCGGCGACCCGCCGCATGGTGGGCGATGACGCCATCGGCATGTCGCTGACCGGGCTCTTCCCGACCTTTCCCGAGGCCGGGGCCGCGGCGGTGCTGCTGATCATCCATGAGGGCTGGAATCTGTCCGTACTGAAGAAGGTGCAGGTTCCTGCCTACTGGCCGAACGCAGACGGGGACAGCGAGGCTCCGGCAGTGCACCGGGTTGCCACCGACAAAGCCCGCCGCGGCAAGCGGCGCCGTCACGCCACCAACAACCTCGTCGATGCCGGCGAAGGCAGCAGCGGGTGGGCCATGAAGCAGGTCCTGGATCTGACACGGCAGGCCAGGTTCACTCTTGAGGAACTGGACCGACCGAGCTCGCTGCTCTTTCTGGCCCGGCGGAATCGCGGAGGACCGGAAAACCTGGACGGATTTCTCAAGGGCCAGGCCCTTGAAGAGGCTATCTGGGACTGGGCCGGGAGCCAGCGGGCAGCCGGTGTCCCTCTTCCGCCCAGGATCAGTGCCCAGCCGCTGCGGCACAGCGCGCAGGTCCACCACGGCCGGGCCCGCAACAACACCGAGGCCACCCACGCGAAGGACTACCTGTTCAAGGACGAGGAGGTCCGTGAGGACTCCCGCGCAGTCGTGGAGTCAGGTCTGTCCAAGGCCGTCGAGCACGCCCGGGAACGCGTTCAGATGAGGCTGGTTGCGCATGCGACCGGTGACACCGAGTTCGACGCCGACCAGGTCGCCAAGGCCGTGGGAGTCGATCGCGAAACCGCGATGGAGATCGTGACGGGGCGGCTGAAGACGCCCGTCGCCTCCTGCACGGACTTCGAGAACTCCGACTTCAGCGAGGTGGGCAAGCCCTGCGGGGTGTCCTTCCTGCTGTGTTTCGCCTGCCGCAACGCGGTCGCGACCGCACGTGACCTGCCGAGGGTCGTCTATCTCCACCAGGTCATCGAGGGGCTTCGCGCGACGCTTGCCCCTGCGGCCTGGGCCGCGGACTGGGAAGGCCATCACGCCCGCATTTCCGATTTCCTGAGCAACCACACCAGCCCGGAGATGCGGGTCGGGCTCTTGTCCGCTCTGGCCGAGGCGGACCGGCACCTTATCGACCGCATGCTCGACAGGAGGCTCGATCCGTGACGACAACTGCGCTGGCCGGCGGAATCCGCCTGGCCGATCCAGCCCCTCAGGACCTGGTCCTGCCCTCCCACCGGGTCCGCTCCGGTGTCCCCGACGACGTGCTCCCGCGTTTTTGTGAGCTGGTCTGGCGCCTGTCCTACATGATGCACAAGGACACGGCGAGGGCTCAGAGCGTCAACTGGGCCCGCTGCCCCGAGCCGTTTCAAGCTTCGTTGATGCGAGTGGGCTGGGCGGTGTTGAACATCCCGGCCCCCGCGGTCATGCTGAGTGAGACGGCCTCCCGGGCGGTGATGTCGCCCAGGGCCCTGCGGTTCACGTTCAGTGTCTGGATGGATTTCGCTGGCTGGCTCATCAATCGGGAGATCACCGAACTCACCGCGGTGACGGCGGAGGACCTGGCCGAGTACGCGGACCACATCCGAACTTACGGACGCTCTTGGGAGCACGACCGGCGGGCCGCGCGGGCACTGAGCCGGATCTGGGGTTACGCCCCTTTCCTGCTGCCGCAAGACCGTCTGGTGATGCCGCCCTGGGAGGATCCGGCGACCGCGATGACGGACTTCCTCGGAGAGAAGTACACCCCCGCCGGAGGGGAGAACAGCATCCCGATCGTCCACCCGGCAGTGATGTCGCCCCTGCTGGTCTGGTCGCTGCGCATGGTGTTGGACTTGGGGCCGGACATCCTGGCCGCTTGGCGGGAGCACAAGCGCCTGCTCGAACGCACCCGGGGGCCTTCCGCCCGCGGGGACAGTCAGAAGGTCGTCGACTACCTCAAAGACTTGATCGCACGGGGGAAGCCGCTGCCTGGCTTCTCTGGCTATCAGACCCGTGGGATCACGGTGAGTGCCCGGTCCCGTGGAAGCGAGGGAGGTTTGCCTGCTCTCAACCGTGCCTACGTCGCGGGAGTCGTCGGGGTCAACCTCTACCAGGTCACTACGGCTCGGAGGCGACTGCAGCACGAGCTAGAGCCCCGGCATTTCGGCCCCTCTGCCCCGCTAGACATCCCGGTCACGGGCCGCATCGGAGACAGACCCTGGACCGACTCCGTTGACTTCGAGAACGTCCCCGTGCTGGCCCGGCACTTGTCCACAGCCGCGCTGATCATTACCGCCTACCTCTCCGGCATGCGTCCGGAAGAGGTCCAGCATCTGGTCAAGGGCTGCTGCACACGCGAGGACCGCGAGGACGGCACCGTTCGCTACAAGGTCACCGGCCGGCACTTCAAGGGCGTCACCGACGACGAGGGCAACACGATTCCCGAGGGCGAGATCCGTCCGGACCCCTGGATCGTCCTGGAGTTCGTGGGCCAGGCGATCGCCGTGGTCGAAGAGCTGGAGCCCGGTGACCTGCTGTTCTCCCGCAGCTTCTCCCGTGGGCACCAACCCTGCCCGGAAGGCGGTGTCGGCGATGCCCTCACCGGCGACTCGGCAGCCCGACACATCGCCAGCTTCATCACCTGGACCAACGAGCAGGCCATCCGCCACGACCGCCCGCACGAGCTCATACCAGAAGACCCCGAGGGCCCGGTTGTCCTGCAGCGGCTGCGAAGGACTATCGCCTGGTTCATCCACCGCCAGCCGGGCGGACGTATTGCTCTGGGAGTCCAGTTCGGCCATGCCGCGACCTTGATCGGAGAGTCGTACGCCGGACGCTCGAAGGCGGACATGCTCGAACTCCTCGACTTCGAGAAAGGTCTGGCCCTGGCCGACGCCCTCTCCGAAGCCCGCGAACGGATCGCCGGCGGCGAGAGCGTCAGCGGCCCCGCCGCCGGCCGTTACATCTCCGCCGCGACCGAGTTCGAGAACCAATACGCCGGCGCCTACCTGGGCAAAAGAGAACTCCGGGCCCTGGTCAAGAACCCGAAACTGCAGGTCTATGAAGACCCGAAAACGTTCCTGACCTGCAACTACGACGCCTTCAAAGCCCTCTGCGACCCCGAACTCGACCGGAGCGGCTCCAGCGGGCAGCGGACCCCCGACCGGTCCCGCTGCAACCCGGCCTGCGCGAACATCAGCCGCACCGACTCCCAGATCGCAGGCATCCAAGCCGAGATCGACAAGATCGACTCAGACGCCGAGGCCGGCCTCGACCCCTACCCCATCGCCCGCCGCGAGCAACAACGGCGAGCCGTCTTCGTCCAGATCATCGAGCGACACCAGAGCACCGCGATTCCCACCGCCCTGACCAGGAAGAAGACCCGATGAACCCGGCCGAGAACCCGCAGGCAGGGCCGCATCCCGGCATCGAGGTCGACCGGGGCCACCAGGACGCCACTATTGCTGAGACCGTGGGAGCGGTCCTCGCCCACGCGGCCGATGCCTTCCGCCAAGGGACCACCGCGGACGCCGCCGAGATCCAGATGATCACCGACGCCATGGTGCGACTCCTGGTCGGTGCACCACTTCGCTCCGACGGACAGCTCACGATCAAGTCACTGGCCGAGGAAGCCGGCTTGCGGCGGAACAAGCTCACCCACAAACACACCGGCCTCAAGGACCTCTTCTATGCGCTCGTCAAGGCTCAGCGGACGTCACCGCGGCCCTTCATCGACAAAGAGCGGGAGCTGAGCGACAAGCAGAAGAAAGATCTGGCCCGGGTCCGGGCAGAGCGTGACAACCTCCGCACCAAGGCCCAGCAGATGGCCCGGGTCATTCATGTCCTTGAGGTGGAGAACCACCACCTCAGGGAATCCGCCGGAACCGACGGGGTCGTTCGCGTCATGCGCCGTCGCTGACCGGCGAAGCAGGTGAGGCCGAGCGCGTCCCATCGGTCTCACCTTGTAGGATCCGCGATCCCGCTAGCCATGAAGGCGGATCGTTAACAGTGATTCGGCAAATCCGCGTTCTTCTTGGCAATGGCTACGTTCAGTAGCTGTCTCCTGGGTTCGATCGGGAGTGCAGTGTGTGTGCTCGTAGTCCTCCGTCAGGCCCCAGCGTGGAGGTAGGCGGCCCACAGGAATGGGGTCCGGGTCCGGTTGAGCCGACCGGGCAGGTCGTGGCCATCTCGTACGCTGCGCACGGCTTGATGCAGTGCCCGGGCTGCCCGGCTGGTGTCGATGGTCCCGTCGGGCGTGCGTAGGTGGGTGTAGAAGGTGTCGGCGACGGTGACGGCGATCTGGTCGTCGATCTCCCACAGGGTGCCGACGACGTGGGGGAATCCGGCGAGCTGGAAGGCGGAGGTCAGATGGATGGCCTCGTCTGCCAGGTTGGCGGTGTCGATGGCCGCGGTGCGGCAGGCGGATAGGTAGGCCAGCTGGGCGTGGTCGAGGCGGACGGGGGTGAGGCTGGCGACGGTGAGAGGATCGTTTTCGTGGTCGTGGAGCAGCAGCCGGCTCTGGGAGGGGTCGGTGGGGTGGCTGGCGCCGTGGCAGGCGAAGTGGGCGATCGGGCAGTGGGGCAGGTGGTCCAGGACGGCTGCTTTGGTCGGCCTGCTTGGCAGTGAGTTGGCAGGGTGGCCGTCGGGGTCGGGGTCGGGTTCGCGCAGCAGTACGGTGCTGGGCAGGTGGCGGCGCAGTATCTCGGCTTCGGCACTGACGTGGTTCAGTCGGCCGTGGTGGGGGAGGCCGGGGGTGGTGGGCATCGCGACGATCAGCCCCTGGGCAGGCGTGTCCGGGTGCGGGGTGTGTTCCCGGGCGTAACGCAGTGCGCGGACGGTGGGGGTGTGGGAGGAGATGACCCGGTCCATGACCGTGCGCCGGTGCGGGTCGTCGGCGGGGTCGTCGTGGTAGCCGGCGGCGGGCAGGGGCAGCAGTCCCAGCAGTCCGCCCGGTGCCCACCACACCCGCGGCCAGTCGGCGTCTGCCGGAGGCTGGCGCCGATGTCCCAGCGCGTCCAGGACAGGCCCGGCCGCGGTATCCCACAGCCATTGCAGGACCCCGGTCATCACGTCCTGCCCCTGTCGCCGCTGGGATTTGTCCCGGCCCGTGGTGGCGGTGTGCAGCGCCTGCTGGAAGGAGACGATCCTCTCGATCAGGGCGTCGGTGGTGAGTTGGGGGAGCTCCAGGTGGGTGATGCCGTCCCGGGTGAGCAGTAGGGCGTCGCTGCGATAGGGGCTGATGTTGAACACGGCGACGGGGCCTTGTTCTGCCTGGGTGAGGAGTTCCTCGGTGGTGGGTGGGAGGGCGAAGGAGGCGAACCCGTTCAGGTCGCGGATCTCGTCCAGGGTCTGGGCGAAGTCGCGGGCCAGCCGGTGCCGGTCGTGTACGGCGCGGTCCTGCCGCACCGTGAGAGTGTTCATCTCTTCGCTCCCGTCGGCGGGGGTGGCGGCGCCGGTGGGCTGGTCGAGCTGGTCGCGTAGCTGGACGAACCGTGCGGCCAGGTCGGGCCGCTGCCGGTTCAGGTCGGTGAGGTCGCTGCGGGCATCCAGTGCCTGGCTGAGCAGTACCGCCCGCCCGGCCTCCAGCAGCCGCAACGCACGAGTGGCGCGTTCCTGCCGAGTCCCGCGGGGATCAGCGAGAGCCAGCGCTGCGGCATCCCCGGCCAGGCCGACGAAGCCGCCGAGCGCATGCTGCTGATCGCCCCGCCCCAGCTGGCGCAAGGTCACCTCGGGCAGCAACCGCACCGCGGCCTCCGCCGCATCCGCCGCCCGCCCCGCCTCAGCCCCAGCGACCAGCCGGGCCACCACTCGCGCCGCCCGGATACGGACCGTAGGTGCCGCCGAAACCGCACCCCACGCCTCGGTGTAGGCAGACACCGCCGCGTCCAAGTCCGCCAGGTCCCCGGTCCGCTCGAACCGGTCCCGCAGCGCTATCCCCAGGTTGTTCAGGCACCCCGCTCGGTTGGGGTGGTCGGCGGGTGTGGCGTGTACGGCTTCCTGTCCGGTGGTGACGGCCTGGTCCAGGTCCGACAGATCCCCCGTCCGCTCGGACCGGGCCCGCAGCGCATTCCCCAGGTTGGAAAGGCGCCCCGCCCTTTCGGGGTGGTCGGTGGGCGTGGCGTGTACGGCTTCCTGTCCAGTGGTGACGGCCTGGTCCAGGTCCGACAGATCCCCCGTCGGGTCGAACCGGGCCTGCAGCGCCGTCCCCAGGTTGGACAGGAGCATGGCCCGGTCGGGGTGGCCGGGGGGCGTGGCCCGGACCGCGGCCTGGAGACGGTGGATGGCCTGATCCACGTCCGACAGATCCCCCGTCCGCCCGAATCGCATCCGCAGCGCCATCCCCAGGTTGGACAGGCGACTCGCTCGGTTGGGGTGGTCGGCGGGTGTGGCGTGTACAGCTTCCTGCCCGGTGGTGACGGCCTGGTCCAGGTCCGACAGATCCCCCGTCCGCTCGAACCGGGCCTGCAGCGCCATCCCCAGATTGGACAGGCGCCCCCCTCGGCTGGGGTGGTCGGGGTGGCCGGCGGGCGCGGCCCGGACCGCGGCCTGGAAACGTCCGATGGCCTGATCCAGGCCCGCCAGGTCCCCGGTCCGCTCGAACCGGTCCCGCAGCGCTATCCCCAGGTTGTTCAGGTACCCCGCTCGGTTGGGGTGGTCGGCGGGTGTGGCGTGTACAGCTTCCTGCCCGGTGGTGACGGCCTGGTCCAGGTCCGACAGATCCCCCGTCCGCTCGAC
>NZ_JBHVVP010000003.1:822336-844675 GCF_042882605.1 Streptomyces sp. NPDC058198
AACCGGGCCCCCAGCGCCGACCCCAGGTTGGACAGGTGCATGCCCCGCTCGGGGTGGTCGGCGGGCGTGGCCCGGACCGCGGCCTGGAAACGGTCGATGACCTGGTCCAGGTCCGACAGATCCCCCGTCCGCTCGAACCGGGCCCGCAGCGCATTCCCCAGGTTGGAAAGGCGCCCCGCCCTTTCGGGGTGGTCGGTGGGCGTGGCGTGTACGGCTTCCTGTCCAGTGGTGACGGCCTGGTCCAGGTCCGACAGATCCCCCGTCCGCTCGGACCGGTTCCGCAGAGCAATCCCCAGATTGGACAGGAGCATGGCTCGGTTGGGGTGGCTGGGGGGCGTGGCGTGTATGGCTTCCTGTCCGGTGGCTACGGCCTGGTCCAGGTCCGACAGATCCCGCGTCCGCTCGAACCGGGCCTGCAGCGCCGTCCCCAGGTCGGACAGGTACATGTGCCGGTTGGGGTGGCCGGGGGGCGTGGCCCGGACCGCGGCCTGGAAACGTCCGAGGGCCTGGTCCAGGTCCGACAGGTCCCCGGTCCGCTCGAACCGGGCCTGCAGCGCCGTCCCCAGGGTGAAAAGCATCACTGCTCGGTTGGGGTGGCTGGGGGGCGTGGCGTGTATGGCTTCCTGTCCGGTGGTGACGGCCTGGTCCAGGTCCGACAGATCCCGCGTCCGCTCGAACCGGGCCTGCAGCGCCATCCCCAGATTGGACAGGCGCCCCCCTCGGCTGGGGTGGTCGGCGGGCGTGGCGTGCGCGATGCGTTGCAACACGGCCACTGCCACTGCGGAGGAGGACAGGTCCGGGTCGGTGGAGGCTAGTGCCTGCCTGAGCAGGCCGCTGGCGTGCGGTGCCGCGGTGTCGGCGAGCAGTGGCAGGAGGGATTCGGGCAGGCCGCTGGCGCCTGTGAGGAAGCAGGGGGTGAACGCTTCCACCGCGGCGTCTAGGTCCGCACCGCTTTGGCTGTCCGGGAGCGCTGTGTACCGGTGGAAGTGGAGCCAGCCGAGTGCGTACCAGGCTGTTACGTCGTTTAATTCGCCGGTGTTGGTGTGGAGGAGTTCGGTGAGCTGCCGGGCCTCGGTGAGGGCCTGGGGTTCCAATGCCGGGGAAGGATCGCCGGTGTCGGCGATCCGCCGTAGCCGGTCCCACACAGCAGCCAGCCGTTCTTCAAGCACCCCGGACCCCCTATGCCCGTCATGCGTCCTGTGGCAAGCCCATCCCGGAGTCGCGGGAGGAAACCCCACGTACCCTCGTGGTGTCGGCCAACCCTGCACCACACCAGCGTAGTTGGCCGAAGACAAGCCGGTGATGAGAACAGACTAGGGAGGGAACCCATGGCCGACGGGGGCCAGGCGGCGCCGGGCGAGGCGGAGAGGCTCGCCGCGGTCTGTGCGCATCTGGAGGAGATCCGCGCGGATCTGCGGAGCGGGCCGGGTGGGGACGAGGGCCCGGTGGAGCGGGTGCTGGCCGCCGCACGCGATGGCGATGACCCAGAGGGCACGCTCGCGGTGCTGCACGCCGTCCTGCAGGCCGACGGCGACCCTCAGGGGCTGGATGGCTACACGAACCACGCCGGAGCCACCCGTGGTCTGCGGCCGGCCGGGATCAGCACTACCCGTGCCGAGTTGGTGTATGTGTGCCCTGCTGGCCGGTGTGCGCGCTACTGGTGGCCCCAGGCCGCCGTCCCGGTCCCGCACTGCGCGATCAGCGGCATCCCTCTGCGCCGGGAACGGCTGTAACCGGTGGGAGGCTTCCTGTCGGAGCTGGGCAAGAAACTCGCCGAGCGGTGGCTGTCCCTGCTGGTCCTGCCCGGCGCCCTCTATCTCGCCGTCGCCGCCACCGCCCGCGCCCTAGGCCACACCCACCCCTTCGACCTGCCCAACCTCACCCAACAGATCAGCACCTGGGCCAACCACCCCGCCGCAAGCACCGCCGGCGGCCAAGTAGTGCTGCTGGCCGCAATCCTGGCCGCCGCAGCCGCCACGGGACTGGCCGCCCAGGCTCTCGGCTCACTGACCGAATGGCTCTGCCTGGCCGCCGACTGGCCCGCCTGGCCGGCCCCACTCCGCCAGCTCGCCGCCAAGCAAACCATCCGGCGGCGCAACCGATGGACCGACGCCGCCCGCACCTGGCACCGGCACCGTGAGCGGGACGCCCAAACCCGGAGACACCAACGCGCCGACCCAGCCCCACGGCAGGCCGCCGAACGCACCATGACCCGCATAGCACCCGAGGAACCCAGCCGCCCTACCTGGAGCGGGGACCGTCTCAACGCGGTAGCCGTCCGCCTGGAGCGCGACCACCATCTCGACCTGGCAATCCTCTGGCCGCACCTGTGGCTGATCCTCCCCGAAGAGACCCGCACCCAGATCACCACCGCCCGCCAAAACCTCACCCGCGCCACCACACTGACCGCATGGGCCCTGCTCTACCTCCCCCTCACCGCCTGGTGGTGGCCCGCCGCCCTCATCACCGCCACACTCACCCTCATCGGCTGGGCACGCACCCGCACCGCCACCGACACCTACGCCCTCCTCCTGGAAGCCACCGCCCGCCTCCACACCAGCGGCCTCGCCGACCGCCTCGGCCTCAACCCCACCAGCCCCTTCCCCCCCGAAACCGGCGACAACCTCGGCCTCAATCCCTCCGGTCCCCTCACGCCCGAGATTGGCGACACCCTCACCCACCACCTGACACCCACCCCGCCTCCGCCTCCGCCTATCACGGGATAACGACCCGTCACCCGGCGTACCTGCCACGCCGAACCGGAAAAGCCGGACCTATCACCAAAGGCACACGCCACGGGACCTCGGAGCTTCACCGCCTCCCACAACGGAGGCCGCCGTCTTCGGAGACCTGCGCCACGTCGCTGTCGGCGCTTCGCAAGAGCGCAGTGCCCAGATACCAACAGTGATTGCCGATGACGGCTCGACGGGCGATTTTGCTCGTGCTCAGCCAACGAAACCTGTGCTCGAACCGCGCGTATTCCGGCGTTTCCGCAGGAACCAGTGCTCACGAAGTCACGGAACCTACACACCTGCGGCCAAGCCAGCTCGCTGGCAGGAGCCGGTCGAGCTGGGAATATGCCTCCGCTGAGCGCCCCACGTGCTCTAACCTCGCGCGCATGAGTACGAGCAGTGGACACCTGGTGCCCCGTCCGGCCGACGAGATCACGGCAGAGCCGCACGAGGTCGCTCTGCGAGGACTGCAGTCGTTCGAGGATCTGATCCTCGGCGAACTCGCGAAGACGGGCCTTCCGACGGACGGCATTCTGGTAGGTCTCCCGGAGCGGCACGCGCTGATGAAGAGCACTGGATTCGCGCTCGCACGGCTGCCCGTCAAGGACCGGGGGCAGGCCGGCTACATCTCCAAGATGATCATCGCTGGATCCGTTGGTCTCTTCGACGCTGCCCTCAACTACCTCTGGGATGAGACCGTACTTGAGCTCCGCAAGCGCGTGGTGAACTTCGATCTCCAGTACTTCTATGAAGTCGCCGAGAAGAACGACAACAAGCGCAAGGAACTCAAGAGCGAGGAAGACCTGCCCAAGCTTGACGATCAGAAGCTCCTCAGCGGCTGCCGCGAGATCGGCTTGATCAGCGATATCGGCTTCCAGGAGCTCGACCTCATCCGCTACATGCGCAATTGGGCCAGCGCGGCCCACCCCAACCAAGCCGAGCTCGACGGCCTGCAGCTCGCCAACTGGCTGGGAACCTGCATCAAGCACGCGATCACGCTTCCCTACGACCAGATCACCGCCCAGGTCAAGAAGCTGCTGGTGAAGGTCAAGGAGAAGTGGCTCGACGAGAGTGCGATCAAGGAGATCAGCACCTTCTTCGTCAATCTGCCGACCGTCCAGGCCGACCCGCTCGCGTCTGGATTCTTCAGTCGGTACACCACTCTCACCACCAGTCCGGAGACCCTGGACAACATCCGCGGTCTCTGGCCTGCGCTCTGGGACCGCATCTCTGACGACACGCGCTACAACTTCGGATTCCGCTTGGGCCGGTTCCGGGCGAACGGCGATCAGGAACAGGCTGTCCTGGCTCGTCAGCTCATCGACCTGGTTGGCGGAGCCACCTACCTGCCATCCGAGGAGAGGGCATGGGAGATCGACGGCGCCCTGGATGAACTGGTCGACGCGCACAACGGCTGGAGCAACTTCTACACCGAGCCGCCGATCGCGCGCCGACTGCAGGAGCTCGTGGGCCAGCACGGTGACGTCCCGGAGGGGCTGAACCGGAAGTACGTGCTCGGTGTCGTCGAAGCATTCCTGACCAACGGCAACGGCGTCGCAATCAATGCCGATCCGATCTACCGGGACCTCATCGCCAGGTTCAGCCCGCAACAGGCGTCTCTCGGTCTGCGATCGTTCACCGACACTGCTATCGCCAGCAAGCTGCAGCAAAAGCTCCCCCGCGAGCAGTGGACCGCGCTCCTTGGCTTGATCGAGAACAAGCTGACCGGCCGCAACGACCGCGACCTGATCGACGCCATCCGTGGCTTCGCAGGGCAGCCCCACCAGCTCTCGAAGGATGCGGAGATCAAAGTCCAGCTGAAGCGATTCGACACCTGACCGGTCGGTTCTGCCTTGCAAGGCGAGGATTGCCCATCCCGGTGGTCCGCAGGCGCGGACCCAACCGAACCTGATGGCAGGTGACCGCTGCTAGGCTCACAGAATCAGGCTGAGGCAACACGCCGATACTGTCCCCAGAACAGGAGTGGCCCAGCCAGCTCGACGACCTGGGGGCGGCCGGCCCCATCGGCCTCTGGGTGCGGGGCCGGCCGGATCTGCGGATCTGGTCGCTGCGCTCCGTCGCCGTGGTCGGCGCCCGTGCGTGTACCCCGTATGGGGCACATATGGCGGCGGCTCTCGGCTCGGGACTCGCCGAGCGCGGCTGGGTGGTGACGTCCGGTGCCGCGTTCGGGGTCGACGGCGCCGCGCACCGGGGCGCCCTGGCGGCCGGCGGGGCCACCGTCGCCGTGCTCGCCTGCGGCGTCGACGTCGCCTATCCGCGGGGGCACGCCGAGTTGATCGGACGCATCGCCGAACAGGGCCTGGTCATCGGTGAACTGCCACCGGGCGACCACCCGACCCGCAGCAGATTCGTCCTCCGCAACCGTGTGATCGCCGCGCTCACCCGGGGAACCGTCGTCGTGGAGGCCGAATACCGCAGCGGCTCGCTGGTCACGGCGCGCGGCGCCCAGCGGCTCGGCCGCTTCACCATGGGGGTGCCGGGCCCTGCCACCAGCGGCCTCTCGGCCGGTGTGCACGAACTGCTGCGCGGCGAGGGAGTGCTGGTCACGGACGCCGCCGAAGTGGCCGAGCTGGTCGGTGACATCGGTGACCTCGCTCCCCTCCGGCGGGGCCCGGTCGTCCCCAGGGATCTGCTCGATCCCGTCAGCGCACGGGTGCTGGAAGCACTGCCCGCCCGGGGCGCCGCCGACGGGCGGGAGATCGCGCGAGGAGCCGGTACGACCGCGGAGGAGGCGCTCGGCAGGCTGTATGAACTCCACTCGTTGGGGTTTGTCGAACGGCGCGGAGACGGCTGGCAGTTGGCCACGCCCACGACACCGGTGGCAGCGGCGCGGCGAGGCGGTACTTGACCTGGAGCATTCGGGTGAAAAGGTGTGAGCGATGGCCCTCGTACTTCTATCGGTGAGACCCCGGGGGCCGGCGCGAGCGGCGTCGGCCCCGGATCGAAGGTGTGGCCGACGGCGTCCAGCCGGGCAGACGCGGCCAGCCTGTTCTTCGCTTACCGCGACTCCACAGTCACGCTACGCTCACCTGGATTCCGGACCAGACAGACGTCCCCCGCACTTCACAGCAGAACGGCTCAAGGCAACGCATGCCACAGCACACCTCCGGGTCTGACCGCGCGGCAGCGCCCCCCGCTGCCCGGGGCGCCGTGCGGCCCCCCGGGCCCTCGTCGCTCGACGAGTTGTGGCGTTCGTACAAGACCACGGGCGACGAGCGGCTGCGTGAGCAGTTGATCCTCCACTACTCACCGCTGGTGAAGTACGTCGCAGGCCGGGTGAGCGTGGGACTGCCGTCCAATGTCGAGCAGGCGGACTTCGTCTCCTCCGGGGTCTTCGGGCTGATCGACGCGATCGAGAAATTCGACATCGAGCGGTCGATCAAGTTCGAGACATACGCGATCACCCGGATCCGCGGCGCGATGATCGACGAACTCAGGGCCCTGGACTGGATCCCGCGCTCCGTGCGGCAGAAGGCCAGAGCCGTCGAGCGTGCCTACGCCACGCTGGAGGCGCAACTGCGGCGTACCCCCTCGGAGAGCGAGGTCGCCGCGGAGATGGGCATCGCACTGGAGGAACTGCACGCGGTTTTCAGCCAGTTGTCACTGGCGAACGTCGTGGCGCTGGAGGAGCTGCTGCATGTCGGCGGTGAGGGCGGCGACCGGCTCAGCCTCATGGACACGCTGGAGGACACCGCCGCCGACAATCCGGTCGAGGTGGCCGAGGGCCGGGAGCTGCGCCGGCTGCTGGCGCGCGCGATCAACACCCTCCCCGACCGTGAGAAGACCGTGGTCACGCTGTACTACTACGAGGGCCTCACCCTCGCCGAGATCGGCCATGTACTCGGGGTGACCGAGAGCAGGGTCAGTCAGATCCACACAAAGTCCGTGCTGCAGCTGCGTGCCAAGCTGGCCGACGTCGGACGCTGACGCTGTGTCGCCCCCGCCTCATCCGTAGAGTGGTGGCGTGCCAAGGATTCGAGCGGCCTCCGTGGCCGAGCACCGGACCATGCAGCGCGGCGCCCTGCTGGACGCCGCACGCTCCCTTCTGTCGGAAGGCGGTACGGAAGGGCTGACCTTCCCCGCCCTCGCTGAGCGCACGGGCCTCGCCAGGTCCTCGGTCTACGAATACTTCCGCTCGCGCGCCGCCGTCGTCGAGGAGCTGTGCGCCGTCGACTTCCCGGTCTGGGCCGCGGAGGTCGAGGCGGCCATGGCCGGGGCCGATACGCCGGAGGCCAAGGTCGCGGCCTATGTACGACAGCAGCTCGCACTGGTCGGGGACCGGCGGCACCGCGCGGTCGTCGCGATCTCCGCGAGCGAGCTGGACGCCGGCGCCCGCGAGAAGATCCGCGCCGCGCACGGCGGACTGATCGCCATGATCGTGGAGGCCCTCGTCGAACTGGGCCACGAACAGCCCCGGCTCGCCGCGATGCTCCTCCAGGGCGTCGTGGACGCGGCGGTCCGCCGTATCGAACTGGGCGCGGCAGAGGATCCGGCGGAGATCGCCGACGCCGCGGTGTCCATGGCGCTGCGCGGTGTACGGGGCTGAGCCCCGGCGGCCGTGGCCGGCTCCGGGACGCCGAAGACCGGGAGCAGCCGGGACGGACCCCGGCGCAGCAGCTCCGGCGGCAGCAGCGACAGCGGGTCGAGATACGTGTCGCCGCGCAGCAGGCCCCAGTGCAGACAGCTCTCCGGGCAGTGGGACGAGGCGCCCGTCAGTGTGGCCACCACCTGACCGGCGGTCACCACGTCGCCTTCCGTGACCAGCGCCTCCACCGGTTCGTACGTCGTGCGCAGCGGCGGGTCGCCCGTACCCGACAGGGCGATCGAGACCACCCCGCGCCCCGCCACCCGGCCCGCGAAGGAGACCCGGCCCGCGGCCGCCGCCCGTACCGGTGCGCCCGGGGCCGCAGCGAGATCGACACCGCGGTGGCCCTTGCCGTACGGGGAGACCGGCGGCTCCCAGCCCCGCAGCACCGCCGGCCGGGAGCCCACCGGCCAGGACCGGCCGCCCCCGTCCCCCGGCGCCCCGGCGGCCGCGGTGATGGATGCGAAAAACAGCGCCGGCACGAGCAGGGCCACGCGGACGCGAGCAGCGAACGTTCCGGTGCGCCGCCGGAACAGCGAACGAACAGTGATCATGCCGCCCACCGTCCCCCGGAACGGCGCGGCCGCGCTGATCATGCTCCGGTTCTGTGGAGTACCGACCGGTTGTGGACAGCGTCGTCACCCGGAGGTGCGAAGGTCCCGTACACTTCTTGTGGCGATCCGGGTCACCGGGTCGACTTCGCACGCCCCGCCATCGGCCTCTCCGTGCCGGTGTAAGCGCTACTCGGTCCTCCGTGGCACAGCGCATCGGGGCGTCAGGCGCGACCGCCGTCCGGCGGACGCGACAACCGAGTACCTCGAGGAGTACGGCCATGGCCGTCGTCACGATGCGGGAGCTGCTGGAAAGCGGCGTCCACTTCGGTCACCAGACCCGCCGTTGGAACCCGAAGATGAAGCGCTTCATCTTCACCGAGCGCAACGGCATCTACATCATCGACCTGCTCCAGTCGCTGTCGTACATCGACCGCGCCTACGAGTTCGTCAAGGAGACCGTCGCCCACGGCGGCTCCATCATGTTCGTCGGTACGAAGAAGCAGGCGCAGGAAGCCATCGCCGAGCAGGCGACGCGCGTGGGCATGCCCTACGTCAACCAGCGCTGGCTGGGCGGCATGCTCACCAACTTCTCCACCGTCTACAAGCGCCTTCAGCGTCTGAAGGAGCTCGAGCAGATCGACTTCGAGGACGTGGCCGCCTCCGGCCTCACCAAGAAGGAGCTCCTGGTCCTCTCCCGCGAGAAGGCCAAGCTGGAGAAGACCCTCGGTGGTATCCGCGAGATGCAGAAGGTGCCGAGCGCCGTCTGGATCGTCGACACCAAGAAGGAGCACATCGCCGTCGGTGAGGCGCGCAAGCTCCACATCCCGGTCGTCGCGATCCTCGACACCAACTGCGACCCCGACGAGGTCGACTACAAGATTCCGGGCAACGACGACGCGATCCGCTCCGTCACGCTGCTCACCCGCGTGATCGCCGACGCCGTCGCCGAGGGCCTCATCTCCCGTTCCGGTGTCGCCACCGGCGACTCGAAGCCGGGCGAGAAGGCCGCCGGCGAGCCCCTCGCCGAGTGGGAGCGCGACCTCCTCGAGGGCGACAAGAAGGACGACGCCGAGAAGCCCGCCGAGGCTGCCGCGGCCGAGGACGTCCAGACCTCCGCCGAGACGGAGAAGGTCGCCGACGCCGAGCAGGCCGAGGCTCCGGCTGAGGCCGCTGCCCCCGCCGAGGCCGCTGCCCCCGCCGAGGCCGCTGCCCCGGCCGCGGACACCGAGCAGGCCTGACCTTCACAGGTTCGGTAGTTGACGGCGGGGGCCTCACCGGCCCCCGCCGTTCACCCGTAGATCCTTCAGACCTTCGAGAGAGAATTACACGATCATGGCGAACTACACCGCCGCGGAAGTCAAGAAGCTCCGCGAGCTCACCGGCGCCGGGATGATGGACTGCAAGAAGGCCCTTGACGAGGCCGACGGCAACGTCGACAAGGCCGTCGAGCTGCTCCGCGTCAAGGGTCAGAAGGGCGTCGCCAAGCGCGAAGGCCGTTCGGCCGAGAACGGCGCCGTCGTCTCCCTCATCTCCGAGGACAAGACCTCCGGCGTTCTGCTCGAGCTGAAGTGCGAGACGGACTTCGTCGCCAAGGGTGACAAGTTCCAGACCGTCGCCAACACGCTCGCCGCGCACGTCGCCGCGACCTCCCCGGCCGACCTCCCGGCGCTGCTCGCGTCCGAGATCGAGGCCGGCAAGACCGTCCAGGCGTACGTCGACGAGGCGAACGCCAACCTGGGCGAGAAGATCGTCCTGGACCGCTTCGAGCAGTTCACCGGCGGTTACGTGGCTGCCTACATGCACCGCACCATGCCCGACCTCCCGCCGCAGGTCGGCGTCCTGGTCGAGCTGGACAAGGAAGACGCCGAGGTCGCCAAGGACGTCGCGCAGCACATCGCCGCCTTCGCCCCGAAGTATCTCAACCGCGACGAGGTCCCGGCCGAGACGGTCGAGAACGAGCGCCGCGTCGCCGAGGCGACCTCCCGCGAGGAGGGCAAGCCCGAGGCCGCCCTTCCGAAGATCGTCGAGGGTCGCGTCAACGGCTTCTTCAAGGACGTCGTCGTCCTGGAGCAGGCGTTCGCCAAGGACAACAAGAAGTCCGTCCAGAAGGTTCTGGACGGGGCCGGTGTCTCCCTGAAGCGCTTCGCGCGCATCAAGGTCGGCGTCTGAGTCCGTACGCGATCAACCAAAGACCCCGATAGGGTCTGACGCAGTCGCCCGCGTACGCGCCGGGCGGCCGCAGATCTGACGAGGAGGCCATTGCCGCACAGGGAACCGCAAGGACCCCGGCAATGGCCTTCTTCGTATGTGCACGAGGAGATCTCCATGGAACAGGCCGACAAAAGCGACGACGGCAATAAGCACGGCACGAAGCACGGCCGCTTCATGCTGAAGCTGTCCGGTGAGGCGTTCGCCGGCAGGGGAGCGCTCGGCGTCGACCCCGACGTCGTACACGCCATCGCCCGCGAGATCGCCGCCGTCGTCCGGGACGGCGCCCAGATCGCGGTCGTCATCGGTGGCGGCAACTTCTTCCGCGGCGCCGAGCTCCAGCAGCGCGGCATGGACCGGGCCCGCTCCGACTACATGGGCATGCTCGGTACGGTCATGAACTGCCTCGCCCTCCAGGACTTCCTGGAGAAGGAAGGCATCGACTCCCGCGTCCAGACCGCCATCACCATGGGCCAGGTCGCGGAGCCGTACATCCCCCTGCGGGCCGTGCGTCACCTGGAGAAGGGCCGCGTGGTCATCTTCGGTGCCGGTATGGGCATGCCGTACTTCTCCACCGACACCACCGCCGCCCAGCGGGCCCTGGAGATCGATGCCGAGGCCCTGCTGATGGGGAAGAACGGTGTGGACGGGGTGTACGACTCCGACCCCAAGACCAACCCCGACGCGGTGAAGTTCGACGCGCTGGAGTACAGCGAGGTGATCGCCGGCGATCTGCGCGTCGCCGACATGACCGCCATCACGCTGTGCCAGGACAACAAGCTGCCGATCCTGGTCTTCGAATTGCTGACCGAGGGCAATATCGCGCGCGCGGTCAAGGGTGAGAAGATCGGCACGCTCGTGAGCGACCAGGGCACCCGGGACTGATCCTGGGCCGCCCCGCACGGGAAGGACAAAGGCCTGCCGGTCGGACACCGTGCAGGAGAGACGCGACGCAGGTTCCGCCGGACCGGTGCTACACCGGGCCCACTCAAGACACGCAGGAGCAAGTGGTGATCGAAGAGACCCTCCTCGAGGCCGAGGAGAAGATGGAGAAGGCCGTCCTGGTCGCCAAAGACGACTTCGCCGCGATCCGCACCGGGCGGGCGCACCCGGCGATGTTCAACAAGATCGTGGCGGACTACTACGGTGCCCTGACCCCGATCAACCAGCTCGCCTCGTTCGCCGTGCCCGAGGCGCGGATGGCCGTGGTGACCCCGTTCGACAAGAGCGCGCTGCGCAACATCGAGCAGGCGATCCGTGACTCCGACCTCGGCGTCAATCCGAGCAACGACGGCAATATCATCCGGGTGGTGTTCCCCGAGCTGACGCAGGACCGCCGCAAGGAGTTCATCAAGGTCGCCAAGACCAAGGCCGAGGACTCGAAGATCTCGATCCGAGCCGTCCGCCGTAAGGCCAAGGAGACCATCGACAAGATGATCAAGGACGGCGACGTCGGCGAGGACGAGGGCCGCCGCGCGGAGAAGGAGCTCGACGACACCACCGCGAAGTATGTCGCGCAGGTGGACGAGCTGCTCAAGCACAAGGAAGCCGAGCTGCTCGAGGTCTGATGAACGACTCTTCCTGGGGGGCCGCCCCGCCGGCCACCGGTCACTGGGGACCTCCCGAGCAGGGGGCTGCCCCGGCGGGTCCTGCGTACGATGAGCATCCCGCACAGCAGACTCGGCCCATGCCCATCGTGCCCGACGGACCCGCGAACGGCGGGGACCAGGACGACGACCGGGAGGCTGCTCGGCCGGGCGGCCCCCCGTACCGTCACAAGACTCCGCAGGAGCCCATGGCCACCCCTCCGCCGCCCCCGCAGAAGAAGCGGGCAGGCCGTGACCTGCGTGCGGCCATAGGAGTCGGCCTCGGACTCGGTGCGGTGGTCGTGGCGTCGCTCTTCGTCGTCAAGGCCGTGTTCATCGGCGTCATAACGGTGGCCGTGGTCGTCGGGCTCTGGGAGCTGACGTCCCGGCTCGCCGAGAAGAAGGGCATCAAGGCCCCGCTCGTACCGCTGGCCGTCGGCGGCGCCGCGATGATCGTCGCCGGCTATCTGCGCGGCCCCGAGGGTGCCTGGATCGCGATGGCCCTCACCGCGCTCGCGGTGCTGGTCTGGCGGATGACGCAACCGCCAGAGGGCTATCTGCGGGACGTCACCGCGGGGATCTTCGCCGCGTTCTACGTACCGTTCCTGGCCACCTTCGTCGCGCTGATGCTCACGGCGCCCGACGGGTCGCGGCGGGTGCTGCTGTTCCTGGTGCTGACCGTCGTCAGCGACACGGGCGCGTACGCGGTCGGCTGGCGCTTCGGCACCCACAAGCTCGCGCCGCGCATCAGCCCCGGCAAGACCTGGGAGGGGCTGTTCGGTGCCGTCGTCTTCGCCATGACGGCCGGCGCGCTCTGTATGCAGTTCATCATCGACGACGGGATCTGGTGGCAGGGACTGCTGCTGGGTCTGGCCGTCGCGGCCACCGCCACCCTCGGGGACCTCGGCGAGTCCATGATCAAGCGGGATCTCGGCATCAAGGACATGGGCACGCTGCTGCCGGGCCACGGCGGCATCATGGACCGCCTCGACTCCCTGCTGCCCACGGCCCCGGTGGTCTGGCTCCTGCTGGTGATCTTCGTAGGCTCCTGATCGCCGTACACTCCTGACCAGGCCGAATACGCCAGGGGGCCCGTTGTCCACAGGGCAGCGGGCCCCCTGCCGTACGTCTGCGACACTGGTACGACCATGCCTGCACCTGGAGAACTCAGCCGCGAACGAATGGACCAGGCTTTGACCTCCAGTTTTTCCGTTGCCATGGGTGCCTCTTAGGCCGCTTGGGCCGCCTCTGGGCCGTCATCGCTCTTGCCGGCTGGCTCGTAGAGCCTGTTCACGGCCTCGCGTGTACGTTCCTCACTGCTTGGCATGAGGCGCGTGTAGACCCTGATAGTGAAGCCGGGGTCTGTGGGACCTAGGTAGTTGGTCAGAGCCTTGATGTTCTCCCCAGCATCCAGGACTACGGACGCATGGAACTGCCGCAGCGCGTGCATCCCGTGCCTCGCGAGTAGATGGCAGAGGCCCTTTTCCTTCTGGCTTCGTGATGAGAACTGCGGCAGCAAGGGCAGGCTTCCACGGGCTGATGTTGAAGTTGCTTCGGTAGACGTGATTTCCACGCGGCCCGGTGAAGACGAATAACCGGGTTAGTGGGGGACCGTCTGGCTTCAACCAGGGGAGTGTCACAGTCACGAGCGGATACTCCGTCATGTGCCGCGCCAATACCTGCCGCACCTGCTCAGGGAGCGGCACGTCACGAAGCTTCTCGCCTTTCGGTAACGAGAGCACCCGACCCCTCACCACCTTGATCTGCAACCCCACGTGTGCCAGCCCGCAAGGAATCCCACGGCGTCAACGGGGAGGCCGAAGATCTCCCCCCTGTCGGAGGCTGCATCCTGCTCCGACGTTCACCATGGCTTGGTATCGCTTGGGAAGCGCCGCCTGGATGGCGAAGGTCTGCTCATTGGTGCGGGGGACTAACGCGCTCGCCACTCGGCTTTGGCGCATTGACTGAGCTGGAGCGGTAGGGATTGCGAGGCTCGAGGGTGTTGTCCACGGCTGCGGTCAGGACAGCCGAAACCGTCGCGAAGATGCTCCTACGGTACGAGGACGACTCCCCCGTGTCTTCCAGCTGCCGTGTCCACGTACGGATGCGACGGGGCGGAAGGACGCGAGCGGTCGCGACCGAGGTGCGGGAAGGCGTGCAGACGAAGCTGTGTCTCTGTTGTCGCTCGCGACGCAACGTTGGTGGTCTGTGCGGCGATCCAACTATCTGCGTACTGCCGGAAAGTGGTTGGACTTGAGGCTGGGGCGATGTAGTGGCCGCGCGACATGTCTGCTTCGAGCTGGGCCAGCCACTGATCAGCGAGACGCTTTTGCCGAGCAGGGAATGACTTGCTCCGGCCTGCCATGGGCGGCTGCTCCTGGGTGGCGCGAGACAGGGGCGCGGCCCCCTACTCTTCCGTTGGTGATTTGTCGGTAATGTCGGCCTCAGTGGTGAGCCGCGCGAATCGCAGCATGGGTGCAGGAATTTCCTCCGCTCGCGGAGGCCAGCCGGGGATTGGATAGGCGGCAGTGAAGTTTGCGACCATCCAGTCGGGGCCAACCTTCCTCATGAGGATGGGGTATACGGAAATAAACTCCCCCTCTCCCGTCACCAAAATGCCTTCGTCGGCTGGGGACATTACAACCAGCTCATAATCTAGGCCGATTCTGCGCGGGTTGCTCGCCGCGCCCCAACCATTGATATCCCAGCGCCTGTAATGGTGCTGCAGAACTTCCAGTTTACTTCGTAGGCAGTGCTTACTGAGTGGGTGTCTGGGATTCTTGACCGCCAGCGCCTCCGCCAGTTCATCGCGGCTGTAAGGTGCCAAGCCGGGGTGCCCCTCGTTGGCGATGATCCAATCTTGAGCCAGGGTAAGCCTTAGTTCGCGCGTAAGCGCCTTCCAGACTTCGCGTTTTTTGCCACGCTTAACGCTCGCAAGCCAGTTTGTGGCTGCGGTGACGGGGCCGGTTTCGCCGAAATGTGAGTCGAATTCAGCGAGTAGCACTGTCAATCTTTGCGTGGATGATTCCCGCAGATTGATGTGCCCTGTTGTTTCCATGACTCGATTAAAGCAAGCCATGGCCTGCGACACCTCGCCAACTTTGTGATGTAGTACACCCTGGAGGAAGAGAATGTATGCTCGTTCGTCTCCGTACGCGTGGTGGAGTAGCGCGTCAAGTTGACGGATGGCTCCTTGAGTTTCGCCTCCGGCGGCCTCCCCGAAAGCCCTGTCTACATCCGGGCTCGGTTGGATCCCATCGAAGTGAAAGGACGTGCCCGGGGAAGAGTTGGGTATCCCCAGTTCGCTGGGTAGTTCCCCAGGATTCCGAAGCAGTACCTGCACCAGACGTGCAATATCGGCATCTGCTGATTCGCCGATTACGAACCAACTGGTCAGGTTCAAAGGTGGTGGAATGAGGCTGGCGTCCTCTACGCGAAGCACGACCGGGATAAACTTGGCGCGCTCTCTCCTGCTGTGATATAGGTCTGCCGTGATGAGCGCCCCCTCCCAGCGGACTCCGGACCCGATACCTGGTCCCGTCTCCCGATTGAATCGATGGACGTAGTTCTCTGTGACAACCACGATCACGAAATCGGACTTGTCAATCTCACGTCGCATCCAGTCAGGCCATGACTCAGGTGGGTTGTGCTCGTCGAACTGATCTATCCACGCATCGATGCCGGCGCGCCGAAGACGTTCCGCGAAGCGTCGAATTTTTTCTCTGTGCGCATCGCTGTCATGTGAGTAAGAGATCAGCGTTCGAGGCTCGGAGGTATCGCGAGTCATTAATATCCCCTCATATCGGACACGAGGGCCCAATGTCCCCGTCCGCGTATGTGATAGTCCAGCTCACTCGTCGTGTCGGCCTGCGGTCAAGCTGGTGGAGTTTCGGTCGGTTGATCCAACTGCTGTTGACGCTTCCGTTGGTCGCTTTTGAGGGATTCGACTCGCTCCGTGAAATCCACCATGGCTGTGTCATTATTCGGCTGGTTTCTATACCTGCCAACCTTGAGGATGAATGTATCCATTTCCTCTTCGATAGCGTCCGCTGTTTGTTGTAGGTGAAAACTTCTCTCGCGGAATTTAAAGTATCCGGTGAAGCCTGCTGCAACGCCAACAGTGAAGCTCACTCCGACCACGAGCCATTTGTAAGGCGGGGGTGTCTCGGCAAGTCCTGCGAGGGTTGAGGCCCCGAGGGAGCCAACTATGATTACGCTTTGAAAGGTGTTGTGGACCCTTCTGTAGTATTTGCTTTCGCTTCGGTATTGCTCGATTGCGACCGGAATGGTCTCCCTGTAAACGTGTCGATGCGTTCCCGTCGACAGGGCAGTATTTGCGGCGTGCAACCTCTTGCGCTCGATTTCAATCTCTAGGTCCAGCCGCTTTGTTGATATGTAATCCGCCTCCCAGTGGGCATGTGCAGTGTCTACGATTCTAATGAATACGATAAAGGAGGCGATTAGGAGTGCGACCGTAATGGGAATGCATGCGAGATTGATGCGAGCGAAGTCGAATCTTCGCCAGGTCGCAATGTTTCCGACTAGTAGAAATAGAACTAACAGTGGGGTTGAAGACCAAATCGCTATGACGGTAAATCTTGCGAGACGAGCTCTTCGGATCTCCTGTCGTAGATCCAGGATGGTTCGATCGTGGCGCAGCAACTGCTCGATAGCGCGGTCTTCTACTTCTGTCGTTCTGGCCAACGATCCCCCAACTTAACGAAGTTGATGCGTGAGCTTAGTTGATCGAGACCGAACAGTGCAGAGGTTCTATCCGATCTGGTGGAGGAGATGCATCGGCGGGAGGCCCGCATTATCTGGGGCGGCCCGGCCATCCGACTTCTCAGGCATAGCGAAAGAGCGGGCCTTGGCCGACCGCGAACCAGGACTGTGCAGAGTCGAAAAAGTGCCCCCCGCGACGGCGCTGACTCGGTCGCGCCGTACTCGCGCGGGCGGCCGCCTTGACGATCCACCCAGCGTGGATCATCCATCTCGTCATCGCCGTCCGGCAGGCCAGCGTGGTGTAGGAACTCGACCACGTCCTCGTCACTGCGAGTGAGGCCCGCGATCTGAGCGGGGATTGTCACCCGCCACTCACCCGTTCCGGCTGCGCGGTGGATGACGATTGGTGTTCCTCATGTCGTGTAATCGGTCACTGTCCCTGCGCTTCGCTGGACCGTCTGTGGGCCGTCAAAGGGGCACCGACGTCGACTGATGACGACCAAGACCGACCAGGTGCGTGCGCCCTTCATCCCTTCTGAGCTGGCGAGGGTCTCTACTACCACGGCGTGTCTGTAAGACTGGAGGAACCATGCCTGTACCCGGAGAACTCACTTTCGTCGCGCCCCGCGGAGCCAAGAAGCCGCCGCGGCATCTCGCCGACCTCACCCCCGCGGAGCGCCGCGAGGCCGTCGCCGCGATCGGCGAGAAGCCGTTCCGCGCCAAGCAGCTGTCGCAGCACTACTTCGCGCGGTTCGCACACGACCCCGAGCAGTGGACCGACATCCCGGCCACCGCGCGCCAGAAGCTGGCGACGGAGCTGCTGCCCGACCTGATGTCGGTCGTACGGCACATCTCCTGCGACGACGACACCACCCGTAAGACGCTCTGGCGGCTGCACGACGGCACGTTGGTCGAGTCCGTGCTGATGCGCTATCCGGACCGGGTCACCATGTGTATCTCGTCGCAGGCGGGCTGCGGGATGAACTGCCCGTTCTGCGCGACCGGGCAGGCCGGCCTGGACCGCAATCTGTCCACCGCCGAGATCGTGCACCAGATCGTCGACGGCATGCGCGCCCTGCGCGACGGTGAGGTCCCCGGCGGTCCTTCCCGGCTGTCCAACATCGTCTTCATGGGCATGGGCGAGCCGCTCGCCAACTACAAGCGGGTGGTCGGCGCCATCCGCCGGCTGACCGACCCCGAGCCGGACGGCCTGGGCCTCTCGCAGCGCGGGATCACCGTCTCGACGGTCGGTCTGGTGCCCGCGATGCTGCGCTTCGCCGACGAGGGTTTCAAATGCCGGCTCGCGGTCTCCCTGCACGCGCCGGACGACGAGCTGCGCGACACCCTCGTCCCCGTCAACACGCGCTGGAAGGTCCGGGAGGTGCTCGACGCCGCCTGGGAGTACGCGGAGAAGTCCGGCCGCCGGGTCTCCATCGAGTACGCCCTGATCCGTGACATCAACGACCAGGCGTGGCGCGGCGACCGGCTGGGCCGGCTGCTCAAGGGCAAGCGGGTGCACGTCAATCTGATCCCGCTCAACCCGACCCCCGGCTCGAAGTGGACCGCGTCGCGCCCCGAGGACGAGAAGGCCTTCGTCGAGGCCATCGCCGCTCACGGCGTGCCGGTGACCGTGCGGGACACCCGCGGCCAGGAGATCGACGGAGCCTGCGGACAGCTCGCGGCTCAGGAGCGCTAGGTCCTGTCGGGGGGCGGGGCCCAGGCGCCGTAGGAGCACCCGGGGCACCGGAAAACGTCCCATGTACCCTGGGCGCGCACGCATTACATATTTCCGACAGGGGAGCGCCACAGCGCTGAGAGTGCGGCACATGTCCGTGAGAACGGGCAGCGGCCGCAGACCCTCTGAACCTTGCCCAGGTCATTCTGGGTAGGAAGTTCGGTCATCACTCAAGCTGTTGCGCCCTGCCCGGAGTCCGGTCCGACCGGACTCCGGGCAGGGCCGCGTCTTCTCCTGGACATCCCAGGAGGAAAACCAGTGAGTACCACCAGAAAGATGACGGCCGCCGCGATTACCGCCGCGCTCGGTGTCTCGGCCCTCGCCGCCTGTGGCGGGTCCGGCGGCTCCGCGTCGTCCGGTGACGGCGACGGCAAGGGCGGTTCACCGTCCAAGACCGTCACGCTCGTCAGCCATGACTCGTTCGCCGCCTCCGCGTCCGTGCTGAAGCAGTTCACCCGGGAGACCGGCTACACGGTCAAGGTGCTGAAGAGCGGCGACGCCGGCGAGGCCCTCAACAAGGAGATCCTGACGAAGGGTTCTCCGCAGGGCGATGTCTTCTTCGGCGTCGACAACACGCTGCTCTCCCGCGCCCTCGACAACGGCCTGTTCACGCCGTACAAGGCGAAGGGCCTCGACCAGGTCGATACCGGCGCCCAGCTCGACCCGGACAAGAACCGGGTCACCCCGATCGACACCGGCGACATCTGCGTCAACTACGACAAGAAGTATTTCGCGGACAAGAAGCTCGCGCCGCCGCGGTCCTTCGACGATCTGATCAAGCCCCAGTACAAGAACCTGCTGGTCACGGAGAACGCCGCGACGTCCTCGCCGGGCCTCGGCTTCCTCCTCGGCACCGCCGCGCAGTACGGCGACGACGGCTGGCAGGACTACTGGAAGAAGCTGAGGGCCAACGGCGTCCAGGTCGTCGACAGCTGGGATCAGGCCTACAACGGAACCTTCTCGGGCTCCGCGGGCGGCAAGCAGGCCAAGGGGGACCGGCCGCTCGTCGTCTCGTACGCCTCCAGCCCGCCGGTCGAGGTGCTGTACGCCGAGCCGCGGCCGAAGGAGGCCCCGACCGGAGTCTCCACCGGCACCTGCTTCCGGCAGACCGAGTTCGCCGGGCTGCTGGGCGGCGCGAAGAACGAGGCGGGCGGCAAGGCGCTGCTGGACTTCCTGATCAGCAAGCCGTTCCAGGCGGACATGCCGCTGAACATGTTCGTGAACCCGGTGGTCAAGGACATCGAACTGCCCGAGCTGTTCACGGAGTTCGGCGCGACCGTCGACACACCGGAGACCATGGCTCCTGACAAGATCGCCGCCCACCGTGAGCAGTGGATCCAGTCGTGGTCCTCACTCGTAGTGAAGTAACCCCGGCACCGGCGCGAGCCGGACGCGGGAACGCGGTGCGGCTCGGCCTGATGGCCGTGCCCGCCGCGTTCTTCGCGGTCTTCTTCGCCTATCCCGTGGCCGCGATCGTCGGTCGCGGGCTGAAGGCCGACGGCGGCTGGCAGTTCGGCCGGATCGGCGACGTACTGCGCCGCCCCGACATTCTCGACGTCCTGTGGTTCACCACCTGGCAGGCGCTCGCCTCCACCGCGCTCACCCTGCTGATCGCCCTGCCCGGCGCGTATGTCTTCGCGCGCCTCGACTTCCCCGGCAAGCAGCTGCTGCGCGCGGTGGTCACCGTGCCGTTCGTGCTGCCGACCGTCGTCGTCGGCACGGCCTTCCTGGCGCTGCTCGGCCGCGGCGGACTGCTCGACGAGCTGTGGGGCGTACGGCTCGACACCACGGTCTGGGCGATCCTCCTCGCGCATGTCTTCTTCAACTACGCGGTGGTCGTACGGACCGTGGGCGGCCTGTGGTCCCAGCTCGACCCACGCCAGGAGGAGGCCGCGCGGGTGCTCGGCGCGGGACGGCTCGCGGCCTGGTGGCGGGTGACGCTGCCCGCCCTCGGCCCCGCCGTCGCGGCCGCCGCCCTGATGGTCTTCCTCTTCACCTTCACCTCCTTCGGCGTCGTACAGATCCTCGGCGGCCCCGCCTACTCCACCCTGGAGGTGGAGATCTACCGGCAGACCGCGCAGCTGCTCGACCTGCCCACCGCTGCCGTACTGACGCTGGTGCAGTTCGCGGCGGTCGGCGGGATCCTGGCGGTGCACGCGTGGACCGTACGGAGACGGGAGTCCGCGCTGAAGCTGGTCGACCCCGCGCAGACCGCGAGCCGGCCGCGCGGAGCCGGCCAGTGGACGCTGCTCGGCGGGGTCCTCGCCGTGGTGCTGCTGCTGATCCTGCTGCCGCTCGGCGTGCTCGTCGAGCGGTCGCTCGACGGTCCCGGCGGGTACGGCTTCGGCTACTTCCGTGCCCTCGGATCGGTGGAGGCGAGCGGCGGCACCTTCCTCGTACCGCCGCTGGAAGCGGTGTGGAACTCGCTGCGGTACGCCCTGGTCGCGACGGCCGTCGCACTGGCGGTGGGCGGTCTGGCCGCCGCCGCGCTCACCAGGCGCGCGGGCCGGCTCGTGCGCGGCTTCGACGCGCTGCTGATGCTGCCGCTCGGGGTCTCGGCCGTGACCGTCGGCTTCGGCTTCCTGATCACGCTCGACAAGCCGCCGCTGGATCTGCGGGCCTCCTGGATTCTGGTGCCGCTCGCCCAGGCGCTGGTCGGGGTGCCCTTCGTCGTACGGACGATGCTGCCGGTGCTGCGTGCGGTGGACGGCCGGCTGCGCGAGGCGGCCGCGGTCCTCGGTGCGTCACCGCTGCGCGCCTGGCGGGAGGTCGATCTGCCGCTCGTACGGCGGGCGTTGCTGGTCGCGGCCGGTTTCGCCTTCGCCGTCTCGCTCGGCGAGTTCGGCGCGACGGTCTTCATCGCACGTCCGGACCGGCCGACCCTGCCGGTCGCCGTGGCACGGCTGCTGGGGCGGCCCGGCGAGCTCAACTACGGCCAGGCGATGGCCCTGTCCACGGTCCTGATGGTGGTGTGCGCGGTGTCGCTGCTGGCGCTCGAACGTATCCGTACCGACCGTTCCGGAGAGTTCTGATGGCCCTGCTCACCTTGTCGGACGTGACCGTACGGTTCGGTGCCCGTACCGCCCTCGACGCGGTGGACCTGGAGATCGCCGAGCACGAGATCGTCTGTGTGCTGGGGCCGAGCGGCAGCGGCAAGTCGACGCTGCTGAGGGTGGTGGCCGGGCTGCGGTCCCCGGACGGCGGGCGGGTGCTGCTCGACGGCGCCGACCAGTCGGGGGTGCCGGTGCACCGGCGCGGGGTCGGGCTGATGTTCCAGGACCATCAGCTCTTTCCGCAGCGTGATGTGGGCGGCAATGTCGCCTTCGGGCTGCGGATGCGTGGCGTCGCGCGCGACGAACAGGCCCGCCGGGTCGAGGAGTTGCTCGACCTCGTCGGTCTGCCGGGCGCCGGGCGGCGGGCCGTCGCCGCGCTGTCCGGCGGGGAGCAGCAGCGGGTCGCCCTGGCGCGGGCGCTCGCCCCGCGGCCACGGCTGCTGATGCTGGACGAGCCGCTCGGCCAACTCGACCGCAGTCTGCGGGAGCGGCTCGTCGTCGAACTGCGCGGGCTCTTCGGACAGCTGGGTACGACGGTGCTCGCCGTCACCCACGACCAGGGCGAGGCCTTCGCGCTGGCCGACCGTGTGGTGGTGATGCGGGACGGGCGCGTCGCGCAGACCGGCACACCGCTGGAGGTCTGGCAGCGGCCGGCCTCCGCCTTCGTGGCACGGTTCCTCGGCTTCGACAATGTGGTGGACGCGACGGTGAGCGGCGAGGCCGCCGACACGGTGTGGGGCAAGATCCCGGTGCCCGGCGATTCCCCGCAGGGCGAGCGGACGGTGCTGGTGCGGCCGGCCGGGGTGCGTCTCGTCGACCCCGCCGAGGGGCTGCGCTGCACGGTCGAGGCACGTACGTTCCGTGGCAGCCGGGCCGCCGTGCTGCTGCGGCCCGGCGACGCTCCGGTGCTTGAGGCGGAGTGCGCCCTGCGGGACGCGCCGGGGGAGGGGGCGACGGTGGGCGTCGCCTTCGCGGCCGAGGATGTGGTGGTACTGCCGGGGCGGGGCTGACCCGCTCCCGCACCGGTCTCGCGCCGGGCGTTAATGCGGCCCCCGTCGGGCCCGCCCCCCGCCCCGCGGGCGCCGGCCGCCGGGGCCGGCCCCCCGGGGGCGGGGGGGCCGCGGGGCCGCCGGCCGCCGGGGC